>CAVOWY010000012.1:0-40996 GCA_963700295.1 uncultured Actinomycetes bacterium | reverse complement strand
ACTCGTATCGGTCGATGGCGCGAACGACACTCGCTTCGTGCTTCGCCTCGCCGCCCACTTGGCGCGAACGAACTGCATGAAGCCCGGATTGGCCATGAGCAGGCATCCGTTCTCGTTCAGTGACATCACCATGCGTCCGGACGGTGTGTTGCGGACAACGTCGAAGATGACGTCGTAGGTCTCCGTGCTGTCGGTGAAGTCGTTCTGAGCGTAGTCGATAACGCAGTCCGCACCGATCGCGCGCAGCATCTTGAGCTTTGGCGCGGCATCCACCGCGGTCACGTGGGCACCGAGGATCTTGGCAAGTTGGACCGCGAACGTGCCAAAGCTCCCGCCCGCCCCGTTGACAAGTACCCTCTGTCCGTGCCGGACGTCGGCCTTCCGTAGGAACGCCAAGGCCTCCCCGCCCCCGTAGGGCACGGCCGCAGCCTCTTCGTAGCTCAGGTTGATCGGCATGCTCGAGAGCGCCCCGGTCTGGGGGTTCTCGCGCAAGCAGACGTACTCCGCGTAGGCCCCGAGCCCGACGCCCGTCGCCGCGAAGACCCGCTCGCCCCTCTCGAGCGAGGTGACGTCCTTGCCCACCGACTCAATGTCACCGGCAAGCTCCTGCCCGAGCACGGGTTGCCTGGGTCGGATTATGCCGAACGCAAGCCGCATCGGCAGCCAGATCCAAGGGGCGAAGTCGAATCTCCTCAGCTCGCAGTCGGCAGCGCTCACCGTCGTGGCGCGGACCCGGACCAGCACCTCGTCGTCTTTGGGGACAGGCTTCGGGATGTCCCGGAGCTCAAGGACTTCAGGCGGTCCGTAGGCCGTGCACACTACTGCCTTCATGGGTCTCCAGTTCGTGCGTTCGAAACGCTGCTGACTAGAGTGCGCGCATGCGATTGTTGCGCGGATTATGTTCGACTTCCGCCAGTCCGAGAGCCTCGAGCAGCGGCGGCATGTACATCCCGAAGCGTCCCCGCAGCCCCTTCTTGAGTCCATACCAGCCACCGACGGGATTGTCGGACGAACGCCCCCACGCCTCGACCGTACCTTCCGCGGCAGGCTTTTGTTCGTCAGCGCTTCCGAGAAGCACCCAGTCGCCACGCTCCTTGAGCATCGCGTGCAGATCGTCGATCGCGCGCAGTTGATAGCCGAGGACCGTCTTGCCGACGACACACACGAGGGCCGGCGGGTCCGCGCTTTCGTCGCGATACATCTGGTACTCTGACGATCCGCTCGGCGTGGTCAGCACCCAGGGATCCTCACGAGTGCCGGAGCCTCTGACGTTTGCTGGGGTCATGACGCACCTCCATCGGTCTGCGGCCGGGTCAGTCCCGATCAAATGGTTCATTCCCGGTGGTGGCGCTGCGCAGCCGAAGAACCATCGCCACGACACCGGCCGGCAGGGCAAGCCCCGACCAGATCCAGAAGCGCTGCTGCCCCGCGCCCTCGGCCAGCACGAGCGTGGTAACAGAGGAACGACCGCGTGTTCCCAGCCGTGAGTGGCGAGACCGCGCCGTTGTCCAGCGACACACGGGCGCAGCTACGCTACTGCCCGATCCAGAATGCCGGTCCTTCATAGGTGTAGACGGCACTGAGTCGACCGGCCACAGAATCGCGCTCTTCTACCGAAGCCGTGTAGAAGTGGCTGGCGTTCTTCTTGTTGTAGAAACGGTAGACCGGAATGCTATTCGGCACTTCGGTCGGGTTGACGGCGTAGGTGCGACCTTCATAGGCGAATACGCCCCCGAGCGTGGCCAGCACAGTTGCCGCTTCGTCGTCGCTCGCCGTGTAGAAGTGACTCTGGCTCTTCCGATTGTAGAATCGATAGAGGGGCTGTGCATTGTTGGCGGGATTCAGGTAGTAGCCCACCCCCTCGTACTTGAACACGTTCGACCATTTCGCACGCACCGCTGCGCACTCGTCCGGCGAGGGTGTGTAGAAGTGCGTGCCATTGCTCACATTGTAGAAGCGGTACACGGCGCTCAGCACCGGTGGAGGCATGCTGATCGCGACAAGGCTAGCGTCTGCACCAGCCAACACTCCGCCTTCGCCGACATACAACATCTCCGGGCGGATCGTGCTCTCGTAGTCCAGATCATGGGATTCGTTGTAGGACGATGCTTCGTAGCTCAAGGCGTACCAACCGGGGTACAGCCCGCTGATCACGAACGACCCGTCAGGCCCTGACCACGTGCTCTCTTCGGACGGACCATCTGCGCACACAGCGACGCCTGCCAACGGAATGCCGCCGGAGCCGTAGACATGCCCCATGATCATGCCCGCCCTGTGCATGGTGAATTCCAGACGTGGCTGCTCGTCGCCCCAGTACACGCTCACGTCGGCATAGTAGGTGAATCCCGCGAGATCGGGCTCACAGGCCGCGTTGTACGCGGCAGCATCGACGCTGACGGTGTAGCGGCCGCCGGACAGGTCCTCAATGAGGAACTCCCCGTCTCCATTCGTGAACGCATCGCCGAGGATGTAGTCACCCATCGCTGAGACAAGCAGTCCTTCAACCGGAAGCCCATCGGGGCCCACAATGCGTCCGCTGATGCGGCACGTCGGGAGGGTCATGTCGACTTCGACGGCCTCGCCCCCCTGTGCCACGTCAATGAGGCCAGGGTAGTCCATGCACTGTACATCGGGCTCGGCCGATGAGTTGTCCAAGTCGTAATTCGTTGGATCGAAGTGGAGTTCATAGCTGCCAGTGTCAAACGGCTGCAACTCATATGCGCCGCTGGCATCGGTGTAGTCTTCGATCCACCCGGATGCGGCGGTCCCGCCGACCACCTGGACATTCTCAAGAGGCACTCCATCCGGTCGGCACACGCGTCCCCTAATCGAAACGCCTCGCCGAAGCGCGAAATCCACGAAAGCGTGCGATGCCATCGAGACCGATATCACGTCCGACTGGGACGGCAACAGACTCTGGTCGATCGCCACAGCCTTGACTCTGTAGGAGCCCTCAAGGCGGGAGAAGGCATAGTCGCCCGCAGCATTGGTGGTGCAGGCGTACGACCACTGTGTATAGGGTGCCTTGACGGTATACAGCCGCGCATCGGCGCACGCCACTCCGAGCGGGTCCGTGACATGCCCGGAGAACGAACACCAGTTCAGCAGCGTCTGGTCTACGACAGTCTCCATGTCGGCGGACACAACCACAAACGACAGCGAGACACTCTGGTACTGGACCTCGTGCGTGGTGTTGTACTCCTCTGCAGAGATGCGCACGCTGAATGTACCTGGGGGAAGCCTGTCGAACTCGTAGCATCCGCCCGCGTCCGTGTAGGCGTGGGCCGACACACGCGATGAGAACACCGACACTTCGATGCCCTGCAGTGACTCTCCGTCTGAGGATTGCAGCCGTCCGGCGATTGAACCGAACTCCGTGAGCACTACATCATGCGGAACGGGCGCAAGCTCAGGCTCGACGGTAGAAGCACGTGGCGGTGGCGCAAGATCCGGGTCATGGGTGATGTTGTACTCGCTCGGATCGAAGTCGATCTGCCCTATCCACAGGCGAAGACCGGTGAACGAATAACCACCGCCGGAGTCGGTGTATGTCTCGTGCAGCTCGCCATCAAGCACAAGCGAGACGCGAACACCCTCAAGTGGCGTGATTCCATCGGGTCCGTACACATGCCCGACAACCGAGCCCTCGTCGGCGGCAAAAGCGGGGGCGCCCACGGAACTCATCACGAGGCACACCGTCATCGCTGACGCCATGCAAGCATACAGACGTCTCAAGCTGGCGCGAATCGGCATCGTCCCCCCAGACCGTCGACTGGCTCCGCAGGCTCCCGCCCCGGAACCATCGATCCCCTCGGATTCAAGTCAGCGCGACCGGTGCGATTAGTGGCCCGCTGCACAGCATAACTGAAGGGGGACTGCGTCGCAGGAGGTCATCGGCTATGGCTTCGTGCATCGGGGTGCCCGATTTCTCAGCACAACACCTGACCATCAGCGGAAGGCATCTTCAGCGAATCCGCCTGCGCATGCAGCGCCTCGACGACCGCCTCGGCTACATCACGCCCCACGCCCGAGATCGCTGCGATGTCCTCGATGCTCGCCGCGCGGAGTTTCTTGAGCGAGCCGAACTTCGCGAGGATCGCCTTCTTGCGCTTGGGGCCCACGCCGGGCACGTCGTCGAGCACAGACGCGCTCATCGCTCTCCCCCGCAGTTCCCGGTGGTACTCGATCGCGAAACGGTGCGCTTCATCGCGCACCCGCTTCACGAGGTAGAGCGAGGGTGAACCGGTCGGAAGTACCACCGGCTCGTCCCAGCCGGGGAGCCACAACTCCTCCTCGCGCTTGGCGAGCGAGGCGAGCGGCAGGTTCTCGAGCCCGAGGTCCACGAGCACAGCGTGCGCGGCGTTCAGCTGCGGCTTGCCGCCGTCGATCAGCAGCAGGTCGGGTCGCTTCGCGAAACGTGTGTCGCCCGCTTCCTCGCGCGCAAAGCGCCGACGCAGCACCTCGGCGAGCATAGCCACGTCGTTGCTCTCCTCGGAAGGCATGCGCACCCTGAAGCGGCGGTAGGCCGCCTTGTCAGCGCGACCGCCGGTGAAGACCACCAGAGAGCCCACCGAGGAGTGGCCGTGGAGGGTCGAGATGTCATAGCACTCGATGCGGAGCGGCGGAACGGGAAGCGCGAGCGCGCTCTCAAGCTCGAGCAGCGCGCGGTTGAGACGCTCCTCGTCGTAGCGGGTGCGGTTCTTGTAGCGCGACAGCGAGTGGCGCGCGTTGGTCTCGGCGAGTTCGGCAAGCGCCCGCTTCTCGCCGCGCTGCGGCACGACAAGATGCACGAGCGTCCCGCGGAGCGAGGCGAGCCACGCTTCCACCGCCTCGGCGCTCTCGGGCAGACCCGGCAGGACCACTTCCCGCGGCACGTGCGACGCCGAGCCGTAGTAGCGGAGCAGGAAGCCCTCGATGAGCTCCGCCTCGCCCACATCGAGCCCCTTGTCGAGCGTGAACTCGTTCGCGCCCACGATGCGCCCTTCGCGCACTTGGAGGAGGTGCACGCCGGCGATCGTCTCCTCGCGCTCGATGCCTATCACGTCCATGTCGAGCGGCCGGTCGGAGACCACGCGCTGCCGCTCGAGCACCGCGCGCACGGCGGCGAGCGAGTTGCGCAGCCGCGCCGCGCGCTCGTAGTCGAGGTCGGCCGCGGCCTCGCGCATACGCCGCTCGAGCTCCTCGGCGACCGCACCCTGCTTGCCCTCGAGGAACGCCGCCACAGCATCCACGCGCTCGCGGTACGCCTCGGGGGTGATCGCACCGACGCACGGCCCGGGCCCCTTGCCCACGTGGTAGTCGAAGCACGGCTTGCCAGCGGGCTGCACCGCCCTTGGCGGTCACGCGCTTCCACTCGGCACACGTGGCGCGGCAGATCGGGTACACCCTGCGCACGACCTCGATGGTCTCGCGCGCCGCCCGCGCGTCGGTGTACGGGCCGAAGTAGCGCGTGCCGCTCCGGTGCTTCTCGCGCGTGTACTTGATCGCCGGGAACGGGTCGTCGAGCGTGAGCGCGATGAACGGGAAGCTCTTGTCGTCCTTGTAGTCCACGTTGTACGGCGGCCGGATCTCCTTGATGAGGTTCACCTCGAGGATCAGGCTCTCCATCTCGGTGCCGGTCACCACGTAGTCGAACGAGTCCACGCGCTCCATCAACCGAGGGACCATCGCGCGATCGTCGTGGAGACCCGTGTACTGCCGCATACGCTTGCGCAGGCACTTCGCCTTGCCGACGTAGAGCACCTCGTCGCCCTGCTTCCACAGGTAGACGCCCGGGGAGTCCGGCACGTGGCCGAGTTGGGCGGCGATGTCGGGTGCGCCGGTCACGACGCCTCGTCTTCGGCCATGAGCCACGCAAGCGTGCGTGCCATGCGGTTCGACGGGTTCACGTTCGGGCTCCACTCCCCGCCGTAGCGCGAGAACCGGTCGACCTCGAGCCCCTGTGAGTAGAACGTGCCGCTCGAGAGGTCCACGAGGTAGAGCGAGTTCTTCTCGCCCGAGTTCACCGCGTGCCGGCTGCGTTGGGCCACCTCGATCATCTCGGCGGAGACCGGCTTGGTCGACACGCAGAACGTCACCGTGTTGGGCACGCGGTACCGCATCGCCCGCGGCACCTTCATGTGCGACTCGCCCTCGGCCCGGTTTCGCTGGTGGAGCGCCTCGAGTTCGTCGCCGTGGCTCATCCACACCTCGTCGAGGTCGTGCAGGAAGATGAAATCGGTGAACGGCAGGAAGATGCCGGCGCTATGTCCGCGCTTGATCGCGAGCTTGCCGGGGACGTCCCCGGCAAGCGGCGAGACCGCGTAGCCGCTCTCGGCCAGCCGACGCGCCAGCCGCTCGATGAACTCGTGTGCCGTCTGCGACTCGGCCATACCCGCCTCCTACCCGTACTCCGGCGCCACGCTCGCGCCGCGACCCTCGAGCACCGGCTTCAGGAAGCGCCCCGTGTGCGACTTCGGCTCGGCGGCCACGTCCTCCGGCGTTCCCGCCACGATGATGCGTCCGCCCCGGTCCCCACCTTCAGGACCGAGGTCGATGATGTGGTCGGCGCTCTTGATGACATCCAGGTTGTGCTCGATCACGAGCACGGTGTTCCCGGCATCAACGAGCCGCTGCAGGACCTGCAGCAGCTGCCGCACGTCGTCGAAGTGGAGGCCCGTAGTGGGCTCGTCGAGGATGTAGAACGTACGCCCGGTGGAGACCCGCTGCAGCTCGCTCGCAAGCTTCACGCGCTGCGCCTCGCCGCCCGAAAGCGTGGTGGCCGGCTGTCCGAGCCGGATGTAGCCGAGGCCCACGTCGTAGAGCGTCTGGAACTTGCGGCGGATCTTCGGGATGTTCTCGAAGAAGGTGAGCGCCTCCTCCACCGACATGTCGAGGATCTCCGCCACGTTCTTGCCCTTGTACGTGACCTGCAGTGTCTCCCGGTTGTACCGCGCGCCTTTGCACACCTCGCACGGCACGTACACGTCGGGCAGGAAGTGCATCTCGATCTTGATCTGCCCGTCGCCCTTGCAGTTCTCGCAGCGGCCGCCACGCACGTTGAAGCTGAAGCGCCCCTGCGAGTAGCCTCGCGCCTTCGCCTCGTTGGTCGACGAGAGCAGCGCACGGATGTCGTCCCACACCCCGGTGTAGGTGGCGGGGTTGCTCCTCGGCGTCCTGCCGATGGGGCTCTGGTCGATGGTGATGACCTTGTCGATCTCCGAAAGCCCCTCGATGCGGGCGTACTTGCCCGTGCGGTGGCGCGTGCGGAAGACCGCATTGCTGAGCGCGGGGGCGAGCGTGTCGGCCACAAGCGAGCTCTTGCCCGAGCCGCTCACGCCGGTGACGACCGTGAGGTTGCCGAGCGGCAAAGCCACGTCGATGTCCTTCAGGTTGTTCTCGCGTGCACCGCTCAAGACGATGTGTCCACGCTCGGCGGTCCTGCGCTCTCCGGGGATCGGGATGGCCACCTCACCGGACAGATACTTGCCCGTCAGCGACTCGGAGCATGCGAGCAGCTTGTCGGGTGTACCCACGCACACGAGCTCGCCCCCATGCTCGCCAGCGCCCGGTCCCATGTCCACCACGAAGTCCGCCGAGCGGATGGTCTCCTCGTCGTGCTCCACCACGATGACCGTGTTGCCGAGGTCCGCGCAGACGCTCGAGCGTGGCGATGAGCCGCGCGTTGTCGCGCTGGTGCAGGCCGATCGACGGCTCGTCGAGGATGTAGAGCACGCCCACCAGGCCGCTGCCGATCTGCGTGGCAAGCCGGATGCGCTGGGCCTCCCCGCCCGAGAGCGTGGCGGTGCCCCGCTCGAGCGTCAGGTAATCCAGCCCCACGTCGACCAGGAAGCGAAGGCGCTCCTTGATCTCCTTGATGATGCGCCCGGCGATGACCTGCTCGCGCTCGGTGAGCAGCTGGGCTGCCTCGAAGAATTCGAGTGAGTCCTTGGCAGCCATTCTCGTCACCTGGTTGATGCTCATGCCGCCGCACGTGACCGCGAGAATCTCGGGCTTGAGGCGAGCCCCGCCGCATGTGGCGCACGGGATCACCGCCATGTACTCCTCGAGCTTCTCCTTGCTCATCTCGGACTCGGTTTCGTCGTGCCGCCGCGTCACACTCGCGAGCGCACCCTCGTACTGCGTGTACCAGAACGTCTCGCGCCCGTCGCGCGTGGTGTAGTCCAGCCGGATCTTCTCGTCGCCGAATCCATGCAGCAGCTTGTGCCGGGCACCCTCGGGCAGCTCGTTCCACTGCACGTCGATCGACACGCCGATGTGCTTGGCCGCGGCCTCCACGAGCTGCGGGTAGTAGTTGAGGTTGCCCGAGTACGGCTTGATGGCCCCCTCGGCGATCGTGAGCGTCGGATCGGGCACGATGAGGTCGGGGTCCGCCTCCAGACGGCTGCCGAGGCCGAGGCACTCGGGACAGGCGCCGTAGGGCGAGTTGAACGAGAAGTCGCGTGGCGCGAGCTCGTCCATCGAGAAGCCGTGCTCGGGACACGCCAGCGCCTGCGAGAACTCGAGTTCCTCGCCGTCGGTAACGGCCACGGTGAGCGTGCCCGCGGCGAGCTTGAGGGCCATCTCCACGCTCTCGGACAAGCGCAGGCGGATGGACTCCTTCATCACCAGCCGATCGAGCACGACCTCGATCGTGTGCTTGAACTTCTTGTCGAGCGGGATCTCCTCGTCGAGCGTCTTGACCTCGCCGTCCACGCGCACGCGCGTGAACCCTTCGGTCTTGAGATCCTCGAAGAGCTTGTGGTACTCGCCCTTGCGCCCCTTCACGATCGGCGCGAGCACCTGGAACTTCGTCCCTTCGGGCAGCTCGAGGATGGCATCCACGATCTGCTCGGGCGTCTGCTTCTCGATCGTGCGACCGCACACGGGGCAGTGCGGGATGCCCACGCGCGCGAAGAGCAGGCGGAGGTAGTCGTAGATCTCGGTCACCGTGCCAACCGTGGAGCGCGGGTTCTTCGAGGTCGTCTTCTGGTCGATCGAGACGGCGGGCGACAGGCCCTCGATGTGGTCCACGTCGGGCTTGTCCATCTGGCCGAGGAACTGGCGCGCATACGCCGAGAGCGACTCCACGTACCGGCGCTGACCCTTCGGCGTAGATGGTGTCGAACGCGAGCGAGCTCTTGCCCGAACCCGAGAGACCCGTGATCACCACAAGCTGGTCGCGCGGGATCTCGAGATCGATGTTCTTGAGGTTGTGTTCGCGGGCGCCACGAATCGAGATGCGGTCGAGTGACATCGGGGAGTGAACCTTCCGTGCGGGAGACAGGGCTGTTTCGCTGCAACTCCCTATTCTACGCCCGGTGCAAAGCGAACGCACGTTCGCTCTGGAAGGCCACCCAACCTTCACTCCGGTGACACGCACCCGAAACATGCGCAAGTCACCCTGAGAGTCGTGATGCGGGCGTGGCCGAGCAGCCGCTCCCCCGGGACCGGAACCATGAAGGAAGGTGGCACATGGACGTACAGGTAGCGTTGGACACCGTATGGGTGCTCCTCGCAGGCATGCTGGTGTTCTTCATGAACCTCGGCTTCGCGCTTGTGGAGTCGGGCTTCGCGCGGGCGAAGAACACCGTCAACATCCTCTCCAAGAACTTCATCGTGTTCGCGGTCTCGTCGATCGCGTTCCTGGTGATCGGCTGGGGGCTGATGTTCGGCGACGGGAACGGCTTCATCGGACTCAAGGGCCTCCTGATGGTGGGCGGCGCCGACAACAGCCCGGCCGTGGGTGACGCCTACTCAGGTGTGTACTCGGCGCTCAGCTGGACCGGCGTACCGCTCATGGCGAAGTTCTTCTTCCAGCTGGTGTTCGCGGGTACCGCCGCCACGATCGTGTCGGGCGCGGTGGCCGAGCGCATCAAGTACTTCTCGTTCATCGTGTTCTCGTTCATCCTCGTGGCGTTCGTGTACCCCATCGTCGGTCACTGGATCTGGGGCGGCGGCTGGCTCGCCGAGCTTGGCTTCTGGGACTTCGCAGGCTCCACGGTGGTGCACTCCACCGGCGCGTGGGCGGCGCTCGCCGGCATCCTCGTGCTCGGTCCGCGCCTCGGCAAGTACGGCAAGAACGGCAAGGTCAACGCGATCCCCGGTCACAACATGACCTCGGCCATGACCGGCGCGCTCGTGCTGTGGTTCGGCTGGTTCGGCTTCAACCCCGGCTCCACGATGGCTGCCGACCCGGGCGCGATCTCGCACATCATCGTCACCACCAACCTCGCCGCAGCCGCAGGGGCGCTCATGGCAACCGCAGTGGCGTGGAAGGTGCTCGGCAAGCCGGACATCGGCATGACCATCAACGGCGCCCTCGGCGGACTGGTGGGCATCACCGCGAGCACGGCGTTCGTGAGCATGGGTAGCTCGCTCGTGATCGGGCGGGCTCGCCGGCGCCCTCGTCGTATTCGGCGTGCTGCTGCTCGACAAGCTCAAGCTCGACGACCCGGTGGGCGCGCTCGCGGTCCACGGTATGGGCGGCATCTTCGGCACGCTCGCGGTGGGCCTCTTCGCGCAGGACAAGTTCGCGCCCGGCACCACCGGTGACGGCCTCTTCTTCGGAGGCGGCTTGGATCTACTGCTGCACCAGCTGGCGGGTATAGCTTCGGTGGGCGCGTTCGTCTTCGCTCTGTCACTCGCCGCGTGGATGCTGATCAAGGTCACCATGGGCGTGCGTGTGAGCGAGGAAGAGGAGCTCGAGGGCCTCGACATCGGCGAGCACGGCAACCGGGCCTACCCCGACTTCGTCCAGACCGAGACCGTGGCGTAAGCCGCCGAGTGAGAAGGAGTACGTGATGAAGAAGATCGAAGCGGTCATCAAGCCGCACAAGCTCGACGACGTGAAGGACGCGCTGCACGTACTGGGCGTGGCCGGACTCACCGCCTACGAGGTGAAGGGCTTCGGCCGCCAGAAGGGCCACACCGAGATCTACCGTGGCGCCGAGTACACCGTGGATTTCGTGCCGAAGGTGAAGATCGAGGTCATCGTGGACGACGCGCTGGCCCCGAAGGTGGAGGATGCGATCGTCGAGGCGGCCCGCAGCGGCAAGATCGGCGACGGCAAGGTGTTCACGTACGACTGCGAGGGCGCGGTCCGGATCCGTACGGGCGAACGCGGCCCCGAAGCGCTCTAGGACGCGACGGTCATGGTGGCGCGCGGGCCGCTGGACGCCTACCTCGCCGAGCGGACGCGGACTCATCGCGACCGCCGAGCCGGGTACCGCCGCGGCCGGCATGCTGTCCGACCTCACCGATGAGGCCATCCTCGAACGCACGGGGGTGGCCTCGTCGGCCGTCTCGGCGCCGTTCGCGCTCTTTGCGCTCGGCGGCTACGGCGCACGTCGCCTGCTGCCCGGCTCGGACATCGACCTGCTCGTCGTATCCAAGGGCACCAAGACCGATCTCGACCCGCTCGTACGGGCGGTGCTCTACCCGCTGTGGGACGCCGGCCTCGTTGTGGGGCACCAGGTGCGGACGCCAAAGGGCCAGGTGCTGGCGGTCGCAGAGGACGTCCAGAACGCCACCGGGTTCATGACCGCGCGCTTCCTCGCCGGCGATGCAGACACTCGGCGCGCGCGTAGTCACCGATACGTTCCGGCGGCTGCGCAAAGACGCGAGGCGCCTGCGCCTGGCGATCCTCGAACGGGAGCGGCCGGGTTCGCCCTATTTGCTCGAGCCGGATATCAAAGACGGCGCGGGCGGCCAGCGAGACCTCGACGAGCTGACCTGGCACGCCACGCTGCGCGCGGGTGAGCCCTGCCCGGGACTCGAGCCGCTCACTGCGGCCGAGCTGCTCACCACGTCAGAGGCCGCGGCGATCGCGGCCGCGCAGCACACGCTCACCGCCGCCAGATGGGCTCTCCATCGTGCCGATCCGCGCGGGGGCAACCAGCTCACGCTCGATGCGGCTGAGATCGACGGTCTCGACACTCAGGCGGTTCAGGATGCGCTCGAGCAGGTGCATCACACGCTGCTCGCCGTACGCACCCGCTTCGGCAGCGGTGTGCCGCCAACGGGAAGCGACGTGACGCTCGAGGACCTCCGGCGGTTCGCCGGCGGCGGCGAGGATGCACTCGCGGCAGCCGAGCATGCGGCGTTCCACGGACGCTTCGAAGCGCGGCTTCCCGGCTTCGGCGCGCTCATGCCGCTCCGGCGTCCGGCCCTCTCCCACCGCTTCACCGTGGGCGCCCACTGCCTGCGCGCGCTCCAGGCGACGCATGCCGAACTCGACGGTCTCGGCGCCGACCGCGTGGAGCCGACGATGCGCGACGTGACGCTCGTGGCCGCCCTCGCCCACGACGCCGGCAAGCGCGACGCGTCACCAGGACACGCCGCGCGAGGAAGCGAAGTGGCCGAGACCGCGGCTGTCGCCTTCGGCCTGGACGCCACGCACGCGAGGCTCGCCGGAAAGCTCGTGACCGAGCACCTGCTGCTGTCGGACCTGGCCGCACACACCGACCCCTCGGACGAGGACGCCATCCTTGCGGCCGCTGCCCGGCTTGGCGAAGCCCGGCTCATCGCGCCGCTCTACGCCCTGACGGTCGCAGACATGCGGGCCACCGGCCCGGAGGTCTGGACGTCGTGGCGCGCCGCACTCATCGGCGATCTCGCCGCCAAGCTCGAGGACGCGCTTGCGCCCGACGTTGACGGAGCCGGCATCGTGGCCGCCGCCGAGGCCACCCGCGCCTCGGCGCTACGGGCGGCCGCCTCCGTGGGTGCATCGCGGGCGGTGCTCGACTTTCTCGCGCACGCACCGCTGCGCTACCTGGCACGCCGCACCGACGATGACGTGCTGCGCGACGCACGCCTCGCGCGGTCGATCGCCGGGCCCGGGGCCCCGGGCCGCTTCTCGTTCAGCGTGAGCGTCGGTCCCGCCGACGGCACCTGGCTGGTGGACGTGGTGACCCGCGACCGCCCGGGGCTCTTCGCGATCGTGAGCGGCTCGCTCGCGCTTGCGGGACTCGGCGCGCTTTCCGCCGAGGCGTTCACCGACCGGAGCGGCATCGCGCTCGACACGTTCGTGGTGACCTCGGCCACGCGCGCGGCGGCCGACACCGGCACCTGGAACACGTTCGAGCGCACACTCGGACTCGCGCTCACCGGTGCGCTCGATCTCGACACGCGCCTCGCCGAGCGGCGCAAGCACTACCCCTCAGCTCCCTCGGCCTCGACCGTCCCCACTGTGGAGATCCGGCCACGCGGGATGTTCACGACCGGCGTGCGCGTCCGCGCCGCCGACCGCGTAGGCCTGCTGCACGACCTCGCCCGCGCCATCGCCTCGCAGGGCCTCGACATCCGTCGGGCGGCCATCACGACCATCGGCGGCGTAGCGGCAGACGTCTTCGATGTGACCGATGCCGAAGGGGCGCCACCCGACCCGGAGAGCCTCCGGCGGCACCTGGTCCCCGCGCTTGAGTCAGCCGCGCGCGGTGCGTTTGATCCGAGTGCTAGCGCATCTCTCTGATCTTGAACGACCACTTGCCGCCGTTAGGCGCGTCGATGTGGAAGCGCCACGTTCCGGGATTCACCCCGTGCTCCCATTCGTGCTTGACGGGTGTCGGGGTGGACATCAGGCCCCAGCTCGTCGGGATCGTTGTCGCCCCCGGCAGCGTGAACGTGAAGAGCCCGGAGTCCGGACACGAGATCACGACGACGTATGTCAGGCGGTTGGTTCGCACGTCGAACGGCGGGCTCACCCAGTCGCCCTCGCCTGAGGCCGTGAGAATCGTCGTCAGGGTCGGTTCGGGCTCCGCCTCCGGTTCGGGTTCGGGCTCGGGCTCCGGTTCTGGTTCGGGCTCGGGCTCTGCCGCCGGTTCGGCTTCGGCCTCCTCCTCGGCATCGGCCTCCGCGACGGCCTCCGCCACTTCCCCGTTCGCCTCTTCGGCCGTTACGCCCGCTTCGGCAGAGACCGCCGCACCCACCGCCACGGTCAGCGTCACGGCATCGCCGCGCTCCGCTTTGGTTCCCGGAGATGGCGATTGAGCGAGCACGGTGCCGGACGTGGCCTCCGAGGCCTCGGCGAGTTCGAGCGTCAGGTCCCCGAGCACGAGGTTCGCGCCATCGAGCTCCTCGGTGGCCCGGGCTACATCCATCCCGACCAGGTCGGGGACGACCACCGTGGGCTTGGCGAAGAACACGAGCCAGGCTGCGAGGCCGAGCACGACCGCAGCCAGCACACCTGCGATGATCGGCCAGACCCTGCGTGCTCGGCGCGCCTCGGTCACGCGCTCCATCGGGGCCGTCTCGGCGTACGGCCGCTCCTCGATACCCCCCATGTTCAACACCTCACCTGCGCTTCGGCGGACCTGGCGGTCTCGCGTTGCCGCGCGGGGTCTCGCCTGGTACCACTACTTCTTCTCCTGCACCTGAACCGTCCAGAGCACGGACGTGTCTTGGGACTTCACCATGAATGTGGTCGTACCCGCCGGCGCACTCAGCGCGGTCTCAAAGGGCGCGCCGCCCGGTGCGGAGACCACGACCGATTCAAGCTTCCAATCCGTGTCGACTGCGGCGTCCCAGGACCAGACCGCAACGAGGTAGCCGGTCGGGCCGTCGCCGCTCAGGATGACGCGCTTGTCGCCCGCGCCGAGAGCCACCGCGCCGCTCGTCCACTCGGCCGCGCTGCCGGTGTGCTCGAGCACGTTGGTCCACTGCTGCACCTGGAAGATGCTGAGGTCGATCGCCTTCGGCGCAACCACCATTTCGCCGAGGTCAGCGATGGACACGTCGTCCGGGGGCGGCGGGGGCGTGACGGCGGGATCGGCGCTGCCCGATGGCGTGGTGCCGGACGTCCCCCCTGTGTTGGCGGCGGGTGGCTCGGCTGGCGCCTCGGCGATCACGAGCGCGATCGCCGATCCGGGCTCGACCTTCGCCCCGGGCAGCGGGTCCTGACTGAGGACGGTGCCAGCGGGGGTCACGGACTCTTCGACGACCGCAGTCGCACTCTCGCCGATCGTGAGACCGATTGCTTCCGCGTCCTGCGTGGCACGCTCGAGCGTCATGCCCCGAAGATCGGGCACGACGACCTCGGCGACCGCCGTATTCTCCGCAACCTCGGGCGCTTCGTCCTTGCGAGTCCCGAGGAACACGCCGATCCCCACTGCCGCGAGCAGCACCGCGATCACCGCCACCGCGAACCAGACCCGCGCGACCGCGACCTTCCGGGGCGGCGTGGGGCCGGGGCCCTCGCTGTCACTCCCATCGGTCGCCGGTCCGGCAGGCTCATCGACCGGCGACATGACCTGCGTCGCGTCCTCGGCGGAAACGGCCTCCATCGGCTGCGTTGCGTCGCTATCGTCCACGTCTCCCCCTCTAGACCCCGGCGAGCAGGTCCTTCACGACCTTCGGGTCGGCGAGCGTCGAAAGGTCGCCGAACGCCTCCATCTCGCGTCTCTCCCGCGGCGATCTTGCGCAGGATGCGCCGCATGATCTTGCTGCTGCGCGTCTTCGGCAGGTCGCGCGCGAACTGGATCCTGTCGGGCTGCGCGATCGGCCCGATCATCTTGCGCACGTGGCCCTTGAGGATCGTCGCGAGGTCGTCGGACGCCACCTGGCCGTCGCGCAAGCACGACGTACGCGTGGATGCCCTCGCCCTTGACGGGGTGCGGGAAGCCCACGACCGCCGCCTCGGCCACCGCGTCGTGGCTCACGAGCGCGCTCTCGATCTCGGCGGTGCCCATGCGGTGCCCGCTCACGTTGATGACGTCGTCCACGCGGCCGAGCAGCCAGAAGTCGCCGTCGGCGTCCACGCGCGCGCCGTCACCGGTGAAGTAGCGGCCGGGGAAGCGCTCGAAGTACACCTCGCGCATGCGCGCTGTGGTCCGGGTCGCCCCACGTGCCGCGCATCATCCCCGGCCACGGCCCCTTGACGCGTGAGGTAGCCGCCCTCGCCCGGCTCGGCGCGGCTCCCGTCCTCGCGCACGACCTCGGCTCACTACGCCGAAGAACGGCCACGATGCCGAGCCCGGCTTGAGCGGCGTGGCGCCCGGGAACGGCGTGATGAGGAAGCCGCCGGTCTCCGTCTGCCAGTACGTGTCCACGATCGGCAGCTCGCCGCGGCCGATGGTGTCGTGGTACCACGTCCAGACCTCGGGGTTGATGGGCTCGCCCACCGTGCCGAGCAGCCGGAGCGACGAGAGGTCGTAGCGCTGCGGCCAGCCGGCGCCGTGGCGCATGAGCGCGCGGATGGCCGTGGGCGCGGTGTAGAACGTGTTCACGCGGTACTTCTCGATGACGGCCCAGAACCGCGCAGGGTCCGGGTACGTCGGGACGCCCTCGAACATGAGCGACGTGGCTCCGGCGGCGAGCGGGCCGTACACGATGTAGCTGTGGCCGGTGACCCAGCCGATATCGGCGGTGCACCAGTACACGTCCTCGTCGCGGTAGTCCATGACCGTCTTGAAAGTCATCGTCGTGTACAGCAGGTAGCCGGCCGTCGTGTGCAGCACGCCCTTCGGCTTGCCGGTGGAGCCTGACGTGTACAGGATGAAGAGCGGGTCCTCGGCGCCCATCGGCTCGGGCGGGCACGGCTTGCGCACCTCGGGCGCGGTGACCTCCTGGTGCCACCAGGTATCGCGGCCCGGCTCCATGTCCACGTCGCCGCTGCCGCGCTTGACCACGATGCACGCCTCGACGCTCGGGCACTCGAAGAGCGCCTCGTCGGCCGCCACCTTGAGCGGCCACCTTGCGTCCGCCGCGGATGCCCTCGTCGGCGGTCACCAGGAGCTTTGCTCCGCAGTCCTGGATGCGCTCCCTGAGCGCGCTTGCCGAGAAGCCACCGAAGACGACCGAGTGGATGGCGCCGATACGCGCGCACGCGAGCATCGCCATCGGGAGCTCGGGGATCATCGGCAGGTAGATCGGCGACCCGGTCACCCGGGCTCGATGCCCTTCTTCTTGAGCACGTTCGCGAAGCGGCTGACGATCGTGATGCAGCTGCTGGTAGGTGAAGGTGCGCGAGCTTGCCGTCGTCGCCCTCCCAGATGAGCGCTGCCTTGTTGCGCCGCCACGTGTCCGAGGTGCCGGTCGAGGCAGTTGGCCGCAGACGTTAAGCTTGCCGTCCTCGAACCACTTGATAGTCGAGGTTCTCGAACCCGCCGCTCCTGACCGTCTCGAACGGCTTGATCCAGTCGAGTTCGGTCGCGTGCAGCATCTCCCCAGAAGGTCTCCGGGTCGTCGATCGACTGCCGGTACATCCCTCGTAGGTAGCGCGATCCGGAATGACGGCGCTCTGCCGGAGAACTCCTGAGGCGGCTCCACCACCTGGTCTTCCCCGCTCATGTGCTCGATACTGGCCCGGCTCTCGTCCGACATATGACCCCCTCGTCGCGGCCTCTCTAGCACCTATTCCCCTTGCCGCGGGGAACACTCATGTACGATACGCTTACTCGGTATCGTAAGGGAGCGCATTGTGCCGACCCTGACACGCAAGTACGACGATCTTAGGAATCGCCTTAACAACCTCGGAAGCGCCCTCGTGGCGTACTCCGGGGGTGTGGATTCCACGCTCCTCGCGTTCGCCGCTCATGCCGTACTTGGCGAACGGTGTATCGCTGTGCTCGCGGTCTCGGACGTCCACCCCGCAGCGGAGGTCGATGAAGCCCGCGCGACCGCCCGCAACCTGGGCCTGCAGCTGCACGAGGCCGAGACCTACGAACTCACCGATCCCCGCTTCCAGGCAAACCCTACCGACCGCTGCTACTACTGCAAGGCCGAGATGTTCGCGCTTCTGCGCACCATCGCTACCGCGCGCGGCATCACCTGGGTTCTCGACGGCACGAACGCCGACGACACGGGCGACCGCCGGCCGGGCCGCCGTGCGGCCGTGGAGTTCGGCGTGGTGAGCCCGCTGCTTGAGGTCGGATTGCACAAAGACGAGATCCGGATGCTCGCCGAGCAGCTCGGCCTTCCAAACTGGGACAAGCCCGCCGGCGCATGCCTGGCGACACGCTTCCCGTACGGAACGCCCATCACCGAGGTGGCGCTGGAGCGCATCGCCACCGCCGAGGCCTCAGCCCGCGCGCTCGGCCTGCGGCAGGTGCGCATCCGCGCGCACGGCAACGTAGCGCGTGTCGAGGTGGACCCGGCCGAGATGGAGCGCGCCTTCGCACTGCGCGAGCAGCTTGCCGCAGCGGTGAAGCAGGCCGGCTTCAGCTTCGTGGCGCAGGACCTGGAGGGCTACCGCTCCGGGTCGTTCGACAGCGAGCTCGGCGCGGACGACGGCGAGCGCTGAGCCCGCGACCGCCCGATCCACGCGGCGGCCGCCCCCACCGCGACAGCGAACACCGCGGGCAGGCTCACGGTCGCCATCGTCGCGACATGCTCATCCACGGTGTCCGGCACCAACAGACATCCGAGCGCCACGACCGGGACAGCCAGCACGCCGACCCGGAGTGACCGCTCGCGCGCGGGCCATCTGCCGATCGCGGCGCGAACGATCCCGCGTGCCAGGGCTCCGAAGAGCAGGAGGGCCACCACGAACGAACCGCCGATCGCCCACGCTGAGTCCGATCCGGTGATCAGAATCCCCACGAAGGGGGCCTCCAGCGAGAGCGGCGCAGCCACCATCACCACGGCGGTCAGGACGGCGAACGTGAGCGCCGCGCTCATCGCCTGCACCAGCCCGTCAGCCTGGCGGCTCCGACCCTTCATGCCGATCACCGCTTCGTCCAGCGGCACTCGCCCAGCGTCACGAACCCGAGCGCGATCCCGACCAGGTTCAGCACCGCCAGGGTCGGCTCGAGCACGCCTGCGGGCTCGACGATGGCGATCACGCTCCACAACGCCGGCAGCACCGCCATCGCGGGCCATATCACCCACGGCACCTCGGCCGACCGGCCGATCGCACGCACGATCAGGTGGATGAGCGCGCCGTACGTGACGACCGCGAGTGCGAGCATCACCGCGAAGACCGGGACCCCGATTTGCTCCGTGAATCCGAATGCGATGGCCGAGGCCTCGGCGATACCGATCCCCACCATGAAGACCGCCGTGGCCAGCACCGCGGCGCACACCGCGGCCCCGATGACCCACGCCACCGTACGCCAGCCCTCCGAAGCGCTTCCGCCGCAGCACTACCTGCTCGTTCATGACGCCCCCCGTCTCCCGCGCCCCCCGGCGCGTCTACGCCACAAGTTCCCGCAGTGCCGCCCTGATCGCCATCGGCATGCGCTCGTACAACCGCGCCGGGTCCCCCATCGCCCGGCCGAGGATGCGCGTGGTGAAGGGCTGCGCCGTGGCCACGATGTCGATCTCCGGATAGAGCGCCCGCGCCACACCCTCCACCGTCGCGAGCGACTTGATGAGCAGCCCGTAACCGCTCGGGATCTTGATGCCGTGCTCGCCGCAGGAGCTTCAGGAAGCCGAGGCCGAAGTGCGCGAAGTCGCGCGTGCCGTCCGGACGCGTGGTGCCGTCGAGCAGCTCGCCCAGACCGCGGCGAACCGGCTCGATGCGGTCGTCGGGCACGTTGACGCCCAGCTCGGCGGAGTACTTCAGCGCGCGGTCCGGGTCGCGGTACACGAGCGCCGCCATCACCTGCGTGATGTTCATCGCGCTCCTCCGGCGTCAGATAGCCGGTGATGCCGAAGTCCAGATACGCGATCGTGTTGTCGGGCGTCACGAACAGGTTCGCCGGGTGGAGGTCGGCGTGGTAGCGCCCGTACACGAACACCTGCCGCATGAACGCGGTGGCGCCGTGCACCGCAAGCGCGAAGGTGTCCACGCCAGCCGCCTTCGCCTCCTCGATATCGGTGAGCCTCCAGCCGCGCATGAACTCCATCGTGAGCACCTTGGCGGTGCTGCGGGGCCAGACGATGCGCGGCGCGACGACCTTCGGGTCGTCGCGGAAGTCGAAGAGGAACCGGTCGGCCACACGCCCCTCGATGCGCAGGTCGAGCTCGCGCTCGACGGTCACCGCGAACTCGTCGAGCAGCGCCACCGGGTCGACTCGTCTGCCGAAGGCGGTCCGGCCGATGCGGGTCGAGCAGCTTGCGCGCAACGACGATGTCCGTGCGGATCGACTCGGCGGCACCGGGCCGCACGACCTTGACGACCACGTCGCGCGCCCGCTGGCAGCGTCTCGCCCCAGACCGGTCGGTACGGGTCGGCGAGCGTTGCGCGATGCACCTGCGCGATAGACGCCGAGGCGAGCGGTTCGTTGTCGAAGGTCGCCCACAGCTGCTCGGGCGGCACGCCGAACTCCGTGATGATGACGTCGCGGATCGCGCGCGCCGGAAGCGCGGGGACCGCGTCTTGCATGGCGCGCATCTGCGTGACGAGCTCCTCGGAGAACTCGTCGGGGCGCACCGAGATCAGCTGTCCGAGCTTGATGAACGCCGGACCGAGCTCCTCGAAGGCGAGCCTGAGCGCGCGTGCCCACGCGGCTCGGCGGCGCGGGCGCGACGCCAGTCCGAAGCGCGCACGCGGAAGCGCCGCAACGAGATGCTTCAGAGTGACGCCGATGATGACGGACTCCCGGGAGGCCATGGCGCGCCCCCTACTGGCCGAGTTTGCGCAGGAGCGATTCGAGCAGCGACTCGATGTTGTCGAGACGGCCGCGGAGTTCGGCGACCTCGAAGTGGACCTCCTCGAGCGCGGGATCGGGCTGCTTCTCGATTGCGACCTCTTCGCCACGTGCGCGCGCTTCGAGGTCCCGCTTGAGCCGCTCCTTCTCCTCGGCCACCATGGCCGCGAGCCCGTCCACGAACGCATCCGGCCCACCGGCCATACCCTCGGCCCCGCCCTGCTCGCCGCGGAGCACGGCGGCCTTCAGTCCTTCGTCGGCGGCCTCGTGCGTGAGCATCCAGGCTGCGAAGAAGCGCATCACGTCGTCGGTCATCTGGGGATCCCCAATCCCTCGGCGATACTGTGTATTGGATAGTACCTCGCATTACAAGGTAGCGCAAGCGGGGTTTCGTTCGGAGTTGCCGGGCGGGTCGGGGCGCGGGCGGTGGAGGCCCGCAGCGCGGATGCGGCTAGCGGCTGCGCAGGAGCCGCAGGCCGTTGGCGATGACGATGAGCGCCACCCCCGTGTCGGCGAAGACCGCCATCCACAGCGTCGCATGACCGGCGATCGCAAGCGCCATGACGAGCGCCTTGAAGCCGAGGGAGAGCACCGACGTTCTGACGGATGATCGCCATCGTCCGTCGACCCAGGAGCAGCAGCCCGACGACGGCGCCGGGGTCGTCGCGCATGAGCGCCACGTCCGCCGTCTCGATCGCGATGTGCGCGCCCGCGCCACCCATCGCGATGCCGATATCGGCGGCAGCGAGCGCGGGCGCGTCGTTCACGCCGTCGCCCACCATCGCGACGATGCCGTACTGCTCCTGGAGGTCAGCGATCGCGCGTCGTCTTGTCCTCGGGCAGCAGGCGGGCGCGGTACTCGGTGATGCCCGACCTCGGCCGCTACGCGCGCTGCGGCGCGCGGGTTGTCGCCCGTGAGCATCACCACGTGGGCAACACCTGCATCGCGGAGCGCCGAGGTGACCTCGGGCGCCTGGGGACGCAGCGCGTCGGCGATGCCGATGAGCCCGAGCGCGGTCGCGCCGCGGCGCCTCTCCTTCCGCCACCGCCAACACCGTGAGGCCCTCGACTCCATGCGTTCGGCCTCGGCATCCATGCGCTCGGAGACCGCGCCCAGATCGCGGACGTACGCGAGGCTGCCGACCGCCACGCGAATCTCGCCGAGCACGAGGGCGGACATCCCCCGGCCAGGTCCCTCGGCCAGCTCTGCGACGCTCATGACCGCCCCCTGCGGTGCCGCCGCCACCACAGCGGCCGCAAGCGGGTGGTTCGAGTGCCCCTCGAGGGCCGCCGCGAGACCGAGGACGCGAGCGGGCGATGCCGCACCGAGCGGCACCGTCTCGACCACCTCGGGGCGACCCTCGGTCAGCGTGCCGGTCTTGTCGAACACGACGGCCTGGACCTTGCCGGCGAGCTCCAGGAACGCTCCGCCCTTGATGAGGATGCCGTCGCGGGTGGCGCGCGTGATGCCCGAGACGATGGCGACCGGCGTGGAGACCACGAGCGCGCAGGGACACGAGACGACGAGCAGCACGAGCGCCCGGTACATCCCGTCGCGCCATGCCTCGAAGCCCGCCCAGCTCCCGGTCAGCTCGCCGAGCACGGGCGCGCCGACTCCGAGTGCGAGCGCCCCCACGATGACGACCGGCGTGTAGACGCGGCTGAAGCGGTCCACGAACCGCTGCACCGGCGCGCGACTCGCCTGCGCGACCTCCACCAGATGCACGATGCGCGCGAGCGCTGTGTCGCGTGCACCCGCAGTCGTACGGATCGTCACCAGACCGGACGTGTTGAGCGTGCCCGCGTAGACCGTGTCGCCGACCGAGCGGTCGGCGGGCACCGATTCGCCGGTGATCGGCGACTCGTCAAATGCCGATGCGCCCTCCACGATCACGCCGTCGAGCGGCACGCGCTCACCTGGCCGGATGACCACCGTCTCGCCGACGGCCACCTGCGCGGGCTCGACCTCTTCTTCGGCGCCGTCGCGACGCACCCGGGCGCGCGGCGGTGCGAGGTCCATGAGTTCCGCTATGGAACGGCGCGTACGGGTGAGCGATCGCGATTCGAGCAAGCCGCCAAGGGCGAAGAGGAAGATGACCGTGGCGGCCTCGCTCCACTCGCCCATGGCGGCGGCACCCGTGACCGCGATGGTCATGAGCAGGTTCATGTCGAGCGTCCGGGCAACGAGCGATGCGGCCGCGCGACGCCACGTGAGCGTCCCGCCGGTGATGATCGCAAGTCCGTAGGCGAGAACCGACGGCGTCTCGGACTCCAGGCCTCCGAGCAGCCAGCCGAGGACGATCAGTGCGCCCGAGATGCCGAGACTCACCTCGGCGCCATGCTTGGTCCACCAGGTCGTTTTGACGCCGGGGGCATCGGCATCGTCGAGCGGCTCGGCGCCATGCCCGGCGCCGGCGATGACCCCCACGGCGCGGGCGCGCGGATCGAGGGCCTCGTCGTATTCGAGCAGCATGATGCCGGTCGCGAAGTTCACGTCGGCGGAGAGCACTCCGGGCAGCTGCCGTACGGACTTGGCCACGGTCCGCGCGCAGTCAGGTCAATCGAGGCCCGTGATCCGGTAGGCGGCATGCGCGACCCCGTCGGCCGCCTCCACGACGATGCGCCGCAGCGTCGACTCCAGCGCCGCACCGGACAGCAGCTTCGGGTCGCGCGTGAGGCTGAGCACGCCGATGGCAAGATCGCACTCGGCCTGCGTCACGCCCTCGAGCCCGGTCAGCGCATCGCAGACGCGACCCGCGCACGCGGGGCAGTAGCGCTCGCCTGGCAGCAGCGTCGTGAGGTCGTATTCGTGAGTATGCGGCCCTGCCATGCGCTCCCCGGCCCTACGCGACGTCGCGACGGGAGAAGATGAACACCGAGCCCGCAAGCGTCACTACAGCGAGGATCCCGTAGATCCACCACGCCTCTGCGGGCGCGTCGCCGCCGTTGATGATCACGCCGGGCTGCCAGTACGTCACCAGGTTCACCGGGTCGAAGAACTCGGCTGCCTCCGACACGTTGGCCACCATGTCGGCGATCCAGAACAGCAGCAGCACGCCTGATGCGATCGCGGCTGGCTTGCCGCCGTCGCGGAACATCGAGCTCAGCAGCATCGCAAAGCCGCCGATCGCGAGCGTGAAGAGCAGGCCGAGGGCAGAGACGGTCCAGAAGACCCCGCCGCTCAACTCGATGCCGTAACTGGACCCGAAGAGCTGGATGGGGACGAAGGTGGCGACGTTGAGCAAGACCGCGTAAACGATGAATGCGACCACGCGCGTCACGGCCACCTGACTGCGAGATACGGGCTGCGCGAGAACGAGCTCCATCGTGCCGTTGCCGATCTCACCCGCGAACGCGCGCACGGCAAAGATGACGACCGCCGATGCGATGATGATCATCCACATCAGTCCGAGGTACTCGACTTGGAAGAAGCCGCCGAGCGTGGCGAAGGAGACGTCGTTGCCGCCGAAGAGCGCGAGCATCTCCGGGGGGTAGTTCTCGAGCATCTGTGTGTAGGTGGAGCCCATCTGGTCCCAGAACCAGACCATCATCCACGAGTAGAGCACGAGGCTGATGCAGAACCAGAATACGGACGAGCGGCGCTGATGGAACGTCGCGCGCAGGAGGGTCCAGCTCATCGGCCCTCCCCTCCCTCGGCGACGATCGGCGCCTCGTCGCTCTCCTCGGCCCGGTAGTACTCGAGGAAGACGTCCTCGAGACTCGCCTGCTGGATGCGCACGTCCGCGACTCTCCGCTCAGCGATGCGTTTGATGACGGCGTCGACCACGTCGCCTTTGGCGCGGGCGGTGAGCACCGTGTCGCTCACGGCGAGAACGTTGTCGATGCCCGGCACGCTGGCGAGGAACGCCGACTCGACCGGCTCGGCGAACCGGACCTCGATCTCCCGAAGCCGCTTGCCGAGCAGCGCCTGCACGCCCTCCTCGGCCACAAGCCGCCCGGAGCGGATGATGCCGACGCGATCGCAGACGCGCTCCACTTCGGACAGAACGTGACTCGAGAGGAACACAGTGCGACCGGCGGCTACGCGCTCGTCGATCACCGCGTACACGGACTCCTGGTTGAGCGGATCGAGGCCGCTGGTGGGCTCGTCGAGGATGAGCAGCTCCGGATCGTGCGCGATGCCGAGGATGAGAGCGAGCTTCTGCTTGTTGCCCTTGGAGAGTTCCTTGACCTTCTTCGAGGGGTCGAAGTCGAAGCGCTCGAGGAGGTCTTTGGTGAGCGCCCCCTTCTCGCCCCGGAAGCCGGCAACGTAGTCGAGGTGCCAGTGCCCGGTCTCCTTGTCGTACAGCCGGACTTCGCCAGCCACATAGCCGATGCGGCGGCGCAGCGCGGACCCGTCGAGCGAGATGCGCTCGCCGAGGACTTCGGCGTCGCCGGCAGTGGGCTTCAGCATGCCGAGGAGACACCGGATCGTGGTGGTCTTGCCCGCCCCGTTCGGTCCGAGGAAGCCGTAGACCGCGCCCGCGGGCACGGACATCGTGAGGATCCTCGACCCCACGCGTCTTCCCGTAGTACTTCGTGAGCCCGCGAGTGCTGATCACATCGGTCATGCTCGCTCCTTCGTCTTGCCACATGCGTCCCACAAGCGTACTCCAACCGCGCGAGCAGTCCGAGGGCTCGCCTGGCACACATCCGTTGCTGATACGGCGCGCGTGTTGCGTCATACTGGAGGGACACCGAAGGAGGACATGTCCATGAGTGATGAGAAGAAGCGCACCATCAGCAAGAAGACCTGGCTCATCGTGCTCGGCGTTGTGCTCGCACTCGCCGCGGCCGGTGCCGCTTGGGCCGTGTTCGGAGACAAGAACGCTGACGTTGCCGACGAAGGGGAGAGCACCCCGACCGCGGAAGCCACCGGCTCGGTGGATGCGCAGTCCGGCGATACAACGCTCACCGCCAGCGAAGCCACGACCACCCTCGCCTCAGAGCCCGAAGGCGGCGACCTCGACATCAGCTACGATTCGGGCACCTTCCCGCCCGCAATCGACCAGATGACCGGTGAAGTGGTGGGAGTCAAGGCGTCCGGCGGTTCGTACGTGCTGTCGATCGACTTCGTCCAGTTCCTCACCGGGCAAGAGGCGGCAGACGCAGCGAAGGCCCACGGCGAAGCGGTGCCGGAGAGCGACTTCTACGTCGTGAACGACAACCCGAAGGTGCGCGAGTACCCGATGCAGGCCGAACTCACCGTGCGGATCACCACCAATGCCGACGGCACCGTCGACCCGATGGGCCGGGCCATGTCGCTCGCCGACTGGGCCGCGGCCATGAACGGGTCAAACGCAGATGCATACAGGAGCGGCACGTACATCGTGACGCTGACCAACGGCGTGGTGACTGCGATCGAGCAGCTCTACCTGCCCTAGCGTTGCCTATGTGGGACACCCAGGGCCGCGGTTCGCTTGAGGCGAGCTGCGGCCCTGCTGCGTGAGGGGAGCGTTCGGACACCCCGGACCCGATGCTCCGCTACGGTCCACACCTGCGGCGTTTCGGGGAAGATAGTCTCCAGAACCACGAGGGGGGGGAGGACCCGATGGCGGACAGTGAGCGTACGAAGAAGATCCTGCTCATCGCGGCCGGTGTGGTACTGGCGCTGATCGCGGGTGTGGCAGGCGGGTGGTTCTTCCGGGGATCCGAAGTCAGCGACCTCGAAGATCGCGTCACCGAACTCGAGGAGGCCGGCGGCGATGCGGCGCCGGACGAGGCCACCGAGGCCGATGAGACCGCCTCGGAAACTGATTCCGAGGATACCGAGGAGCTGCCTGCGACGACCACTGAGGAGCCCACCGCCGCGGACAGCGGGACCACGGCAGTTGCGACTGAGCGTCAGCCGGGCCTCATCGTGGACGTCACGGGGTCGTCGGGCGCGTACGTGATGCGCATCGACTACGTGTTGTGGCTGACCGGCCCCGAGGCGGCGGCGGCGGCAACCGCCCACGGGGACGAGTCCCCCCCGCCGAACGACTATTACGTGGTGAACGACAACCCGAAGATCCGTGAGTTCCCGATTCAGACCGGGATTCCGGTGACGGTCGTGACGAACGATGACGGGACCTCGGATTCCGAGGGACACACGCTCACCCTCGACCAGTGGGTGGCAGCGCTGGGCGGACCGAGCGCGAGCGCCTTCAAAGCATCGATCTACTGGATCACGATCACCAACGGCACGGTCACCGCGATCGAGGCGCAGTACGTGCCGTAATGGGGGGAGCCTCACATGAAGTGGTCCGACCTGAGCAAGAACCAGCGTATCGCTGCCGGCGCAGGAGCCGCGGTGCTCCTGATCGCTCTTGTCGCCGGGGCGTACGCGCTCGGCCGCGCCGGCGATGACGATGTCGATGCCGCGGAGGAGTCGACCTCTACTGTCGAGGCAACGGTCACGCCGGAGGTGCCTGCGGAAACGGAGCCCGAGGAGCTGGAGCCGACCGAAACGGAAGCCGAGGCCGAGGAGGAGCCGGTGATCCCCGACGCGGGTCCGAGCGATGAGACCGAGGTGCGCATCTTCGGGCAGCTCAAAGGCATCCGCGACGAGAGCGGCGGGTCCTGGGCGAGCCTCTGGGTCGACGTGGACTCGGCGGCCTTCCTCACTGGGACCGAGGCGCTCGACTACCTGACCAGCCGCGGCGATGAGGCGTACTACAACGCCAACTACTGGTACCCGCGCAACGAGGAGCACGGTGTCGCGTCCTACCGCGTTCTGTCCGGCGACCAGCCGGTCGTATGGATGTACACGTGGCCCGACATGCCGGCCCCCGGCTTCTACGGCCCGGGCATGGACAAGCAGGTGGTCACGTTCGGCGAGTTCTACGACCGGATCTACATGTACGAGGACGAAGAACAGCTCCTCAACCGGTACTACTGGTTCACCGTCGAGGACGAACACGTGACGATCATCGAAGAGCAGCCGCGCGATTCCTACTACGAACCGTAAGGAGAACGCATGGCCGTCGAGCCCGCAGGCACGCCCGGAGACCGCAAGGAGATTCCTACCTGGATTCTCGTGGTGACGCTGGTGGTGGTGTCGATCATGGCAGGCGGACCCGCCTGGTATCTGGCGTCGAAAGCCGCAACCACCAGGGTCACCGACGAGGCGGTCACGACCGACAAGGGTACCGGCCGAGGCGGCAACGAGACGACGGCCGAGGCAGAATCGACTGCGGAGACGGCAGACACCGCAGTGACTGCCGATACCGCCGCCGAGCCGCTGCCGAGTTACGTGCGTTACGCCTACGTGCGCGCAGTCACCGGCTCACCCGGCGCATGGGAGGCCAGCGTCGACCTCTTCGACATCTTCACGGGCGCAGAGGCAGACGCCTACGCGGCCAATCACGGCATGACCGTTCCAGGGAACGGCATCCTGTACGTCAACGAGTCGGAGACCCCCGAGTCGGTATCGCTCTCGGATGCTGCCGTGATCACCTACAACACCGGTGGCGTGGAGGAGCTCGAGACCCATTCCGCGACCATCGAGCAACTGCGCGACTACGCGGCGGGCTCCACCACCGCCATGCCGGACGCGTTCCGCGACCAGTGGAAGGTCACGGTCGTGGAAGGCGCGATCACACGCATCGAGATGATCGCCGTCGCGGACTAGGGCGGCGTGGCGTGAACCACGCTGCGTAGTCCTCTCGCAGGGGGCCCTCGGCGCCTCGGAGGACATGCCTCCTCGGCGCCTTCCCCTGCTGCGGAGTGACTCCGCTTAGGTTCCGCCGCGCCGCCTCAGGCCGCTAACGCTTCCGCTTGCGCACCCCGTGCGCGCTGCCGCGCCGGGCGCCCTGCTTCAGGCGCGAAAGGACCTCATCGGCGGTGGTGGACTCCACCTCGGCCTTGAGCTTGACCAACTGGTCGCGGAGGCGCGCCGCGCTCTCGAAGTCGAGCGCCTCGGCGGCGCCGTGCATGTCCTCCTCCATCGCTGCGACGATGCGCGCCAGCTCCTCGCGCGGCAGCTTGCCGAGTTCGGCGGCCACGTCCACGCTCGGCTCGAGGCCGACCTCCGTCTCGCGAACGTACTGCGCGATGTCGTGGATGGCCTTGCGGATCGTCTGCGGCTCGATGCCGTGCTCGGTGTTGAAGGCGACCTGGCGCTGGCGACGGCGGTCTGTCTCGTCGATGGCTGTACGCATGGAGTCCGTGACCTTGTCGGCGTAGAGGATGACCTCGCCCGACACGTTGCGGGCTGCGCGGCCGATGGTCTGGATGAGCGAGCGGTGGTTGCGCAGGAACCCTTCCTTGTCCGCGTCGAGGATCGCCACAAGCGAGACCTCGGGCAGGTCGAGCCCTTCGCGAAGCAGGTTGATGCCCACGAGGCAGTCGATGACTCCCGCACGCAAGTCACGCAGGATCTCCACACGCTCGAGCGTGGCGATGTCCGAGTGCATGTAGCGGACCTTGATGCCGTGCTCGAAGAGGTAGTCGGCGAGGTCCTCGGCCATCTTCTTGGTGAGCGTGGTGACGAGTGTGCGCTCGTTTCGCTCGGTGCGCTCGCGTACCTCCCCCATCAAGTCATCGATCTGCCCATGCGTGGGGCGCACCTCGATGGCCGGATCGACGAGGCCGGTGGGCCGGATGATCTGCTCGACGACGCTCTGGGCGGTACGCATCTCGTAGTCGCCGGGCGTGGCCGACACGAAGACCGTCTGCGGGATGCGGGCACGGAACTCGTCGAACTTGAGCGGCCGGTTGTCCAGCGCACTCGGCAGCCGGAACCCGTGCTCCACGAGCGTGAGCTTCCGCGAACGATCGCCCTCGTACATGCCGTGCAGCTGCGGGACGGTCACGTGGCTCTCGTCGATGATGCACAAGAAGTCCTCGCCGAAGTAGTCGATGAGCGTGTGCGGAGGCTCGCCGGGGCTGCGCCCGTCGAGGTGGCGGGAGTAATTCTCGATCCCGTTGCAGTAGCCCATCTCCTCGAGCATCTCAAGATCGTAGCTCGTGCGCATCTCGAGCCGCTGAGCCGCGAGGAGGTTGCCCTCGGCGTTCAACTGCACCAGCCGCTCGTGCAACTCCGCGCGGATGTTGGCGATGGCACCCTGCAGCTTCTCCTTCGGCGTCACGTAGTGTGTCGCTGGCCAGATGGGCGTGGCGGTGAATCGGTTGGTCACCTCGCCGGTGACGTGGTCGAACTCCGTGATCGACTCGATCTCGTCGCCGAAGAACGCGACCCGGACGGGCACATCGGCGTACGGCGGGAAGATGTCGAGCACATCTCCCCGCACCCTGAACGCACCGCGCTGGAGCTCGTAGTCGTTGCGGTCGTAGTTCACGTCGATGAGGTCGCGGATGAGCTGGTCGCGATCGTACGTGACGCCCTCGGAGAGGAAGACAGCCATACCCGCGTAGTCCTCAGGCGAACCGATGCCGTAGATGCACGACACGCTCGCGACCACAACGACGTCCTTGCGCGAGAGCAGCGCGGCGGTGGCTGCGTGGCGGAGCTTCTCCACCTCGGCGTTGATGCTGGCGTCCTTCTCGATGAACGTGTCGGTGGTGGGGACGTACGCCTCGGGCTGGTAGTAGTCGTAGTACGAGACGAAGTACATGACCGCGTTTTCGGGCATCGTGTCGCGGATCTCGCTCGCGAGCTGCGCGGCGAGCGTCTTGTTGGGCGCAAGGATGAGCGTGGGCTTCTGGACCGCCTCGATGAGCTTGGCCATCGTGAAGGTCTTGCCCGAGCCGGTGACGCCGAGAAGCGTCTGGTCGTGCAGGCCAGCGCGGACGCCCTCGGCCAGCCCCGCTATCGCGGTGGGCTGATCGCCGGCAGGCTCGAACTCGGATACGACCTTCAGCTCGCGCACACGCTCTCCTACATGCCTCGGGAGTCGATCTCATTCTCCCAGAACGCTATGACATCGTGCTTGAACTCGTCGAGGCCGCCGTCGTTCTCGATCACGTAGTCGGCGATCTCGCGTCGCTCGGCGTCGCCGGCCTGTCGCGCGATGCGGCTCTCAGCGTCTTCCTGCGACATGCCGCGCGCTACGGCCCGCTCGATCCGGGTGTCCTCGTGGGCCGAGATGGCAAGCACCGCATCCACGGGCTCGAGGAACAGAGGCGACTCGGCCAGTAGCGGGATCACGAGCACCACCGTGCGCGGCGCGTCAGCCTGCAGTGCAAGCGCGTCGAGGGCGCCGGCTGTCGCCGTGAACACCGCAGGGTGAACGACGGCGTTCAGACGCGCGGTGGCCTCCTCCGAGGCGAAGGCGGCTGCGGCGAGCGCTGTGTGGTCGATGCGCCCGTTGGACCCCGCTACTCCCTCACCGAATGCCGCCACAACACGGTCGCGGACCGCCGGCACTTCGTCGAGCAGGGTCTTCGCCACATCATCCAGATCGATCACCAGCGCGCCGCGCTCGGCGAAGACGGCCGCAGCCGTGGACTTGCCCGATCCGAGGCCGCCGGTGAGTGCGAGTACGTACATGCTGCCCTCCAGATGGTTCGGGGCCGAACCCGCACTTTCGCGCAGGGCCGGCCCCGGTCGGTTCGCTAGCGACAGTGCGACGGGCTAGTCCTCCTTGGACTCGTCCTCGTCATCCTTGTCGTCGTCATCATCATCGTCATCGTCATCATCGTCATCGTCGTCGTCCGACTCCGCGGACTCCTCAGACGCCTCGGGCTCCTCGGCCTCCGGGGCTTCCTCGGCCTCAGCGGCTTCCTCGACCTCCGGGGCCTCCTCGACCTCCGGGGCCTCCTCGACCTCAGCGGCTTCCTCGGCCTCCGGGGCTTCCTCGGCCTCAACGGCCTCCGGAGCCTCAACGGCCTCCTCGGCGGACTCGACAGCCTCGACCGCCTCGTCGGACTCGGCGCCCTCTTCGGCATCCTCGCTGTCGTCCGGCACGGCATCGGGGAGACCGAGCTCCTCGTTGGCGGCGCGGATGGAGAGCGAGATGCGGCGGCGCTCCATGTCGACGTCCTGGATCTTGATCTTGATCTCGTCGCCGACGTTCACGACGTCTTCCGGCTTCTCGACGTGACCGCGCGCCATCTCGGAGATGTGCACAAGGCCCTCGACGTTGTTGCCGATCTCAACGAACGCGCCGAACGGGACGATCTTGGTGACCTTGCCGTCCATGATGATGCCGATCTGGAACTCCTTGACGAGCTGCTTCCACGGATCGTCCTGAGTCTGCTTGAGGCCGAGGGAGATGCGCTCCCGGCTGAGGTCGACGTCGAGGACCTGCACCTCGACCTTGTCGCCCACCGCGACGACCTCGGACGGGTGATTCACGTGGCTCCAGGACAGCTCGGAGATATGCACGAGTCCGTCGATGCCGCCGAGGTCCACGAATGCGCCGAAGTCGACGATCGAGGAGACGGTACCGGGAAGGATCATGCCCTTCACGAGCTTGTTCAGGATGTCCTGGCGCTCCTGCTTGCGGTCCTCTTCGAGCACCACGCGACGGGAGAGCACGACGTTGTTGCGGTTGCGGTCCATCTCGATAACGCGCGACTCGAGGCGCTCGCCGAGGAACATGTGGAGGTCCTTCACACGGCGAAGATCCACGAGCGAGGCAGGCAGGAAGCCGCGCAGGCCGATGTCCAGGATGAGACCACCCTTGACGACCTCGATGACCTCGCCCTCGACGGTCTCGCCAGCTTCGAACTTCTTCTCGATGTCGTTCCACGCGCGCTCGTAAGCGGCACGCTTCTTGGAGAGGATCAGGCGACCGTCCTTGTCTTCCTTCTGGAGAACGAGGGCCTCGATCTCGTCGCCGAGCTGCACGATATCGGCAGGGTTGGCGTCCTTGCGGATCGAGAGCTCGCGCGCCGGGATGACGCCTTCGGACTTGTAGCCGATGTCGAGAAGGACCTCGTCCCGCTCGACCTGGACCACGGTACCGGTCACCAGGTCACCGTCGTCAAAGTCGGTGATGGTGCCATCGATGAGGGCGTGCATCTCCTCGTCGGTGTACTCGTGATCGTCGTGCTCGATGTAGCTGTCGTTCTCGTCTACCACTGTGGTGGCCCCTTTCGTGCTTCGGGGGCCCCGGGTGCCAACGTCTCGGTCGCTTTGCTTTCCGGTCGGTCATGCTCTCGGGGGCCAACAGGACTGTGCGCTGCGCGCGGGTGCGCAGAAGCCCCAGGATGATACCACCCGGAGCCGTGTGTTGGGTAGTCGGCGGAAGAAGGCGCCCGTCGCTCGCGACCGGACGCCTTCTGTCATGTTGCGCGTGCGACGGTGTCCTAGCCCCGGCTGTCAGCGCGATTCGTCCAAACAAGCGTTGCCGCAATGCCGATGACCGCCAGCCCTGCGGCGATCGCCCACGATCCGGCCGTGAGCCGCGTCTCAATCGGAATGATCAGGCCGAAGAGGGTTCCCCCCACTACCGTCGGCATAGCCCAGGGCAGCCAATCGCCCCAACCGGCGATGCCTCCAAGCATCCCCGTCAGGAACCCCGCCGCCGACAGGATCATCGGCGCGAACACGCCCCGGCTCGCAATCGCGACGAACGCGATCAGGGGCTGGGTGAGCAGGATCAGCAGCGCCACGGTGAGTACATCGCCAACAACCGGCCAGACCTCGACCCATGCGAACCCGTCGAGACCCATTGCGAAGGCCGCGAGCCCCTGGGCAACCAGTGAGAGAATCGCGAGCACGAAGACCCAGACGCTCAGCACCGCGAACTTGGCGAGAACGAAGTACTCGCGGCGCGCGGGCGCAGTCAGCATGTTCGGCGACACGCCCTCGGCATACTCACGACCGAACACGAACGCGGTGATGAGCCCGAAGAGGAGGATGCCCCACCAGGTACCCATGGTCATCGCACCGAGCTTGAAGAACTCGGGCCAGGACAGCTGCGATTCCCCGGAGTCCTGGGCGTACGCGAAGATGTTCGACATCACAGGTGCAAGCAGGACCGTGACGACACTCCATAGCGGCAGCGACGCTCGCTTCAGTTTGGTCAGCTCGGCTGTGAGTGCCCGGACCACCACAACCGCCTAAGCCACTTCGGCGGTTCGGTTGACCTTGCGAAGCACCAGCAGCATCCCGACGGCGAACACAGCGAACGCGATCACCCATGACACGGCCGTCAGCTCACCCCTGAGCGGCATCCATGTGACACCGAACAGTACGATCGGCATGCTCCAAGGGACGTATGCGGCGAGGTCCGTTCCGATCAGGCTGCTGGCGACCGTGAAGGTTGCGAGCGCGAAGAGCATCGGCCAAAGGTAGCCCTTTCGGCGAAGTGAGAGCCACGCCACGAGCGGCAGCGTGAGGTAGAGCGGCAGCATCGCGTAGAGCGTGTCCACGAAGGCTCTCCAGACGTACACCCACTTGAAGCCTTCGAAGCCGAGGTAGATCGCATCAACCCCAACCTGCGCGATCACCGCCAGCAGCCCGAGTCCGATCGCCCAGACCGCGACCACGACCATTTTCGCGACGACAAACGCCTCACGCCTCACTGGCAGCGTGGCCGAGGCGATGTCGGTCCCCTCGCGCAGCTCGCGCCCGAACACGTACGCGGTGACGAGGCTGAGCAGCATCATGCCCCATGCGCCGGAGACACCCATCGGGATGAAGCGCATCGCCGTCTCCCAGTTGATCTCGATGATGCCAGCGTCCACAAACACGTTGTCCTGCGCGCTCGTGTCGCCGGCGGCGACCTGCGCCTCCATATCGAGCACCAGGTCCTCGAGCACCGGGTACGTTGCCAGCCCGATCGAGGTGTAGCCGATGATCACCAGCGCGGTCCACAGGATCATGCGCGACCGCTTCAGCTTGGCGAACTCCGCCTGCAGTGCCCGAATCACCGGTCACTCCCCCTCGTGCCGGGCGCAGCCGCGGGCCCGTCGCCGTTGCCGTTACCACCCGTGAGCTTCACGAAGTGGTCCTCTAGGTTCTCCTCGGACATGTGCGCCGAGATGATGCCCACGCCGGACTTCACGAGCGTGGTGGTGTACTCCTCGGCGCGATCGAATCCCGAGTACACGCGTACGATGCCCCCCTCGTGCACCGCGAAGTCCCGCACCTTGCACGTCTCCTCGAGCGCCCATGCCGCGCGGTGCGCATCGGACACGCGGAACTCCAGATACTCGCGGTTGCGCTCGCGCAGCTCCGCGTACCCGATCTCCTCCAGCAGACGCCCCTCGTGGATGATCCCGATGGTATCGGCGAGCTGCTGTACTTCAGAGAGGATGTGGCTCGAGAGGAACACCGTGGTGTTGCGCTCGGCGGCGAGCCGCTTGAGCAGGGCACGCACGTCGGCGATGCCCACGGGGTCGAGGCCGTTGGTGGGCTCGTCCAAGATGAGCACCTCAGGCTTGTGCAAGAGCGCCCGCCCGAGCCCGACCCGCTGCTTGTTGCCGAGCGACAGCGTGTCCACCCGCCTGTCGAGGTACTCGCCAAGGCCGCAGAGCTCGACCGCCTCGTCCACCCAGGTCCCGCGTCGCAGGCCGAGCAGCTTGCGCTGCAGCTCGAGGTTCTCGCGAACGGTGAGATTGCCGTACGCGCCCGCGGCCTCCACCATCGAGCCGATCCGGGCGAACGCGCGCACCACGTTCGGCGCCATCCGGTGGCCGAGGATCTCCACCGAGCCGGCCGTGGGTTTGATGAGCGCCAGCATCAGGCGGATCGTGGTGGTCTTGCCTGCGCCGTTGCGCCCGAGGAACGCGTAGATCTCCCCCCGGCGCACGGTGAGATTGAGATCGCGTACCGCCGTGACCGAACCGAACCGCTTCGTGAGTCCCTCGGTGCGAATGACCGTCTCACGTGTCACGTCCGACATATGCGCACCCCCTTCATCACCCAGTGTCGGACGTCAGGCTGACGCCGCGCTTGCGCAATCCTTACGATTCGCTGAACTCGCAGCGCAGCCGGGTGCCCGGGCGGTGCTACTCCCCGTCTGGCGCCGCCGGGAAGACGAGCGAGAAGGCGACGGTGCCCGCGCCGATCCGCTCGACCCCGACCGACGCCCCCATGCGGTTGGCCAACTCCCGCGCGATCGAGAGCCCAAGCCCGGCGCCGCCACCAGTTCCGGCCACGCCGCGCTCGAAGAGCCGCTCGGTGTCGGCGGGCAGCTCGGCACCATCGTTGATGAGGCGCACCACGCACGTCTCGCCTTCGCTCGCGACCGACACCGAGAAGGCCGTCATGCCCCGTGCGTGTCGCAGCGCGTTGGAGATCAGGTTGTCCAGGATGCGTGCAACAGCCGAACCATCGGCGTCCACCGTGCATGCATGCTCGGGTATCTCCACCGCCACAGCAACGGACCGCGCGGCAAGCTGCGGCTCGAACCCGAGGACCGCACGGCGGACCGCTTCGGCAAGATCGAGGTGCACGCGCTTGAGTTCGAGGTCGCCCGCGTCGAGCCGCGCCTCGTAGAAGAGGTCGTCGGTGAGCTCGGCCAGCTCGTCGGTCTTGGCCGCGATGATCGCCAGATATCGGTCGGGATCATCGCCGAGGCCGCGCTGCAGCGCGTCCACGTAGCCCGCGACAGACGCGATGGGGGTTCGCAGGTCGTGGGACACGTTGGCAAGCAGTCGGCGCTGCGCTTCGTCTCGCACCGCAGCGGCCTCGCGCTCGGTCTGCATCACGTCGGCGAGGGTGTTCACGCCCTCGGCGATGCGGCTCGCGCTGTCCGACCCCGGCATGATGATGCGATGCGCCAGGTTGCCCCGCGCGAGTTCGGCTACGCCCTCGGCCACGCGGCGCACGCGCGCCCGGCGGCGTGCCGTGAGCGCGAGGTCCGCGCCGAGACCGGCCGCAAACGTCGCCACGAGCGCCGCGATGAGCGTCCAGCCGGTCACGACGCACCACCCGAGAAGCGGTAGCCGATGCCCCACACGGTGGTGATCAACATCGGCTCGTCGGGGTGCTCCTCGATCTTGGTGCGAAGGCGGCGCACGTGGACCTGTACGGTCGAAAGGTCGCCGAGCGGCGCCTCGCCCCACACGCTCTCGTAGATCTGCGCTTTCGTGTACACACGCGCGGGGTGCTCGGCGAGCATCGCGAGCAGATCGAACTCCTTGGCCGTGAGTTCCACCTCGGTACCGCGGACGGTGACCCGCCGGCGCAAGAGGTCGATGCGCACCGGCCCGGCCTCGATGATCTCCTCGGCCTCACCCGCATCCGCGCGTCCCGCGGACATTGCCGCGCCACTCGCGTACCGCCTGAGGTGCGCCTTCACCCGCGCCACGAGTTCGATCGGGCTGAACGGCTTGGTCACGTAATCGTCTGCTCCAACGCCCAGGCCGACCGCCTTGTCCACGTCGGTGTCGCGCGCGGAGAGCATCATGATGGGAACGTCCGAACGCTCGCGGATGGCGCGTGCCAGGTCGAAGCCGTCACCATCGGGCAGCATGACATCGAGGATAGCGAGCACGAACTGCCCGCTGTCGAAGGCGGCCAGTGCATGCGCCACGTCCTCGGCGGTCGTGACTTCATATCCCTCGGCTTCAAGGTTGAGCGTCACGACCTCACGGATCTCCGGCTGGTCGTCAACGACCAGGATGCGTCCCCTCACTGTCCCCCTCGTCCCCTACTTCGCCCTGGCCCAGTTTGGACCCGACCCTACGCCCACCTCAAGCGGCACGTGGAGCGACGCAACGCCCGTCATCGCCTCGCGCACCATCGCCGAGAGCCGTTGAGCTCGGCCGGCGGCGCCTCGAAGACGAGTTCGTCGTGCACCTGCAACACCATGCGCGCCTCGAAGCCCTCGGACCGCAGCCGCCGATCCACCTCGATCATCGCGAGCTTCATCAGATCGGCGGCCGTGCCCTGCATCGGGTGGTTCATCGCCGTGCGTTCGCCGAACGACTTCAGGTTGTAGTTGCCGCTGCGGAGCTCCGGGATCGGCCGGCGGCGGCCATAGAGCGTCTCCGCGTAGCCCCATCTGTGGGCCTCCGCGATCGTCTCGTCGAGGTAGGCGCGCACGCGGGGGTACGCGGCAAAGTAACGGTCGATGGTGAGTTGCGCCTCGGCGTATCCGATGCCGAGCGAGTCGCCGAGTCCGTGTGCCGAAATGCCGTACACGATGCCGAAGTTGACCGCCTTGGCCTTGCGGCGCATCTCCGCGTCCACCGCCTCGGGCTCCACGCCGAAGACGCGTGCAGCAGTGGCAGCATGGAAGTCGGCCCCCGAAGTGAACGCCTCGATGAGTCCCGGGTCCCCGGACAGGTGCGCGAGGATGCGGAGCTCGATCTGCGAGTAGTCCGCCCCCACCATCAGGTCCCCGGCACGCGCGGGCACGAACGCCGCCCGGATGCGGCGCCCCAGCTCGGTGCGTACGGGGATGTTCTGCAGGTTGGGGCTCGACGACGAGAGCCGTCCGGTGGCCGCGACCGTCTGGTTGAAGGTGGTATGCAGCCGCCCGTCCTCGCCGAGGAGGCGCGGCAGCGCGTCGATGTAGGTGCTCGTGAGCTTCGTGAGCTCGCGGTACGCCACGATCTTCTGCGCGATCGGGTGGAGCGGCGCCAACGCAGCGAGCACGCTCGCGTCGGTGGAGTAGCCGGTCTTCGTCTTCTTCTGGGTGGGCAGCTGCAACTTGTCGAACAGCACCTCGCCGAGCTGCTTTGGCGAGTCGATGGTGAACTCGCAGCCGGCAAGTTCGTGGATCTCGGCCGCAAGCGTGCCGATCTCCGCATGCGTCTCGGCCGAGAGCGCGTCGAGCACCGCGCGATCCAGCCCCACGCCCAGCTCTTCCATGCGCACAAGTACCGGCACGAGCGGCATCTCGATCTCGTCGAAGCAGCGCGTCGCTCCCCACGCCTCGAGCTTCTCCCGCAGCACGGGCGCGAGGTCGGCAGCGGCCTGTGCTTCGGCAACCAGGTCGCCCGGCTCGAGCGAACGGGCGAGGTGCTCGGCGGCGACCGAAGCGATGCCGAAGTCGGAGCGGTTGGCGGCAAGCAGATAGCCGGCGATGCCGCAGTCGAACAGGCGCGCCGGGTCGATCAGTGCGGCCGTACTCGGTCCGGCGTCGACGGTGGATCCGGGAGGGCAGAAGCCTTCGGCGATCGCCTTGGTGTCGGCGGCGCTCCAGCGGCCGCTCGCCACGATCGCTTGCCAGATCCCGGCCGCGGTAGCGCCACGCAGCACGGTGGCGCACCCGCCGCTTGCGAGTGCGAGCGAGCGCTCCTCGGCGAACAGACACGCTTCGTCACCCGCGCCGGCAGCCACACCCACGAAGGAGGGCGGCGGATCCACCACAAGCTCGCGCGCCCAGACCTCACCCTCGGCGCCCTCGAGCACGCGGCATCCTGCGGCAGGCGCAAGCTCGGCAGGCTCCTCGGCCATCTGCGCTCCCGCTCGCCCGGCCCGCAACCGTGGGATGAGCGAGGTCATCGCAAGGTCGGTGAGTGCGCCGAGCGCCGCCTGGTCGTCCCAGACGCCCCACGCTATCGTCCCCAGATCGATCTCCACCGGCACGTCGCGCCGAATGGTGGCCACCACCCGGCTCGCAAGCGCCGCCTCGGTGTTGGCGCGAATGTTCTCGCCGAGCTTGCCCTTGATCTCCTCGGCGTGCTCGAGCACCGCATCGAGCGTCCCGTACTCCTGCAGCAGCTTGGCCGCGGTCTTCTCCCCCACACCCGGAATGCCCGGGATGTTGTCCGACGTGTCGCCCTTGAGGCCGAGGAAGTCGGCCACCTGTTCGGGAGTCACGCCGTAGCGTTCCACGACTGCATCGCTGTCGTAGACGACGATGTCGGTGATGCCCTTCTTGGTGCTCACGACGCGCACGTTCTCGTCCACGAGCTGCAGCGCGTCCTTGTCGCCGGTTACCAGCAGAACGCGCATCCCTTCGGCGGAACCGCGTGCCGCAAGCGTGCCGAGGACGTCGTCGCCCTCCCACCCCTCGGCCTCCACGATCGGGATCGCCAGCGCGCCGAGGAGGTCCTTGATCATCGGGAACTGCACCTTGAGCTCGGGATCGGTGGGCGGGCGCTGGATCTTGTACTGCGCGAGCGCCTCGGTGCGAAACGCCGGCTTGCCGCGATCGAACGCGACGACCACGGCGTCGGGGGCGAGGTCGGCCACCATCTTGAAGAGCATCGACATGAAGCCGAAGACGGCGTTGGTTGGCCGGCCGTCGGGTGCGGTCATCGAGGGCGGCAGCCCGTGGAACGCGCGATGCAGAAGGCTGTTGCCGTCGATGACGGCGATCGTGCGCTGGGGCATGAGCTGCCTTTCGGGTACGTACTCGGCAGGTGCGCCGCGGCAGACCGCGGCACGTGTATCGATTCTACCCGAGGGGCGTGACGTGGGCTTCTTCAACTGGGCAGCACCGTGGGTGCGGCGCTACGGCGACCGCTTCTCCGCCGAAGATGTGGCGAGCATCGCCGAATGGCTGCGTCCGGCGGTGGAGCCGGGCGGGCATGTGCTCGATGTGGGCGGCGGCGCGGGCCAGCTCGCCGTCCTGCTCGCGGATGCACTCCACGCGCGCGTGACCGTGCTCGATCCCACCGCCGAGATGGTCGCACACGTTCCCTCGAGCGACCGGATCGCAGCCGTTCAGGGTACCGCCGAGGCAATGCCGCTGCCTGATGATGAGTTCGATGCGATCGTGGTGACCGACGCCTTCCACCACTTCCGCGACCAGCCGGCAGCCGTGGCCGAATTCGTGCGCGTGGTTCGTCACGGCGGGCTCGTACTCGTACTCGACCTGGACCCGAGACCGTTCTCGATGCGGCTCATCGCACTGGCCGAGCACCTCGTGGGAGAACCCGCGACCTTCATGACGCCCGAGCAGATGTGCGCGTTCATGGCCGCGCACGACATCACCGGCGAATGCACGCCCGAGAAGGATGCGAGCTACCGGTTCCTCGGCCGCGTCAGCAAGGAGCGTCCGGCGGCGTAGCGCGACCGCGCGCGGTCGCGCGCTACTCCACCACGAATGTCGCGTCGGCGTACCCCTCGGCGCACACGAGCTCGTACGTGCCGGCGACCGGCGCGGGAATGGTGAGGCTCGCGCCCTCGGCGGTGATGTCCTGCGTGATGCCGAGCGCGGGGATCGAAACAGTTGCGAGATGCCCCTGGCCCGCCGAGAACGTGATGGTCAGCGGCACGCCGGCGGGCGTCTTGAAGAACGAGGGCTCAAGCACCTCGCCCGGCACAAGGTGGATGCTGCGACCGGTGCCGCCGGCCGTCAGCTGCGTCTCGGCGGCATCCGCCAGCGATCGCGTGACGTAGCCGCTCGCGGCCAGCTGCTGCCGAAGCGAGTCCGCGGAGACGATCGAGGCGTCGAAAGCGACCGTGAGCGTGAGCGCCTGCGTGTCGAACGCGAGCGTGGCGACGCCCGGCGCGGACTCGAGGCTCTGGAAGATGTGGGACGACTCATGCGCGGCATCGCCGCCCTCGAGCAGCGCGATGTCGAACACTGCGGTGGCGTTCGGCTCGGTGCGGGACACCGTCATCGTGATCGTGTCGCCCTCGGTGGAAAGCGAGCCGGGCTGCGACCCGCCGGTCACAACGGCAGTCATGGCGATGGCGGCGAGCGTGAACGCGATCAGCAGGTGCCAGGGGCGGAGCTTCACTGGGTCTC
>CAVOWY010000011.1:0-141139 GCA_963700295.1 uncultured Actinomycetes bacterium | reverse complement strand
CGGCGGCGGAGACGGCCGCCCGCAGCCCCGCCTCAAGACGCGCGCCTCTGCGCTCCAGTTCGTCGTAGACGCCCGGCTTCGAGAGCTCGGCGATGAGCGCGAGACCCGCCGCCATGGCCACCGGATTGCCCGAGAGCGTGCCGGCCTGGTAGACGGGCCCCACGGGCGCGAGCTGCTCCATGATCTCCGCGCTTGCCGCCGAAGGCGCCCACCGGGAAGCCGCCGCCGATGATCTTGCCGAGCGTGGTGAGGTCGGGCGTGACGCCGTAGCGCTCCTGCGCGCCGCCGAGCGCCACGCGGAAGCCGGTGATGACCTCGTCGAAGATGAGCACGACGCCGTGCGCGTCGCACAGGTCGCGCAGACCCTGCAGGAAGCCCTCGGCGGGCGGCACGACGCCCATGTTGCCGGCGACCGGCTCGACGATGATCGCCGCGATCTCGTCGCCTTCTGCGGCGAGCGCTGCCGCAACCGCGTCGAGGTCGTTGTACGGGAGCACGACGGTGTCCTGCGGCGGCACCCTTGGTGACGCCGGGCGTGCCGGGGATGCCGAGGGTCAGCAGGCCGCTGCCGGCGGCCACGAGCAGTGCGTCGGAGTGGCCGTGGTAGCTGCCGTCGAACTTGATGAACTTCTCGCGGCCGGTGTAGCCGCGCGCGAGGCGGATCGCGCTCATCGTGGCCTCGGTGCCGCTCGAGACCATGCGCACCATCTCGACGCGAGGGCACCGCGGCGCACACCGCCTCGGCCATGCGCACCTCGAGTTCGGTGGGCGCGCCGTAGCTCGTGCCGCGCTCGAGCTGCGCCCGCACCGCGTCGAGCACCACGTCCGGGCGCGTGGCCGAGGATCATCGGGCCCCAGGAGGCGACGAAGTCGATGTACTCGTTGCCGTCGGCGTCCCACACGCGCGAGCCCTTCGCGCGCTCGTAGAAGAGCGGGTCGCCACCCGACGCGCGGAACGCGCGGACCGGCGAGTTCACGCCGCCCGGGATGACGCGCTGCGCGCGCTCGAACAGGTCCGAGGAGTGTGCATGGTTCATGGAGAGACGCCTCCTGTGAAGTGTGTGACGGCCGAAACGCGAGTATATCAGTCAGCGAAGCGAGACGATGCCGAGGTCTCGAGCGAAGCCTCCACAGGCGCGGGGTGTGCGCCGAGGACAGCGAGCGAGGGGCCTCGGCATCGTCTCTGCGAGTCAGTCTCCTTCGGTGAAGTACCGCATCGGAGAGCGCGAGTACTCGCGCAGCGGGTAGGCGATTCGCGGCGCGTCGAGCTCGCCTGCGATGCGTATGCGCTCGATCGCGCGGTCGATCTCAGCACGCGCCTCTGGCCCTCGACCACAGCCAGAACCGCCATGCCGCCGGGCACGCGTCGCTCGAACACGTGCAGCACCTCGGGGAAGGACGCGATGAGAGCGCCCGCAGCGACCGGATCGCGCGGAGAGCGCCAGACCGTGAGCGCCGAGCGCCACGGCTCCTCGCGCGTGCGGAGCGTAGCGCCGATGCGGCGCAGCGCGCCTGACGCGGCCAGGTCCTGCGTGCGATCGAGCGCCCAGCGCTCGTCGATGTCGAATCCGCATTCGCCGAGGGTGTGCACGAGTTCCGCAAACGGCCGCTCGGCGAACGCCAGGTCGCCCTGGAGGAGTCGGACGAGCGCCTTCTCGTCCCGGTCGAGCGCGGGACCCGCCTCGGCGTCGACGCCGTCCGGCATCTCGGGGGCGCCGTCGGCGTCGAATGCCGCGGTGACCTTGTAGAGCTCGTCCGGAAGCACGCGATAGCGGTCCGCCGCGCCCGCGCTGCGCGCTAGCTCGGCCTCGGCGATCTCGAGGCGCGTGCGCGACGGCGAGACCAAGACGTACCACGAGCCGGTACCGGTCATCGAGTTCGAAGACATGGGTGACGTTGGGCAGTGCGCCCAGCATGGACGCCACGTCTTCGGCACGGTCTTCGGGGATGGCCAGCCCGCCGAGGGCCGCGTGGTAGCCCAACCCTGCCGGCGAGAACTGCGCGCCGATACGACGGACGCGGTGACCGTCCCTGAGCGCTCTCAGCGCCACGAGGACGTCCGCCTCGGGCAGACCTGCACGGGTGCCGAGTTCAGCGTACGGGCGTGCCGTGACGGGCAGGCCGTCTGCAAGCACGGTCAGCACCTGCTCCGCAGTGTGGTCCAGGGGTTGGGACATCGTATCCTCCGGGGCCCGATAGGGCCCGAGTGCGATCAGGACTGCTCCGCGTCGCCCGTCCAGCCGGCCGGCTCGTACACGCAGTACGGCTCGGACTCAAGATAGTCGCCGGTGATCTCGAGCGCGCGCGCGCGGCATCCGCCGCAGACCGCCTTGTACTCGCAGGCGCCGCACTTGCCCTTGAGGAGCGAGTAGTCGCGCAGTTCGTTGAAGACCTTGGACTCGGTCCAGATCTGCGAGAACGGCTGCTCCTTCACGTTGCCGAGCTGCATGTTGAAGTAGCCGCACGGCTGGATGTCGCCCATGTGGCTGATGAAGCAGAACGTGATGCCGCCGAGGCAGCCGCGCGTCATCGCGTCCAGACCGTACTCCTCGCGCGTGACCTTCTTGCCCTCGGCCTTGGCGAGCTGCCGGATGATGCGGTAGTAGTGCGGCGAGTCGGTGGGCTTGAAGTGGAGCGGGCTCGTCTTCTGGCGGTGGTACGCCCAGGTGAGCACCTTCTCGTACTCCTCCGGCGGCAGCTCCTTGTCGAGCAGGTCGCTGCCGCGGCCGGTCGGCACGAGCATGAAGATGTGGAACGCGTCGATGCCGAGCGCCTCGGCGAGGTCATGCACGGCTTCGACCTTCGTGTGGTTGAGCGTGGTGACCGTCATGTTGATCTGCACGCCCACGCCGTGGGCCTTGGCCATCTTGATGCCCGCGATGCTCGACGTCGAACGCGCCCGGCTCGCCGCGGAAGGCGTCGTGCTCCTCGGCGGTCGGGAAGTCGATCGAGACCGAGATGCGCGGGATCTTGTGCTCGGCCATCTTGGCGGCGATGTCCTCGGTGATGAGCGTGGCGTTCGTGCCGATGACCGGCATGGCGCCCTTCTCGTGCAGGTAGTCGACGATCTCCCAGATGTCCGGGCGCATCAGCGGCTCGCCGCCGGTGAGGATCACGATCGGGTTGGTGATGGTGACGATGTCGTCGATGACGCTCTTGATCTTCTCGAGCGACAGCTCGCCCTCGTAGTGGCCGAACTCGGCGGCCGCGCGGCAGTGCGCGCACGACAGGTTGCACGAGCGCGTGATCTCCCACGCGATGATGCGCGGCGCCTTGATGCCCGTGCGCTCCTCGTAGGCGATCGCCTCGGGGCCGCCGCCGGGCCGGAAGCCCACGCTGCGCGCGCCGCCGTGCCGCTGCCGGTCCATCGGCACGCCTGCCGGGATGACCGCCGGGGTGGCCCGCCTGCGAGGCGGGCCTCCCAGCGGGATGGCCACCGCCGTCTCGCCGCAGCCGGCCTCGGCGTCGGCGAGCGCCTGCTCCAGATCGAGGTCGGGTCGCGCGTCGGCGTTCCCTACGTTGTCGGCCATGGTTCGTCTTCCTCGTTATCTGATCACTCGGACACCGGCACGACTACCACGGCCGTCCCGTACGCGATGATCTCGTTGGTGGACTGCATGATCTCGGTGGAGTCGAAGCGCATGCCGATGATGCAGTTGCCGCCCATCTGCTGCGCGTTCGCCTCCAGCCGCTCGAGCGCCTGCTCGCGGGCGTGCTCGGCCAGTTCGGAGAGCTCGTTGATCTCGCCGCCGACGATGGTGCGCAGACCCGCGATCGTCGTCCCGATCACGTCGCGGCTGCGCACGGTGATCCCCCAGCACAGCCCGAGCGTCCGCTCGATGCGGAAGCCCGCGGGCGCATCGTTGGTCGTGTAGATCGGAAGCCGTCTCCTCGCGGTGACGCTCATCGGACTCTAGCCTTCCTTGAGCCAGCGCGCGGCGTCCTTCGCGTGGTACGTGATGATCATGTCGGCACCGGCGCGCCTGAAGCCGGTGAGCGTCTCGAGCACGACGCGCTTCTCGTCGATCCAGTCGTTGGCGGCGGCGGCCTTCACCATCGCGTACTCGCCGCTGACGTTGTAGGCGCAGGTGGGATAGCCGAACTCGTCTTTCACGCGGCGGATGACGTCCATGTACGCGAGCGCCGGCTTGACCATCACGATGTCGGCGCCCTCGGCGATGTCGAGCGCGGTCTCGCGGAGCGCCTCATCGCCGTTGGCCGGATCCATCTGGTACGCGCGGCGATCGCCGAAGGCGGGCGCGCTGTCGGCTGCGTCGCGGAACGGGCCGTAGTACGCGCTCGCGTACTTGGCCGAGTAGGCCATGATCGGCACCTCGGAGAAGCCCTCGGCGTCGAGCGCGGCGCGGATCGCGGCCACGCGGCCGTCCATCATGTCCGAAGGCGCGACCATGTCCGCACCGGCCTCGGCGTGGCTGACCGCCGTCATGGCGAGCATCTCCAGGGTGACGTCGTTCATGCACGCAGCCGTGCTCGTCGAGCGCGCCGCAGTGCCCGTGGCTCGTGTACTCGCACATGCACACGTCGGTGATGACCATGTACTCGGGATCGTGCGCCTTGATGGCGCGGATCGCCTGCTGCACGATGCCGTCCTCGGCAAACGCGCCGCTGCCCGCCTCGTCCTTCACGTCGGGCAGGCCGAAGAGGATCACCGCCGGTATGCCGAGGCGTCTTGAGCTCGTCGATCTCGGCGGGAAGCTGGTCGAGCGTGAGCTGGAAGACGCCCGGCATCGAGGCGATCTCATCGCGCTTGCCCTTCCCGAACTTCACGAACAGCGGGTAGATGAGCTGCGATGCCGACAGCGTGGTCTCGCGGATGAGCGCGCGCATCGCAGGGGTACGGCGAAGCCGGCGCGGACGGTACTCGGGAAACTCCATGGAGAGACCTCCTCGGAAGGCGGTGGTCGGTGTCGGCACCCGAACATGCGGCGCCACGGGCATCAGCGAACGGCGTGCCCGCCGACGCTACTCGACGAACGCATCGACCTCGGGCTTGGCGCCGGCACCGAGCAGCGGCCTCCGCCGGGGAGCGTTCGCGCCGCCCACTTTGTAGGTCACGTACTTCTTGTACTGCAGCGCGATGATCAGCGCGGCTACGGCGATGGCGGTCCAGAAGAGCCACCTGGACGCCTACGTATGCGACCTGACCCCACTCGGCGAACCAGGTGAGGAAGGCGTTGGTGCGTGGCCGCTGTGCCCATAGATGGTCCTTTCGTCCGTGATTCCAACCGCGTCCATTGTAGGACAGCCAAAGGCGGCCCGTTTGCTCGGCCGCCCCTGACGTTGTGTACCTGTGGTGGAGATGAGCGGGCTCGAACCGCCGACCTCCGCGTTGCGAACGCGGCGCTCTCCCAGCTGAGCTACATCCCCACGTGTGGGACCCTGAACGGACGTGCCTGTCAGGGCCGCAGAGCATAGAACAGTCTGCCCACTCACGTGCCCGCTGTCAACCGAGGCGACCACCGTGCCGAGAGTGCCAGTCATCGGATCCCGGGCCGCCTTGCGACAGCGGCCGAGATCGCGTCCACAAGCGAGCGAATGGTCGATTCGGGGGCCTCGATCGGTCACGTCGTACCCGCGCTCCCGAAGCGCCTCGGTCGTGACCGGCCCGATGCTTGCCGCCGCCGCGCGACCCAGTACCGCGCCGCGTCGAGCCCCGCTGATTCGAGCCAGGCGAGGAAGTGACGCACGGTCGAAGGGCTCGTGAACGTGACCACGTCCACCTCGCCCGAGCGCAACCGCTCGATCACCGCCGGGTCCGGCTGCGCCGGGACGGTCCGGTACACCGTCACCACGTCGACCTCGGCGCCGTCCGCGCGCAGCGCCTCGGGAAGGATCTCCCGCGCCCGCAGCGGCGCGCGGCAGCAGGAACCGCACACCGGCACCGGCACCCGCACGCACCGAAAGGCCTCGATGAGGCCCTCGCCGCGAAAGTCGGCGGGTACGAGGTCGGGCGTCACGCCGCGCTCCTGCGAGCCGCTCGGCGGTGGCCGAGCCGACGACCGCGATGCGGACACCGGCCAGCGCCGAGCGCGCAACGCCGCAGCTCCGCCATGCGTCCGAGGAAGCGATCGACGGCGTTGGCCGAGGTGAGGACCACCCAGTCGTAGCGAGTCGAGCCGCCGCGATCGCGGCATCGACCGGCCCCCAGTCGTCGGGGTCTATCGTGTCGATCGCGGGCGCCATCAGCACCTCGGCACCAAGCGCGGCAAGCGGCTCCGGCGAGCGCTGCCGCCTGATGAGGCGCGCGGGTCACGAGCACGCAGGTGCCCGCAAGCGGCATGTGCGGGTGAGGCTCGTCGCTGGCGCCAGGTGTCACGGGAGCCTCCGCTCAGGTACCGAGCAGCTCGTCGGCGCCTGCGGCGCCCCGGATGGCTTCGAGGATCTCGCCGGCGCCGAGCGCGAGCAGTCGCTCGACCATCGCCTCGCCGAGCGCCTCCGGCTCGCCGGCGTCCCCGCACAGCTGCTCGCGAACGATGTGCGTGCCGTCCACCGAGCCGACGACAGCGTCCATGGTGAGCGTGTCGTCCTCGTAGCGCGCAGTACGCGCCGATCGGGACCTGGCACCCTCCCTCGAGCCGACGCATGACCACACGCTCGGCGGTCACGCACTCCATCGTCTCGGGATGCCCGATCGCTCGCATCACGTGCAGCATGTACTCGTCGTCCTCGCGAATCTCGATGCCGATCGCGCCCTGTCCCACCGCCGAGACCATCTGCGTGGTCGGGATGTAGCTGGAGATGCGCTCGGCCCAGCCCATGCGCGTGATGCCGGCGGCAGCCAGGATGACCGCGTCCACCTCACCGTCCTCGGCCTTGCGCATGCGCGTGTCGAGGTTGCCGCGCACGTCCACGATCTCGAGGTCGGGCCGAAGCGCCCGCACCTGAGCCAGCGGCGAAGCGACGACGTGCCCATGCGCGCGCCCTGCGGCAGCGTGTCGAGGTCGTAGCCGGCGCCCGCTCACCATGCACGTCGCGCGGATCCACGCGCTCGGGCATCGCCGCGATCACGAGCCCGTCGGGCAGCTCGGTGGGGACGTCCTTCATCGAGTGCACGCACAGGTCGACGGTACCGGCGAGGAGCTCCACCTCGATCTCCTTGGTGAACAGACCCTTGCCGCCCACCTTGGCGAGCGGGACGTCGAGGATCTTGTCGCCGGTGGTCTTGATGACCTTGAGGCTCACCGGCAGGCCGGTGAGCGCTTCGACCTTGGCTCTTGATGTACTCGGACTGCCACAGCGCGAGCTTGCTGCCCCGCGTGCCGATCACGAGTTCGTTACGCTCCACAGTCGCCAACGTTCTCCCCTGTCTCCTTCTGCTTGTCGACGATCTCGCGCAGCCCGCAGGTTCAGCAGATTGCGGAACGCACCGGGGCCTGACTTCTCCTCGGAGTCCTCCAGGCCGTACAGCGCGCGGGCCACCTCCATGTACTCGTAGCCGTCCTTGCCCGCCGGCGGCCTTCTTGAGACGCGCCGTGGGGCCGTGCAGCATCTTGTTCACGATGGCGCACGTGAGCGCGTCCACCGTCTTGCGGTCCTTCTCGCGAGAGTCCGAGAGCCGCTTGAGCGCCTTCTCGAGCTCCATCTGGCGGATGCAGCCTCGGCCTTCGCGCGGATCGCCGCGACCGTGGGAACCACCTCCATGGACTCGACCCAGCGCGTAGAAGGCCGCGATCTCCTCGTCGATGATGCCCTCGGCCCGGTGCGCCTCGCTCATGCGCTCCTCGAGGTTCGACGCCACCACGCCGTTCAGGTCGTCGATGTCGTAGAGGAACACGCCGCCGAGGTCGTTCACGGCCGGCTCGATGTCGCGGGGTACGGCGATGTCGATCAGGAAGAGGGGCCGGGTGCGCTGCGCGACACCGGCGCGAGCGTCGCGCTTGGTGACGACGTACTCGGTGGCCGCCGTGGACGAGATGACGATGTCCGACTCGCGAACCGCCTCGTAGAGGTCTCGTAGCGGCACCGCCGTGCCGGAGAACCGCGCCGCCATCTCCTGCGCGCGTTCGAACGTGCGGTTCACCACGAGCACGCGCGCGACGCCGTTGCTCACGAGGTGCTTGGCGGTGAGCTCGCTCATCTTGCCGGCGCCGAGGATGAGGATCGTGCGCCCGTCGAGCGTGTCGAAGACCTTCTTCGCCAGCTCCACGGCCGCGTAGCTGATCGAAACGGCCGCCTCGCCGATCGCAGTCTCCGTGCGTACCCGCTTGCCCACCTCGAAACTCAAGCGGAAGAGCTTGTTGAAGACGCGGCCCGTCGCATCGGCATTGAAGCCGTGCTCGTACGCTTCCTTCACCTGGCCGAGGATCTGGGCCTCTCCCACCACCATCGAGTCGAGCGAGGCGACCACCCGGAACAGGTGTCGCACGACCGCGTCGCCCGCGATCACGTAGAGGTAGCGCGACAGCTCGTGCCGGTCGAGATCGTGGTAGTCCGCGAGGAACGCGATGACCGACTCGATGCCGCCATCTTCCGATGAGGCGACCGCGTACACCTCGGTGCGGTTGCACGTAGAGACGATGACCGCCTCGCGGATGCCGTCGACGCGCGCCAGGCGGTTGAGTGCGTCCTCCTGGACGGCTGCGGGAAACGTCAGCTTCTCGCGGATAGCGACTGGCGCGGTCTTGTGGCTCAGGCCGACAAGGACGAGGTGCATCAGGATCGGCTCGCTTCCATGCAGGGGGGTCTTGCGGGCGCAGACATCCGCGGTGCGGACGTGAGTAGGTTGGGTCGCCCCCGCCGGTGCAGTGCGTTGTTGTTCAGGCAAGCAGGCCCGGCGGGGGCGGTGTGGTGGTCGCGCCGTGTGCGCGCGACCCGTTCGTGCCCGAACGAACAAATCGTATCATCATCTGAACGCGCCGAGGACTGGAAATCGAGGAGCGGCAGGCTATTCGGCATGAGCGGTCGCCTCCTTGCGTGACCTGGCGACCGTACTGTCGAAAAGCGCGAAGAACAGCTCGGGCCACAGGCCCTCGAGCCGGTAGAGCAACTTGTTGCTGAGACCCGGCAGCACGAGGAAGTGACCGCGCTCCACGCCCCGCACGAACAGCCGGGCGATCTCCTCGGGGCTGCGCGTGCGCGCGATCCCGTTGATCGCCTTCGTCTCGGCAGGCTCCACCGCGATCTCGCGGGCGTAGCCGGGGGTATCGATGTTCGGCGGAACGAGCAGCGTCACGCCGATATCGTGCGGCTTGAGCTCGCAGCGAAGCACCTCGGCGAACCCGGTCACGCCGAACTTCGCGGCGCTGTAGGCCGAGTAGCCGTACACGCCCACGAGCCCGCCCATCGAGGACACGAGCGCCACGTGTCCGTGGCCGCGCTCGACCATTCCGGGCACGACTGCACGCGTGGCGTGGATGACACCCAGCAGGTTCACGCGGACATGTTCCTCGAAGGCCGCAAGCGGCAGCTCGACGAAGCGGCCGGGCGTGCAGTAGCCCGCGCACGCGAAGAGCATCTCGACGGGCCCGAGTTCGGCCTCGGCGCTCGCAATGGCCGCCATGAGCTCCTCACGCTCGCCCACGTCGGCAACCTGTGTGATCACGCGCTGCGAGGCGTGCGTGCAAGCCGATTCAACGCGCTCGCGCGCTGTCGCGAGGCGCGCCTCATCGCGAGCGATCAGCGTCACATGCGCACCGCGACGCGCGGCCAGCTCAGCCGTCGCCAACCCGAGGCCGCTCGAGCCTCCGGTGACGAGCGTGTGTATGTCGGTCCAGTCCGTCACGGCGCTCCTAGAGCCCGAATACGTGGAAGCCGGCCGGGATGGTGCGCGCAACGATCGCGAGCACGATCACCAGGGCAAATCCGATGAGCGAGAGATAGGCAGCGGACCGGCCGGCCCACCCCTTGCGCCAGCGCATGAACTCGTAGAGCGCAAAGGCCAGCCAGACCAGACCCGCAAGCACGACCCGGGCATCGGCCCACCACAGCGAGACGTCGGTCTCGATCGCCCTGAGCGCACCGAGCAGCATCCCCGCCGTGTAGACGGGAAACGCCCAGAACACCGAGTGCCGTGCAACCGAGTCGGTCTGCGCCAGCGACGGAAGCCGGTTGAACAGCTTGCTGCTCTTGTGGTGCTTGAGCTGCCGCTCGAGCACGAGGTAGAGCAACGAACCGACTGCGCTCACCGCAAAACCGGCGTTGGCGAAGCTGATGAGCGCGACATGGATGCCGACCCGCCAGCTGTCGAGAAGCGCCGCCTGGTCGGCCGACAGGTCGGCCAGCACCCCGCGGCTGGCGCCCATGATCTGCCCGACGAGAAGCACCACGAGCGCCGCCGGCACGAGCAGCGCGCCGTACGTCTTCACCTTCATGAGGTGCTCGAGGATGAAGTAGACGAGCACGAGCGCCCACGCCATCAGCACGAGGACATTGGCGCCGGTCAGCTCGGTGCCGTCGGTTGCGGTCGACTGCAGGCCGATGGATGCCGTGTGCAGGACGAAGCCCGCACCGGTGGCGAGTGTCGCGTACGCCGAAAGAGCGGCGCGCTTCGTGGCCACCTGATACGCGTAGAGCACCGTGGCCCCCGCATAGAGGGCCATCGCAAGCCAGAATGCGACGAATGCGACCTCGGTCACCGTCGGTCCCCTCTCACTGACGCGCGGTTATTCGGCGGAGCGGCGCTCAAGCGCGGCCTCGAGCACTTCGAGCTGCTTGCTCAGGCCGTTCATGCGCTTCAGCGCGAAGCCGATGTAGGCCATCAGGCCGACCCACAACAGCGCGTAGGCACCGGCAACGAGCGGCCACTGCGTGAGCACGAGCGAGTAGACCTCTTCGAGTGTGGGATCCATGGGGCGCTACCTTTCCAACTGTGACTTGGCGCGTTCGATACGGTCCTGCAGCGTCATCTCGCCCATCCTGACCTGGTAGATCGCGTATCCGATCAGCAGCATGCCGATCTGGGCCACGATGAAGCTGATGAGCATCGGGGGCTCGAGACCGCCCCGCTCGATGACCGGATGGTTCGACGGGATGAGCCGGGTGATGAAGAAGGAGATCGGCGCGTCTATGAACGCCAGGATGCTGAACGCGGCCCCGTACAGCGCCCGGCGCTCCTCGTCCTCGACGGCGTTGCGCAGCACGAAGTACGCGATCGCAAGCAGCGTGAGGATGAAGTACGTGGTGAGCCTCGGCTCCCAGTCCCACCACACGCCCCACGCCGCCTTCGTCCACAGGATGCCCGTGGCCATCGTCATCGTGATGAAGGCCACCGTGACCTCCATCGAGATGCGCGCCTTCACGTCGTACTCGCGCTTACGCGTCATGATGAAACGCAGGCCGTAGAACGCGGCCACGGCGAAGACGATGAACGAGATCTCGGCGACCGGCACGTGGAAGTAGAATATCTTCTGGCCCCAGTCGGGACGCCCGTACGTCGAGCCATAGACCGTGGCCGAGGTGAACTCGTCCACCTTGATGACGTCTTTGGGCGCGCTGGCGTCACCCGTGTCGGAGGCGAGGACGATCGTGTCCTCGGTGACCTCGACGATCCTGCCCTCGAACGTCTCACCGCCAGCTTCGACCGTGACCTGATAGTTCTCGTAGTTCTGCAGGTACCGGGCCTCGTCAATCTCCTCCTCGAAGGGGCCCTGGTAGCGGACCGAGTCGGTCTTGTCCGCCGTGCGGACGTAGCCGAAGTCGGGCACGCCGGCCCAGAAGAACGTGCCGAGGAACGCACCCAGTGTGAGCACGCCTCCCAGCGCGAGTGCGATGAATGCCCTGGTGCTCGCGGACTTCACAGTTGCCTCCTGCCTCCTCAAGCCAGCCGCCGCCGGCGCCTACACGCCGACGATGAACTCGTACAGACCGTACGAGGCCAGCAGCATGATCACATCGTATCCGAACACCCACGCCATCCCTGCCCAGAACGTGCCGAGCGCCTCGGGCGTGCCGGTGATGGCGGCAGCCGTGGCGGTGACCGCACCGAGCAGCAGCGGGTACGCCAGCGGGATGAACAGCACCGGGAGGATGAAGTCCTTCCCCGACGTGTTCACCGACATCGTAGCGAGCAGCGTGCCCACCCCCGCAATGCCTACCGAGCCCGCGACTAACACGAGCGGGATCAGCACGAGCGTACCGGCGTCGAAGCCCCCGCCCTGCAGGAACAGGAAGGCGAACACCGGGATCGTGAGCGCCTCGACCACCAGCAGGAATGCCAGATTGCCCACGACCTTCGCGAAGAAGATCACGGGGCGGTCCACCGGCGACAGCAACAGCGCATCCAGACAGCCCTGGTCCTTCTCGTGTACCAACGATCGGTTGAGTCCCAGCATCGAGGTGAAGATGAACGCGAGCCACAGCAACCCTGCCGCGATGTCGCGCACGTCAAAACCGGCACCGGTCTGCGACAGCGCCACGAAATACACGACCATCGTGAGCAGCGAGTAGAGGCCCATCGATGTGAGCATCTCTTTGGTACGGAACTCCATGACAAGGTCTTTCTTGAGCATGGCGCGGAACTGACGCCCGGAGAGGTTCGCCACCTACGCCACCCCCATGCCCACGGTCGAGCGGTAGGTGTCGCGGAAGACCCTGTCGTCGAGCGCCTCGCGAGGCTCGAAGAGCACGACACGGCCCTTCGCGAGGATGAGCGCGTGGCTGCACAGCTCCAGACCCTTGTCGAGATCGTGACTGATCATCACGAACGTGTGCTTGTCGCGGATCTGCGCGATGAGCCCGTCAAGGATGTCCATCGCATGCGGGTCGAGCCCCGAGTACGGCTCGTCGAGGAAGATCACCTCGGGCCGGTGCAGCAGAGCGCGGGCGATCGACAGCCGCTGCAGCATGCCGCGCGAGAAGGTGCGTGTGAGGTCGAGTCTGCGGTGATCGAGCTCGACCGCCTCGAGGAGTTCATCTACGCGAACGTGCGGCTTGTCGATGCCGTACATCTCCGCAAAGAACAGCAGGTTCTCCTCGGCGGTGAGATCCGGATACAGCAGCGGGTTGTGGCTGATGAGGCCGATGCGGCTGCGCATCTCGACCGCGTCGGCCACCACGTCGAGTCCGAGCACCTTGGCCGTGCCGCTGGTGGGGTTGAGAAGCGTGGTGAGCACCTTGACGAGCGTGGTCTTACCCGCGCCATTGGGTCCGAACACCGAGAGGAACGCCTGCTCGGGCAGGTCGAACGTCACGCCGTCGAGCGCCTTGCGCACGCCGAAGGCCCGGGTAAGGTCCCGGACCTCCAGCGCGTTGCCTGTGTTCGGCGCGTCGTCCATCGCGCTGCCTACGCCGCCCGCTGCTTCTTGGGCCACGCTGCGATCGCACTGCCGATGATGGTGACCAGGAAGCCGACCCACACCCATGACTGCATCGGGAAGAACTTGATGGTGAGCACAGCGTTGTTCGCCTCATCGGTACCCGAGAACGACAGGAAGACGTCCTTGAACGGCTCGTGCATGATCGAGACGTGCTGGGTGCTCTGGTTGTTCTGCGCAAGCTGCTGCGGGAAGCGCATCTGCGGCTCGACGGTGCCGATCCTCTTGCCGTTCTTGGAGACATCGGTCTTCAGCGTGTAGACGGTATCTCCTTCGGTACCGCCTTCCGGCACGTTCTCCTGCGTCTCATCAAGTGAGACATAGCTGAACGTATAGCCGTTGGCCTCGTAGTCGGCACCCGGCGCAAGCGTGGCGTTGTGCGTGGTCACGAACATCGTGGAGCCCACGAGACCGAGCAGGATCACGCCCATGCCGAGGTGCGTGAGGTAGCCGCCCGACTGGGTGCGGGTCTTGGTGAAGATCCACCCGAGCGCCGAGGCGAACGAGGTCTCGGTCGCGGCAGCCCGCTTGCGAGCCCCGTCGATGAACAGCCAGATCGGGAGCCCGATGGCATAGCCGGCCACGATGACGCCCGCGATCGCGATGAAGTGATGCCACCACGTGGGCGCGTCCGCGCTCGGCGTGAAGAACGGCAGCATGAAGAACACGTACATCGCCAGGAAGATCGCGGCGAGAACCGAGCCGATGATGACCGGCATCTTCGCCTTCTCCCAGAACTTCTTCCACCCGCCACCGCCCCACGCGAGAATCGGGCAGACGGTCATCACGAGGATGTAGAAGATGCCGATCGGACGCGCGAGCGCGTCATATGCGGGGGTCTTGATCGACTGCCCGCCGAGCGGCATCCACGAAGGGAACGCCGAGGCCATGGTGAGGTAGGCCACGAGGATGGCCGAGATGAGCATGATCACGTTGTTGAAGTAGTACGAACCTTCCTTGGAGAAGATGCGCTCGAAGCCATCGGCCTCGCTCGCGAGGTCCTTCTGCCGATAGATCACGCCGGCGGCCATCGCGGCGAGCGAGCCCACCATCATGATCAGGAACAGCCAGAACGACAGCATGTCCTCCTGGAAGGCGTGCACCGACTGCACGATGCCCGACCGCGTGATGAACGTGCCGAGCAGCACGAAGAAGAACGTGAACGCGGCCATCATGAACGCCCAGCCCTTGTAGCCGTCGCGACGGCGGTACACGGTCATCGAGTGCAGCAGACCCACGCCGGTGAGCCACGGCAGAAGCGACGCGTTCTCGACCGGGTCCCATGCCCAGTACCCGCCGAACGCCAGCTCGTAGTACGCCCACACCGAGCCGAGCCCGATGCCCACGCCGAGCAGCAGCCACGAGAAGACCGTGATGCGGTCCGAAAGCACGACCCACTGCTTGGACGTGTCGCCCGTGATGAGCGCCGCCAGACCGAACGCGAACGGGACCGTGAGGCCTGCGTAGCCGATGAACAGCGTCGGCGGATGCAGCACCATCGCCCACGTCTGCAGCAGCGGGTTCATCGCCGCGCTGACGAGCAGGGCGCCGGTGGTGGGATCGACGTAACCCGCGGGCGTGAGGATGAACGGGTTGTTCTTGTCGATGAACAGCGCCGCGAGAAAGAACAGCTGCACGAAGTTCACGATCGCAAGGCCAGTCGCGCCGAGGCGGTTGTCGCTCTTGAGGAACTTGCCGGCGATGAACGCGGCGTAGATCGAGAGCACCCACTCCCAGAAGAGCAGCGACCCCTCACGCCCGGCCCATACGCCGGAGATGCGGTACACCCAGGCCCACGGGCCGGTGATGGTCGGGTGGTTGAACACCACGTACTGCAGCGACCAGTTCTCGCTCAGGAACGCAGTGGCGAGCAGGACGATCGCAAGCGTGGTGAAGCCGGCGGCGCCGAAGGTGAGCAGGTGCCCCACCTTGCGTGCGTTCGCGCCGTCCTTGCCTGCTGCGGCAAACGACACGATCGATGCGACCGCGCACACGCTCGCAAGGCCGAGCAGCAGGTTGCCGAGGGTACCCAGGTCCATGCGTCAGCTCCGTTCGGTCTCGGGATCGCGAGAAGTTACTGAGCGGCCTCGTCGAGGGCCACCTCGGCACACTGGAACACACCGTCTTCCTCGAGCGAGCCGGTGATGATGATCTTCACGCCATCGGCGAGATCGTCCGGCAGCCCGCCTCCGAAGGAGACATCGAGCGCTGTGCTGCCGGTGGCGTCATCGGCGATCTGGAAACGGACCGGCGCGCCGGCCTCCTTGATCGAGCCGTTCACCACGAATCCCGTCACCTTGAGCGTGGCGGCGCCGGCGAACTCATCGGCCCTGTTGAGCACGTCGTTCACGGTGAGGGCGCCTGTCGCCGACTCGTACTTCGACGGACACTTCGTGACGAGGTACTTGGCCTCGACCGAGCCGTCTTCAGCGATCGTGCCGGTGACAGTGGCGGTCGTGCCATCGCCGAATGAACCGGGCACGACGTCGTTCCAGACCACGCGAACACGGCCGGATTCCTCATCCTCGCCGTCCTCGATCTCGAAGACGAACGGCTGGGTGCCCGAGATCCAGGAGCCCGCCACGACCTGGCCGGTGACCTCGACCTGCTTGCCCACCAGAGTATCGTCCGACAGCACGTCGGCGATCGTGACCGGCGTTGCCGTGGCATTCATGAAGCCGCTGAACCAGATGATCGCGGCGACCGCCACGAGAATGAGTATCGTCACCCCGATGAGACGCTGCTTGGCCCGCTTGTTCACTGAACGGATCACTCCTCGCTCACACCGCGTGCGGACGCACGACGGCAGTCGTCAACGGAAGCGTGCGGGGCCTGAAACGGCCGCGGACGCACCTTTGCCTGCAACACCCTTGCCTGAACGCACCGATAGTATCACTCGCGCCGCTCGCGGCCAACGCATGACGGGCGCGCGCATGAGCTCATTTGAGCAAAGCACATGCCGAGCAAGGGGGCGCGGTTGGCTAGACTCAGGCGTTGCGCTCCCACACGAGCGCCAGGCCCTTGAGCGTGAGGTCCACATCGACCGCGGTGACCGTCTCGCACAGCGGCGCCATCCGCTCGGCAAGCCCGCCGGTGGCGACCACCGGGCACTCGTAGCCGAGCTCGACGAACGTGCGCCGCACGAGTCCGTCCACCCGCGCCGCCTCGCCGAAGAGCAGACCGGCCTGCACGGACTCGCGGGTGTTTCGGCCGATCACGCGCGTCGGCGGTTCGAGGTCGACCGCCGAGAGCCGCGCCGCGCGGCGGAACAGCGCCTCGGCGCTCGTCTCGATCCCGGGCGCGATGGCGCCGCCGAGGTACGCGCCGCTGCTGTCGACCACGTCGAGGGTCGTGGCGGTCCCGAAGTCGATGACGATGACCGGCGCTCCGTGCGCGGCGATCGCCGCCACAGCGTTCACGATGCGGTCCGCCCCGACCTCGCGCGGGTTCTCGTAGGCCACCGCGAGACCGGTCTTGAGACCCGGTCCCACCACGAGCGGACGGGTGCCCGTCATGCGCTCGGCCAGCTCCTCGTAGGCTGCCGTGAGCGTGGGCACCACCGAGGCGATCACGACGCCGTCTATGTCGCCACGGGTGTGACCGTCGAGCGCGAGCAGTCCGCCGATCTTCGCGCGGATCTCGTCGGCGGTCATCGTGGGATCGGTGGACACGCGCCAGCGGCTGTCGATCGAGCCTTCGGCGATCAGGCCGAGAACGGTCTGCGTGTTGCCGATATCGACGGCGAGTATCATGACGCCCACCCTTCTCGTACCGTGACGACCCGGCAACGTACGGCCCGGCGGCCACGCTGCCCGGTGCTATCATCGCAGATGACCACGACTGTCGGAGGACGCCCATGACCACCGCGCCCGCTCGCATCCTCGTCGTCGACGATGAGGAGTCGATCCTCCAGTTCGTATCGTACAACCTCCGCAAGGAGGGCTACGACGTGACCACCGCACCCGACGGCCAGGTGGCGCTCGATCTGGCCGCCGAGACCCCGTTCGACCTTGTGGTGCTCGACATCATGCTGCCGGGGCTCGACGGCTACGAAGTGTGCCGTCGGCTCAGGGCCGAAGGCAACACGCCCGTGCTGTTCCTCTCGGCGCGCGACACCGAGCTCGACAAGGTCGTCGGACTCGAAATCGGCGGCGACGACTACCTCGCAAAGCCCTTCGGCGTGCGCGAGCTCATCGCACGCGTGAAGGCGCTGCTCCGCCGCAGCGGCCCCCGCACCGCGGAGGCCCCGCGCGACGACGCTCCTGTGGAGGCAGCCGGCATCGTGCTCGACGAAGCGGCGCACATCGCGCGCTCCGACGGGACCGACATCGACCTCACCCCGCGGGAGTTCGAGCTCCTCGCCTGCCTCATGCGCCATGCCGGCAAGGTGCTCTCGCGCGAACACCTCCTCAAGGAGGCGTGGGGCTGGCAGTACGTGGTCGAGACCAAGACGGTGGACACGCATATAAAGCGGCTGCGCGATAAGCTCGCCGCCGCCGGCGTCGACCCGAGCGCCGTTGAGACGGTGCGCGGGTACGGCTACCGCCTTGCGGTCTAGCCTCTGATGCGCACCTCGATCCGCACCCGCCTCCTCGCATCGTTCCTCGTGGTGGCCGTCGCCTCGGCGCTCGGCCTCTCGGCATACTTCCTGTCCGAGCTCGAGGACTACGGCCTGCGCAAGCTCGAGGAACGGCTCGACACCGAGAGCCTCGTGGTGGCCGGGATGGTGGCCGCGCAGCTTGAGGCGAACGGCGCCGAGGAACTCACGGCCGACGAGGCCCGGGCCCTCAGCGACGAGCTCACCCGCGTGGGACCGCAGATCGTCTCGCACATCAGGATCCTCGATGCCGACGGCGAGGCGCTCGTCGACTCGGCCGAACCTGGCGAGACGGGTGCGAAGTACGCCGAGACACCCGAGGTTGCGAGCGCGCTGCGGGGCGAGCGCGGCGCCGCCACCCGGATCACCGAGGACGGCCGGGTGGCACTCTATGTGGCACACCCGGTGATCGTCGGAGATCGCATCGCGGGCGTTGCGTACACGTCGGCCACCACCTTCTCGATCCGCACGCTCTTGCGGGACTACCGGCTGCGCCTCGGCGTAGCCGTGCTGCTCTTCGCTTTGGTCGCGCTCCTGCTGACCGAGTTGCTCTCCCGCTGGCTGGCCGCCCCGCTTCGCGACTTCGCACGGATCGCGGTGGCTTTCGCGGACGGCGACCACTCGGTCAGGATGCGCCCCCGCGGTTCGAGCGAGATCCGCGCGCTGGCCGAGGCGTTCAACGCCATGGCCGACGAGGTCCAGACGGTCGTGACCGAGCTCAAGGAAGAGGAGAACCGCAAGACGCGGTTCGTCTCGGACGTGAGCCACGAGCTTCGCACGCCGCTCACGGCTATCCGCGGTGCGGCGGAGACCCTGCTCGAAGGCGACGTGCCCGAGGACGATGCGCGCCAGTTCCTCTCCACGATCGTACGCGAGTCCGAACGGCTCGCGCGCCTGGCAAACGACCTGCTCACGCTTCAGCGCATCGAGGGAGCCACGGGCGAGATCCCGATCTCACAGGTCGATCTCGCAACGACCGCGCGCCACGCGGTCGAGGGACTCGCTCCCCTCACCGAAGCACGCGGGGTACTGGTCGAGATCGAGGGAAGCGCGCCTCCGGTGCTCGGCGACAAGGACCGCATCCAGCAGGTGCTCGGGAACCTGATCGACAACGCGTCGCGGATGACCCCCGAGGGCCGCACCGTCACCGTGCGGATAGCAGCCGAGGGGCACGAGTCGGTGCTGCAGGTCCTCGACGAGGGACCCGGGATCGCCGATGCGGACCTCCCGCACGTCTTCGACCGCTTCTACCGCGCCCAGGCGAGCCGGGCCCGCTCCACGGGCGGCGCGGGGCTCGGCCTGGCGATCGTCGCCGCCATCGTGAGGTCACATGGCGGCACCGTCACCGCCTCCCGCCGGGACGGCGGCGGCACGGTCTTCACGCTGCGCCTCCCCTCGATCCGGGAGTAACCAGGCCCGCACGGGTGCTCCACGCTCGGCATCCTCCCGTCACCGTGCCGATGCACGACCGTCGGGCATCCGGTACCGCACCGCCGCCCGAATGCCACCTCCCCCGACGATGATGGAAGCGGCAGTTCCGCCGCCCCTCGGAGGAGGAACCATGAAGGTCATCAGGCTCGTCGCGATCGGATTCATCTTCGTCGTCGCTGCGCTCGGATGGATGGTGCTCGCCGGCTCGGTGCAGTACCGGACCGACACCACCGACGTATCGCTCGGCGAACGGGTCGAAGGACTCTGGGGCGGACCCCAGACCCAGCACGCGCCCGCCTTCAGCTTCCGAAGCGACGGAGGAGGAGGCGACCGGACGCTCGCGATCGCCGGGTCAGACGTTTCGGCCGACTTCACGCTCGACCAGCGGCGCAAGGGACTGCTGTGGTACGCCACGTACGCGGTGGACTTCGCCGCCACCTACCGCGTCTCGAACGCGGACACTTCGGCGGGTCAGGCCTCGATGGACTTCACCTTCCCCAACTACGACGGCGTGTACGACGGGTTCAAAGTGGTCGTGGACGGAGCCGAGGTGCCCGTGGTGTACGCCGATGGCGTTGCGCGAGCGACCTTCGCGCTCCCTGCGGGACACACCGCCGAGGTGCAGACCGGCTATCGCACGCAGGGACTCGACGAATGGCGCTACCTTCCCGCCCCGGACGGGGCGCGGGTCGTGGACGACTTCACGCTCACCATGACCACGGACTTCGCCGAGGTGGACTACCCCGCCGATGCGGTGTCGCCCACGGACGCACGGGCCGAGGGTGACGGCGCTTCGCTCGTGTGGACGTACGAGAGTCTCGTGACCGGTCGGCCGATCGGGCTCATCATGCCCAAGCCCGAGAACCCGGGGCCGCTCGCGGCGAGGATCTCGCTCTTCGCTCCGGTGTCGCTCCTCTTCTACTTCGCGGCGCTCGTGCTGCTCACGGCGACGAGCGGGCTCAGGCTCCACCCGATGCACTACGCGTTCCTGGCGGCCGGGTTCTTCGCCTTCCACCTGCTGCTCGCCTACCTTGCCGACCACATCGACATCAACGTCGCCTTCGCGATCGCGAGCGCCACCTCGGTCGCGCTGTGCGTCGGCTATCTCGCGCTCGTGCTCGGGCGCGGCCGCGCCCTGATCGAGATCGCACTCGCCCAGTTCGTGTTCCTCGTGCTGTTCAGCTACAGCTTCTTCTTCGAGGGGTTCACGGGTCTGGCCGTCACGGTCGGGTCCGTGCTCACACTCGCCTTCTTCATGGGGAAGACCGGCCGCGTGGATTGGGACCGGGTATTCGGCAAGCAGCCCGCCGACGTGCCGGTTCCGACGCCGCTCCCCGCGAACGCCTAGGGCTTAGCAGCCGAGGCGCGGCAGGTCGATGTGCACGGGTGCGTCGGCGACCTCGGCCAGCAGATCGGCGGTCTCCGGGTGGCAGGTGAAGAACACGACCTGTCGCCCGGAGGCGAGTTCTGCGATCGCCTCTGCGGCACCCCGACGGCGCGCGGGGTCGAAGTTCACGAGGACGTCGTCCATCAGCACAGGCAACCCCGCGCCCACCTCGCCCAGCTGCCCGATGAGCCCGAGCCGCACGGCGAGGTACAGCTGCTCGGCGGTGCCGCGCGACAGCAGTTCCGAGGTCCGCGCGTTGGCGCGTGCGTCGAAGACCTCGATGCGGCCGTCGCCGAGCGGGACGGCGAGACCCGTGTAGCGGCCGTCAGTCATCGTCGTGAAGTGCCGGCTTGCGCTCCGCACGACCTCCGGCTGGCGCTCCCGCTGGTAGCGGTCCTGCGCTTCGGTCAAGAGGCGTGACGCGACCGCCAGCACGAGATGGCGGTCAACCGCGTCTTCCAGGCGCTCGGCAAGTCCGGCTTCCGTCAGATGCAGTTCGCCGATGCGCCGTTCCCGTACGCCGCTCTCAAGCCGACCCTCGAGCTGATGCTTGGCCTGCGCGAGTTCGTCGTAGGCGGCGGTCGCATCGGCCTGCTCCCGCTCCGCGCCCGCGCACAGCAGGCGGAGGTCCTCGTGCGTCCCGCCTTCCGCAAGATCGAACCGCGCGAGCACCTCGAGCAGTTCGCCCGACGCCTTCACAGCGCGATCGTTCTCGTCGGCGATGCGCTCATCGAGAGCCGTCATCGCGCGGGAGACCTCGTCGCGCCGGGCCACAGCGGCCCGGGCGGCGGTCAGCGCATCTCTCAGGCGAATGGCAAGCGCCGGCACGTCGTCCCGCGATAGCACGTCAGGCGCCTCGATGAACGGCTGCGCTGCGTCGGCGAAGCGGACGGCGAATGCGTCGAGTTGCTCGGCGGCGTGGCCATGGGCCTGCCGTGCGTCCTCGGCTGTCACCCGGCCGGCGTGCGCGTCGCGTACGAGTGCGACGAGCGTAGCCGCTGCAGCCGGACTGAGCGACGCGTCCAGCCCGCGCTCGGCGAGCCACGCCGACCACAGCGTTTCCCGGGTCTCGAGCGAATCGAAGGCGAGGGAGGCCTCACGTTCGGCCTCGCGGGCCTCGCGCTCGGCTGCCGCTGCTGCCTCGCCCGCCGAACGTGCAGCCTCGAGCGCGCGCCGCGCGCGCGAGACCTCAAGCACTCCCGCTTCGGCGCCGAGGCCGAGCATCGTGAGGTAGACGTGCTCGTCGCCGGCAGGCGCGTGCAGCACGCCGCGACGGCCGCCGAGCAGGAACACCACGCCGAGCACGGCGAGCACGGCGCCGACGCCCACGGTCACCCACTCGCGCAGGAAGACGCCCGTGCCGAGTGCCACGAGGCCGGAGATCAGCATGATCAGCGCGGGGACGTCGGCCCCGGGTCGGCCAGTGACGTGTGCGCCGCCTCGGACCACCTCGAGCGCATCGACTGCGGCAAGACGCTCGGCGATGACCTCGTCGGCGTCGCCCGAGATGCCGAGCGGGCCGACCGCCCGCTCGAGTGCTCCCTGCGCGGCTGCGCGGGTCTCCGCGGTCCGCTGCGCGACCTCGCTGCGCGAGTCGGCGAGCCCATGCAGGCGCTGCAGGTCCTCGCGAGTCTCCTCGATCGCGGCGGTGCAGTCATGACCGTCGCCGAGCCCGGCAAGCGTCTCCGCGGAGAGCCCCGTGCGGGCGGCGGCGTCTGCGGCCCGCGTCTCGGCGCGCACGAGCGCGCCTTCGAGCTCGCCAAGCGACTGTGTGGCGCGAGCGTGGCCTGCGGCCTCCTCGAGCAGCGCATCGAGTTCGGGAGCCACCGCGAGCAGCGCCTCGTCGACCGTGATCCCGGAGGCCTCTTCCTCGAGCTGCCTCCGCTCACGCCGCAGGGTCTTGAGCACATCTTCCTGGGTATCGATGATCCCGAGCTTCTCGTCGGCACGCTCCACGGCCACAGCCAGACCCGTGGCCCGCTCGCGGGCCGCGTCGCGGACGCCCCGGGCCTCGTCCAGCCGCGCCGCCAGCTCGGCCAGGTGCTCCTGGTCGGCCATGAACGACTCTGCCTCCGTGCGCAGGCCGCGCAGCTCGGCGCGACTCGAGCGCAACTCGGCGATGAGTGCGTTGACCGGCGGCTTGCGACCGGCGGCCTTGAACAGGTCGGCTGCCTCGCGGTCCACGGCGGCGCGCACCTCCTGCGGACTCACCCGGAGGCCGGCGCTCGCAGCGTACAGGCGCGAGATCACGCTGTCGCCCTCGCCGCGAAGGTCCTCGATGGCCGCCATCTCGCCAAGCCCGAAGCCGAAGACGGTCCGGTACGCGAGCTCGCTCACGCCACGCGTGAGCTCGTCGAGCAGCTCGGGCCGGTCCGGACCGGCGAGCGTGCGCACGCTCACGCGCCCGCCGTGGGTACCTTCGGTACGCTCGATCACCCACGCGCCGGAGTCGTCATCGAACACGAGCCGCGCGCAGCGGCCCTCACCGCCGACCGCGTATCCCGCCTCGCTGTCGCGCCCGGTGGGATACCGGTAGAGCACATGGCGCACGAGCGCGGTGAACGACGACTTCCCGGCCTCGTTCGGGCCGTGCACGATCGTGAGGCCGTCTCCCAGCTCGCCGAGCGTGGCGCCCGCAAGCGCGCCGTAGCGCTCCGCCTCGATGCGCCGAAGCCTCATCGGTCCTCCTCGGCGAGCATGCGATCGAGCGCGAGGTCACGCGCGCGCGCGAGCAGCGAAGCTGCGTCCACAGCGGGCACGTCTCGCGCATCCATAGCCGAGAGGACAGGACCGGATGCGCCATCCACGAGCGCGAGAAGCGCCCGCTCGTCTGCGAGCAGCGCATCGGTGAGGCGAACGAGGTCGCCCGCGAAGTCCGCGCTCTCGCGAAGCGTGTCGAGGCTGTACACGGGCCGCGTGGCGTCTGCGATGCGATCGACCCACACCCACGGGTCGCGCTCGAGCGCTGCCAGCCGCACGTCTGCGAGCACGTCGCGAAGCACGCCCGGACGCGCAAGCTCGGCATGGACGACGCTGCGCCCGGCGATCTCGATGCGCGTCACGGCCGGACGGCCCTCGGCGGCGCGGCTCGCTTCATCGACCGCGCGGGAGAGCGCCGCCAGCAGGTCCTCGATGCTCTCGACCCCGGCGATGTCCACCGTCTGCCGGGTCCAGACCACGCTCGACGTGGGGACGAACTCGGCTGTGGCGCCCTCGGAATCGAGCGTGACGACGCTGCAGCCACGCAGCCCCGACTCGTTCGGGCTCAGCCCCTGCGTGCAGCCGCTGTAGGCTACGGCCGGGTGCTCAGCAAGGACCTCGGGCTTGTGGATGTGCCCGAGCGCCCAGTAGTCCATACGCGCGGCGCGCAGGTCCTCGAGCGAGCACGGCGCGTAGGGCTCGTAGTCCGTTCGGCCGCCCACGTTCGCGTGAAGCACGCCGATGGCGAGCGGGTCGCCGGCCTGACGGCTGAAGCCCGCAGCAAGGTTGCTCTTCTCGGCGGCAGTGCGGAACGACCTGCCATAGAGCGCGCAGACGACCCGCCCGCCGCGCTCGATCGGGATGCGCTCGACTTCATGCTCGGAGAAGACGTGCACGTTGTCGGGAAGCGTGATGCCCGCCGAGCGACCGCTCGCCGGGTCGTGGTTCCCTCGCGCGACGAACACGCCGATGCCGGCCTCCGCAAGACGCACGCAGGCGTCCCGGAAGGCGAACTCGGCGCGCAGCGACTTCTCGCTCGCGTTGTAGACGTCTCCCGCGATCACCAGGAAGCTCACATCGTGACCGATGCAGGCGGCAACGAGCGAATCGAGCGCGTCGTACGTGGACGCGATCAGTGCATCACCGACGCGCGCATCAGTGGCGTCCACGCCCTTGAAGGGCGCGTCGAGATGCAGGTCTGCTGCATGCACGAAACGAACCGGCTCTGCCACAACCCCTCCTGGCGGACTCGGACCAACAGCGTGATTCTACCTGGCGACCCTGACATGCGCAGCGTCGTCGGGAACTGCCGCCGAATCCTTAGGGTGTGTACGTGATGCCGGGAGTCGGGTGACACGCGCCCACGCAGGTGCGCGTCGCAGCGTCGAAATCGATCGTGTCCCGGATGAGGCGCTCGTTGTCCTCGACGCCATGCGTGTCGTGACACGCAGCGCAGCCGAAGCCGTGGTCCTCCACGTGCAGGCTGTGGAGTGCGCCCGCCGTGGTGTCGCGGAAGGCGCTTCCCGTTGCGGCAACGGTGTCGTCCGCTCCCGTGTAGTACACGGTGCGCTTGTGGCAGTCGTAGCACAGCCCGTCGGGGTTGGCCGGCGCGACACCGAGATAGGGCGAGCGCAGGATCGGCGCCTCGGCCGAGGAGTGCGGACCGGCCACCTCCGGCGTAGCCTCGGCGGTGGCATGACAGTCTGATGCAGTAGAGCACCGAGTCCTCGTCCCAGCTGCCCTCGAACGTCTCGACGTTGATCGCCGTCGTCTGCGCAACCTCCACCGCGTGCATGCTCGCGTTGCCCGCATCGAACAGCGCCGAGATGTCGCTCGAACCCTCGAGGCCGGCCGGGTTCTGGTACGCCGAGTGGCACTTGTAGCAGAGCTCGTATTCGTTGGTCACCGGCTCGGCAGCGACAAGCGCCGCCGTCGCCCCGTTCGTGCCGAGGATGCGACCGTACGCCGCCGGGGCGATGCCGACGGTGGAGGTCGTCTCATGCGAGTTGTGGCAGTCCACGCACTCCACGTGGCGGATGACCGGCGCGGTCTCGTCCACCGCGTGTGCGTCCTCCCGCGCGCCCACCGGGTGCCGCGACGGCCCCACGCCGCCGAGGTCTGCGACCGCGAGCGTGGGTGCGGCGCCGGCGCGCTCGACGCCACCGGCGTAGAGCGTCTCCGTGAGCGTCGTATCGAACGCGGTCTGGCCCGCATTGTGGTTGAAGACCTGGATGCTCGGCGGCGCCGCGTCCATCGCGTCCCGGCTCCAGTAGCCGCCGTTGCCGACGATCAGCTCGGCGTACGTGTCGCCATCGATGTCTCCGGCGGCAAGCGATCCGGTGCCGAAGCCAGGACCGGTGAGGTAACTGGCCGAGGCGCCGATACCGCCGCCGGCGGCCTGCAGGAAGGTGAGCACGTGGCTGTCACCCTCGGCGCCATTCGCGGCGACCACGAGCTCCGCACCAGCCGGAACCGAGCCGGGCAGCACGTCGGCGATGAGCGTATACCACGCTTTCGCGGTGCCCGCTCCTGACAGCGAGGCGCTGTCGATCTCGGACCCCGAATCGTCGTAGACGGTCACCTGGTCGGTGACCTCGTCGGCGTTGGCTACCGCGAACTCGATGCCGAGCGCGGTGTCCACGTCGCCGATGCTCGGGCCGCGCACGCCGGCCTTGGCCGCCACGGTGGTGACCACGAGTGAGCCGGTGCCACCGTCGATGATGTGGATCTCGGGCGCGTCCGCGTCGGTCACCACGAGTTCGGCCACGCCGTCAGCGTCGAGGTCGCCGGCGGCCATGCCCGTGATGTCCGCGCCGAGGCCGGACACGGAGTCCACGCTCTGCAGCGCGCTTCCGGCCATGTCATAGCGATAGACGTAGAGCGTGTCCCCGGCGATCACACATATCTCGGGCCGATTGCTCGCATCGTCGATGACGTCCGCGATCGCGAGGTAATCTGCCGTTCCGCCGATGGCATAGCCGTCCGGGTCGCCGTACGCTGACAGCCCCTTCAGCGCATCGGGGGAGTAGACGGTGATCTGGTTGCTCGCGCTGTCCGAGACCACGACGTTGTTCGCGCCGTTGCCATCGATGTCGCCTACCGCCGAGAGACCCGACGTGAAGGGGGTCTCTTCCGGCTCGTAGAAGCGCGGCCCCACGAGGTCGCGTGGCGCTGTATCGGCTGCGTCGGTGCCCCACACGGCGACGGTGCTGAAGATCGTGGTCGTCGTGTCGGCCGAGAACCCGGCAACGACCTCGAGCTGCGTGGCCGCGGCGTCCGGATACAGGAGCGGGCTCGCGTCGGTCTCCGCGGGGCCGTCCGTATCGTGGCAGCTGAGACAGAGCACTGTGTACTCGGCCTCGAGGAGCGTGGGAATCGGCGCGCCCGTGCCGTCGTCGCGCCCCATCGGCGCGTGGCAGACCTGGCACTCGCCCACCAGGCGCTCCGCGTCATCGGCCGGCCACTCGCCGGGGATCGTCGTGGTGGCATCCGAGGAGCCGTGCGCGGAGTCGTCGTAGTCGTCCTCGCCCGGGTAGATACCGCTCTCATCAGGGTGGCAGGTGAAGCAGAAGGTCCGGTCGTTCGCCGTCACGGTCTCGGTCGCGGTGACCGAAGGCGGCGTCACCTCCGAGATCACGAGCGGTGCGATCGCCGAGCCGTGCTCTTCGTGGCAGATCGAGCACCGGATGAGCGTGCCGCTCGCCGGATTGGGGAGCGACCCGTAGTGCGCCGTCTGCTCGTAGACCGTTACGCCGGGGAACCGGCTGGCGGGCCGCACCTGATGGCACGTGCCGCAGTACGCCGACCCCCGATACACGGCTGTGCCGCTCAGAGTGCGCGCACGGAGCAGCTTGGCGTACGGCACGCCGGGAGCGCTCTCGGCGGTGCCGTGACTGTCGTGGCAGTTGCTGCAGTACTTCACCGAAGGGCCGAACGGGCTCGCCGTAGGCGCCAGCGTGTGGATGGAGGTCTCCGCGAAGTCGCCACCGATCGGTGTGCCCGAGCCGAGCGCGTCGACCCCGTGACAGACGTAGCACAGCGCCGTGTCGCCCTCGGCGACCGGCACCGCGATGGCAAGCGCGGAGGACGTCATCTCCCAGCTGTCGGCGTCGATGCGACCGAAGTCGGCCGGAGCGGTGTGTGCGCGATGACACATCGAGCAGGTGTCGGGTGTGGAGGTGGTGGCGACGTGGGGGGCCTCGGCGAATGCGGTGGCGGGTAGACCGAGAGCCAGAACCAGAGAGACGAGAACAACGCCCCTCGTGACTGCTCTGCGGAGGAGCCCCATACCCTGGATCATGTCACCGTTCCACTCGTGCCAAGCGATTTGCCATTCGCCGGTGGCGGGCCGCCCATACTTGTTGACAGTATACGATGCCCCGCCGCGAGAAACACGCCTTCCGCCACAGAAATACGGATGAATCCGCGGCGCCCGATCCGTCACTGCCCGAGCCAGAATGCCGGCCCCTCGAAGCTGTAGACGTTCGACCAGGTGGCGATCACCATGTCGGCCTCTTCGGCCGAGGCGGTGTAGAAGTGGCTGCCGTTCGTGCGATTGAAGAAGCGATACACGGGCACGCTGTTGGCGACCGGTGTGGGATTCACCGAGTAGGTCTGGCCATCAAGCTGGAAGATGGTCGGCCAGGTGGCGATGATGTGCGCCGCCTCCTCGGCAGATGCGGTGTAGAAGTGGCTGCTGCTATTGCGGTTGTAGAAGCGATAGAGCGGCTGGGTGTTGTTCGCCGGGTTGGTGTAGTAGGCGATGCCCTCGTAGCGGAAGACCTTCGGGTAGTTGGCGATCACACTGTTGGCCTCTTCGGCCGAGGGTGTGAAGAAGTGCGTGTTGTTGGTGAAGTTGTAGAAGCGGTAGACCGGGGCGAGCACGGGCGCTCCGCTGCCGACCGTGATCGTCACGGTGACGGTATTGGAGTAGACGATGCCATCGGTCGCCTTGTAGGTGAAGGAGTCCACGCCCGAGTAGCCGGTTGCCGGCGTGTAGGTGAAGCCGCCACTCTCGGCCAGCGTTACGGTCCCGTGCGCGGGGTTGCCAACCTTGACAGCGGTCAGACCCGAGCCGTCGGCGTCGGTGTCGTTGGCGAGCACGCCCGGGGCAGCGAGCGTCTTCGCCGTGTTCACGGGCGTGCTGTAGGCGTCGGCAACGGCCACCGGCGCGTCGTTGACGGCGGTCACGGTGATGGTCACGGTGACTGTGTTGGAGTCCGTCGAGCCGTCGTTGGCCTTGTAGGTGAAGCTATCGGTGCCGCTCCAGTTCGCAGCAGGGGTGTAGGTGAACGACCCGTTGGCGGCCAGGCTGACCGTGCCGTGCGAGGGGTTGGCGATCTTGATCGCCGTGAGCGTGGTGCCCTCGGTGTCGGTGTCGTTGGAGAGCACGCCAGGCGCGGCAACGACCTTCGCGGTGTCCTCGGCGGTGGTGTAGGAGTCGGCGGTGGCCACCGGAGCGTCGTTGACGGACGTGACGGTGATCGTCACGGCCGCGATGTTGGAGTAGTTCGCGCCGTCGTACGCCTGGTAGGTGAACGAGTCCTCGCCGTGGTAGTTCGCCTGCGGCGTGTAGGTGAACGAGCCGTTGCTGTTGAGCGACGACGGTGCCGTGCAGCGGATCGGACACCTTAACCGCGGTGAGTGGATCGCCGTCGGCATCGCTGTCGTTACCGAGCACGCCGGGTGCGACAACGACCTCCGGCGTGTCCTCATCGGTGGTGTACGCGTCGGCATCGGCCACCGGCGCGTGGTCCACGTCGCCGATCGTCATGACCACCGTGGTGACCGCCGAGTACGCAGTGCCGTCGTACGCCTGGTAGGTGAACGAGTCGGTGCCGTTGTAGGCAGCATCGGGCGTGTACGTGAACGAGCCGTTGGCGTTGAGCACGACCGAGCCGTGCGGCGGGTCGCTCGCGTTGGTCAGCCGTGAGCGTGGTGCCGTCCGCGTCGGTGTCGTTACCGAGCACGCCGGGTGCGACAACGACCTTCGGCGTGTTCTCGAGCGTGCTGTACGCGTCGGCCGCGGCCACAGGCACGTCGTTGACGGACGTGACCGTGATAGTGACCGCAACGGTGTTGGAGTACGCCGTGCCGTCGTAGGCCTTGTAGGTGAAGCTGTCGGTGCCGTTGTAGTTCGCGTACGGCGTGTAGGTGAACGAGCCGTTGCTCGAGAAGCTGAGCGTGCCGTGGGCCGGGTCGGTCACCTTCACCGCCGATAGCGAGCCACCGTCGGGGTCGCTGTCGTTGCCGAGCACGCCAGGCGCCCCCACGGAAAGCGGCGTGTCTTCTGCGGTGGTGTACGCGTCGGCCGCGGCTACGGGCGCGCTGTTCGGCCTACGCCAGGTGTTGCCGTCAGTAGTGATGAGCACCGTCCCGGAGGCACCCACCGCCCAGCCCGTGGTCGTGCCCGGGATGAACGTCACATCGTAGAGCGCATACGGGTTGCCGCCGGTGATCGTGCAGGCGGTCCAGGTGGCGCCTCCGTCGGTGGTTCTGATGATGCCACCGTCGCCGGAGACCGCCCATCCCAGCGTAGCCGAGCTCATGTCGGCAGCGTTCAGGACTGCGGTACCGGGGAGCGTGACCGCCGTCGGCCAGGTCGTCCCACCGTCCGTCGTGTAGTACGCCTTGCGGCTACCGCCCACGAGCTGTCCGACGGCGATGCCCGCGCTGCTGCTGCCGAACGCGACTCCCTCGAGTCGCAGATCCGCCGTGCCGAAGCCCGTGACCTTCGACCAGGTCACGCCCTCGTCGGTCGACTTGAACAGCGGGTACTTCTCGGGGTTGTTGGTGCCGAGGATCCAGTAGTCGATACCGGAGGCCCATACCGTCGTGGTGCCAGTGATGTACTCGATATCAAGGAACTCCCCTTTGCCGGCGTCCTGCCACGTTTCAGAGCCAGCGTTGTAGTATCTGTGAGGCTTCGTGGGGACGAAGGGACTCTGCCAGTACGCGAGTGATGACGTCGTCCTCATCGACGTTCCGCCCACCCACACATCATCGCCGGGAGCGTCGTCCCCTGCCGCCACCAGGGCGTCGTTGGTGCCCCGCTTCGCGGCCACGTCGTTATGCGTCAGAGACGTGTATTGCGGATCCATGTCCGGGTAGGGCGCGAAGTCGACACTCGTCCAGGCGCTGCCCCCGTTGATGGACCGCGCCACCTTCCCCGCGTAGTCCACGGCGACGAGGTTGTTCGCGTCCCAGAAGTCGATGCCCCGGAACGAATAGGAGTCGGCCGCTCGTACCTGCGCCCAGGACTCGCCACCATCGGTCGTCTTGACGATTATGCCGTTGTCAGCAGCGGCAAGACCCGTCGTGGCGCTCACGAAGACCACGGCACGAAGATTCCCGCTTACGACGCCCGAGGCGCTCAGTTCGGCAGCAGAGACCGAAGCGCCGGCGAACGGCATTCCCGCCACCAGCAAGGTGAGCGCGAGTAACAGGGCGATGCGATGTCTCATGTGCGCCAGCACAGTCACCTCCGCCTTTCGCGATGCCGGTCACGTACGCGGGGCCGTCAGGAGCGCACCCATGACTATAGCAAGTTCCGCGCCTCATCGCTGCGAGGCCAGAGCGCCATCGCAAAGCCGATGATGCCGCCGAGGACGAGCGCCAGCCCGAAGATCTGCGCGGGAGAGAGGCGCAGCGCGTCGGTCACAGCCGACAGCACCGACGCCTCGGCGGGCCACGTCACGCGCCATACCTGCACGCGCGCGTTGCCCGTGTCGGCGACGAACAGCTGTGACGTCTCGCGATCGTAGACAACGTCGTTCGGATAGGCGAGCTTCCCTGCGGTCGTTCCCGGCTGCCCGTAGCGGGTGACCTCCATGCCCTCTTCATCAAGGAGGACGATCTCGCTGGCGAGCACATCGACCACCGCCACGTAGGTGGCTTTCCCCGATGGGCTGGCCAGGAAAGCAAGGCCACGCGCAACGCCGTCGACTTGGACGAATCGCTCGAAAGCACCATCTCTCCCGAACACCAGCACCCGACGGTTGTTGCTGTCGCTCACCCAGATCTCGTCGGCTGAGAACGCAACGCTGTTCGGGAAGTCGAGTGCGACGCTCACGCTGCCCGGTGTGGCCGAAGCATCCAGACTGCCGAGCGAGAAGCGAACCTCCCCGTTGCGGTCCATGACGAGCATCCGATGGCGGCCGGAGCTGTCCGTCACCGCGATCTCGCCCTTCCCGTCGACCGCCACGCCGAGAGGCTCCCATCCGGCCGTCGTCTCCAGCGACGGCTGGAACTCCTCGAGCACCTCACCGTTCTCGGAGAACCGCATGACAGCGCCCAACTCCCTGTCGACCACGTAGAGCGTTCCGGTGGCCTCGTCGCTCGCCAGGTAGGCGGGCACCGCGAGCACGCCCCTCCCGATCTCGCCCTGGTCGAACCCCGCAGTTGAGAACACCCTCACGACCGCGGCGCCCGAGTCCGCAACGTAGAGCCGGTCATCGCCGAGGGCGAGCCCCACGGGACGCACGAACGCGGCGTCACCGGCGTCCGGGAGCGAGCGCACATAGGTGAGCACCGGCGTTTCGGCAGACGCGCTCGGCACGGTCGGGACGATGACCTCCACCGGTCCCAAGGCAACGAGCAGCACGCCACCGATCGTGAGCACGGCCGAGAGGGCCAGGGTCGCGCGACGCGGACCGTCCAGCCGGGCAGCGAATCGCATCGGCATCCTAACTCGTGATGCTCTGAACCACCGCGAGCGCCGCGTCGATGAGTCCCGCACCGGATGCCCCAGTGGAGTGGAGTTCCACGGCGATCACCAGCGCCCCGTCGGTGAACACGGCGATCGCGTACTGGCCGTTTGAGCCGACGACGACCCTGTGGCCCGCGATCGTCGACTCGGACTGTGACTCCGGGTAGCTGTTCAGCAGACCACCGAGTGTGGCCTCGGCCGATGCGGCGTCCACCTGCTGCTCGACCTCGATCACGAGCTGATCGGCGCCGCTGGCATTGGGCAAGTAGCGGCGGCTCAGCGAGCCCGCATCGGCGATGATCCCCTGCGCGACGTAGCCGTCGATGACATCCGGAACGTAGACCGTGAGGCTTGCGACCGGACCCGTGGGTTCGTCCGTGTCGCCGGTGTCCCCGGTCGTCGTATCTCCCGTGCCACCGGTCGCCTCGCCGCCGTCCACTTCCGGTGTCGTGCCCGCATCGATCGCGTCGAGCTGGTCCTTCGCCTTCCGGTACCCCGGGTCGCTCTCAAGGATGGTGGCGAGCCGCTCCCGCGCAGTCGTGAGGTCGCCTGCGGCGATCGCCGCCTGAGCCTCGTCATAGAGCGAGGCCAGACGCGAGTGAGTCTCACATGTGATGACCTTCGTGGTCACGCCGTAGTCGGCGACCTCGTCTTCGGGGACTTCGATCTCCTCGGTGTTGTCCTCGATGACCTCGCCCGACGTGCAGATGACGATCTCACCGGTCGTGACGGTGACTTTTCGCTTGCACCCCGTCAGCGCGGTCGGAAGCGCGAGAACGAGCGCGACTGCAAGGATCCACGTGAGCGTCTTCTTCACGGTAGGGCCACCTCTCGGTCATGTGCGTCAGCAGCGCCCGGTCCGGATCTGGCGGACGCGCGGCAGAACAACGTTACCGCCACTGCGACGATCGCGCCACCAAAAGCGGCGGCCGCGAGCAGTGGCGGACCGCCCGCAAAGTCGATGCGGGCGAACTCCGAGCCGTAGTCCACCTGCACGTCCGACGGGACGAACCTGGTAAGCGTCCTGAGCGGCGTCGTCGCCACGAACGACCATGCCGCGGCGGTCGAGAGCAGGGCGAGTGCCCGCCATCGTCCGGCTGGCCGCGCAGGACACTCGAGGCTGAAGCCGAGAGCGGTAACCGCGACTCCGAGCGCGAGCCACGCGCCTGCCACCTCGAAACCGAACAGATCGAAGACTGCCCGGAAGTCCGAGCTGTCGGCGCGCAAGTCCCTGGACGGTGGCCGTCATGCCCGGCAACACGAGCGCCAGCAGGGCCGCCGCAACCGCCGTTGCGGCGACGACACGAGCCGCGACGATGATCGCGCCATGCCCCCTGGCCGATGATCGCGCGCCGTCCGCAGGATACTCCCACGCAAGCCACACGCCTGCGATGACGACCACGGTGGCAGCGACGATCGGCCCGACAAGCAGCGGATTCGGGCCCCGCGATCCGAAGACGCTCTCCAGCCCGAGAAGCAGGCTCATCGCCGAGGGCACGAGCAGATACACCCCCGCGATGGCCGAAGTCGAACGCGACCGCAGGACAACGAGCATCGCTGCGGTGGCGACTCCGGTGGCGATCCCGTACGCCCACACGCCGGAACCCGCGAAGTCAGCCGCCGAGAGCGAACCCGTGGCGAGAGAGATGCCCGCCAGTACGGCCCCGGCCGCGAGTCCGCCGAGTGCGGTGCGGAGCGCCGCCGCGGAAATCGATGAGCGCCGTGCTGCAGCGAGAAGGACGAGAACGAGCGCGACCCAGAGGGCGCCCGCGACGAGCATGAACGACTCCTCGCTCGCGTATCGCACCAGCGGCGAGAACGAACTCGGGCGCTCCCAGTTGGCAACGACGGCAGCAGTGCCGGCGAGCGCGAGCAAGACGCCACCGAGACGCGACACCCGATTGCGTGACGCGAGTGCAGCGGCTGCCGCCAGCATCGCCCCCCAGCAGGTCACCGAGAAGAACAGCGTCTCACTGCCCGGAGGCGCGTCCGTGTACCGGTTCGCCATGACCAACCAGGGGGCAAACGCGAATCCTGCCGCCCCTACGACCGCCTCGAGCAGCCACTCGCGCATGTCGCGCGCGCGGGCTCGCGGCAGCCCAACGACAATGACGACGCCGAGGAACGACCCGAACGCCGCGACCAGCGCGAGTGCCGCTGGCGCTGAGTACTGGTGGGCCTGCGTTCCGAACGCGTTCGCGACAACGGTGGCAACAAGCAGTACGAGTGCACCCAGCGGCCGTCGTGAGCGCGGACGCAGCTGTTGCGCGTGCGCCCACCCGTCTACCCGAAAGCGAAGGAGAAGGGCCGGGACGAACCCGGCCCTTCCCTTCGCGCGTGTCGTCTGAGTGCGACGTCACGAACACCTCTTACTTGTAGTGACAGGCCTGGCAGGTACCACGATTGTCGAGCCGCAGGAGCGCGTTGCCGTAATCCGGCGGGACGCTGCCGACGGTGACCACGGTGGTGCCATCGATCGTGACGGTCTTGGTGCCCGTGTTGGGCTGCGGGTTCGTGGAGTCGGCCACACTCGCGTAGCCCTCCATGGTCGCACCCGAGCCGTGCGCAACGTGGCAGCTCAGGCAGTCGATCCAGTCCGTTGGCTCGCTGGTGAGCGAGTCGACCGAAGCCGTCATTCGCCAGCGGCAACACGCGGTCGCCGGGGTCCGGGTCCGCATAGAGCAGCGGGCTCGCCCCCTCGAACACGCTCAACGCGACGTTCGTGGGGTGACGGTGACGCTCGACGAGGCCGAAGCCGTCGTTGGCGTCATAGATCTCAGCCAGGTAGTCCTGGAAGGACGTACCCGTGCCATCATCGCCGGTACCGTTGGTGTCGAAGATGACACCGGAGTCACCCGCAGTGTTCATTTGCGTGTGACACGCCTGGCACCAGCCGCTGATACCCTTGGTCAGATCACCCGTGGGTGCCTTCGCGTACCGCGCATCGGTGAAGTCCGGGAAGTACGTGGTGTACTGCGTCATCCGGTCTTCGCCCTTGGCCCAACCGCCGACCGGGTAACCGGCCTCAGCGGAGATGACGAACGGCTGCGGGACGTCCAGGGCACCGTAGCCACCGACGGTGACCGCAGCAGGCGCGCCATCCGTAGGACTGATGCCTGCGACAGTGTCCTTGAGCAGGCGGTAGTTGGACGATCCGTGAGTGTCATGGCAGGCACTGCACGAGATGTCGACCTTCTCGCCACCCATGCTGATGATGCCATCGCGCCCGTTGTTGCCGGCGCCCCACGCGACCCACGTCGCTCCGCCCGGATAGTGCTGGGTCGGGAACATCGCGGGATCGAAACCGCCGCCGTTGAGGGCCTCGCCGGAGCTGTTGTACAGCTCATCGGAACCGAGATCGCCATCGTCGGACTCGAAGATGCCGTCCCAGACGTTGGTGTCCGCGCCAAGCGCCGCGGAACCATGGCACGTGTAGCAGAACTCATCGTTCGTTTCTGCCACAGAGATCAGCAGTGCGCTGCGTTCGTCATCGCCCGTGTCAGTCCACGTGATCGGGCTGGCCGCAGTGTGCGCCCGGTGACAACCGGCGCATGCATCGGTGTCCATAGCATAGCCACCGTGCACTGTGTCGAACGCGAAAGCCGCTCCCGGAACCATGAGCACCATGACTACGGTCGCCAGGGCCGCGAGGATGAATACACGCTTCCTCAACGTCATCACACCTCCCCCATCGACTCTTCAGTCAGGCGCTGCCGACGTGCGATGAGCGCCATCAGTCCGGCGCCAAGCACGGCTGGCACAAGTGCCGCCTTTGCAAACGGGCTCGACAGTACGCTTGAAACAAGTGGCGTGACGTGATCCTCGATGAACGGGTCCGCCTTAGGAGCGAGGAGCAACGACTTCCTGCTTGCCCAGTACATACTACCGTCACCCTGCGCCGAGATGAACCCGTTGGCCGGGTTATTGATGTAGGTCAGGATGTTGGCCCTGGTGTCCCACATCATCGCGTTCGCGGGGCAGGTGAATACGCACGAGGGCTGGTGTGCCTTCTCAGCCACAAGCCCAATCTCGTCCGCTGTCGCCTTCGAGGGCAGCGCGAACCCGATTGCAGGATCGAGGCTGCCATACGTGCCGTCCACCAACTCCGTGACCAGACCGGTTCCTGCGCGACCGTAGCACATGGTGCACTTCCATGCCTTGGTGGCGGCGGGAGCAAGATCGCTACCCTTTCCGATCTTCGGATAGCCACCACGGCCGCAGTCGATCTGGCACTGGCCGATGCACTGGACGCCATCGTCGTTCGAATCGCCTGGCTTGCAGAGAGCCCAGTCGACGTGCACAGCCCCGTTGTCCTTCTTGGTGATCGCCTTGAAGGGGCAGCGCTTGACGCACGGCGGGTTCTCGCAGTGCCAGCAACTGAACCGTGTGAACGGTCCCATGTCGACGCGCTTCTGCGACTTGATGACCATCCTGCGACCGGGTGCGGTCTTGCCCTCGCCATAAGAGGTCTGAGGCACGGTCATCTGCCATGTGCGCTTGCAGCTCACGACACATCCGTTGCAGCGCATGCACTTGTCTACGTCCTGGAGAATCGCCATCTCATTGAATGCCATAGTTCACCACCCCCTTCCTAAGGTGTGACCTTCTGGATTTTGCACAGGCAAGCCTTGTACTCAGGGATCCGCGTGTTCGCGTCCGAAGCGTCGATGCACAGGTCGTTGGCACGAGAGCCAACGCCAAGACCGCGGTCACCCCAGTGCCACGGGATCGCGACGGTACCCGGTGCTACGCGCTGATTGGCGAGCGTGCCCGCACCCACACGAGCCTTGAATCCCTTGGCCCAACCAGCTACGGGAGCGAGGCTCCCGCCAGCGGTACGGCCTTCCTGGTCACTAACGCTGTTGCCGCGTGCGGTGATGACGTCGACATAGTCGCCGTCAGCGATGCCGTACTTCGCAGCATCCACCGAGTTAAGCTCGACCCACGGCTCCGGCTCGCAGTCCACGTTCCACGCGTTGTTGCGCGTGATGGGGCCGCCCTGGAAGTGCTCGACGCAGCGGATGCTGGTGAGAATCAGCGGGTAGTCCGCTGCGGTACCCACCGGCGTGTCCGAGGGAACGAGCGAGGAACCGGCCGCGGTGTTCTTACCGTATGTGGCGAGCAGGTTCGGGAGCAAACCCGTGCCGTCGTACGGCGTCTCATACGGCTCGGTGAAGCCAGGGAAGCGACCCGTGAACTGGTGCAGCTGGCCAGCTGCGGTGTTGACCGTCGGCTTGTCCGAGAGCTGGTTGTACGCGCGGTACAGCCACGACCAGTCGGCGAGTGTGTTGCTGCCGGCGATGGTCCACAGCCGCGCCAGGTACCCCGGAGCCACGAACACGTCGGCCACATCGCCCGGCAGTTCGCCGTTGTTGTACAGGACGCGACGGTTGAGCAGCCATGCCCAGCCGTAGCGCGGGAACTGCCGGTGCTGGGCCGCGTACTTCTCCTCGCCCTTGCGGGACTTGGCCTTGTTCGCGATCCCCCACGTGATGGGGGTCGCCGAAACGCTGCCGTCCGGGTTCAGCTCGAACGCTGGCGGATGAACGTTGCCGGTCTGATCCGGGTTGAACGCACCACCGTGAGCGCCGTTCGCGCCGGAGTAGATCCACATGGTGCCCTGGTGGCCACCAACGAAGCCAGGAGCGCCCGCGCCAGCGTAACCGTCGAGCGGCGCGCACTCCTCCTTGAAGATCTGCTCCGCAACGTACTCGCTGCCCGTGAGGGTGTTGCCCTCGTAGTCGACACCGCTGACCGAATCGAACGCGCTGGCGCCGTCCCATCCGTACTTGCCATACAGTACCGTCCAGGGATTCGCACCGGCGCCGCCATTGTTGAGCGAGGCGGCATCCATGGTCTTCCACTGGTCCTGGATGTGGCTGAATGCGCCGGCATCGGCCAGCTTCTTCGCAAAGCGAAGGAGCAGCTCGAGGTCGGACTTGCTGTTGGTCTTGGGCAGCCGTGCCCGATCGCGCCACTGAATCCAGCGGCCCGAGCTCGCGACCGATCCGGCTTCCTCGACGTGCGAGCACGCGGGGAGCAGGTAGGTCACGCCGGTCGCCTTGCGGCTGCACTGCGCGGTCTCGGTCGCGAACATGTCCGTGACCACGAGCAGGTCGAGATTCTTGAGACCCGTGCGGACCGCACCCTGGTTGGGCTCGGTGATGGCGGGGTTCTGACCCCAGACGACTGCGGCCTTGATGCGAGGAGCGGTTCCGGTCGGGGTGTAGTGGTACTCGGCCGACGGATCCTCTGCCACTGTCGGGCACATGCGCCGGAATGCCTCGATGTGCTGGACACCGTTGCCCTTGGGCCAGCAGGCCCACAGCTTGTCGATGTCGGCCTGCGTAGTGGCGTCCCGATTGCCGAACCACTCACGCGTCATGTTGTAGAAGCCGCGCTGCTGCCACTCGATGTCGGCGGCGACATACGCGCTCTTGCTGGCCGTGGAACCCTTCCGCAGGAACGCCGCGGCCTTCGCCTCGACGATACCGCTTCCATCCTGCGTTCCGGTGTACGCGACCGCGACCAGCGTGGAGGCGGCTCCGAACCCATCGATGGCGGCCTTGACATCCGCGGCGGTAGAGGTGATCGCGCCACCGGCGTCGGTCGCAAGATCGACCGTGATCGCCGTGGCGGTCACGTTCACCGCAAGCGGCGTGCTCGGCCCCAGATCGAGGTACGCGATCGAGATGCCGTTGCCGGCGGGACCAGCGGTCTGTGCGGTGAACGTGAGATCGGCGTTGGCGTTCGTGCAGTCGACCGTCCAGCTCGCCTTCTGGCTGAGGACGCGGTTGCCGAACAGCTTGTTCTGGTAGTCCGCGTACGTCTGGTCCACGCCCGGGTTGCCCGAATACGCGGGAATCAGATCGTACAGAACGCCCATGTCCGTCGAACCCTGGACGTTGTGAATACCGCGGAGTGCGTTGATGCCGCCACCCGCGCGACCCATGTTGCCCATGAGGGTCTGGATGACCGCGTAGCTACGCACACCCTGCGAGCCACTCGTGAACTGCGTGGCACCCATCGCGTACATGATGCATGCCGAGCGGTGTCCCGCCGCCGTGATGGCCTCGCTCGCGCCGAAGTCGGAGCTCGCGAAGCGGCTGGTTCCGATCCATGCGTCACGAACGGCCGCGATGTCGGCCTCAGTGCAGCCGCTAATCTGGCTGGTGACGGCCGGCGTGTAGTGGCTGACGTGCGTGCGGAGCCGCTGGAAGACACAGTCCGCATCCTCTACGTCCGCGGCGAACTCCGGCATGTTGCTGAAGAGCACGTTCGTTGAGGTCTTCAGGATGGCGCGCTTGTAGTCGCCTGTAGCGGCGTCGACCTTCACGCGAGAGTCGCAGTACTTGGGCCAACCAGCAGTGAGCGGAGCCGCGGTCCACGTGGCACCACCGTCGGTGGAGTACGTGGCCCCTGTCAGCTCGGCAGCGGTCAGCATGTGCTTGATCGTCGAACCGTTGTCCGGAGTGAACTGGCGACCCACGGAAGACGAGTTCGCTGCGGTGCTGTTGTGCCACCCGAAGAACCGGACTGACTCGGTCGCCGTAGGATTGGCGTACATCCACGTGATGATGGAGTTCAGCACGCCATTGATGAAGGCGATGTTGGAGCCCGGACGGATGCGCACATACCGATCGTACTTGCGCATGTCGTTCGGGGAGTTGGTGCTCGTGCCCGCAGCGGCCGCCGCGATGATCTGCGGCGCGCTGATCATTCTTGCAGTGCGAGTCTGGCGCGGATCGACGACGATGAGGCCAGCGTTCCTATTCCGGCCATGCGTGTCGTACCGAGCCTTGTTGAGATGTGCAATCGATGCGGGATGGTTCTCGGCGGGGTTGGCGCCGATCACAAAGAACATCGACGCGTTGTCGAGGTCCACCCAGTTGTTCGTCATCGCGCCTCGTCCGAATGTGCGGCCAAGACCGGCCACTGTGGACGAGTGTCATATACGGGCCTGGTGCTCGACCAGGCTGGTACCGAAGTCGGCGATGATCTTGCGGTACAGGTAGTTGCCCTCGTTGTTCATGTGCGAGGAGCCGAAGAACTGCACCGTCTTGGCGTTCGACGCGGCACTGGGGCCGGGCGTGACCGTGCCCCGGATATCCTTGAGGCCCGTGTGGTTGACGCCGTCGCCGTTGACGATCTCGGTCATCGCGGTGTCAAGCGCGATGGGCGTCCATGCGGTGTCGCCGATACGCTTCCAGGCTGTGCCGGTGAAGTCGAAACCGTCTACGGCAGCAGTGTGCTCGGCAACGCCGATGCGCCGCGAGTTCGTCACGAGCTGATACGACGACGCACCCTTGGAGCAAAGACCGCCACGGCTGGTGGGGTTGTTCACATCGCCGTAGATGTCGATTACAGCGCCGTCCTTCACGGCTACCTTCTGCCCACACTGCGCGGAGCAGTAGGGGCAGGTGGTCGTGTAGATGGCGTCTGGCTCGACCGCGTCGGCGCGGGGCGTGCAAATCGCCCAGTCCACACCGACGGCGCCGACTGCGCCTGCGGCGGTCGCCGCCGCGCCCGCTTTGACGAAATCGCGGCGCGAAAGCTCGAACTTCCCTCCTTGATTCTTATCCTTAGTAGCCATTCTCTTCCCTTCCCTTCAGCGGGTCCGCAACAGAACCACTCAGATCCTCTCGCGGGGACCACACAACGCGAGGACTGCCCGTACCGCCTCCTTTCTCACGCGTTGCAGCCGAATCCGGAAACAAAGAAACCGTTCATGAGCATCGCGCAGATGCGCCTCATGATCGGTTCTCGCCCATATCGGTCTGCCTCCCTTACCCGGAAAGTCAACACGCACACAACGCCCCTGCCGGGGGGCCTGATGCAGGTCTCCTTTCCAACCCGGGAGGCGCCGTCGTTTCCTTCGACACCCTATCGGCCTGGCAGCCCTGGCGCGATCACGCGCTGTAGGCCGACAAGCTCGGAGACTATCGTTCTGCTATTCCCGCCTGTACGTCATCGCCAGTGCCTTCAGGTATTGTAACAATGGTTACAAAACGAGCCGCTTGAGCGTACGCAACCGCCCGCAGGGTGTCAATCCTCCAAAAGCATCACTCTCGACGAGCGGTGCGAGAACGTCGCCGTACGGCGAACTCTCGGACGAAACGCTCGCCATCGACCACGGCGATACCCAGAGCGCGCGCAGCCTCGGCAAGCACCGAATCCTCAGTGGCGAGCCGACCGACACGCTCGGCCATGGTCAGGTAGATTGCGGTTCGCTCGTCCGCACCCGACTTCTCCATGAACTCCGCCACATCGGTGCGCGAGTACGGCTCGCCGACGAGAAGCTCCTCGAAGCGGATGTCGCCGACCGAACGGTCGAGGTACTTCTCGTAGACCGGCTCGGTGACCACCCACTTCAGGTGGCGGTCATTCATCTGCGGGACGATGCCCGTCTCGATCGCGTTTATGAGGAAGTCCTCGGTCGTGACGAACGAGGTGCGCCGCCGGAACAGCGGGATCAGCAGCAGCAGGAGCGGGGACAGGCAGATGCCCCACTCGACCGGCTCCTCCGGCAAGACGATCGGCGGGATGATCCCGGTGGGCCAACCCCAGACCTGGACCTGGTTGTTCTCACGATCACTGACGAACATCCGACCAGTCTCGTCGAGCGCGATGTCGCTCGGATACCGAAAGCGGCCGAGAGCCACGCCGGGGCCGCCGAAGCCGGTGAGACGTTCGCCTGCCAGATCGTAAACGTCAACTCCGTGTGCAAACGGGTCCACAACGCAGAGCCGCTGCTCGCGATCCACAACGAGGCCCAGAGGCGAGCCGGAGGTGTAGATGAAGGACTTGAACTCGCCTTCAGGGGTGAAGACCTGCACGCGGTGGTTGCTCATGTCCGAGATGAAGACGTCGCCTTCCTCGGAGAACGCGATGCCGTTGGGGTAGAAGAACCCACCTGGAGACTCGGTCATCGTGGCCGTCTGCACCGTCTGGCCCCAGCGCGCGATCTCGTTGCCCTCACTGTCGAATGCCACGATACGGTGCAGCTGGCTCTGGCCAATGTCCGCCACGTACAGGTTGCCCTCGGCATCGAACGCGAGAGCGCAGGGACCCCACGTCTCAGTGATGTCGCTCTTCGGCACGAACTCCCGGATGAAGGAGCCGTCCTCGGCACTGAAGACGAAGATCCCGGGCAGCCGGCGGTCGGTGACCCACACGTTGCCGTCCGGCCCGATGGTGACGCGTTGGGGAAGCGCCAGTTGCGCCCCCTTGTCGCTCACGATGGCATTGAAGGTGAATAGGTAGTCGCCGTCGGATTCGTACGCCCGGACGACACGCGCGCCGGCGTCCACCACGAATACCCGGTCGTCGCCGCTCACGGTCACGCCCACCGGCTTCACGAGAGCGTCACCGCCCTCGGGCCCGGAGATGGCGTACAGGAACTCGGGCTCAGCGATCTCCTCGGCGGTGTTGGCGCCGATCGGTGGGAACGGCAGGCGGCGGTTGGCCGCATAGTACAGCCCCGACCAGAGGAGGAGCATGAGCAACAAGACGAGTACGATCAACAGGATGATCTTGCGCACGCGCCCACGCTTGCGGCGTGTGGTCGCATACTCGGTGATCTGCTCGACGGGACGGTCGGTCACGGGTCACGCTCCCTTGCGTGTCATCACTCGGCGCCGAGCGCCTGCAGCGCCTCGGTGGCTTCAGGGTCGTCCGGTGCGAGGTCGAGGACCCGCTCCCAGGCGGCCTTCTCGTCCTCGGGACTATCGAGAGGCCGCAAGAGCTGGGCCACGAGGCGCACCGCGTCGATGTCGGTCGGGTCGAGCGCCGCTGCGATACGCGCCTCGACGAGTGCGGCGGCGGGATCGGACTCGGCGAGCGATTCGGCCTTCTCCAGGCGCTCGTCGAACGGTCCAAGCGCCTCGAGCTCCTCGAGCGGTTCCTTGCGCCCCGGCGCGTTGTCCACCGCAACCCGGAAGAACTCGGCGGCAGACGCCTCGTCGCCGTCCGCCAGGTACAGCAGGCCGAGGTCGTAGTTGGCCTCGGGCATCGCCGGAACGAAGATCAGGGCAGTCTCGAGCGACTCTCGCTGCTTGCTGGCGGATCCGAGTTCGCGGTAGGCGACCGAGAGCGCGTAGTGCGTGTCAGCGTCCGACCGCTTGATCCGCAGCGCCTCACGAAGGTAGTTGGCTGCGTCCTCGTACTCCCCGAGTTCGATGAGCGTGACCCCGTAGTAGTACAGCGCTTTCTCCAGGCGCAGGTCCTGGGCAGCGAACTCCATCTCCATCAGCACGTCGATCGCCCGCTCCCAGTACCCGGAAGCGGTCTGCCACTCCTCCTCCTGCATCGCCACGAGAGCAAGCCCGCTCAGCGCGACCGGATGATCCGCCTGCAGCTTGAGTGCCGCCTCGTACTGCTCGATCGCGTCTGCCGGACGACCGGTGTCGCGGTACGCGTCCCCGAGCAGAATGTGCGCGTCGGGGTTCTCCGGGTCATCCTCCACCGCCTGCTTGAGACTCGCGATCGCACGAGCGGTGACCGAGGTGTCCTCGGCCAGACGACGACTCTGGTAGACGCTGTACGCGAGATATGCGAGCGCGCAAATGACGAGCACACCTACGACGCGGATGGCCCACGTAAGCCAGCGATCGCGCGATCCAGTTGCAGCCATCAATCCTGCCTTCGGTAGAGACGTCAGATGTTCAGGTCCTGGTGACACCTGAGACACAACTCGGCTCCGCGGTACGGTGCGATCAGGGTGTTCTCGTAGTCCAGCGCGCCGTGACACTCGTAGCAGATGCGCATGTCGTGCGGTCCCGTGGCCGGGTTCACGACGTGGACACCCGAGCTACCGAAGCCGATATGGCACTCGTCACAGTAGTAGGGCTCGCCCAGCTTGTCCGGCTGAGCCACCTGGAAGTGCACTGCATGCTCGGCGAGACCGGCAACCTCGATCTCGGTCGGCTTGTCCGTGTCCATCTCCTCGTGACACTCCACGCAGTTCTCGGGGAGCAGCGCGAGCGATGCCACTGACTCATGATGGCACTCCTGGCACGACTCATTGTCGGTGTGGCATACCACGCAGTCCTCGGCGAGGCTCCCGTCGCCCGCGGCGTGGTCGGTCAGCCAGGTGACCGGATGCGGCATCGCGGTCTGGTGGCACTGCTGGCAGAACTCGGACGTGTGGCAGACCACGCACATGCCCTTCTGCTCGAGGTAGAGCCCACCGTGTTCCTCGCCCCACTTGGGGGTGACGTGGTTCTCGGGCACGACCTTCTCACCCGTGCGGCCGTCAGCCAGCTGCACGCCACCGTTGTGACACTCGACGCACGACTCTGCAGCGTGGCACTGCGAACAGTATGCCGGGTCGTCGTTCCCGACCGTTTTGTGCTCTCCGGACAGGAACGCAACGGTGTGATCCGGGGGCACCAGTTCGAAGTCGGCCGTGTGGCATTTCAGGCATTCGGCGGACGCCACTTCGCCCTGACCGTTGTGCGTGAGCCCGTGACACCGCGTGCACTTGCGCATCTCGGGACGAAGCGTGCCGGACGTCCCGTGCGGGAACACCGGGTGGCATGCTTCGCACCGGTACGCGCGCTCGAGATGCGCGCTGTGGCCGAAGACGAGCCCCGGGACCGAGAAGTCGTCGAGGTTGGGGTGACAGTAGGCGCACTGCGAGATGTTCACCGGCGCCTCGGGCTCCACCGTGAACGTGGGACCCTCGACGATCACGGGCGTGGTGCTCAGGTAGATCGCGGGCATCGGCCCGAGTTCGGGCACTTCGGTCTGATGACAGACGTCACAGTCCTCAGGAGCGTTGTGGCACATCAGGCAGTCGTTCACGCCTTGCGCCGAGGCGAGCGCGTGTGGCTCCACCTTCCAGTCCTCGCCGTGCGAGGCCGGCCGCAGTGTGTAGCCCGCAGGATGGCACTCCGAGCACTCGCCGGAGGCGATGGCGCCCATGCTGCCGTGGAACAGGCCGTGGCAGGTGAAGCAGGTCGTCATCGGCGGAGTGGCCGAGGCGCCATTCGCGTGCGCGGGCGTGGTGTGGCATGCGGTGCACTGCGTGAGCAGATGCGCCGCGTGATCGAACACTACAGCGGGATTGCGGGACGTGCCCGGCTGCGGATGGCAGGGGGCGCACACGTCACCGGTGGCAGCCGCGCCCACCGTGACGCTTTCAGGGGCACCGATGGCGACCAGATGCGGGTACGCAAGCACGACCATGACGGCAGCCGCGAGTGCTGCCGTCATGGCTATCCAAAAGCGTGCTCGGTTCGCTTTTCGCATCTAGACTGCTACGAGCCCCCATCCCCGATCGACAGGAACTTGAGGATCGGATTCTCTTTGCGCACGTCGGACTGACCGTGGATCATGTCGGCCGACTGGGTGATGAAGTCCTCAGAGGCATCGTCGTGCTGGTGGCAGTCCTCGCTCGCGCAGGTGGCGGCGAGCTTGGTCTCGTTCGTGCTCGACTCTGGATCACTCGACGGCTGGGCGGAGTGCGCTGGGTGGCAGCCCCAGCATGCGGGTGCATCCAGCGAACCGGCCTTATACGCGGCGCCGTGGTATGAGTCGCCGTAGTTGTCCCAGCGGTCCTCGTGGCAATCCGCGCACATCTCCTCGCCAGCGAGCTTCAGTTCATCAATCGCCGACTGCGTGTCGAGACGACGGATGTCGTGACTGCCGTGGCATGAGCCACAGGTGGCCGAGGTGAGATCACCGTCGGCGATCTTCACACCGTGGATCGAGGCCTTGTAGGCGGTCACCTGGTCCTCGTTGCTGTCTTTGGTAGCGGTGTCATCGGTGTCGTGGCAGCCGGCCTTCCCGCATGCCAGACCTGCGTTGACCGACCAGATATTGGTCTCGCCGACGACTTCGACATACGCGAAGTCCACGTGGCACTCGATGCACGCCAGATCACGGTGAGCGGATTCATCGAGGCCGGTGACCTGGAAGGACTGCACGCCGAGCGCCGAGGACTTGATCAGGTTGGGGTTGCCGTGGCACGCCAGGCAACCAGAGCCGGCGTTGTAGACCATCGGCTCAACCGGCGTCCACCAGACATCCTCAGCGGAGTGGCACTTGTCGCACTGCTGCTGCGTGTGGCACATCGAGCACTCGGAGATCAGGTTCTCGTTGGCAGGTGCCACATGCGGCTTATCCGCCCAGTTGGCCACATGCGATGCCGGCCGCAGCTCTTCGAACTTGTCGCCATGGCAGTCGGTACAGGTGCCGGTGGCGATCACGCTCTGCGGACCGTGGTTCAGACCGTGGCAGTTGAAGCAGTCCTTCATCACCGGCAGATCGGTGCCCTCCGGGCGATGCGGGAACTCCGGATGGCACGTTCTGCACTCATAGGTGATGTGGTTGCCGTGGGTGAAGATGTACTTCGGGTGCTTGTCGGTCTGCGTGTAGTTCGCGTGGCACGGTGTGCACTTGGACGCATACACGTCGCCCGTGATCTCGATCGTCACGGCGCGCGCCAGCAGCGGCGCGGCCACCATCACCGCCACGATAGCGGCCACGATCACGATCTTCTTGGCACTCATGCCGGTGAGTGTTCTGAATCGCTTCCCCATACCCCTCAGACCCTGCCTTCTCTCTCGTGGATGCACGCGAGCGCTCACGTGTCGTCGCCTCCGCCGAAGAGGCGTCCGAGCGCATCGGTGATCGCCCTGAACAGCGAGTGGATCGGGTTGTCCTCTTTGACCTGCTCCCGCGTGTGGATGAACTCCGCGTACTCCACGTAGTTCTCGTCCACGCCGGTATGGCAGCCGTCCTGGCCGCACGTCTCAGCGAGATGCGCCTCGTTCACGAGCGAGTCGCGGTTGTCGGACGGCTGGATGTCGTGCCAGCCGTGGCAATCCCAACACGCGGGCGCGTCTTCAGCACCGCGCTTGTACGCAGCGCCATGGTAGTAGTCGGCGTAGCTGTCCCAGTAGTCTTCGTGGCACCGGCCGCAGACCTCGAAGCCCTGATCGTGGATCGCGGCCGTGCCTTTCTTGAAGTCCTCGCCGCCCGCCTCGGTGAGCGCCATGATGTCGTGACCGCCGTGGCAGTCACCGCACAGCGGCTTCGGGCCGACACTCGTCTCCTCGGAAGCCGGTGCCTCCGAGTCGACGGTAGGACGGTGCACGCCGGTGCTGAACAAACGCGACTGCTCGTCGTGGCAGTTGCGGCAAGCGGTCTTGGCCGTTGTGGGCCAATCGCCCGCGGTGTGCGGCGCCGTGAAGGTGAAGTCGATGTGGCAGCCCACGCACTGCTGGTCGCCGTGAGTGGATGCCCCCATCGCCTCTTCGTCCACGTAGAAGCTGATAGCAGCGCCCTCGCGCACACGGATGAGCGCCGGGTCGCCGTGACAGACCATGCACCCCGACCGCGATTCGCTCGGCAGCGTGAAGTCGAGTTCGTAGGGCGCGGTGGCCGAAGTAGCGGTCGACGGCAACGCCTCTTCGGCGGACGCGACCGAACTCAGACCACACGCCATCACGAACAGGACCGCAACGACTGTCACGCGCGGCACGCGAGAGTGCATCACGTCTCCTAGTCCGCTTCCGCAGCCGCAGCCACCGCCGGAGCGTGTGACTCCTCGTGACCATGACCGCCCTTGACGAGCTTGTCCTCGGGATACTTCTTGAAACCGAAGAAGTCGAGGCTGATCGGCAGGTCCTCGGCCACCGCGAGGTAGAGATGCACGGTGGTCAGGATGATGAACAGCCAGGTTATGGCGTAGTGGGCGATCCGCACCCACGCGCCGGCGATCGCCACGTCACCGAGCAGCGGCGCAAGCCACCAGCCCAGAAGCACCTCGCGCGGACTCAGGCCGAAGAGGAACGGCTGCGTGAGCAACGCGAGCCCGGTGAACCCCTGCGCGAACATGAGCGCCAGAAAGGCCAGATAGGCGATCTTCTGCATGACATTGTACTCGGCCACGTGCGGCTTCTTATCGGAGAAGTAGCCATAGTACGCGAGCACACCGAGCGTGGACTGGAGATCGCGCTTGGTGACGCCGAACTTCTTGTAGTCGCGGTTCTTGGAGAAGAACGCGTACCACAGCCTCCAGGCGAGGTTGAGTAGCACAACGGTCATCGCGATGTAGTGCAGGTAGCGCATCGGCGTGCGCCAACCGTCGAACGCCGGGAAGCGGATCATGAGCCCGGTGAAGCCGAGGATCACCATGCAGATCAGGTGCACCCAGTGCATGAGCTTCGGGGTGAAGATCGGAAGATGGTCGTGCTCGGGCCACTTGTGTTCGAGGAACTTCTTCCGGAATCTCCCCTTTGGAACGCTTACCGAGAAGTGAAACACCAAGAACAAGAGGACTACGATCCATAGTGCCAGGAATCCAGCGTCCATCCATACGTTCACCTGCGCGAGAAGAATCGCAGACACCCCCTACCCGTTACAGAACCCGGCACGCGGCCGGGTTGCTCGATATGGGGTCAACGCACACCATCGCCTCGCGTACATGGGTGTGCCGGCACCCTGCACTCAAGAAGCACCCTCCCTGGGCCGCCGACACCGATGGGCCGCGTGACCTGGGTCAAACCATATCGGCGTGGTGCCGGTGTGTCAACGAACTACTGCGCCTCGCTGCCCGCGAGATCGGATGCCCCCGCCGCCGCGCCCTGCGGATACGACTCCCTGAGGGTGATCTCGTACGTGAGCGCGTGCCCCGCGAGCGGGTGATTGAAGTCCACGACCACGTTCACGAAGTCCTCGGTAACGCTCACGACACGCCCGGTGAGACTGGTCTCTTCGTCCACCTTGACGCTGAACTCACCGCCAATCGGCGGCTCGCCTTCGCCGAACACGTCGACGGGAACCATCTGCCGTCCCTCTTCCACGTACGCACCGTAGGCATCCTCAGGAGGGATCGTCACCGTCGCCGTCTCCCCGACCTCAAGCCCGATCACGGCCTGCTCGAACAGCGGAAGCACGTCGCCCGAACCGATGGTGAACAGGAGTGGCGCCCGATTCGCGCTCGCGTCGAACACCGAACCGTCCTCGAGCCGGCCTTCGTAGTCGACCGCGACCGTATCTCCCAGACCTGCCGCCATGAGGCGCCTCCTTCAGAGACGAGCGTTGCTACGATTTCGTTGATGCCGGGATGCTAGCACACCGCCAGAGCACGCAGGGCGCCTAGTCCGCTCCCAGCCCCGCGGCCCTGACGCCGCGTGCAACGGCCCAGGCCGCCGCGCACTTGAGCGAGTCGATGACCACGAACGGCGCGACGGCGACGGCGAACGCATCTGCAGCGGTCCGCCCCGTCACCGCCGCGAAGTGCGCCCACCCCAACCCGTACGTCACGACGATGAATGTCAGCAGCGCCAGTACGTCGGCCAGCCAGGGACGTGGGCGTCGGGCCGCCTCGGCGAGTCCCGTTCGCACGAGCGCGCCTGCAGGAGCGCCTATGAGGAACCCGAGCAGGAAGCCACCGGTGGGCCCGACGAGCACGCCCACACCCCCCGTGCCGCCGGAGAACACAGGCGCCCCCATCGCTCCGACCGCGAGGTAGGCGGCGAGCGCGAGAGCGACCTCGGCAGGGGTAAGCACGAGCACGGCGACAGCGATGACGAGCACCTGGAGCGTCACGGGGACCGGCCCGATCGGTACCGCGATGAGCGCGCCGGCCGCCACAAGGGCGGCCACAAGGGCGGCGCGGAGGAACAGGCCAGTGCGGGTGCGGCGCATGCGAGTCCAATCGTAAACTCCTGATGCGTAAGCGTTCACGATAGGAATCTACCGCGGTCCCGTCAATCCCGCAGCGTGACCTCGCCCGCATGGATCGCGGTCACGCTCGCCCGCCCGGTCGAGCAGCAGCGCGCCATCGGGGGCGATGCCAGCCACCATGCCTTCGGCCACCACCGCACCGGCAGCGTCCCGCACGGCGACCGTGAGCCCGGTGAGGGTGGCGCGCGCCGCGTACTCCTGCGCAAGCGCGTCGAACCCGCTCTCCAGGAACTCCCGGTAGGTGCCTGCGATGCCGTCCAGCACGCGGGCGGCCACCTCGGCGACGCGCGCCTCCGGCAGCTGCTCGCGCACCCACGCGCCGCGTTCGTGTGCGGGCGCCGACACGTTCACGCCGCATCCAGCCACGACCCACTCCACGCGATCGGCCTCGGCTGCCAGCTCTACTAGGATGCCGGCGAGTTTGCGCCCGGCGACCTCGAGGTCGTTCGGCCACTTGATGCCCACCTCGAGGCCGAGCGTCGCGAGTCCGCGAGCCGCGCCGAGTGCCACGACGAGCGACAGCGGCGCGACCGCCGCCGGCGGCAGCGGAGGGCGGAGGATGCACGACACGTACGCGCCGCCTACCGGGGACGCCCACTCCCGGTCGAACCGGCCGCGCCCGCCGGTCTGACGCGCGGCGACCACGGCGGTCCCCTCGGGCGCGCCTGCGCGGGCGAGCCGCTTCGCCTCGTCGTTGGTGGAGCCGAGCTCGGCCGCGCCCCCGCAGGCCACCCAGAACGGATCGGCCAGCCGAGGGCCGACCTCCTCGGGAAGACACACGTCGGGCGCCAGCTCGAGCCGGTAGCCGACGCGCGGCGCCGAGGCGATCCGGTAGCCGAGCGCACGCAGCGCGGCCACATGCTTGCCGACTGCCACGCGCGAGATGCCGAGTGAGGCGGCGATCGTCTCGCCGGAGATGCCACGCTCGCCCGCGCCGGTAAGCGCAGCGGCTACCGCGGCCCTAGTCGAGAGCGTCAGCATCGTCTGCCCCGGAGGCCTTGTCGGCGGCATCTGCCAGTGCGCTCTCCTCCGCCTCCTCCTCGCGCTCCTCGGCGAGTTCGGCGAACTTGTCCACGCGGCTGGCGATGTAGCGACGGCGCCCCCAGAACAGAAACGCGAGCATGGCAACGAGCAGGATGAGTCCCGCCCAGCCGATGTTGCGAGCGATCCTGAGGGCCTTGTCGAAGTTGTCGGCGAAGACGATGCCGAGCACCACCATGAGCGTGGTGTACATGAGCGCGCCGATGAACGTGTAGAGCTCGAAGATCCAGACGCGCATGCGCGAGACGCCCGCGATGACCGGGACGAAGTTCTTGAACCCGGCGGCGAACCGGGAGATGAGCACCGTCTTGTTGCCGTGCCGCTCGAAGTACTCCTCGGCAGCGGTGATGTGCTCCTCGTCGAAGAACCTGCTGCCCCACTTGAGCAGCGCCTCGCGACCGCCGCGCCTGCCGAACCAGTACGAGAGGTTGCTCCCGGTCATCGTGCCCACGAGCGAGGCGATCCCCACGAGCCACGCATTCAGACCGCCCATCTCGGAGACGAACCCGGCCGCCATCACGACCGTCTCGCCGGGCGTGAACGAGCCGATCACGAAGAGGTTCTCCGAGATGGTGAAGAGCGCGACGATGAGGTAGCCCCAGGCGTCGAGCGCGCGGAGGAACCAGTCGAGGAGCGCGAAGCCGGTCTCGGGCGCCATCACTCGGCCTCCGGTCCGGCGGCGGTGTCGGCCTCAGGCGCCGCCGCGGTGTCGGTGACGGGCGCCGACCAGGTGACCCACTGGTCGAAGCGAGGATACAGAAGCGCGAGCCCGACGAGCGTCACGAGCAGCATGAAGTAGTAGTCGCCGAGCTCGCGCGTCATGAACGCGAGAACAGCGCCGACCACCGCCGGCGCAAGCGCGTAGATCACGAGCCGCCACGAGAGCGAGGTGACCGCTGCCACGGTGAGCGGAGCCAGCGCGGCATCACGGGTGCGGGCGGTGCGGCCCATCATGACCGACGCCACCCCGACCGCCATGAACAGATAGCGCATCGCACCTGCCGAGGGTGCCGGGTCGGTCCACCATGGACTCGCCGCCCCCGCCTGGAGCGCCGCGGTGAGCGCGAGCGGAACGAGCAGCACGGGCACGGCCCGTCGCGTCCAGGAGAGGTAGGTGTCGCGGAGTGCCGGCTCGGTCACGCAGGTCCCCCCGCGTTCATCTCGGGCAGCGAGTTGCCTGGACTCTGGCGCTCGTACCACTCGCGCACCTGCGAGGGGCGCGGAAACATGATGATCCAGCCGACGACGGCGTAGGCAATGAAGGGGAGGAAGTAAGTCCAGCTCATCGCCATGAAGCCGAGCACGAAGCCGAGGAGCACGCTGATGTTCGGGAAGGACATACCGTAAACCATCGCCAGTCCGATGCGCCCGATCGCGAGCTCTTCGCTGCTCAGCGTCTGACCGTACGCGGCTACCACGGGCGACCACTTCGTGAGCACGAGCCGACGTACGAGCAGCCCCAACGGTAGCGAGGCGAGCGCGACCGCGCTGAAGAGCACGATGTGGACGGTCGGTGGGGTGCCGTACTCGGCAAGCTCCGCCGGGGTCATGGTGCGCATCATGAACCACAGCACGAACGTCATGAGAAAGAGCGTCGATGGCAGCGTGCAGACCACGACGTAGGACGCGCGGAACTTCCTCATGTCGAGCGGCTCTCCCGTGTAGCCCACTGGCTCCCCTCTCACTCCCTTGCGTCCAGTCCGAAGTCCAGCGGCCGCGCGAAGGTGAGCGCGCTCGTCGAGACGCGATCCACGCCGGCCGCGGCAAGTGCCGGCAGCCGCTCGAAGGTGATGCGCCCCGATGCCTCGGTGAGGCACACGCGTCTCGCCCGCGGCCTCGCGCACCGCCGCCACCGCGATCGTCGAGCGTCGCGTCGTCCATGTTGTCGAGCAGCACGTAGTCGGCGCCCGCCGAGGCCGCCTCGGCAGCCTGCGGCACCGTCTCCGCTTCGCACTCGACGAGCAGATTCGGGTTCAAACGCCTGGCGCGCGGCCATGGCCTCGGCGATGCTGCCGGCGTACGCGATGTGGTTGTCCTTGATGAGCACCATGTCGTAGAGACCGGCGCGGTGGTTGTGCGCCCCGCCCACCCGCACGGCGTACTTGGAGAGCGCACGCAGCCCGGGGAGCGTCTTGCGCGTGTCGGTCACCGCCAGATCGGGTCCGGCCGCTCGCTGCCAGCGCCGCGCCTCGGTGGCGATGCCCGAGAGCACCATGAGCAGATTGAGCGCGGTCCGCTCGCCCGCAAGCACGGCGCGCACCGAGCCCTCGATCTCCATCACCGGCATGCCCGGCGTCACGTCCGCCCCTTCGGCGACCGCGGGATAGCACTCCACGTGGCTCGATGCGGCCGCCGCGAGCAGCTCGTAGACGCGTGCGACCATCGGAAGCCCGCACACGACGCCGGCGTCGCGCGCCACGATCAGGCCGAAGAACGCCGTGTCAGCGCACGGTCGCCGAGGACGTTACGTCGAGGTCGAGGATCGACGGGGCGCCCACGCGAGGCGCGAGGATGCGGTCCGGCGCGATGCCGAGGTCCTCGGCCAGCGCGGCGGCGAGCAGCTCGTCGGAGGGCGGCGGCGTGAAGGTCACGACGCGCCCCCACCGGCGACCACGTCGTCGGGCACCGGCTCCATGCGCGGCTCGGCGCCCTGGCGCCACACGATGTGCGACCGCCAGTGCTCGTCGTCGCGCTCGGGATGGTCGCTGCGGAAGTGCGTGCCGCGGCTCTCCTCGCGGACGAGCGCGGTCGAGACCACGAGCGACGCGTTCACGAGCAGGTTGCGCGTCTCGATCGGCGTGCAGGTCCGTGCCGCCGAGTCCGGAGGCCAGCTCGGCGATCCCCTCCCTGGCGCCCGTCCAGCCCCTCGGCCGAGCGCGTGACGCCCACGTAGCGGCTCATCAGCAGCTGCAGAGCCGAGCGCACCGCGCGCTGGTCGGAGCCGATCGGCTCCTCAACGGCGGCGTGGATGCGCCCCGGCCGCGTGCGGGCGGCCTCGCCCTCGAGCGCGCGCACGATGCGCCGCGAGCACACGAGCCCCTCGAGGAGCGAGTTGCTCGCGAGCCGGTTGGCGCCGTGCAGCCCGGAGGCCGCGCACTCGCCCGCGGCGTACAGGCCCGGCAGACGACGTGCGACCGTCGATGTCCACGCGCACCCCGCCGATGAGGTAGTGCGCCGCCGGCGCGACCGGGATGAGATCGCGCGACAGGTCGAAGCCCGCCTCGCGGCAGCCCTCGGTGACCGTCGGGAAGCGCTCGGCGAGAAACGCCGCGCCGAGGTGGCGCGCGTCGAGCCAGACGTTCGGGCGGCCGCAGCGGTGCATCACGCGCTCGATCTCGCGGCTCACCACGTCGCGCGGCGCGAGTTCGGCGAGCGCGTGCAGCTCGGGCATGAAGCGCTTCTGCTCGCAGTCGAGGAGGTAGGCGCCCTCGCCGCGAAGCGCCTCGGTGATGAGGAACTTCACGGTCGAGGCGCTGTCGAGCGCGGTGGGGTGGAACTGCACGAACTCCATGTCGGCGATGTCCGCGCCCGCGCGCCATGCCGCGGCGATGCCGTCGCCGGTGGCCACGAGCGGGTTGGTCGTGACGCGGTAGATCTGGCCCGCGCCGCCGCTCGCGAGGATCACCGCGTCCGCGTGAAGCGCCATGAGCGCGTGCGAGCCGCTGTCCATCACGAGCGCGCCCGTGCATCGGCCGTCCTCGGTGAGGAGATCCACGACGAACGCGTCTTCCACGAGCTTGATGCCGCGGGTGCGCCGCACGACCGCCGAGAGCGTGTTCTGCACCTCGGCGCCGGTGGCATCTCCCGAGTGCAGCACGCGCGGAAGGCTGTGCCCGCCCTCGCGGGCGAGCGCGATCTTGCCGGTTGCGGCGCGGTCGAAGCGCACGCCGAGCGTCTGCAGTTCGGCGAGCGCGTCGGCCGCCTCGCTCACGACCGACGCGCACGACCGTCGGTGTCGCACAGGCCCTGCCCCACCACGAGCGTGTCGGCGAGATGGAGCTCCACCGAGTCGGCCTCGCCCACCGCACCGGCGATGCCGCCCTGGGCGTACCAGGTGTTGGCGTCGGTGACCTCGGACTTGGTGACGAGCGTGACGCTGCCGCAGCCGCGCGGCGTGGAGCGCCGCGGTGAGCCCGGCGATGCCCGAGCCGATGATGAGCACGTCGCTGCGCTCGTCCGGCATCGCGGCGGTGTCGAACGACGACCACGTAGCGCTGCTCGAGGAGCTCCGGCACGGCGGAGGGCATCGCGCTACCCGATCGCCGTCATGCGCTCGAGCGAACCGCGCGCGGCTGCCGCAACGTCATCCGGGACGACGACCGCCCCGGTCATGTCGCGGAGCGCGTCGCGCACGTGCTCGAGGCGCGTGAGCTTCATGTCGTGGCAGAGCATCGGCGGCGTGAGGCCGAAGAAGCGCGTGTCGGGCGCCGCCTTCGCAAGCCCGGTGAGCAGGCCGCCTTCGGTCACCACGATGATCTCGGGCTCTCCCGCCTTCGCCGCGTAGCGGATCATCTGGCTCGTGGAGAGCACCTCGTCGGCCTCGGCGCTCACCTCGGGGCGGCACTCGGGATGCGCGATCACCGGCGCCCCCGGATGCGCGGCCTTCGCCGCGAGCACCATCTCGAGCGACACGCGCGTCGTGCACCGGACAGCAGCCGTCCCACAGGAGCATCTCCACCTCGGGCAGCTGCGCGGCGATCCACGCCCCGAGGTTGCGGTCCGGCCCGAACAGCACCTTCGGCGCGCCGAGCGAGCGGACGACCTCGACGGCGTTGGCCGAGGTGCAGCACACGTCGGTGAGCGCCTTGACTTCTGCCGAGGAGTTCACGTACATCACGACCGGCACACCGGGATGCTCGGCCTTCCACGCGGCGAGCTGGGGCGCGGTGATCATGTCGGCCATCGGGCAGCCGGCATCGGCGCGCGGCAGGAGCACCGTCTTGCCGGGCGCGAGGATCGCCGCGGTCTCGGCCATGAAGCGCACGCCCGCGAAGCACGATCACCTGTGCGGCGACCGTCGCGGCGCGCCGCGCGAGCTCGAGCGAGTCGCCGACCACGTCGGCGACCGCCTGCACCTCGGCGCGCTGGTAGTTGTGCGCGAAGATGACCGCGCCGCGGTCGCGGGCGAGCACGCGCACCTCGGCGGGCATGACCGGGGCGTCGGCCACCTACACCACCTCCAGGGCGAGGTTGTCGATGAGCCGGTGGCGCCCACCCGGTGGCCGCGCATCGAGCCCGCGCGCCGGGCGCGGCGCCGATCGTGCCGAGCGGCTGGAGCGTGACCGCGTCGGCCACGACCGCGTAGTCGACTCGACGCGAGCGGCTCGCTCTCGATCATGCTGCGCATCGCGTCCTCGAGCACGCGCGCGTCGCGCTCGCCGTCGAGCGCAAGCGTCTCGGCGCTGCGCAGCGCGCGGTAGAGCACGGTGGCCGCTGCACGCTCCTCGCGCGAGAGGTAGACGTTGCGGCTCGACATCGCCAGCCCGTCGCACTCGCGCACGATCGGACAGCCGACGACCTTCACCGGCAGGTCGAGGTCGCGCACCATGCGCCGGAGCACCGCGAGCTGCTGGTAGTCCTTCTCGCCGAAGAACGCCAGGTCGGGCGCGGTGATGCTGAGAAGCTTGGTGACGACCGTGCACGACCCCGCGGAAGTGCGTAGGCCGCGTGGCGCCCTCGAGCACCGCGCCGAGCGGACCGGGCTCGACCATCACCTCGGCGTCCGGCGCGTACATCGCTTCGGTCGATGGCGTGAACACGAGGTCCACGCCTTCGGCGCCCAGCAGATCGATGTCCCGCGCCACGTCGCGCGGGTACGCCTCGAAGTCCTCGCCCGGCGCGAACTGCGTCGGGTTCACGAAGACCGAGACCACCACGTAGTCGGCGCGCTCGCGAGCGGCGCTCACGAGCGACAGGTGCCCGTCGTGCAGCGCGCCCATCGTGGGGACGAGCGCGATGCGCTTGCCCTCGCGGCGCGCCTCGCCGACCGCCTGCCGCGACCTCCTGCTTCGAGCCAAGCCGCTCCACGCGCTAGTCCTCTCCGTCGGTGAGCGGCAGCAGCCGCTCGAGCTCGGCGACACCTCGGCGTCCAGGTGCGAGAACTGCGCCTCGCCGGGAAACGCCGCGGACCGCACGTCGGCGGCGTACGCCGCCACCGCCTTGGTGATGCGCGCTGCCGACCTCGGCGTAGCGCTTCGCGTGCTTGGGCGTGAACGTAGCCCAGGCCGAGGATGTCGTGGAAGACCTGCACCTGCCCGTCGCAGCCGGCGCCGGCGCCGATGCCGATCGTGGGGATCGTGAGCTCCTCGGTCGCGAGCGCGGCGAGTTCGGCGGGCACGAGCTCGAGCACGACCGCGAACGCGCCGGCCGCCTCGAGCGCGAGGCAGTCCTCCACGAGGCGCACGGCGCTCTCGGTGTCGCGTCCCTGCAGCTTGTAGCCGCCGAAGACGTTCACCGACTGCGGCGTGAGGCCCACGTGGCCCATCACTGGGATGCCGGCGTCGGTCATGAGGCCCACGAGCTCGGCCACCGCCACACCGCCCTCGAGCTTGACGGCGTGCGCGCCCGCCTCGGCGAGGAAGCGGCCCGCGTTGCGCAGAGCATCCTCGGCGCTCGCCTGGTAGCTCATGAAGGGCATGTCCGCCACCACGAGCACCCGCGAGGTGGCGCGCGAGACCGCGGAGGTGGCGCGCAGCATGTCGTCCATCGTGACCGGCAGGGTGCTGTCGTAGCCGAGCACGGTCATCCCGAGCGAGTCGCCGACGAGGACCGCGTCCACGCCTGCTGCCTCGACCAGGCGCGCGCCCGGCGCATCGTAGGCGGTGATCATGACGATCGGCTCGCCGGCGGCCTTCATCGCGATCAGACCGGTGGTGGTGACCCGGGCGACGGGCCCCGAAGCCGGTGTGCTGCTCATCGTCTGCTCCCTCCCAGCGGTCCCGGCCGCATCGATCGGTCCAGGCCGCCTCCAGAAACGGAGCATGAGTATACACCCGCGCAGTGCGCCGGGAGCGCAGCGGAAACGCGATCAGAACCTGTCCTCGTCGCCTTCGCCGGAGTCGGTCATCGCCGACGTTCCCAGCCCGCTCGTCCTCGAACAGCGGCTTCGCCGCGTTCACGGCCACGAGCAGTTCGCGAGCGCGTGTCGCGTGCGGCGGCGGCACCAGCAGCCGATACAGCCGCGGCAGCGCCCAGGGGCTGTACTCCCGTTGCGGGGGCAGTGGATCCCAGCCAAGGGGATCCCCTCCTGCTCGAGCACCGAGGCATCAAACAGCAAGTCGAGCGCGAACGACGTGCCCTGACCCGCGGAGAACCGCCGAGAGGCGACCTCTTCCCACGTCCCGAACTCATCAACGGCCCCGTTCGAGCCGGCCCAGCCGCCAACAGGCGGCGTGATCTCCTCGAACCCCGGAACCGGGCCGAGGATGCGGTGATGCGGCCTTCGGTGGCGCGCTCGCGCGTGACCGGAGAGCCGTCCGGCCACTCGGCGTGCGGCGCGATCTCCAGGAGCGGCGTGACGGCGAAGTCGCGCTCGGCCAACCGCGGATGCGGCACGGTGAGTTCTGGTGTCTGCCACTCGTCATCGCCGAAGAGCAGGATGTCGAGGTCGATGATGCGCGGGCCGTACCGCTCGCCCGTGCCCGCGACCGAGAGCCGTCTCGAGCTCCTTCAGCAGACCGAGAAAGCGGTCGGCGGGAATCGCCGTCGCAATGCGCGCGACGGCGTTGGCGAATGGCGGCTGGTCGGTCACGCCCCACGGCGTGGACTCGACGATGTTGGAGACCGACACGACCTGGGTCTCGTCGAGGGCCTCGATGGCCTCGCAGCGCGCGCGCGAGGTGAGCGAGGCGGTCGCCGAGGTTGCTGCCGAGCCCCACGTACGCGTCAGTCATCGCCCGCTCCTTCGATCGCGTGCGCCATCCGGAGCGCCTGCACGGTGTCGGCGACGTCGTGCACGCGCACGACTCCCGCGCCGTGCTGCGCCGACCACACCGCGGCGGCCACGCTGCCCGCGAGCGCGCCGGTCAGGCCGCACCTCGCCGGTGATCTCGCCGATGAAGCGCTTGCGCGACGCGCCGACGAGCACGGGATAGCCGAGCGCAGCGATCTCGGGAAGCCGGCGCAGCAGTTCGAGGTTGTGCGCGGTCGTCTTGCCGAACCCGATGCCCGGGTCGAGCGCGATCCGGTCGCGGGCCACGCCGGCGCTCTCGAGCGCGGCCGCGCGCTCGGCGAGGTAGTCGCGCACCTCGGCGACCACGTCGGCGTAGACCGGCTCGTCCTGCATCGTCTTCGGCTCGCCGAGCATGTGCATCACCACGAGGCCCGCTTCGCATGCCGGCGGCGAGCGCCACCATCGCCGGGTCGCGGAAGCCCGAGACGTCGTTCACGATGCTCGCCCCCTCGCGCACGCACGCCGAGGCGACCTCGGCATGCCGCGTGTCGATCGAGACCGGGATATCGAGACCGTGGACGAGCGCGGCGACCACCGGCAACACGCGCGCGAGTTCGGCGCGCGGGCGGCACCGCGCCGGAACCCGGCCGCGTCGACTCACCGCCCACATCGATGATGTCCGCGCCGGCGTCGGCAAGCGCTGCGCGCGTGCTCGACGGCGACGAGCGGATCGGCGAACCGGCCACCGTCCGAGAAGGAGTCGGGCGTGACGTTCACGATGCCCATGACGAGCGTGTCGGTCGAGCGACAGCCGGAAGGCCCCGCAGCGCCACGTGCGCGGTGCGGGCGCGTCGGCTCATCGCGCGCCCTTGATGAGGCTCATCGCCTCGGCACGCGTAGCGGGATTGCGCTCGAAGATGCCGCGCACCGCCGAGGTCGTGGTGACCGCGCCCGGCTTCTGCACGCCGCGCATCGACATGCACAGATGCTCGGCCTCGATGACCACGAGCACGCCAGTGGGGTCGAGCTGCTCGACGAGCGTCTCGGCGATCTGCGACGTCATCCGCTCCTGTACCTGCGGCCGTTTCGCGAACACGTCGACGAGCCGCGCGATCTTCGAGAGCCCGCAGATCCGCCCGTCCTTGCCGGGGATGTAGGCGACGTGCGCGCGACCCAGGAACGGCAGCAGGTGATGCTCGCACACCGAGTACAGCGGGATGTCGCGGATCAGCACCATCTCCTGATGGCCCTCGTTGAAGGTGACCTGGAAGTGCTCGGACGCGTCCTGCCCGAGACCGGCGAAGATCTCCTCGTACATGTCGGCCACGCGTCGCGGCGTGTCGAGCAGCCCCTCGCGAGACGGCTCTTCTCCGATGCCATCGAGGATGAGACGAACGCCCTGTTCGATCTTGGCACGATCCATGGAGTCCCCCGGCGGCCGGCGTCAGTGCCTGGATTGTACCGCAGGCGCTCAGCCGAAGACGTGCACGAACGAGATCACGGCCGGACCGAGAATCACGATGAGCGTAGCCGGAAGGATGCACAGCACCAGCGGAAAGACGAGCTTGACCGGCGCCTTCTGCGCGGCCTCTTCGGCGAACTGACGGCGCTTGAGGCGCATTTCGGCGGCCTGCGTGCGCAAGACGCTGCTCACAGAGATGCCGAAGACGTCCGCCTGCACGATCGCCATGATGAAGCCGTTGAGCTCCGGGAACCTCGGTGCGTTGCGCGAGATGGCGCAGCGCCTCGCTGCGGCTCACGCCCGCCTGCACCTCCTGCAGCATCCGGCCGAACTGCTCGGCGAGCGGGCCGGAGGTATTGCGCACGATCTTGGCGATCGCCTGATCGAAGCCGAGTCCCGCCTCCACCGAGATGGTCAGCATGTCGAGCATGTCCGGAAGCGCCCGGCGGATCGCCGAGCGGTAGTCGTTCCTTTGCGACGACAGCCACAGGTCCGGCAGGAAGAAACCGAGCACCACGAGCGGCAACACAACAAGAAACCACGTGACGCCCGAGAGCGGACGGATGATGGATACAGCGGTGAACAGGCCCCCGACGCCAAAGGCGGAGAGGAACTTCACGACCAGGAACCTGCCGGCTTCCATCCCGCTCGGATTCCCGGCCACCGTGAGGCGGTGACGCGTGGACTCCATATAGCCGCGTGGCGCGATCACAGAGCCCAGGTGATGCATGCTGTCGGCGATCGGTGCGCCAACCCGCTCGCGGAACGGTCGGAGCAGCGGCTCGACCTGCTTGGCCTGCGACGCCTCGTAGTTGCTCATGCGGCGCAGGCGTCGGGTGACCTGCTGCTCCTCGGAGAAGATCGTCACGAGCAGCAGGTACACCAGCAGAGAGACCGTGGCGAGAACCAGCGCACCGACGACGTAGGGCACCTCTACACCTCGACTTTCATCGCGCGCACGAGCCAGATCGAGCCGACCAGCAGCATCAGTAGCCCGATGCCGACTATCAGCCAGCCGAGCGGCTCGGTGAACAGCGGACGCATGTAGCTCGGGTTGACCGCATACAGGAAGATGGCCTCGACGAACGGAAGCGCGAGCAGGATGATCGCCGAGATGCGGCCCTCGGCGGTCAGCGCGCTCACGTGCCGACGCAGCGCGGCCCGGTCACGGATGGTCGTGGCCACCACGTCGAGCACCTCGGCGAGGTTGCCGCCCACCTCACGCTGGATGGCGATCGCGGAGACCGCCCACGCAAAGTCATCGCTGCCCAGACGGTCTGCCATCGCCTGAAGCGCGTCTTCCACCGGCAGACCGAGGCGCGCCTCGGTCTGCACGCGCTGGAACTCGTCGGAAGCCGGCGGGATCGTCTCCTGCACCACCATGTCCACCGATTGCAGGAGCCCCCAGCCGGCGCGCAGAGAGCCCGCGACCAGGTTCAGGATCTGCGGCAGCTGCTCCTCGAACGCGGTCTGCCGGCTCCGAACCTTGAGGTCAAGTAAGAGCATCGGACCGAATGTGGCGAGAAGGACCACGATGAGCGCCACCGGGAAGCTCGCGGTCACGACCTGTGCGATCACGCCGGACAACACCACGAGTGAGATGTGCGCCGAGATGTACTCGGCCGGCCGCAACGGGAGTCCTGCACGTTCGAGCCGTTGACGCACCATGCCGGTGAAGCCCCGGCGACTCGCGACGTAGTCGACCGCGCCGATCATGCGTTGCCGCAGCCCGTCGCCCGTAGCATCTTCGGCGGTGGGCAGACCATCGGCGCCTGCCCTGAGCTGTTCGTAGAAGCGCATCTGATCGAGTGTCGTGTGCGGCCGGACCACGAGCAGGACCAGGCCGAGGACCAGGAGCATGACCGAGAAACCGACGAGCGCAACCGCCCCCACGAGCGACAGCACGTCGGCGGGGGCGAGGGTCAGCACCTCGTCGGACACCGACGGCTCCTCGCCGAAGCGCGGGTTCGTCACGACGGTGACCGCGGACGCGGCGTTCTCGCCGACGACCGCCTCAACCGCGATCTCGAGGTCCTTCGTCCCGGGCTCCTCGCTCCGGTAGACGATCACGTAGGTGGTCTGGATCTCCTCGGCGATGCTCCGGTAAAGCTCCGGAAGCGTCGCGATGTCGTCGATCGCCACCTGGCGACCGCCCGTCTGTGACGCGATCGTCGTGAGGACCGCTGGATCGGCTTCGTACGACGGGAGCGAAACCGCGTACACGGGAATCCCCGCCTCGCGCATCTGGCGCACTGCGTCGTCGAGCGTCGCGCGGCTCATCGTGTCGCCGCCGTCCGAGAGGAAGACGACCGCCTTGACGCTCGCCCCCGGCTCGCGCGACAGGTTCGCCGCGGCGATGAGCGAGTCGTACGCAGCCGTCTCACCACTCGCAGCGAGTCCGTCGATGGCTGCGACCAACGTCGCATCGTCGTCGGTGAAGGGAGCCACCACGCTCGCGCTCGTCGAGAAAGCGACGATCGCGACGCGGTTCGGCGACTGCATCGCCTCGACGAAAGCGCGCGCCGCTCGTTTCGCCGCCTCGAGCGACTCGCCGTTCATGCTGCCGCTCGTGTCGATCGCCAGCACGACGTCGACAGGCGTCTCGGGAGCGGCCAGCTGCTCCTCGGCCAGCACCTCGACCGACTCGCCGTTCTCCGTGACCGTGAACGCGGCCTGACGACCGCCCTCGAGAAGCTCGGCGGGAACCGTCACGGCCACCCGTACATCCGGGTAGTCGGCAGTGTCCACACTCTGGATGCCGAGCAGCGTCTCCGCGGCGAGCGCGGGCTGTGCGAGCGCGAGCGCCGCGACCAGTGCGGGGACAAGCCAGCGGTGTCGCATCGTGCTCACCGGTGTGCCGGCGGCTCGTACTCGAAGGTCTCCGGCGGCAACGTCACGCCGAGGTCCTCGAGACGGCGCATGAACTTGGGCCGAAGTCCGGTGGACTTGATGTGGCCGCGGAACCTCCCCATCTCGTCCACGCCCATCGAGTAGTCGAAGTAGAAGATGTCCTGCAGGACGACCATGTCGCCCTCCATGCCCTCGACCTCGCTGATCTGCGTGATGCGCCGGGTACCGTCGCGCAGTCGCACGAGGTGCACGAGGACGTCGAGCGCCGAGGAGATCTGCTCACGGATGGCGCGCACCGGCAATTCGATCCCGCCATGAGCACCATCGTCTCGAGACGGGCAAGCGCATCCCGGGGCGAGTTGGCGTGGACCGTCGATAGCGAACCGTCATGACCCGTGTTCATCGCCTGCAGCATGTCGAGCGCCTCGCCGCCACGCACCTCGCCGACGATGATGCGGTCGGGGCGCATGCGCAACGTGTTGCGCACCAGGTCGCGGATGGTGACCTGCCCCTTGCCCTCGATGTTCGGCGGGCGCGACTCCAGGCGCAGCACGTGCTCCTGACGCAGGCGCAGCTCGGCGGCGTCCTCCACGGTGACGATGCGCTCGTCGCCCGGGACGTACTGCGCTCACGACGTTGAGAAGCGTCGTCTTGCCCGTGCCCGTGCCGCCGGAGATCAGGATGTTCAGCCGACCGCGCACGCACGCATCGAGGAAGTGCGACACACGCTCGTTCATCGTGCCGAAGCTTATGAGGTCCTCGGCCGTGAACGGATCGTGTGAGAACTTGCGGATGGTGAGCATGGGGCCGTTGATCGCGAGCGGCGCGATCACGGCGTTCACGCGCGACCCATCGGGAAGACGCGCGTCCACCATCGGCGATGCCTCGTCCACACGACGACCCACGCGCGCCACGATCTTGTCGATGATGCGCAGCAGGTGGGCCTCGTCCACGAAGTGCTTGTCGGTGAGGTATATCCTGCCGGCTCGCTCGATGTAGACGGTCCGCGGGCTGTTGACCATGACCTCGGTCACGGTCGGGTCGTTGAGCAGCGCTTCGATCGGGCCGTACCCCAGGATGTTGTCGATGACGTCCACGACGATCTCCCGCTTGTCTTCTGCCGACAGCGGCGTCGTCTCCTGGTTGAGCAGGTCGTGCAACTTGGCTTCGATGCGATAGCGCAGGCTGACCTCATCGGATGCCGAGTCGAGCTCGGTACCCATCTCCTCGATCAGGAGGTAGTGGATGTTGCGCTTGATCGCGTCCTTCGTATCGTGCGAGATGGTGCCGTTCTCGCGCTCGACCGTGGTATCGATCATCCGGGGCTCGATGACAACGCCCGTACCGGCAAGGCGGTCCCTAAGTGACATGGTCCGACTCCTCCCCCGCTGAATCTGCGATGGACTTTGCGATTCGCACCATCGCCTTGGCGACATCCGAACGCGGCTCGTCGAGAACCACCGGCGTGCCTTTGTTGACCGAGCGCGGCACGATCCGGTCGCTCGGAATGCGCGCGAAGATCTCCGAACCCACGGCCCGCTCGACTTCCTGAGGCTCGAGCCAGACCTTGCTGTCAGCGCGGTTCAGCACCACGTGCACGAGCCCGTTCGCATAGCCGAGCTGCGTAAGCTTCTGGATCGAGATCCGCATGTTCTTGATGCTCGCAACGTCCATCATCGTCATGGCATAGACGGCATCCGAGCGGTCGAGCGCTGTGAGCACGATCTCATCGAGCGTGGCGGCGGTGTCGATGACCACGACGTCGTACATCTCGCGGAGCAGCGACAGGATCCTGCCGATCCTACCGGTGGTGACCGTTTCGGCGTCCTCCGGCCGCACCGGCGCCAGCAGCACGTCCAGGCCGCTCTCGTGGTGCGATCATGTGGCCCCTCAGCAGGTCGGCGTCGAGGCGCTCGATGCTTGCCGCAACGTCGGTGATGGTGCGTTCGGGTACGAGCCCGAGCATGATGCCCACGTCGCCGAACTGCAGGTCGAGATCGACGAGCGCGGTCCTGAGACCGAGACACTTGGCGAGCGCGGTGCCGAGGTTGGTGGCAAGTACGGTCTTGCCCACGCCGCCTTTGGTCGAGAAGACCGTGACCACACGTCCGCCACTCGGCACGGCGGCCGCCTCGGCCTCTTCGGCGAGCGCGGTGTGTTTCGCCTCGGCCGCGGCGTACGCATCCAGAATCGCGCGCGCGATGTCGCTCGCCGGGTCCTCCGCGCCCACGACGTCAGCCACACCCGCCTTCATCGCCGAGCGCATGAGCTCCGTATCGACCTCCCTGGCAACGATCACCACGGCGGTGCACGCACCGGCCGCGTCCGCGGCCTTCGCAACATCGAAGCCTGCGGACGGCTCGACGGAGGGCGCGACCACGACCACGAACGGTGCGTCTGCGTCGCAGGCGATGCCGACCTTCGACGGCACCGGGCGCACCTCGGCGCCGGGCTGCGATGCACTCAGGGTTCCGACGATGCCGGCGAAGTCACCCGACTGATCGATGACGGTGATGAGGCCCATGTCCGCTCTCCGCTACTGGAAGATGTTCTGAAGGGTGCGGCCGGGTGTCTCGGGCACCTCCTGGCCGGTCGCAGGCAGCAGCGCCGCCCATACCGACCCGTTCTCCTCGCAGAACACGATCTGCTCGGCGTCCTCAGCGGTGAGTGCAAGCGTCAGCGTCTGCGCGTTCAGGCTCGCCTGCGAATCGTCCTGTCGGGTGGCGTTGAGCGCGCCACCCTCACCGTCCTCCTCTTCCTGCGTGGTCGACACCGAGCGCAGCGCCGCACCCACGGCGAGGATCTTCGCGTCCTTGAGGATCATCTTCGTGATGGCGGGTGTGCCCGTCTTGTCGTCGGCATCGAAGGTCACGAAGAGCGCCACGTGATCGCCTGGCTTCACGAGGCCCGACACACCCTGGACCTCGTCTACGGGAATCGACAGCGCAAGCAACTCACCGGGGATGCTGTACGCGAGGCCGGCGGTGGAGGGCAGCTCGAACCTGCCCTCCGTCACCTGTTCGCCGGCGCTCAGCGGATCGGCGAGGACCCGCCCTTCGAGCGCCTTCTCCGAAGAGATGGCTCCGGAGGCGACGAACCGCCGAGGAACCTCCTCGAGAACGATCAGGTCGTTCGCGAGCAGCTCTTCGGCACTCACGCCACGCGGGATGTCCTCCTGCGCCACAAGAACCTCGATCGGTTCACTCTCGGCCTCGATCGTCGAACGCGCCTGCGTCAGGTAGCGCGCGGCGAGCACGGCGGCGAGCCCTCCGATAACGAGAGCCACGATGAGGATCACGACCTTGGTGCGCATAGGAGTCCTCCCGGTTCTAGAAGTCCACGCCGTCGGCAACGAGGTGTGGTGCCTTGACGACAAGCGGCGAGTTCGGCGGGTTCGGAGACACGACCCAGCCGGGGCCCGCATAGTCGACGAAACGACCGCGAATGAGCGTGTTGCCCTGGCTGCCAGTCGTCGAGATGCTCTCGATGTACATGACCGCGAAGCTCACCACCCTGAGCGGTGTGATCCCGTTGGCCTGCTGTACCTTCTCGGTGATAGGCACGAAGACGAGCCGCTTGGAGGGCGGCATCTTCGCCGCGGTCCAGCCAGCGAAGTCGGAGGACTCGCCCGCAAACCGAATGTCGAGCGCATCGAGTGTCTGTTTGCCGGACATGTTGCCCGGCTCGGTCCAGACCGTGTCGCCGATGTGCACGATGAAGTCATACGACGCGGTGCCCGCGATGTAGTCGTAGTACATGTTCGTTCCATGCGGCAGTTCGGGGTACTCGGCCGGATCCTGCGGGAACCGCCAGTACGGCTCGTGGCGCAACGTGTGGAAGTCGATGGCCATGAAGTTGCCGTTCTCCCCGTCACCGCCCACGACTTTCATGGCGTACAGTTCGCCGTACTCGTACGTGTTCAGATCGACTTCGACCGGGACCGGACCGGGCGAGCCGGAACGGAATACGAACGTGTCCACCGCGATGTTCTTGATGGGATAGGTCGAGCGCCTGAACACGAGCAGCGGCTGACCGGGGAGCACCTCTACGTCCTTGTTGGCCTTCACGATCGCGACTGTGAGCGAGGTGGTCTGCCATAGGTCGTCGGTGTTCTTGTCCACGAGATCCAGGGCGGAGAACGTCGCTCGGTAGGTGTCCGCATCGACGGAGGTGGCGGTGTACTTCTTCTTGCCGCACACCACCTGGACCGACTCCCCACCGGCCAGCGGGCCCTTGAGTTCGATGTCGACCCGCACGGTCTGGGCCTCGCCGGAATCGTACGTGAACGTCTGCTGCGGGATCGTCACATCGGCGAAGCGCGAACCGGTCGGCAGGTAGATGATCCGCTGCACCGGCCCGATCTCCTCGGGGACCCCGTCCGGGAAGTCCGGATCAAGCGTCTGATCGTTGTAGGCGATCACGTCGATCGTCCCCGAGGATCCCGATGGGAGCCAGCCGCTCCAGTGTCCGTCGGTCCCCTGCGACATCGGATACTCGACACCGTTCACCTTCGCCACCATCCGTGTGACCTGGAGAATGGGTAGCGCCCACGGGACCGGCGTCTGGGCGCCCGTGAGGTAGTCAAGCCGGGCCTTCGACTGCGCCTGGATGGTGTTGGTGTCGCGTCCCAGCGCGCGCGCAAAGAAGCCGACGGCGTCCGAGGACACCGTGACTTTCACGTAGTCGTCACCGATGTCGCTGTCACCGCCGGGTGACGGGTCGACCACCGATATGTTCTCGACCGGGGTCACCGCGTTCTCGCTGGCATAGGCCTCCACGGTGGCCCAGATCTCCTGATTGCTGGCCCCGCTTGCGAGGTCCCTGCACCCCGCAAGCGCTGCCGCGTCGGCGGCCGCCTGCAACTGACGACGAACGTTGTACCAGTAGCCCATGTCGACCACGAGCGCCGACATGATGATGAGGACCACGGCAAGGAGGGCCACCGTCACAGCCACCGCACCATCGTCCCTGCGCATCCACGCACACATGACCGATCACTCCACCCTCAACGTGGCGGCACTCTCGAGATCGAACCCCGTCCCTCCGACGATGTCGCCGATGAGCGGCACGAAGACGGGGCTCGTGTACTCGACGTGCACGGTGACCGCCGGCTGCCCGCTGACGGTCACCTCGCTGATGCCGATCTGGTCGTCAGTGAGCGTCGGGGACAGTCCCGGCGCCGCTGCGGCCACCCGACCTTTGACCGAGTCGGGATCGCTCACGGTGCCCTCGTCGAGGCCCAGCGACGCCCAGCGGGCCCCCTCGCGAGCAGCGTGAACGATCTCGAGATACTGGAAGAACGTGTAGCCGAACTGGACGATGCCGGTGAGCAGCATGATGAGGACGATCGCGACGATCGCGAACTCGACCGCGCTCGCTCCCTCATCCGCGCGCTTCGCGCGTGTGAACGCCCGGAACATGATGCCCCCTGTGCAGCGGCCCCCAGAAGGACCTCCGGTCGCGGTCGCTGTGCACCGGTCGCGACCGGAGGTCCTGATCGGCACAACCTCGCATCAAGAGCCTACGAGCTCGGTGCCCCAACCTTGCCGGCGATGTAGTTGAAGAGCCCCTACAGATTCGTGCCAAGCAACGTAACCGCGACAATGATCGCCACGGCGACCAAAGCAACCATCAGGCCATACTCCACGGCTGTTGCACCCTCGTCACTCTCGATCCAGGTGCGCGTCCGGACATACAGCTTCGTCAGCATCCGAAACACCTCCCCCCGCTGTCGCGAGTCCTACAGGCTCTCTTGACGGTTCCTTGCGGGACCGTCGGAGCGTCTCCCCCACGGAGCGCTGCGAATCCCAGCAGACCGTCCATCTACAACGGAGTGTCCCCCGTCACAGACCGCCCGCGTATCGGCCAGCGGTATGGCTGAAGGGTGACTTTGGGGACGAGGCGCACTCATCCCATTGGGGGACATAAGTGCGCGCAGCGAACAGGTCCGCTACTCGGCAAGACCGACGTCGACGACTCCCGCCTGGATGGCGGTGAGAACAGCCTGCGTGCGATCGCCGGTGCCCATCTTGTGCAGCATGTGGCTCACGTGTGTCTTGACGGTGGCCTCGCCTATCCAGAGCGCCCGGGCGATCTCCTTGTTGCTCATGCCCCTCGCCATCAGGCGAAGCACTTCGAGCTCACGGTCCGAGAGCAGCTCCATCAGCGCGGCGTCCGGCGCCTTCGTACCCTCGGCCTTGCCGGCGATGACGCGCGCTGCGATCTTCGAGTCGAAGACGGCCTGACCCTCCGCGATCGCACGCACAGCCTGCACGACGAGATCGGGTCGCGTGTCCTTGAGGATGTAGCCGCCGGCGCCCGCTGCAAGCACGCCGAAGACCTCATCATCGTCGCCGAAGCTCGTGAGGACGAGCACGTCCACGTCGGGGCTTGCCTCTTTGATCCGGCGGCAGGCCTCTATGCCGCCGATCCCCGGCATACGGAGGTCGAGCAGCACGACGTCGACCGCGTTTTCGCGGGTCGCAGCCACCGCGCCCTCGCCATCAGGAGACTCGCCGACCACCTCGATGCCCGGCTCGGCCTCGAGGAGCGTCCGCAGCGCGTACCGGACAAGCTCGTGATCGTCGGCGATGAATATCCTGATCGCGTCCATCACACCACCCCTACCGGCAGCTCGGCGCGGACGACCGTTCCCGCACCGGGGCTGCTCTGCACGTGCAGCTGACCGCCTTCGGCGATCATGCGCTCTGTCATGTTCCGCAGTCCCGCACCGGTGCCCCCGAGGCGCGGTGGGGTCTCACCCGCTGCGAAACCGTCCCCGTCGTCCGCGACCGTGAGCATCACGGCATCGTCGGCGTACTCGATGCGGACGGTCACCTGGTCTCCACCCGAGTGGCGCACCGCATTGCTCACGGCCTCCTTGGCCACCCGGTAGAGGCACGCCTCCTGCGCGGGACTCAGGTTGCAGACCAGCCCCGAGACCTCCGTCTTGCCATGGATGCGGCTGCCGCGTGTTGCCTCCGTGACCCAGGTCTGGACCGAACCGACAAGGCCGAGTTCCTGCAGCTTCATGGGCCGCAGGTCGTAGATCAGGCGGCGGATCTCGGCGGAACTGGCAGCCAGTTGTCCCTCAAGATCATCCAGCGTGCGCATCGCAACGACGGGGTCTTTCGGCAGCTGCTTGCGCGCGAGCTCCATGCCGAGGGAGATGGAGAACAACGACTGGGAGATGCCGTCGTGCATCTCGCGCGCGATCCGCTCCCGCTCGCCGGCGAGCATCGCATAGCGGCCTTCCTCGGCAAGTCGGGCGTTGACGATCGAGACCGCTGCGAAAGCCCCGAGGATCGAGAGGAACGCCGAGTGCTCGGGAAGGAGACGGTGGCTGATGGCGTTGATCGCCACGAGGATGCCGAGCGGCTCGTCGTGGGCGCGCACCGGCACCGCGAGCAGCCATGCGTCCCGCTCGTGATCGACGTCGAAGAACGAACGCCCGTCGGTGAAGACGTCCTCGGCGATCTCCGAGAGATGCTCTCCCCACCACTCCTGAAGGTGAGCGCTCCGCGCGCCTCGAACGACGAGCGTGCTCTCGTCCATCACGAGACCGTCGGCGTACTCGTCCACAAGGCAGACGATGACCTTCTCGGTACCGGTGAAGCGCTTCGCCGCCTCGACGATGATCGACAGCACGTCATGCACTGTTCGCGCCGAGGAGATGGATTCCGCCACCGAGTCGAGTGCGGTGATGAGCGCCAGCTGGCCAACCGGAGGCCTGGGGACGAGGTCGCGTTCACGCGCGCGCCGGCGAACTGGCCACACGGCGCGGACTGCAGCAGACAGTCGGTTCGCTCCCTCTCCCACGCGGCCCCCTCGGCGTGGCTCCACTACATCGTACCCCACGCCGAGGAGGATGACGCGTCCTATGACAAGGAGGGACCCATTGGCGCCACAGCCGCAGCTCTGCGCCGTATCAGCCGATGCGCTCCGCGATCCAACCCACGACCGCTGCGACCGCCTCCGCACTTGCCGGCGCGATACCCTCGGTCGACACTCCCTGTGCGATGAACGCGCGGGCCACGCCGGTGTCGTAGGGCACCTCGGCGATCAGCTCGAGACCCTCGTCTTGGACGCGGGCGCGCATCCGCTCGGCACCCGTGTCGGACAGGTCGGCCTTGTTGAGCACCACGCCCACCGGCACGCGCAGGTGTCTGGCGAGCGTGAGCAGACGAAGCAGATCGTGCTCCCCCGAAAGCGTGGGCTCGGTCACCGTGATCAGCAGGTCGGTGTTGGTGATGGCGGCGATCGCAGGGCACCCCACGCCGGGCGGGCCATCGATGAGCATCAGCCCGGCACCGTCCCGATCCGCGAGCGCGTCAGCGCGCCCGCGCACCTCGGTCACCAGCTTGCCGGAGAGGTCCTCCCCCGGCGCAAGGCGGCCGAACGTCATGCTGCCCACGGCCGTTCGCGCGTGGCATACTTCGCCCGCCTGAGAGGGCCGCATCGTGATGGCGCCGTACGGACAGACAGGTACGCAGGCTGCACAACCCTCGCACGCCCAGCGATCGATCTCGAAGGCCCGTACGCGGGGGAATGCGTCAGCGGGCGCGATCGCGTCGAATCGGCAGACGGGCACGCAGGCGCCGCAACCGCGGCACGCATCCGCGTCGACAACGGCCGACGAGGCCCCCGCGAACGGCTCGCATTCGATCTCCCGCGCCGCCAGGGCGATCGGGAGATTCGCCGCCTCCACGTCGCAGTCGGCCAGCACGAGCGGCCCCACGGCGGCCATCTCGCGGGCGACGAGCGCTGTGAGCGTGGTCTTGCCCGTGCCGCCCTTGCCCGAAGCGAACGCCACGCGCCTCACTGCTCACGCCCCATCGCGAGGCCGAGGACCGCGGACCACAGTCCGCCGAACCACGCCGCGCCCTCGGGATGCTCGTCCACGACGAGTCCGCCATCGGCGTAGATCGCCGCTACCGTTCGATCGAAGGGGATCCGGGCGAGCACGGGCAGCGACTCACGCTCGCAGTAGGCCGCGATGTCGGTGCCGCCCACGCCGTCCCGGTTGATGACAACACCCATCGGGACCTCCATGTCGCGACCCAACTCAACGGCGAGTTCGAGGTCGTGCAGTCCGAAGGGAGTCGGCTCGGTCACGAGCACGAGCACATCGGCGTCGCGCACCGCAGCCACAGCCGCACACGCGACACCGGGTGGTGCATCCAGCACCGTCACCGCGCGATTCAGGACCTTCGCCCGGGCGCGCGCGGCACGGACCAGCGTGGGCGTCTTCACCTCGCCCACGTCGAGCCTCCCGGTGACGACATCGAGGCCGGCCGGCGCCACGAGCGAACGCTCGGCCGCACCCCACTCGACCTCGCCGACGCGCCGCCGCTCTTCGGTGATCGCACGCGGGGTACACACGCGCACGCAGGCGCCGCACCCGTGACACAACTCGGGGAACATGAGCACCTTGCCGCCGAGGATCCTGATCGCACCGTACGCGCAGGATTCCCGGCAGGCGCCGCAGAGCACGCACGCTGCCTGGTCTACGACCGGGAGTGGCACCTCCGTGGGGGTCACCTGTGGCGCTTCAGGCGCCAGGAACAGGGCATCGTTGGGTGCATCCGCATCGCAGTCAACGAGCGCTACGGGGGACCCCGCGCGAGCCGCTACGACGCTGAGGTTCGTCGCGACGAGCGTCTTGCCGGTACCGCCCTTGCCCGAGGCGATAGCCACGGTAAGGTGCGCGGGGATGAGCCCGGGCGAGGACATCTGCTAGTGGCCGCCGCACACGGCCGACGGGTCGATGAGCTCAACCTCGCCCGCCATAAGCGCGTCGATGACCTCGGACACCACGGGGCGCATGTTGTCGAAGTACACGGCGATACCCGCGTCGGTGAACCCGGCGAGCGGACGCCCGCCGATGCCGGCGACCACGAGCGCGTTCACGCCTTCGCCCGCCAGCAGGTTGACCGGCCTGAGGCAGCCGCCCTCCTCGTGCGGCGGGTTGGCCACGACGCGCACGCCCGCCACGGCCCCGTCCTCGATCTCCACCACGGTGAAGCAGTCGCAGCGCCCGAAGTGGCCCGACCGCTCGCAGTCCAGTCCACCCGCGCCGTTGGTGGGCACCGCCAGTACGATTCGTCCGTTCTCAGTCACGCGTTCGTCCTTCCGTAGGGCCGGCCTCAGCCGGCGTGTGCCTCTCCAGCTTCGGTGAGCGCCGGCAACTCCCCGGCCGCGAACGCCGCTACCGCGTCCCGCACCGTCATGCCGCTGCCGTTGTAGCCGGGTATCTCCGCCGCCTGCAGCGCGGCGAACGCTTTCGGTCCGAGGTGGCCGGTGATCACAGCCGCGGCACCGTGTTCCGACACGGTCTCGGCGGCCGCGATCCCGGCGCCCTGCAATGCGTTCATGTTCGTCGAGTTGTCCACGGCCTCTCCGGTACCGGAGTCCGTGTCCGCGATGACGAAGTAGCGCGCCCGGCCGAAGTGGTCGTCGACGCGGTCGTCGAGCGACGTGCCGAGCGATGAGACTGCGACCTTCATCGGTCCTGCCCCTCTGTGCGACCGGCAACGCCTTCCGAGGCGCCCCGCGCCGCACCGATGAGTACTTCGAGCGCACGTCGGCGCTCTTCCAGATGGCCGACCCAGTGTTCGAGCAGCGCACGCCCGTCGTCGGTGATGCGATACGAACGGCGCTGCGGCCCACTGCCGCCGTCCTGCCACTCGGAGGTGACGAACCCGTCCTCTTCCAGACGTCGGAGCAAGCGGTAAAGACCGCCGGCGTCCGGCACCACTTCGCCGCCGGTCGCTTCCTCGATCGCCCGCACCAGGTCGTATCCGTAGCCTTCCGACCGGGCGAGGACCGCAAGAAGCGCGGGCTCGACGAACGCCCCGCGCCCCGCGCCCACACCGCGCCGGGTGCCGTCGCCTGACTCGCAACAGCGCCTGCGCCGAAGACCGGGCGCAGCACCCGCAACCGGCGCGTCGTCTCCGTGTTCGTGTTCGGCTGTGCTCATCGGCGGCCTCTCTGGTTCGCGTGACTAGATGTATAGAACATATATATGACTTGGTCAACCGCCTGCAATGGAATGAGGCGCCGCCCTGTGCGGGCGACGCCTCTCATCGAATCCCGACGCAGTGCGGCGGGGTCTAGTCGCTGATGCCGGTCGTCGCCACGTCCACGATCGGGCGCGGATCGGACGGCGGCTCTTCGGCGGCCGGCGCCTCCCCGACGGGCGGCGCCTCCTCGGCCTGCTTGCGCTTCTTCGGCTTGGGCGACGCGGCCTCCTCTGCCTCGCGCTGCTTCTCGATCTCGAGGTGCTCGGCCCAGCGCCCGTCGAGCAGCGCCTCGAGCTCGTCTTTGTCCACGGTCTCGCGCTCCACGAGCACGTCGGCCATGAGATCGAGCAGCTCGCGGCGCTCGGTGAGGATCCTGAAGGCGGTGTCGTACGCCTCGTCGATCAGGCGACGCACCTCCTTGTCGATCTCGAACGCGATCTCCTGCGAGTAGTTCGCCTGCGCCGAAAAATCGCGGCCGAGGAAGATCTCGTGTGCGCCTTCGCCGAGCATCATCGGGCCGAGCTTCTCGCTCATCCCGTACTGCGTGACCATCTGCCGCGCCAGTTTGGTGGCACGCTCGATATCGTTGCTCGCGCCGGTGGTGATGTCGCCGATGGCGATCGCCTCGGCCACCCTCCCGCCGAGCATCATCGCGATGTCGTCGAGCATCTCGCCGCGCGCCGAGAGGAACTTGTCCTCCACCGGGAGCGCGAGGGTGTAGCCGAGCGCGCGACCGCGGCTGATGATGCTGATCTTGTGGATCGGGTCGGTGTTGGGCAGGATATGCCCCACGAGTGCATGGCCCGACTCGTGGTACGCGATGATGCGCTTCTCCTTCTCGGAGATGATGCGGCTCTTCTTCTCGGGACCGGCGATGACGCGCTCGATGGAGTCCTCGAGCTCCACCATCTCGATCTCCTTCTTGCCGTGACGCGCTGCCAGCAGCGCGGCCTCGTTCACGAGGTTGGCGAGGTCGGCGCCGGTGAAGCCCGGCGTGCGACGCGCAAGGACCTCGAGATCGATGTCCGGGCCGAGCGGCTTGCCGCGCGAGTGGATCTTGAGGATCTCGTGACGGCCCTTGAGGTCGGGACGATCGACGAGGATCTGCCGGTCGAAGCGGCCCGGACGAAGCAGCGCCGAGTCGAGCACGTCGGGGCGGTTGGTGGCCGCCATGATGATGACGTTGTCCTTGATGTCGAACCCGTCCATCTCCACGAGCAGCTGGTTGAGCGTCTGCTCGCGCTCGTCGTGCCCGCCGCCGAGACCCGCGCCGCGCATCCGGCCCACGGCGTCGAGCTCGTCGATGAAGACGATGCAGGGGCTCGCGGCCTTCGCCTGCTCGAACAGGTCGCGCACGCGGCTCGCGCCCACGCCGACGAACATCTCAACGAAATCCGAGCCTGAGATGGTGAAGAACGGAACGCCCGCCTCACCCGCGACCGCGCGGGCCAGCAGCGTCTTGCCGGTTCCCGGAGGGCCGACGAGCAGAACGCCCTTCGGGATCTTCGCACCGAGCGCCTGGAATTTGCCGGGGTTGGCGAGGAACTCCTTGATCTCCTCGAGCTCCTCGACCGCTTCGTCCACACCCGCGACGTCTTTGAACGTGATGCGCGGCTGGTCGCGCGTGATGCGCTTCGCCCTGCTCTTGCCGAACGACATCACCTTGGAGTTGCCGCCCTGCATCTGGTTCATGAGCCAGAACAGCATGACGGCGATAAGGATCACCGGGATGATCGTGCCAAGCACGACTCAGCCAGATCGAGCTGTCCTGCATGTTGACCGTGTATCCGTCGCTTGGCGGGTTCTCGTCGAGCGCGGTCGTGAGCGCCGTGCTGTCGAGGTAGGTCGTCGTGAACTCGACCGGCTTCTCGGCGTCCTGCGCCGCTTCGTCGGGGTAGTACTCGCCGTCTACGACCTGCGTGCGCGCGAAGACCTCCGCCGAAACGACCCTTTCCTCCTGAAGCGCCGTCAGGAACTCGGAACTCCCGAGCGGCACGATCTCAGCCGGAGAGAGCGACCGGGCCAGGAACAGCAGCGCCAGCACGATGAGCAGGAGATAGAGAAGCGCGGTTCTTAGATTGCGGTTCACTCGGGGCAACTCCTTCTTGGCCACTAGTCGGCGTAGATCTCGGGCTTGAGAACGCCGATGTAAGGAAGGTTGCGGTAGCGCTCGGCGTAGTCGAGCCCGTATCCGATGACGAACTCGTCGGGAACGCTGAAACCGATGTACTTGCACTCGATCCGGACCTGCTGCTTGCCCTCTTTCGACAGCAGCGTCACGACCTCCAGGCTATTGGGTCTGCGCGAGGCGAGGTTGCGCAACAGATACTTAAGGGTGAGTCCGGTATCAAGGATGTCCTCGACCACCAGAACGTCGCGGCCCTCGATGTCCTCATCGAGGTCCTTGAGGATGCGGACTACGCCCGAGGACTTCGTGGTCGAGCCGTAGCTGGAGACCGCCATGAAGTCGAGTTCGACCTTGCCGCCAATGGCGCGCGCCAGATCGGCAACGAACAGTGCCGCCCCTCGCAGCACCGCCACGAGCAACAGCGGCCGCTCGGCATCCGCATAGTCATCGCGGATCTGGGCACCCAACTCGGCGACACGTTCGGCGATACGATCCTCCGTGATGATCACGTGGTCGATGTCGTCGTGAATGCTCATCGTCACTCTCCCGGCTCTACACTCATTCCGACAGCGGGTTCGTACCCGCTCCCGGCCGATGCCATGTCAGCTCCGCGGCTCGTGCGGTCTCCGCGGTCACGCGGACGTCCTCGGCAAGCCTGACGCCTGCCACCCAAACCACCCGGTCACCGTCCCTCAGCACCGGGACCCTGCCACGCAGTCTGCGCGGCACCTTCGCGTCGGTCAGCAGGTCGCCGACCTTCTTCGTGCCCGTCATGCCGAAGGGCCTGATCCGGTCACCGTCGCGCATGGAGTCGACCAGCAGCGGCCATGCCACGGCATCCGCGTCGATCGTCACGGTGTCGGCACCGGCTGCCACAGCGGCCAGCGGGACCTCGCGCGCCTCGATCACGCCCGCGGCCCCGAGATCGAGCCTGCCCGGCAGTCCGAGCAACCCGGGTGCCACGAGCCCATGCACGTCTTCCTTGCGGGAAATGTTCAGTCTACCGTACTCCGTCTCAGCACGCAGACCGAAGGGAAGATCGCGCGCGAAACCCTCATCGGCCAGCCCATCCACGATCGCCTCGGTGTGCTCGAACTCGAGCCGGGAGGCCTCGGGAAAGGCGTCGATCAGCGCCCCGCGCACTGTGCGTCGGGCCATCGGCCGGGTCAGCGTCCGCATGAGCGAACGGTCGAAGCCGAGGACCCCGTCGCTCACCTGCGCGAAGTCGTGCGAAAACGCTGCCGCCATCTCCGCGAGGAGGTCGTCCTCCTCGGCAAGGATACGGAGCGTCCGGGACATCGTCGTCCTGAACGCCGGGCTCCTGCGCTCGATCACCGGCAGCAGATCGTGCCGCACCCAGGCGCGCTGCCGCGAAGTGTCGGCGTTGGTCGCATCCTCCCGCCAGGGCTGCCCGAGCCCGGTCAGATAGGCGGTCACGTCCGCGCGCCCCGCATCGATGAGCGGCCGGACCACACGCCCGCGCACCGGCGCGATCGATCGCAGGCCGGCGCTCCCGGCGCCGGTCACGAGTCGCGCAAGGAACGTCTCGAGCCTGTCATCGAAGGTGTGAGCCGTCGCCACCCGCCCCTCGCGTGGAGTCACCCCGGCCGCGGCACAACATCGATCGAGTTCCGACTCGGCGAGGCTGTACCGGATGCGCCGACCGGCGTCCTCGAGGTTGAGCCCCTCGGCCTCGGCGTACGCGGTGACGTCATAGCGCACCGATCGCGCTTGAATGCCGAGCGAGTCGCAGAGCGCGAGGACGAACGCCTCGTCGGCATCCGCGTCAGCGCCGCGCAGGCAGTGGTTCACGTGAAGTACCGAGAGCGCAGATGGCGTGCCGAGCGCGCCCTCCGCTGCCAGGCGCAGGAGCGCCACCGAATCAGCGCCGCCACTTACCAGCGCCAGCACAACGAACCCGTCGGGAACCATCCCGTGCTGCCGGACGGTTTCGCGCGCGATGTCGGCCAGTGCGGTCATGTCCTCAGGGTAGAGCCCCCGGGGACGACGCGCTACCGGTTAGGTGGCTTCTTCCACCGCGGCTGCATCCTCGATCGTCATCATGGTCACTTCGCCCACGAGACGGTGGCGATCGTCGGTGACCGAGATGGCGCGAAAGCCGAGCGTCAGCATACGGTCGAGCGCGACGTCCAGCGTGTCGTCCGGAGCGACCGAGACCGTGCCGGGATCCGCGTGAGTGGTGAGGTCATGTGCGCACTGTCCCGGCTGCAGCTCGCTCGTGTCCAGCCATCCGACGAGCCGACCGTCGCGCTCTATGACGTAGATGAACCGGCGGCGACCTGCGGCCTCACGCAGGGACATATGCTCGGCGCCGACGAACACGGCCGCAGGAGAACGCATCACCTCGTGAACGGGCACACACGCAAGGCGGTCCAATACCCGCCCGTTCTCGAGGAGCTCTTCTGCCGGGTCGTACGCCATCTGTCTGCATGCTCGCCTCCCGCTCGCATCTGACCTATAGGTTAATCCGTATGAAACGCGCGTCAAGCCTCATTTATGTTCCGGTCGATGGCCCATCGCGGGCGCGTCACCGCGATCAGAGCACCAGACTGCTGGCTGCGCGCTGCAGTCCGGTGGCGCCCTCGAATGAAAGAACCAGGCAGGAAGATGCGCCACGGCGGCGAAGGTCTGATGTAGACCCGCGAACGCGCCGCGCTGTTTCCACGCACCGATTCCGATCAGCGCCGACCATCAGTGCCACCGCGCCCATCGGCTAGTGAACGTAAGTGGGTGTGCTACTCTCGTCAGCGGCAAGGGGATCGCGTGAGAACCGGCATTCTCAACGCACGGCACAGTCGGAGGCATGATATATGCCACCGAACAGCGTTTCCGTGCATATGTGGTGTCTCCCCATTCCTATCTCGGCGACGCCCCTCACCGCTCGCGTCCACACGTGCCAGGTCTGCCACGGCTACACGCCAGTGGTGGTCGAGCGGGAGCTCAAGTTCCTCGCGATCCCGGTGGTCGAGGAGGTCATGCTCGTACCTCTCGAGGCGGTAGCCGCAGAGCGCGGGTTCACTCCGTTGGGCGACAAGACGGACGAGAAGCCGAACTAGGGCGGAACCTGAACGAGGCGCTGCACCGCGCGCCCGGACTCGCGCACGGCCTTACGGCAGCGCGCTCACGGGATGGCAGTTGGTGCACAGATCGTCCGACGTCTCCACCAGCATGTAGGCGTTGACCGTCTCGTGCGGGAAGTTCTGGAAGCGCGGGTTGTCAGTGCTCGACGTCACCCATGCCGAGCCGTTCCACGTCACGCTGTCCGCGTAGCCGACGCGAGGCGGGCACGGCATCCCCGGTGAACCGGTGCCCGTAAGCTGCCGACCACACGACTGTCCTCATGACACTGCTGGCAGATCGGGTTGTGTCCCGCCTGGCCTGCGGCGCCCGTCGTCCGCGGATATGGCATCAGGTAGCCTCGTTGTCGGCACCGACCACCCGGAGCGAGCCGGCATGGTTGGAGCTCGCGTGTGGTCGATGCCCCCCAGCTGCACCGTACTCCGTGACGCCGCGTGGCGATCGTTGCTCACGAGCCGCGCGACGTTCGCGTAGGTGAACTGTCGGTGACGGGGTGCGCCGAGGCCGCCGTCTCCACCGGATGGTTGTGCACGGCAGCGAGCTCGGAGTCCCTGCCCTGGTGGCAGGCGAGACACCAGTCCGAACCGTAGTCGTCGGCCGGCGCAGACGCACCTGTCGGCGATCTGCGCAGGAGCTTCGGTCGGAGGAGTAGGCCGGTGTGACTCGATGTGCCGCGCATGCGCACCCGGTCGCCGATGAAGGATCGACCACATCGTTGGACCGTGCGGAGAGTGGCAGTCGGTGCAGGTGAGCGTGCCGCCCCGCCCTCGAACGTGGTGGCCGAACTCGGCACCGCCGGTGACCGCGTCCCCGCCGGGAACGACATTCGTCTGATAGCGATGACCGAGTGCGGCCGCCGACCCACCGCCACACTGCGCGCAGCGAGCGCTCCGTACACGCCCCAACCCGCCGGTGCCGTCGTGGCACGTCGAGCACGTCGCATAGATGGTCGAGGCCGGAGAAGCAGTACGCCCGCATCGGGGGCGTCATGCACGGTGTGGCAGGTCTCGCACTTGCGCGTCGCCGTCTGGTAGCCGCTATGCGGGCCGGCCGGGTTATCGAACTCGAAGCCCCAGCCGTCGCTCGTGGGATCCTCGTCGAGCGTGTCCAGATCGGCGTGGCAGTCGGTGCACTCACCGGCATAGACGCTGTAGTCCCAGTGGCAGTCCTGACAGTCCGCGGGCCCACCGGGGAGGTTGTTGGGCTCATGGAAGGCGAAGGCCGAGGACACGAGGGCGAACGCAGTCAGGGCCGTGCCCGCCATTATGGCGCACGCGGTCAAACGGCGAATGGCGTTCGCGCTCCGTGTCACTCGGATTCCATTCTCACGCATGCTGGCCCCGCGGCCTGTCGGCCACCGACACACGTCGAACTACACGCTGAACCGTATCATCACGTATTCGTTCACTACGAACAAGGGGTAGACCCGCAGGTCAGCCCCGGGATGGTCGGTCGTGCCGTCCCGCACGTCGTAACGCCAGCCGTGCCAGGGGCACACGAGCTCGTATCCCTCGACGACGCCGTCGGACAGCGGCGCGAACGCGTGACGGCAGACGTTCGAGACCGCGTGGAACTCGTCGCCCACCCGCACCACGGCGAGGTCGGTCTTCCCGATCTTCACGTGACGCACCGTGCCGGGCGCGAGGTCGCTCGCCCGGCAGACGGGAACGTCCACCTCTTGCCCGGGCTCGGGCTCGTCGATCACCCCAAGCAGCTCGGTGTCGTCCTCCACGTCGGTACGCACGAACAGACCGCACCAGCACTTTCGGATGGCGGCGAACTGCTCCCGGTGGAACGGGATGCACGGACAGACGATCTGCGCGTCTTCCTTCGGGTCCCCGGTCCGAATCCGGCAGGGACAGTACACGTCGCCTGCGGTCTCAAGGATGCCGAGCTCGGCGGTCAGCACTGCCTCGACGAACTCGTCGTCGCTGTTGAACCGGTAGCCGAGCGTGGCCGGCGAACGGCCCCATGTACGCCTTGAGGTCTTCGATCGTCGTGCCGGCATGGAAGAGCTGGCGCCGGGGCCGGTCGGAGGCGCCGCTCACAGGTCGAGCAACTCCTTCATCCGCTTCTTGTTGAAGCCGATGATGACCTCCTCGTCCACAAGCACCACCGGGAACGACGTGCCACCCGAGATGGCCTTCACCTCGGCTATCGCCTCCGAGCGCTCATCGCCCGCAAGCAGGTCGACCTCCACCACGTCGTACTCGACATCATTCTCGTCGAGGTATGCGCGAGCCATGCGGCAGTACGGGCAGGTCGAGAGCGCAAAGACCTTCACGGCCATGGTGCTCCTCCTCGTGCGTCAGGGGTGGTGCGGGATGGTGTCGCAGGCCTAGGCGGCAACCGTCGGCGTGATCTCCGGCTGCTCCACGTGCTCGACCTCGATCTTGCGCCAGTGGTACACGTACAGCGGCCCGGCCACCAGCAGCATCGCCGCATTGCCGACAAGATCGATGATCGCGTAGCGACGCGACTGCGCCTCCTGCGACTCCCGCTCGGCCTCGATGTCCTCTGCTGTGCGCTCGGAGGTGCCGCCCTTCTCTACCGGCACGTCGTAGTAGTAGCCGGGGTCGGGATATGCCAGCTCGACTGCGCTCCGAACGACGCCGACGACGGACACGATCACCATGATCAGCGTAATCAGGCAGACCAGATACAGATAGATGTTCCGAAGAGACCAGCGGTCCTTTGCCACGGTGCGCTCCTTCGCTCTGGTGATCCCGCTTCTCACCGGATTGTTCCCCGCCGAGGCCGCCTGGCGGCACATGTCGGGCCGGCACGGTACAATCCTCGCATGCCATGCCACCCCACACCAGCGGTGTACCCGTGCGCCTGATCGTTCTCGCATCCGGGTCGTCGGGCAACTGCGCACTCGTCGAATCGGGCGGGCGTGCGGTACTCCTCGACGCCGGCATCTCGGCGCGCGAGACGCTCCGCCGCATCGCAGCGGCAGGAGCCGACGGCGCGCGGATCGAGGCGATACTCCTCACGCACGAGCACGTGGACCACGTGCGTGGGGCCCGCGTGCTCGCACGACGGCTGGGCGTACCGGTGATGGCCACGGCGGGGACGCTGCAGTCCGCCGCCGGCTGCCTGGCCGATGTGCCGGAGACTACGGAGATCGGGCGCCGCGACCGGTTCTCGGTGGCCGGTCTCCGTGTGCGGTCGTTCGCCACGGAACACGACGCGTCGGAATCGTGCGGCTACGTCTTCGAGAGCCGGCGCGGCCACCGGGTGGGTGTCGCGACCGACACCGGCGTGGTGACCCCCGAGATCGCCGATGCGCTCGCCGGGTGCCATGCCCTCGGCCTGGAGTCGAACCACGACGTGCGGATGCTGGAGGCCGGCCCATACCCGCCGTTTCTGAAGCGACGCATCGCGGGAGACCATGGCCACCTCTCGAACACCGCGGCCGCCGTGGCGCTGGGAGACCTCGGCTGGAAGGGCCTCGCGCACGTCTACGCGCTCCACCTCTCGGAGCAGAACAACACGCCCGAACATGCGCAGGCAGCGCTCGCTCGCTCGCTCGGCGATTCGGCGACGCTCGAGACCATCGCACGCAACGAGATCGGCGGCTGCACGCTGTAAGGGCGCGGCGAGCGGCCTGTGGACCGCCTCACCGGGTGCGACTGCTAGAACTCGATCCCGTGCCGTGCAGGGACGCCGCTGTCGAACGGGTGCTTCACCGGCACCATCTCGGTGACGAGGTCGGCCTTCTCGATGAGCGCGTCCGAGGCGCCCCGACCCGTGAGCACGACCTCGATGGCGGGGAAACGCGCATCGATGACAGCGAGCACATCCTCCTCGGGCACCAGGCCGTAGCGCATCGCTACGTTGATCTCGTCGAGGATGACCAGCTGATACTCGGCACCGGAGATCATGTCGGCGGCGATCGACCACGCCTCGCCGGCCGCTCGCCGGTCCTCGTCGTTCAGGCCCGTGCCGAGAAGCCCTGTGGAGCGCAGCGCCGGGCGCTCGACGCGTACGCCGAGGTCTTCGAGCACCGCCAGCTCGCTCGAGCGCGCGCCGCCCTTCACGAACTGCACGAACGCCACGGTGAGCCCTGCCCCGACGGCGCGCACCGCAAGCCCCACCGCAGCGGTGGTCTTGCCCTTGCCGTCACCGGTGTAGACCTGCACGAGACCGCGCTCGATCGTGGTCATCACGCCTCCCTTGTGCCGAGTGACTCCACTATAGCGGGCACCTCTGACTCGCCTGCTACCACGGATCGGCCCCCGCCCGACCGCCTCGGCCCACAGCCGGGAGGCCTCGCCGCCGGCTGAAGTCGCGGTCCGCACCCATGTCCCCAACGAGCACGAGCGGGCGACCGGACTCGATCGCGGCTACGAGGTTGGGCAGGTTCGACCGGCCGAACGGCGTGGGACACACGATCACGCAACGCGCGGACGCGAACGACCGCCGCACGGTAGCGGCCGACTCGGCATCGATCTCGCCGAACGGCGGGAGCACCACGTGGTCGCGCGCCGAGCGCCTCGGCAACCGCCTGGTCGACGTCGCCGCGGTTGAGCGCGCCGGCCGTCACCTCGTAGCCAGCGCGCATGAGCTCGCCGCATGAGCGTGCTTCCGGTGCCCGAGCCGCACACGAGCCCCACGGTGCCCCGCGCGGCCCCGGACCCGAGGTCCTCGCCGCGCAGCACCGGCGTGACGGCGACGCTCCCCGTGACCGGATCGGTGCGCACGACCGCGCGGACGCCGAAGACGTCGGAGATCACGCGCGCGCTCAGCGCCTCGGCGGGCGGAGCCGGCGCGGTGACGCGGCCTTGCGCGACGATGCTTATGCGGTCTGCGTAACGCGCGGCGAGACCGAGGTCGTGGAAGACGCCGAGGACGGCCATGCCGCCGTCGGCGAGCGCGCGCACCAGGTCGAGCACCTGCAGCGCGTGGTTGAGGTCGAGGTGGCTCGTGGGCTCGTCGAGCAGCAGCACGCGCGGCTGCTGCGCGAGCGCCTGCGCGAGGGTGAGCCGCTGCAGATCGCCGCCCGAAAGCTCGTCGATGCGCTCGTCGGCCAGCCGCGCCGTGTCCGTGCGCTCCATCGCCTCGGCGACGATCGCACGATCGTCGGCACCGAGCGACTCAAGCCTCCCGAGATGCGGGTGGCGGCCCATCTCCACGAACTCCCGCGCCGAGAAGGCGAAGACCGCCGGCTGCGTCTGGGGCACCACGCCCACGAGGCGCGCCCGCTCTCGCTCGGGCATGCTCAAGCACGCGATGCGCCGCACCAGATGTCGCCGTCGAGCACGTCGGCGCCACCGGTGACCGCACGGAGCAGCGTGGACTTGCCGGCACCGTTCGGGCCGACCAGACCGACGAACTCGCCCGGGCGTACTTCGAAGGACGCCTCGCGCAGAACCGTGCGGGCCCCGTACCCGACGGCGAGCTTCCGGAACTCGAGTGCCCGGCCGGTCATCGCAGACGCTCCTTGCGCACGAGCAGCCAGATGAAGAACGGGCCGCCGGCGAGCGCTGTGACGATGCCCACCGGGATCTCCACGGGCGCGAGCACGACGCGTGCGATGCAGGTCGGCGACCACGAGCGCGATCGCGCCGGCAAGCACCGACGCGGGCAGCAGCAGCCGGTGCCGCGGCCCGACGATCAGCCGCATCATGTGCGGCATCATGAGCCCCACGAAGCCGATGAGCCCCGAGACCGACACCGCGCCTGCCACCACGAGCGAGGCGGCGCCGAGCGCGAGCAGCTTGAACCGCTCCACGCGCACGCCGAGCTGCCCGGCGCGCTCGTCGCCGAGCAGCATCAGGTCGAGCTCGCGGTGAAAGAGCAGCCGGCACGATCGCCCCGGCCGCGAACATGACCGCGAGCAGCGCCACGTGGCCCCACGTGCGATTGCCGAGCCCGCCCATCATCCAGAAGACCACGCTCGTCATCGACTGCCGCTCGAAGACCAGCACGAACGAGGTGAGCGCCGAGAGCGTGTAGGAGATGGCGATACCGGCGAGCAGCAGCGAGGTGGCGTCCACCCGCCCGCGTCTCGACGCGAGCCGCACCACGAGCAGCATCGTGAGGATCGCCCCGAGGAAGGCGCCCACCGGCACGCCCACCGCCCGGGCGACGAAGCTCGTGCCGAAGACGGTGAGCGCGAGCGTGGCGCCCAGACCCGCACCCGACGAGACGCCGAGGACGTACGGGTCGGCGAGCGGGTTCTTGAAGCAGCGCCTGGTAGAGCACGCCTGCGAGCGCGAGCGACGCGCCCACGAGCGCCGCGAGGAGCACCCTCGGCAGGCGCAGGTCCACCACCACGGCGTCGGCGAGCGAGGTCGAGCCGTGCCCGGCGACGGATCGCGAGATGGCCCCAACGACGTCGCCGAGCGGAACGGACACGGCGCCGAGCGCCACGCCTGCGACGATCGCGAGCACGAGCGCGACGCCCAGACCCGTGAGGGTGAGGACGCCGCGCCGGATGTCGGAGGAGGGAGTCACGCTACTCGGCGAACGCGTCGGGATGGAGCGCCTCGGCGATCAGGCGGATGCCTTCGACCACGCGCGGGCCGGGCCGGCTCACGAGGTTGTCGTCGAGCAGGTACACGCGATCGTCCTTCACGGCGGTCAGGTTCTCGTAGCCGGGTCGGCCCGTGATGTCCGTGGGTGAGCTCATCGAGCCGAGCGTGGCCAGGTAGACCTCGGGGTCGGCGGCCACGAGCTGCTCGACCGAGTACGCCACGTAGCCCTCCTCGGTCACCACGTTCTCGCCGCCCGGCATGCTCGATGAGGTCGTTCAGCAGCGTGCCCGAGCCGACGGTGAACAGCGGGTCCTGCGCGATCTCGAGGAAGCAGGTCACCGGCGCCGACTTCGACGCGCTCGCTGATGTCCTCGATCTGAAGCTCCATGGACTCGACGAGGTCGGTCGCCGCCTGCGGTCTCGCCGATCGCATCGCCGACGGTGCCGATCGAGACGTACAGGTCGTCGAGCGTCTGCGGGTCGATCGCCACCACGGCCGCGCCGAGCGCCTCGAGCTGCGCGATCACGTCGGCCTGCACGCCGGTGGTCGACGAGCACGAGGTCGGGATCGAGCGCCGCGATCGCCTCGAGGTTCGGACCCACGAAGTCGCCGACCTTCTCGATCTCGGCCACCTCCGCGGGATAGTCGCAGTAGGTCGTGACGCCCACGAGCCGGTCGAGTCCGCCGAGCGCGGCGACGATCTCGGTGTTCGCCGGCGCGAGGCTCACGATGCGCTCAGGCCTCGCCGGCGATGGTGACCTCGCGGCCCGGTGTCGTCGGTCACCATGACCGGGAACGCGGCCTCGGCCGACGTCTCCTCGGCGGCCTCCTCCGGACTCGCGCAGCCGGGAAGCCCCGCGAGCGCGAGCGCCGCGATGAGCGCTGCCGCCAGAACGAGTGCGAACGTCGCGAGCGGTGGTGCGGAACCGGTGGTGCATGGTGCCTCCTTGCGTCGTATGCCAGCACTCCGCCGAAGATAGACGCGCCTCGAGAATCGAAGAGGACCCTCGCCGGTGGCGGGGTCCTCTGGTGATCTCGAGGTGGTTTCGGAGCGCTGGTACGAGCGCTGCGAGTGTGCCTCTTACCACGAAGGCCGCGTCGCCGATGTGTAGGCAGGTCTCCTGGCTTCGGAAGCGCTCGCTTCCGTTACAGTGGCGGGTCCGCGCCGGAGTCGCACCGGCTTCCCTATTCTCCCGGTTACCCGGGCACCTACACCGTCTTCGGTTGTCCGCGCCATCATAGTCCTCCCGCCGAAGCGCTACAATGACGTAACGTGCGCCGCAGGGGTACGTGGCGAACGGTACTCACGAGAAGGGGCAGCGTGGACATCTTCCAGAAGGCGTTCGATTTCACCGACGCGCGCATCGCACGCGAATCTGGCTACTACCCGTACTTCCAGGTCATCAAGTCCGAGTCGGACTCGCAGGTGCGGATCGACGGACGCGAGCTCGTGATGCTCGGCTCCAACAACTACCTCGGCCTGACCACGCACGCGCACGTGCGCGAGCGGGCCGCCGAGGCGCTCGCCAAGTACGGCACGTCGTGCACCGGCTCGCGCCTGCTCAACGGCAACCTCGACATCCACGAGGAGTTGGAGGAGCGCCTGGCGCGTTTCGTGGGCAAGGAGGCGTGCCTCGTGTTCTCGACCGGCTTCGGCGCCAACATCGGCACCATCTCGGCGATCGTGGGCCGGCACGACACCGCGAGTCATCGACAAGGACGACCACGCGAGCATCTACGACGGCTGCAAGCTGTCGTACGGCAAGGTCGAGCGCTTCGAGCACAACAACGTGGCGAGCCTCCGTGAGAGTCTCGAACGTGCGAGCCGCGGAGCAAACGGCAACGGCGGCGCGCTCGTGGTCGTGGACGGCGTCTTCTCGATGGAGGGCGACATCGCACCGCTTCCCGAGATGCTGCCCGTGCTTGAAGGAGTTTGGCGCGCGCCTCATGGTGGACGACGCACACGCCTCCGGCGTGCATCGGCCCGCAGGGCAACGGCACCGCCGCCCACTTCGGCGTCACCGACGAGGTCGACCTGATCATGGGCACGTTCTCGAAGAGCTTCGCGTCGCTCGGCGGCTTCATCGCGGGCGACGCGCTCCTGATCGACTACATCAAGCACAACTCCCGACCGTTCATCTTCTCGGCAGCGATGGCTCCGGCGAGCGTGGGCGCGGCACTCGGCGCGCTCGACGTGATGGAGACCGAGCCGCAGCACCGCGAGCGCCTCTGGGAGGTCGTGAACCGCATGCAGGCGGGCTACCGCGAGCTCGGGTTCGACACGGGCACGAGCGAGACGCCGGTCATCCCGATCATCTTGGGCGACGAGATGCTCGTCTTCGAGTTCTGGCGGCGCCTGCGCGACGCGGGTGTGTTCGTCAACCCGGTGCGCCCGCCGGCGGTGCCGGCCGGACGCTCGCTTCTGCGCACGAGCTACATGGCCACGCACACCGACGAGCAGATGGACTTCGTGCTCGAGGCCTTCGGCCGGATCGGGCGCGAGCTCGGCGTGTTGCCGGCGTAGCCGCTCCCCCCGGTCGGACGCTCCGCCCTCAACAGGCGCGCTACTCGAGCGCGTCGAGCCCTTCCTGCGCGCCCTGCCGCAGCAGTTCGCCGAACACGCCCGGATCGAGCACGTAGGTGAGCGCGAGCGCGCTCACGATGATGTTCACGGCGAGCCACTTGGTGTAGACGCCCCGCGTGCGTGCGATGAGGATGAGCGCGCAGACCGCGATGATTGCCGGGCCCACCACCCGCAGGTCGCCGAGGGGTATCTGATAGCCCGCGACCTCCTGCGTGGAGCTGCCGAGGAACCCGCCGAGGTCGATGCTCACGTTGAAGACGATGAGGAAGAACTCGACCACGAGCACGCCAGCGAGCGCCCACGACGCCCAACGGGTGGTCTCACCTTCGGTGCGGTAGACCTCGTAGGCCACGCTCGGCGCCATCGCGAGCAGCACCACGATCGGGCTCTCGGCCATGAGGCCGATGATGATCCCGACGAGCGCGATCACCGACAGGACCGCACAGATGATGCCCGCGTACTTGGTGGGCCGGGCCATCGTCGCATCCCCTCCTGTGAGCCGTTGGTGCCCTGCGGTCTCGATACTACGGCAGTGCGTGCCCGTGCGGGTGCTCGGGATGCTTCCGGCGCGCCACCAGCGTCACGATGGCAAGCGCCGCCACCGCGATCGAGCTCACCATCCCCAGGAAGCCGTAGATGTACGCCGAGTTGTCCGAGCTGAAGACCGGGCTGTCGGGATGGAAGAGGTTCGGCAGCGCGAGCACGAGGTACCAGAGCGCGGCTGCGAGGACCGCATCGAGCACCGCAGGGATCTTCGGATGGTCGAAGATGAGCTGGATGGCGAGGATGACGACCGAGGAGGCCAGAAGGCCGAACGTCATCAGCAGCCGTGGCTCGTTCCACAGGATCCCGCCCCAGATGAGCTGCATCGAGAGGATGCCGAGCACGGTGTTCACGATCCACAGCGGGAGCGAGAACCAGCGGAACGCCTCGCCCCACCTGCCCGAGCTTGCCCGCGCCGAATGCAAACGCAAGCCCCAAGACACCGGCGAGCGTGAAGGTCCCCATGTTCACCCAGGTGGATGCTCCGTGGAACATCACGAAGCGCACCATCGTCCCGAGCCGCTCGTCCGGCGGGATCGAGAGCACGGCGACGACACACGCGATCGCGGCAGCCGCGATGGCGCCCACGAGGACGTTACGGGTCTTCACTGAGAGCGGCACGCGGGCTCCTTTGCGACGGAGAGGGACGGCACGCGCCCCGGCGACGCAGATTCTAGCAGGAGGCGTGCCGGTTGGGCGTGAGGCCGGCGCCGGGCAGCGCGGCTATGCATCCGCAGACGCCGGCCGGCGGGATTTGCGGCGGATCGCGTCCAGCTCCACGAGGGTGGCGAACTCGCCCGCCTCGATGAGCTCAGCGGCCTGGCCAAAGTCCATGCCGGTCAGGTGGTGGACGGGCGGCGAGATGACGATGTCGGCCTCCCGCAGCGCCTCGGCCGCAAGCCGGCCCTCGAACGCCTCGGACACCGCGCCGAGGACGTCGAGGCCTCCCGAGCCACGCTGGTAGGCCGAGCCGGACCTGATCGTGTCACGCAGCTCCCATATCCTGACCGCGGCGCTCGGCGAAGCATCGCCCTCGGGCATGCCGATGGTGCCGTCACCCGAGACGTCCACGGCCACGATCGTCTCGCCGCCGAGATGCCTGGCGAGGCGCACCGGCACCGGCTCGGTCACGTAACCGTCGACGAGCAGCGCATCGTCCATCCTGACCGGCAGGAACGCTAAGGGGACGGACACGCTCGCCCGCACCGCAGAGATCAGATCGCCCGAAGTGAAGCGCACCGGCCGGTTGCGCGTGAGGTCGGTGGCCACGCACCCGAAGGGCATGGCGAGTTCCTCGAAGGTGGCGGGGAGATACTGGCGCAGGAAGGCCTGGACCTTCTCGCCCGAGAAGACGGCGCCCTTGCCGAGCGCCACGTCCCCAACACTCGTCACCTGTCGCACGTCGAAGTTGAGCGCGATCTCCTCGAGCTCAGGCAGCGGGACCCCGGCCGCATAGATGGCGCCGATGAGGGCACCCATGCTCGTGCCGGCGATCGCGTACGGCGCGAGGCCTTCTTCCTCGAGCACCTTGAGCACGCCGATGTGGGCGATACCGCGCGCCGAGCCGCTGCCGAGCACGAGGCCGATCCGCTTCGGACGCAAGAACGTCACCGCCGCTCACCCCGCAGTCGTTGGAAGGCCACCAGGCTTACTTACCCTCCCGAGCGAGCCGCACGGCGTGCTGCATGGACGTGACGAGGAAGACGCCCGAGAGCGCGACGGCGAGCACGATGCCGATCACGTCGAAGGGAAGCAGGCTGCCGGCGATCGGCGTCAGGAACCAGCCCTCGGCGAGCATGATGGCGATGTTCACGATCACGATGATCGCACGCATCTCGGTGGGACCGACCGTGCCGAAGCTGATCTTGAACACGCCTTCGACGGCCGTGCGGATGTACACGTGCGTGGACATGAGCAGGTAGCCGATCATCGCGAACGCGGCGATGTCGAGACGCAGGAACGGCGACATGCCGATGCCGATGATGGTGAGGAACTCGGTGATGGCGTCCACCGTGTGGTCGATGTAGAAGCCGAACTTGGGCCGCTCGATCTTGCGGTAGCGCGCAAGCGTGCCGTCGAGACTGTCCCCCACCCAGTTCACGAAGAAGCCGGCGCACGACAGCAACAGCCACAGCACGTTCTGCCCCGAGAGCCAGTAGCCGGCGAAGCACATGAGCGAGCCCACGACGCCGAGTCCCGTGAGGAAGTCGGGCGTCACCCACGCGGGCGAGTGCGCGGCCATCCACTGCAGCGCGGGACGCTCGAGCGGCCCGAGAAGCATCTTGTTCACGCGCGTGTGCTGTTTGATGTCGCTCATGTCGGCCATGCAGGTCTCCTCGTCAGTCAGGGACTTCGATGCCCGGCCACACCACGTGCGGCATCGCCCACTGCCGCGGGTACTCGGCGATCCAGCGCTCCGCAGGCACCAGGCAGCGCTCGGCGTTAGCGAGCAGGGTCTCCGGCGTGGCACGCCCGCTCTCCATCGGGATCGGATCGGCCGCGAGCAGTCGGTAGCGACCGTCCGGCATCCGCGGTGCGGTGAACGGGATCACCGGCACGCCTGCGCGCATCGCGAGCCGCACGTGCAGCAGCGGCAGCGGCGAAGGGTGGCCGAAGAAACGCGGCTGCACCTTGTCGGGCTCGTCCAACGGCCGATCGAGACCGGTGAGCACCGAGCCCCCGGCCTCCAGCCGGCGGGCGGCGGCCTTGAGAGACTCGAGCGAGACGGGCGTGACCTCGAATCCCATCTCAGCGCGTATGTCGTTCTGCCACTGGTACCCGCCGTTCGGGTCGGGCACCGACAGCACTTGCATGCGCCATCCGGCCCGGCCGAGTGCGCGGCCGATGAGATCGAAGTTGCCCAGGTGCACGCCGACGTACACGAACGGCCCGTCCGTGCGCTCGCGCGCCACGAACTCCTCGAACGCCTCGTCGTGGATGACGATGGCCTCCTCGGCAGCCTCGCGACCGAGCACGTGATAGAGGTCGTAGAGGAAGCGCCCCATGTTGCGGACGTTCTCGCGTGCGGCCTCGTCGAGCGCAGTACCCGTGAGCGTCTTGCCGGACACTACGTACTGGTTGGAGCGGACGGCGCGCGAGAGCTCCGAATCGGGATCGGCCATCATCCGGGAGGCGACCAGCGGCACCGCCGCCTCGGCAGCGCGCCTCGGCAGCGCACGCGCCGCACCGAGCGCTATGCGCATCCCCGCGCGTGTCTTCGAGAGCGAATCGAGCATCGTGGCGTACCCCTTTTCCGGTGTCTGACAAGTGTACCAGCACCATCCGCAGTGCTACGCTCGGCTCGAACCGGCAGCGGAGGAGACGCCTGTGACCGAGCAGACCACCAGCGTGCGCGTAGAGGAGATCCCCCTCGGCGACCCGCGGATCAAGGACTTCGTGCAGTTTCATTGGGACCTCTACCGTCTGAATCCCTACTGGGTGCCACAGCTCAACGCCGACTTGCTCGGCAATCGCCTGCTCGGCATGAAGGGGCTCCTCACCTCCGAGCACCCCTACCACAAGACCGCCGACACCACGCACTTCCTGGCGTACCAGGACGACGGCGTTGTGGGGCGCGTTTCGGTGTCGATCAACCACCGTTTCAACGAGTACTACAACAGCAAGGTCGCCTTCTTCGGCTTCTTTGAGTGCTTCGAGGAGTATGCGGTCGCCGAAGCGCTGCTCGACGCGGCGCGCGCGTGGGCGAAAGAACACGGGGCCGAGGTGCTGCGCGGGCCGGGCGAGTACGGCAACGTGACCCACGAGCGGCAGGCGTGCCTGATCGACGGCTTCGATCAGGACGTGTTCGTGGAGCATACGTGGAACCCCAAGTACTACAGCGAGTTCATCGAGCAGTACGGCTTCGGCAAGGTCATGGACTACCACGCGTACCTGATCGACGTGACCGCAGCCGCTTCCCGACCGCATCGCAACCCTGGCCGCTGCCGTGCGTAACCGCAGTGCGATCGAGACCCGCGCGCTCGACATGTCGAAGTTCGAAGATGAGCTCGCGATGGTGATCGACATCTACAACCAGGCGTGGGCTCAGAACTGGGGCTTCCTCCCCATCCAGCAGTACGAGGTCGACGCGCTCGTTGAGGCGCTCAAGCCGATCATCGATCCGGGGCTCGTGCGCTTCGCGTTCCTCGACGGCAAGCCCATCGCCGTCCTCGGCGCGTTTCCCGATCCGAATCAGGCGCTGCAGCCGCGCTGGAAGTGGTACGGCGACTCGGACTACACGCGCCTTGCCCGGATGTTCGCGACCCGCCGCAAGCTCGACCGCGTGCGGCTCATCTTCTTCGGCATCGTGCCCGGCTACCGGCGGCACGGCGCCGACGCGCTGCTGTACAGCGAGGTGCTCGAGTACGCGCAGCCGAAGGGCTACAAGCACTGCGACGTCTCGCTGCTGCTCGAGGTGAACGATCTGATCATCCGCGCGGCCGAGTCGATGGGCGGCCATCGCTCCAAGACGTGGCGGATCTGGGACCTGCCGCTGTAAGCGCGTCCCACGGGTGCGCCGGACGTGCGGCTTCACCCGCCGTAGTCGCCGTTCGCACGCCCGACGATCACCTGCGGCAGGTCGTCGGTGCGCACCGTCTCGACGACCGCTCCCAGCCTGAGCGCCGACTCGGGCATGCTCGAGGCGACCGCGGTCGCCGGGTCCTCGATGAGTGTGTACGCGCCGCGCTGACGGAGGTCCATGAGCCCCTGCGCACCGTCCGCACCCAGACCGGTGAGGAGCACGCCGAGCGCCCGACTGCCGAAGACCTCGGCCGCCGAGGTGAACATGAAGTCGACGCACGGCACGTGAACCGAGCCGGCGGAGTCCGCGTCGAGCCGGCACCGAGGCCCGGTGCCGTCCCGCCAGAACCGCAGGTGCATGCCCACGGGCGCGATGTACACGTGACCACGCACGAATGCCTCGCCGTTCTCGGCCTCCTTCACGTCCAGCCAGCACAGCGGGTCGAGACGTTCGGCCCACTGCTCCACGAAGCCGGGCGACATGTGCTGGCAGATGGCCACGGGCGCCGGGAAGTCGGCGGGAAGCGCGCGCAGGATGCGCTCCACCACAGGCGGGCCGCCCGTGGACGCGCCGATCACGACTGCCGCCGCGGGGAACCCGCCGAGCGGGACGGTCGTGGGCGCGGCCGACGTCACCGGGAGCCGTCAGTTCGCGGGGCACGCCAGACGAGGCCGAGCACGCCTCCGGTCACGACCGCCATGAACTGCAGCGACCGGTGAGATGACGATCATGAGCGCGAGCCATCCGATCATCGAGGCCTGGGACGTGTAGAGGATGAGCGGGATCCCCCACTCCTTCGCGTCGAACGCCGGATCGAAGGCCGAGGGGATCGACGGCCCCCACACCGCCAGCATGACGACGAAGCTCAGTGCGGCAAGGGCGCCGGCCGGGCCGAGCAGCCCCCGCACGCGCACGCCGGAGCACGTCGGCGCCGGGCAACAACGGTGGCGCGGCCCTGCGCGCGACCCACCAGCCCACGCCGAAGCCGAGTAGGATGGCGAGGATCGGCACACCCATGCCGAGACCGATCAGGAACACGTCGGCCAGCCCTACGACGATCGCAGGCAGATGGGTGCGCCAGAACGGTTCTCTCAGCGTGCTCACAAACTCCCCCATGCTCGGGCGGTGGATGCGTCTCTCCTGTCACGGTAGCAGACGCGGGCGCGGCGGGTCATACTTGCGGTGATGCCGACTGGGGAGGGTCGCCATGCGTATCTCGTTCGGCCGTGTTGTTGCGACGACTATCGTGGCCGCGATGCTGCTCATCCCGCTTTTCGCCTGCGGGGAGGACGACAGCTACCGCTTCAAGTCCGACACGTTCGAGACCAAGGTGGGTGTCTCCGTGGATCTCGAGCCGAAGGTACGGGTCAACACCGACCATGGCTGCGCGTGTGATCCTCGCTGGGAGACGGCAGAGGTAAGCAAGGTCGATTGGGGAATCGAACCCCCCGAAGGCGCATCCGTCACGAGCAAGGGGGTCTTCACGGCCACCAAGCCCGGCACGTATGTAGTCACGATGTACGGGGAGCTCGGCTCTGCTTCGACCACCGTGATCGTGACCGGCGACGAGATCCTCCAGCAGGAGGACGCCGAAGACGAGGCAATCGGTGACGTTGCGCAGACAGTCGACCCGGACGATGCGGTCCAGGTGTTCGGCGTGCGCAGCGACCTTGCGGTGAACACGGGGAATCCGCCCAACCCGACCGTCTTCACGCTCGAGAAGGACACGATCATCACGTCGATCCGCACTTACCACTGGAACGACGCCGCAGGCACGTCAGGCGTCGGGAAGATCGGGCTCGTGGCCAAGGACGGCACGAAGTACGGGCCCTGGAGCCTGTCGAAGACCGCCGACGGCCAGGGCGGCGTCCCGAAAGCCTACTGGTATGTTGAGCCGAACATCGAGATCCCGGCCGGCACCTACACGGTCACCGACTCAGACCCCGCAACCTGGTCGTGGAACGACGAGACGGGCGGTATGGGCGCGGTGATCATGATGGGCATTCCGCAGGACTAGCGAACCCGCGAATCCCGGAGGGGCGGGCGCTCGTCGCTTATCCCGAGGCCCGGCGCAACATCTCGTCGAGCAGGCGGACCATCGCGAACGTGTCGAGCGCGCAGTACTCGGTGAGGTCGCGCATCGTGGCCTCGGCCTCGCCGTCGTCTGCAAGCCCCTTCAGGATGCGCAGATAGCGCGCGCTCGCGGTCTGGCCGTCGGCGATGTTCATCCCCGCGTACGAGAGATCGGGACACCACGCCGGCAGCACGTACTTGATGCTGGAGCGCCCTGCCGCAGCCGGGTGGCGCGTGTTGCGCCGTATCACCGGTTCGAGATCGAACAGGCGCGAGCGCACCTTCGCGAGTTCGGGCGCGAGATCCGGCAGCGCCGCCTCGAGACGCTCGATCTGCGTGCGCTCGTAGGCGGTGTAGTGCACGATCGAGCCGCGCTTGCCGAGGTCCGCGATCATGCGCTCGGCGAGCGGCCGACGCGGATCGCCGGTACCCGCGTGCAGGTACTCGCGGTGCTCGGCCAGAGCCGTCACGCCGCTGCACGTGCACCGAGTACTGGAACGGCACCGTCTGGTACGGGCGCGTGCCGGGCCACAGCGGAAGCGCGGGCATGACGGTCTCGAAGTCCAGGTGGTAGACCGGCCAGTCGAGTGTGGAGAGCGCCTGCGCGAGCTTCTCCGGATCGGCGTACGGCTCGCCCGCCTGCACCGCTTCGATAGTCTCGCGCTGGGCGGCCGACAGCCCCGGGAAGTCGGGCGGCACGTCGAGGATGCAGATGAGTCCCGCATCGAGCAGGTCGTGGAGCTGCCGCTCCTGCAGCCGCGGAAGCGCGGTGATCGGATGCTCGCCGGGCAAGAACGCGTGACAGTACCCCTCGAACTCGCATCGTACGGATGCGAGCACTGCATGCCCACGCGCACCTCCGGCTCGGAGCCGTCGAGCATCTGCTGCAGCCGTGCGACCTCGGCGGGAACCGTGCGCATGTAGTCGCGCGCCATCCCGGTGACGTCTTCGATAGTGAACAGGGCATGCACGTCGTACTCGCCGCCCTGATACACGTAGGAGGAGTCGAGGTGCACGACGTTGATCGTACGCAACGCCAGGCCCGACCCCTCGACCGCGTACGCCTGCACCGCCGCGTCGGTCACATGCACGTCTTTGAGTGATGCGCTTGACTTCACCTCGTAGAGATCCCACATGCCGTCGCCGACGGCGACCAGGATGTCCACGCGCGCGAACGCCCCGCCGAAGCTGAACGCCGGCTCGTAGAGGACCGCGACCTTCTCCTCGAGCAGATGCGCGGTTGTCTCGAGCGCCTCGGCCTGGTGCAGGTGATCGTCGGCGACCTCAACGCCGCCGGGGAAGAGCTGCTGCGCGAGCCGCCCCACCTCGCTGCCCTGATCGAACACCCACTGCTGGGTCTCGCTCACCGGCGCAGCCAGATCGCGGCGGTTCACCGCAAGCCACAAGGCCCTCTCGCACTGCAGACCCTTCTGGAACCGCGACTTAGACAGCGTCCTCGCCATGCGGCATCATCTCCATCCTGGGCACATCGTAGCGCGAGCCTCTGACACGGTGACGCGCGGTGGCGCGGCACCAGCTAGCGCTCCTCGCTGCCCACCCAGTCGATCTCGAGACCGTGCTCGGCGAGCGGCAGAAAGTCCGCATCGCCGGTGAGCAGCGGTGCGCCGAGGGCGAGCGCGAGCCCGGCCGCAAAGCAGTCGCCGAGACCGAGGCCGTGGCGCGCTTTCATCTCGGCGGCGTACGTGGCGTGCTCCTCGCCGGCCTCGATGACCGCTATCGGCATGCGCCGCATCAAATCGATCGCCCGACGCGTGACGGCCGAGCCGAGCAGTCGCCGGGTCGTGTAGAGCACCTCGCACCAGTTGACCGAGGAGATCACGAGCCGGTCGCCCGGGCGGCTAGCGCGAACTCCAAACGTGCAGCAACATCTTCCGCGAGCGCCTCGTTGGCGATGACCGCGATGAGCGGCTGTGCATCTAGGACGAGCGCCGCCACTGCTCCAGCTCCTCGTTCTCGCGATCGCGCTCCCGCCGCCGATCGGCCAGAAACTCCTCCGACGAGAAGCCCGGCACGTCGGCGCCGAGCCCCTCAGCTGCCCCAGTGGGTCGCCCTCCTCGATGGGCACGAGGTAGAGCGAGCCCGCCCACTCGACGATCTCGAGTTCGGAGCCCACATCGATGCCGTACTTCTTCCGGATCTCAGCCGGCAGCACGATCTGCCCCTTCGACGACACGCGCACCTTCATGGGAGTCACCTGCCTGCGGTCGATTGCGTCTTACGTTCCAGTCGCATTGTAAGACGCGAGTACACCCGCGACAACAGACACCCGGAGCGTGCTGAGTCTTGGTCAACGGAATCTCGCCGGGAACTGAACGCATTACAACTCGCCGAGGAGGTCCCGGTACGCCCGGGTCTTGGCGTCGTCGTACCCACACGAGAGTGGCCGGAACCGGCCAGAGAACAGAGGTGTCCCGAGAAACCTCACCTGCAGAGATCCGTTACTCCGCGACTTCCCGTTTCACGCCTTTGGAGCCCCAGTGAAACCGGCCAGCTTGCGCGAAGCCCGTTCCTCCGAACACCCCGCCGACAGCTACTGGTACGTCGCCTTTGGCGGTTCTCCCGGATCGACCTCTCGGGACAAGACCTACCTTACGGCACCCGGAATCGGCGCGCAAGGGGCAATTCGCGAAATGTCGAGGTTGCTGACGAACGGCAACTCAATCAGGCGTAACGGTCGTTTCGCACGTATGAACGGTTTTCGCGGGGGTCGAACGGTCGCAAGCACTCGGCCCCGGGCGTTCGCTGGCCCTCCGGCGGCTTGCAGCAGCCGTTCCCGCCCGCGGCGGCGCACTACCCGGCGGGCTTCGCCACCCGCTCGAGCACCGTCACGACACCGCGCGAGCCGTCCACTTCGACGATGTCGCCGGTGTTGATCAGCGTGGTCGCAGGCCCCACGTTCACCACGCCCGGGGATGCCGTACTCGCGCGCGATGATGCTGCCGTGGCTCAGCATCCCGCCCATGTCCACCACGATCGCGGCGGCCGGGATGAAGTACGGCGTCCAGCCCGGATCGGTGAAGGGCGCCACGAGCACCTCGCCGGGCAGCACGCGCTCGGCGAGACTGCCAGCGAGCGGATCACGCGCGCCGGTCCGCGCGCCACGCCGGCGGCCACGCCGAGGCCGGTGAGCGTGTCGGGCTCGAACGGCGTCGTCAGGTCGGGCGTGTGCGGCCGACCGTCCCACTCCCCGATCACCACCGGTGGTGGCGTGATCGCGCAGTTGGCGTCGTACTCGGCACGACGCTGGGCCACGAGCGGTCGGAGTATCGAGCGTGCCTGCGCGGGCGGCGGGCACTTCGTCCCAGGTGAGGAACAGGATGTCGTCGGCCGAGTCGAACAGGCCGCGCTCCGCCATCGACGCGCCGAGTGCGAGCAGCGCCTGCCGTGCGGCGGCGAGCACACGCACCCCGTCGTTCTTCGCGTTCTCGCGCGTGCGGGCGCCATCGCGCGCGCGGCTTGAGCAGCCAGCGGAAGCGCATGCGAGCGAGCGGGCCGAGCGTCTTGAGCGCTTCGGCCTCGGCCTCGGCGGCGCGCTTGCCCCGCGCTTCGTGCGCCGAGATGATGTCGTCGGCCACGGGGATGTCGAGCAGACCGACCACCATAGCGAGCACGTCGTCGGGGCACTCGGCCCACCGCGGCGACCCGAACTCGAGCTCGCCGCGTGCGTGATGGCCGTGCTCGGCGAGGAACGCGGCCCACGCCTCGTGGAACTGCGTAGCCGTCCGGGCCGGCCTCCTCGAGGCGCATGCGCACCTCGGCCCAGGAAGGCGACGACCGGAGCGCCTCGCCCACCGCACGCGCTTCGCGCCCGAGACGGCCGAGCGCCGCAAGCGCGAGACCGGACTCGGCGCTCGCCACGCCGCCCTGGCCCGCGAGCAGCGTGTTCGTGAGCGCGGGGCCCTCCTCGCCGAAGTGCTTCTTGGCGGCGGCCACGAACTGGCCGTGGAACGCCATCGCCACGCCCGAGAACGCGATCGTGTCCACCATCGAGTCGAGCGCGTGGACCACGCGGTCGGTGGCCTTGGCGAGCGCGTCCTCGTCGGGGGCGCTCGCGATCGCCTTGAGCGCGCGGTCGGCCTCGGCACGCATCTCGGCGCCCCGCCGCGCCGCTATCTCGCGGAGAGTGCCGCGCGAAGTAGAGCAGCACGAGCGGCACGCCGAGCACGAGCCGGGCCGTGCTGACGTGCGCGGCTGTCCTCCGGCGCGATGGGCAGGTCGGTGAAGCCGGGGGGCGCGTCCTCGCCGCCGAAGATCGAGGTGATGTCCTGGCCCCCGCGGGCGGGGATCTTCTCGAACGCCGAGCCCAGGAGCGAGGCGTTGAAGTACGCGCGCCCGGCGATGAGCGTGGTGAGCCGGTCGTTGTCCACGCGGATGCCGAGCTTGCCGAAGAGCGCGTCGATGAGCCCGGTGGCGAGATGGCCGACGATCGACCACGTCATCGGCGTGACCACGTGGGGCAGCACCTCGCCGGTGTTCACGTTGCTCCACGCGGTGGCGCGGTAGCGGGTGGGGGTGGACGTCGCGGATGCGGGGCTCCCCGCTTCGTAGTCCTCGCCGGGGGCCCGCGCCGCCTCGGAGGACGTGCCTCCTCGGCGGCTTCCCCGGCTGCGGAGTGACTCTGCGAGAAGCCCCGCATCCACACCAGAGTCTCGCTCGGGGACACTCGACGTGCCGGACACTCCTGCCGTGATCGGCCGCGCCTGCAGGAGCCACAGCTGCTCGCCGTCGAAGGCCCACTCGATGTCGGCCGGTGCATCCAGCAGCTCCTCGGCGGCAAGCGCGAGGCGTGCGACCGCGGCCGGGACGCCAGCAGGATCGAGCGGCTCCGGCGCGTCGCCCTTGAGTTCCTTGCGCTTGAAGCTCGCGCGCTCGGGCTCCACGCGACCGCTCACGATCGCCTCGGCGCCTGCGGGCGACGACTCCACCACCACGTCGTTCTTGCCGGTCACCGGGTCGGCGGTGAACGCCACGCCGCCGAGTGCGGCGGCGCACCATGCGCTGCACGATCACGGCCATCGCGGCGCGGTCGTGCGAGACGCCGTTGTGCTCGCGGTACGCCACGGCGCGGTCGCCCCACACCGACGCCCAACACGCGAGCACGGCTGTGTCGAGGCCCTCGGCTTCCACTTCGAGCGTGGTCTCGTACTGCCCGGCGAACGAGAGGCCCGGCAGGTCCTCGGCGGTGCCCGACGAGCGCACCGCAAGCGGCGGCTCGAGCCGCTGGAGCGCCGCGGTGAGCTGCATGCCGAGGTCGAAGGCGAGCGCGGTGCCGGTGATGGCTGCGCGGGTGGCGGCGGGGTCGGCGGCGCGCATGCCCGCGCGCGAGACGTGCTGGCGGTAGGCGTCGGCCGAGACCACCACGAACGGCGGCACCGGCAGGCCGGCTGCAAGCGCCCGGGCGAGCACCGCGGCCTTGGGGCCCGCGGTGGCGGCGGTGGCCTGGGCGGGCCTGAGGACGAAACGTGTCATGGGCTCCGGACCTTCACGGGCGGCTGCCTCCCTGAGTCGCTACGACACGCCGGGTATGCGCCGAACCGCGCAGCCATCTGAAGGTTGCCGCTACAACATTCACTATGGGAGAGCCATAGTGAGGGTTACGGCGAGCGCATGATGCGGCGAGCCGAGCCGTAGATCGCGCCCTACTTCACCCTCGTTGCGACCCACTCGGCCGACTTGGTCCCGGCGTACTGTCGGTCCACGTCTGCGTGCCGGTGATCGTGTCGCCGGAGAGCGTCCCCTCGAGCGTGCAGGAACCCTCCGCATAGGTCATGGCTACGAGGACGCTCGTGCCAGTCACGGTGACCGTGGTGCCCGGACGTACCCATCCGCCTGCGGTGAACCCTCCGTCCGACCCGGAGATGACGAGTTCCACCTGCGACGTGCCGAGCACCCAGTCGAACTCGTCCGGGGTGAGGTTGCCGGCCGCGCCGCTCTTCTGCTTCGGCCACCATGGAGTCCACATCCAGGACCCCACGAACGGATCGGCTTCGGGCTCTTCGGATTCGGCCGGCGGGCCGTCCTCCTCCGGGAGCTGGTCGCCGGTGACCACCACGGTGGTGGTGGCCGAGCCGTACCTGCCCGAGATCATCACGCGGTAGGTGCCGGGCCGCGTGGCGGTGAAGACGCCGGCATCCGAGACGGTGGCGCCTTCGGCGGGCTCAACCGAGTAGTCCACTTCCGAGATGGGCTCCGAGTTGTAGCCCTCCTTCTCGCTCGTGCAGGCGCAGCCCGGGGTCTTGGGGTCCATAGCGCGGCGCCCAACGCAAGCTCGGTGCCGGTGCTCGTCTCGATACGGTCCTTCTCGCCGTCGTCGAACTCGTAGTACGGCTCCTTGCCGCAGGCCACGAGCGGGCCGAGGGCGATTGTGGCGACAACGAGCAGCAGCACTGCCCGCTTCAGCGTGTGGCGCATGACGACCTCCCCATCGTCGGCGACACCACGAGTATGCGCCTAGTCCTCTTCCTCCATCGAGTCGGGCGTCTCGGCCATCGGCTTGGGCAGCCGGCTGACCGGGCTGCTCCGGGCCGATGCGGAACGGCCGCATCATCTCGTTGTCCTCGTGCTCCACGATGTGGCAGTGCCACACGAACTGGCCCGGCTTGGCGAACGTGGCGCGGATACGCGTGACCTGACCCGGATACGCGATCACCGTGTCCTTGAAGCCGGTCTCGTGGGGCAGCGGCGGCGCTGGGCTCGCCCACCGGCGTGAGCGGCTCGGCGAGCTCCTCGTCGTCCATCTCGAGAGCCTGGCGGTTGACGACCTCGAAGACCGTCTCGTGCACGTGCATCGGGTGCGCATCGGCGGTGGTGTTGTAGATCTCCCACACCTCGGTGGCGCCCACGGCCGGGTTCTCGGTCACCGGGTCGAGGCCCATCTCGAGCGCCTCGGGCTCGCCGTCTTCGTTCACGATGCCGAGGACCGCCTCGAGGGACCCTCGATCTCCTCGCCGTCCGCGCCGCGGCCCATCCCCATCTTCTCGATGAGCGCGAGCTTGCGCGTGACGCTCTCCTCAGGCAGCGCTTCGACCGCCGGCAGCACGAGGTACTCGGCGAGGCGTGGTGTCGTCTGCCGAGCGGCCGCGACCACGTTGAACCGCAGGACCTGGCCGGTGGTCTCGGGATCGGCGGCTCGAAGTCCTCGCCCGGCACGCCGCCGCCGTAGGGCTCGTCGGGGCCGACGTTGCCGAGGACGTACTCCCCTTCGGCACGTTGGTGAAGTCCACGATCACGTCGGCGCGCTCGGCAAGGCCCATCACCAGGCGTCCGGGACCGGTAGCCGAGGAGATGAAGCCGGCTCTGCCAGGAAGCCGCCCTCGTTTCCGATCTGCCACACGTTGGCGCCTTCGATGCCGCCGAAGTCGAGGATCAGGAAGCGGCTCTGGCAGCCGTTCAGGAAGCGGAACCGGTAGCGCCGCTTCTCCACCTCGGGAACGGCCAGGTGGCGCCGTTCACCATGATGGTGTTGCCGAAGAACTCCGGGTTCCAGATGGGCGAGAAGCCGCCGTCTTCAGGGATGAACGGGCCCGGTGATCTCGTCGAAGAACGCACGGTCGCCGGGGTAGAAGAGCGAGCCGTCGTCGTTGAACGCACGGTCCTGGATGGCGATGGGGATCTCGTAGTAGCTCGTGTCGGCAGGATCGCCCTCTTGCGGCGCCGGACCGGGGAGCACGGCCGCGGCGCCCGTGCGGCTATCGGTCACGCGCTCGTCGCCCGCGTCGCCTCCGCGCACGAGGTAGAAGCCGGCCGGACCGGCGTAGACATTCAGGCGCGTCATGCCGAGGGTGTGGTCGTGATACCACAGCGTGCAGGCGCGGTTGTCGTTGGGATACTGGAAGATCGCGAAGCCGTCGCCCCAGTCCACGTCATGGTCGGCCTTGGCCTTGGCGGCGAAGAAGTCGTACCAGGTGCCCGTCGGGCGTAGCCCACCACCGGCCGTCGCACAGATACCAGGCCTCGGGATAGCCGTCGCTCTCGTCGCCCACGCCCACGGCGCCATGCACGTGCGTGACGATGGGGACGGGACCGGTGTAGCGCTCGGGCGTCTCGGAGAAGATCGGACGCGTGTCGCGATCCATCTCCCTGCCCTGCGGATTGGCCCAGTGCAGCGTGGGGTCGACCGGTAGGAGATGCGGCAAGTAGCGCGCCGTTCTCGTCGCACAGGTCGTTGATCCACTTCACGCGTGTCGGGACGCCGTGCTTGGCCTCGATGGTGAGCGACGGCGCGTTGTGGAGCATGAGCGCATCGGCGGCCATCGCGGCGACCGGCCCGTAGCCCCAGACGGTCGTCTTCGGAAGGCTGTCGGGCAGGATCTGCTGCTCGAACTGCTTCATGGAGATCTCGTAGTAGTCCACGCCGCCGTCAGCGGACGCGCGTGGCATCGCCGGTGGGACGAGCAGCGGCGCGGCGAACTTGGGGATCGAACCGGGCACCAGTGGCTTGATTGGCGCATCCGAAGCGGTCTCGGTGAGCACGCGGGCACAGCCGGAGAGGCCTCCCACGTAGACCCAGGCACCCGCAGCGGCAGACCACTTGATGAAGTCGCGTCTTGTCAGCATGGCGGCCTCCTTGTGTCGGGGCCCGAGGAGCGCGGCCCTTTGGGGGATTATGCGAGTCGTGGGTGCCGTCTTAACGCAAACGCGCTCATCGCGGCGCGGGCGGCAAGAACGGACGGCCGAGCGGTCATCGGCAGTGTTCGCACATCTGCAAAACCGGGGCCAGAGGCCCTGCACCGCGAGTTCGCACATATGCGAACAGCCGAGTGTGCGAATCTGCGAACCCGCTGCGCGGTGCCGCGCGGCGCCGCGCCGCCCGCTCCGCCTCTACTCCTCCAGCGCCCCCGGGTTGCAGATGAAGCCGTCGCAGTACTTCTCGGCGTAGGCGAGCTCGTCGGCATCGTCGATCGTCCAGCCGAGGATGGGACGGCCGCGCCACGTCTGCACGGTCACGCCGGGACACGGCAGCGCGTCGATGTCGTAGGCGATGAAGTCGGGCTTGGAGGTCCAGTTCATCATCATGTTCGCGAGCAGCAGCTTCTGGTACCAGGGGAGGTCCTCGCCCTTGAAGCGGCTCGCGAGCTGGCCGCGCACGATGTCGGGCTCCGAGGCCGCCACCTGCGCAAGCGAGTACGGGTTGAACGACATCACGCACGCCTCGCCATCGTAGGCGGCAAGCTGCGCGGCCACGTCGTCTTCGAGCGCGCCCACCTCGCCCTCGTTCTTGATCTCCACGAAGACCGGCACGCGCCCGTCCACCAGCGCGAGCACCTCTTCGAGCGTGGGGATCTGCTCATCCCCGCCGAGGAGGCGGAGCTCCTTGAGCTCCTCAAGCGTGAGGTCCTCGACCAGCACGTCCTCGCCGGTCATACGCTCGAGCTCGCTGTCGTGGACCACCACCGTTACGCCGTCTGCCGAGGAGTGCACGTCGAGCTCCACGGCAAAGCCGCGCGAGGCCGCCTCGGCAAACGCCGCGAGCGAGTTCTCGGGCGCTTCCGGCCCGTCGGTCCACATGCCGCGGTGCGAGATCTTCTGCGCGGTGAGCCACGCGGCGGGCTTGCGCGCCGGCGTGCCGCCCGTGGCGAAGGCGTAGCCGGCGACCAGCAGGATGAGACGATGGCGGCGATCCAGGCTGCGGTGCGCATGGCATCCCCCCGTGTGCGAGTGTCTGACAAGAGGGTAGCACCACACGCGTTCGGCCAGTCCCCCGGCGAGAGGCGTGTGGGCGCGCCGCATGTGGGTAGGAAGTCTCCGGGTCTGCACCACTCACGGGGGGAGGACAACATGGACCGTGAGGAGTTGCTTCGCGAGCTCGACGCGCTCGTCCACATGGAGACGGACGCGATGGGCCTGTATGCCGAGGCGGTCAACTGCGCACGCGAGCGGAATCCCGAGATGATGACGCACATGGAGCGGCACCTGGGAGACCACAAGCGGCATGCCGAGACTATCGCGGCAACGATCATCCGGCTCGGCGGCACGGCGCCCGAGGAGCACTTCGACGCCGTGGGGCGCCATCTGCACTGGCCGACGATGCTCAAGGCCAGCCCGTGCAAGGAAGGCGCGCTCGAGGCGCTTGCGGCTGCCGAGCACTACCACACGCACTGCTACGGCCAGGCCATGCAGTGGGACGTGGATGACCGGGAGATCGTCGCGATGCTCCGGGAGTTCGCGGCCGACGAACAGCGCCACAAGGAGTTCATACAGCGGGAGTTGACGGTCGCGGCATAGGCGCCGGCAGACCGGAATCGGGGGACACGGCTCGCGTGCCCCCCGATCCAGGGTTGCTCCCTACTAGTACGTGTCGGCGGAGTCTCCGCTACCCTCGCTGTCCTTGCGCCGCTTGTGCTCCTCCCACTCCAGCGCACCTGCGGCCTCGAAGTCCTCGGAGAAGAACGCGCCGCACTCAAGCTGCGCCGAGCCGTCCCGACGGTAGCCGCGCACGTTGTGCGACACGCGCGTCATCGTTGCAGCCGCCGCGGCCGGCGATGGCCTCCCAGTTCATCGCGCTTGCTGCGGTCGATGCCGATCGACTCGCTCGCCGCGTACGCGTCCTGGTTGGCGCCCAGGTAGATGAACTCGTAGCCGGCGGCCTCCTGGCGCTCGCGGATCAGGTCGAACACCTTGCGCTGATCGAACTCCCGGCTCGCGTTCTCGAGGCCGTCGGTCATGATCACGAACAGCACCTGGTCGGGCCGGTGCGCCGCCACGTAGGCGTTGGTGATGCTCATGGTGTGGCCGATGGCGTCGTAGAGCGCGGTCATGCCGGAGGGCATGTAGGTGCCCGGGTCGAGCGGCGTGATCTCACGCACGGGCACCGCCGAGGCGACGGTTGCGAACCGCGTGTCGAACAGCGTGAGCGTCATGCGCGCATCTCCGCCCTCGCGCTGCTGATCGCCGAGGAACTCGTTGAACCCCGAGATCGTGGCCTCGCGGATCGTGTCCATCGAGCCGCTCTTGTCGAGCACGAAGTTGATGAGGATGCTGCGCTCCTCCTGGTCCTTCGGCTTTGGCTTGCGCTTCGGCTCCGGCTTTGGCTTGCTGGTCATGGCGAACCCCCTTCTTCTCAACCGCCCCGCCGAGTATGGCGGGCGGGTCTGACATCTCTGGCAACAGGCGTTTGCCACATCTGTCAAATGGATGATACCCACCTATTGCCTTTTGTGTCAAATCGTTTGCCCGAGGTGTAGAATGGGGCCGCACGGTGCGGAAACGCGGACGCGGGAGGCAAGCATGGACGAGCACGACTTCGGCCGGAAGCTGCGCGTGCTGAGGCACGAGCGCGCCGAAACGCTCGAGGACGTGTCGGCGGCAACCGGGCTTTCGGTGGCCATGCTCTCGCGCGTGGAGCGCGGCGAGCGCCTCCCCTCGCCCGACAGCGTGGAGGCCCTGGCGCGGCACTTCGGCCTGCCTGCCGAAGAGCTCATGAGCGAGACGATCGCGAGCAAGATGATGAACCGCTACGGGCGCGAGTGGAGCAACCGGGCAGCGGCGAGGATGCAGAGCGCCGAGGTGGAGTGGAGCGGGCGCGACGATAGACCAGTCCGGCGGTTGCCGATGCGAACCTCGGTGCGAGGAACCCTGCCCGCCGAGGACACATGGCGCCCCGCCGACACCGAGGCGCCCGCCCCGGCCCCCCGCCCGGCCGCGGCTGCGAGCATGCCTTCGATGCGCGCCGGCATGGCGTTCATCGCACAACCGATCGAGGCGCTCTTTGGCGAGGACGCGGCGCGCGACTCACTCGCCGACGCCGCCCGTGTGGCCGAAGTGGCGCTCGAGAGCGCGATGCGCGCCGTGCGACGTGCGCAGGCGAGCGGGGATCCCGATCAGATCGAGGAAGCCGAGCGGGTGCTGAAGCGGCTGCGGAGGGCGATGGGGTAGCGCAGCGCCGGCGAGTCTCCCCGCCGGCGCCGGTTGCGTCCGATCCCTCTACGATGCCAGGTCCAACTCGAGCTGATCCACCAGCGTCGCGTCGAGCTCCATCGCGCACCCCTCGCAGCTCTCGCAGGGCACCTCCGCGCTGAGCCGAGCGAGGCTCGGAGTGCTGACGCAGAAGGTCACATGCGCCACGTCGTACGGCAGTGCCAGGCGAGGCAGCTCCGGCCAGGTCGACGCGTGGTGCCGGTAGAGCCGACGGAGCTCGTTCGTGCGGTCGATCACCCGGGCGAAGAGCGCCTCGACCGCCATGACGAAGTCGAGGTCATCGGGCAGTTCGAGCTCGAAGAGCTCGCTCACGATCGCGGCCACGCGCTCGTCCAGATCGTCTGCGGTGACCGGCACGTCATAGATGCCGGATTCCGGGTCGTGGAGGAGCACATCGAGCCAATCAGAGACGAAGAGCGACGGGCTGGGCGCTGGAATCCGCCGAAGATCGGCACCGTTGTTCTCGAGCTCCTGCACGTCCACCCCGCGCTTCACGACGATTCGCTGGCCGTCGGGCAGGTTCTTCGAGAGGGCCCGCGCGTAGGCGGTCATGACGAGCTCGCTGGAGCGTCTCGTCGTCAACCAGGAACCTCGGCCGCACGCTCTCCGGAATGGCGGTGGACGCGTGCGGCACGTGCACGATCACAGGCGAGCGCCCGGCGTGCGGGTAGACGATCTTCGCGGGTACGACGGGCATGGGCGCCTCCGGGAGATGCGACTTGCGGCCGGGCGACGTGCTGATGCCAGCGTAGCGCAGCGGTGTGACAGCGGTTTGGATGCGGATGAGATCGGGCTGAGGGTGGGGTGGGAGACTGACTGCTGCGCTGTTGTTTGACGTTTCGTGTTTTGCAGAATACTATTCTTCAAAGATTGCACTCGTGAAAGATGCAAAGTGTCAGGCTCACTGAACCTCGGCAGAGAGGAACTTGAAGACCGCCTGCGCCAGTTCGATCGCGCGGTGGGGCTGCTCTACCCTGGCCGCGCGTTCCGCCTCGTGCTTGTCGGGGGCGGCGCGATGATCCTGATCGGGTGTCTCACTCGCGCGACCGCTGATCTGGATGCACTGAACGTGCCGCATGAGCTCGTAGATCTCATGAGCACCTACGATATCAACTGCCATGTCGCAGCATACGTGGACCACTTCGCATACAGCCTCGAGGACCGGCTCGTTGCTCTAGATCTCGGAACCACAGCGGTCGAGTGCTACGCCGCCTCACTCGAAGATATCGTGGCATCGAAGCTGTACTCGGATCGCGACGCCGACGCATTCGACATCCGTCGCCCGGAAGTCCTGGAAATGCTGGACTGGCAGCGACTCGCTGAAGTGGCGGACGACATGCAGGGCAGCAAGATGAACGACCGCCGGTATGGGCAGTTCCTGCACAACTACCGGCACTACCGACAGGAGTGCGGACCATGCGACGACTGACGTTCACAGGCTTCCTTCAGTCCTACGTGCGCTCGCTCTCCGGAGAGGGCACGCTCGCCCTCGCCCGACTCGCTGCCGCGGCCAAGACTGAACCGCGCCTCGTCGAACCCCTCCTCTTGTGGGCGGCCGTCACGGATCGCGCCGACACGCTGAGCTCGCTTCTCGAGGGGCGGGAGGTACTGCAGCGGGAGCTATGGGAGCTGACACGCCTGGACGCGGCAGGATTGCTCGAGGATGCGCTCGCGCACGAGGACCCGCGACTGCGCCCGGAGTACACGAAGGCCTGGCGTAGCTACGTAGCCAGGCGCGATGCGGTGAATCGCGACAAGGACGTCCGGCTCGAGGTGCGCAAGCGGGTACTCGAGCTGGAGGCCCGCAAGGGCGTGAGCCGATACCGCATGGCGAAGGACCTCGGGCTCAACCCGGGCAACCTGCACGCGTACCTCTCGCAGGGTGTCGCCACCAAGCTCTCGCTCGATCGCGTCGCGGAGCTGGTGCGGTACCTGGAGGCCGCGTAGCCCCTCACCCCTCCAGCGCGTCGGCCTCAGCATCCGTGAGGCGCCGGAGCGTCTGCTCGTCCTCGGTGCCGTTCACGAGGTACTCGTAGTCGGTGCTGTAGAGGTAGCGCGTGCCGCAGAGTGGGCAGCGCATGAGCGTGCGCTCGCGCGAGCCGCCCTGCGAGAGCTCGCGGACCACCTCCAGGCGCCCGACCGCCGCAGGCAGGTCGACGTCGTTCTCCGGCCAGCCGAACTTCTGGTACCCGCGCTCCTCGTCGGAAAGCTGCGTGCAGATCTCGCACATGGCCCGGATGTGTGTGCGCACCTGCGCCGCGAGATTCGACCACCCGAAGCCGAGACGTGCCCCGAGTCGAGCTCGTCGGCAAGCGTGGGCAGCGCTTCGGCCACGCCGGGTGCTCCGCGGCGATCGCCCGGATGCCGTCGCAGGCCTCGGTCCTCATGCGCTCGGCGTCGTCGAGATAGCCGTGGTCCTCGGCGTCGTTCGCGCTCCCGATGCTCTCGAGCAGCGCGAGCACCTGGAGCAGCGTCTCGCGGTCAGACCCCATACCACACCGCATATCCGCGCTTGCGCAGACTGAGCGCCCGCTGCCCTTCGGCGCGCTCGGCCTCGGCGCGCGTGGGGTAGTCCTGCCAGCTCCGGTAGAGCTTCGGCCGCAACCGCCTGTCCATGAGGACTTCGGGGTCGAGGTCGATCACATACACGCCGTACACGGCCTTCGCTGCCACAGAACGGCTACCCCCTCTCGGCAGTGCCTGAGTCGAGTGTAACGCGGGGGCGTGGCGCTGCCCGGCCTTACCGCTTCCCGTCCCACGACTCGCGCTCGTACGGCCGCTCGACCGACCGCGCGCCAAGCTGGCGCCAGTCGGTCTCGTCCATCGGCACGCGATAGAACGCCGCGGCCTTGCGGATGTTCGCGAACGCCTGCTCGCGTTCGTCGTCGGGGGCACCCACCTCGGCGAACGTCTCGATGGCGGTACGCACGCTGCCCTCATCGGTGAGCGGCAGCTTGCGGCGTGCGGAGAACGCGAATGCGGTCTCAGGCAGAGCGTCCGGTGCGGGCTTGCCGTGCGTGGGGTAGGGTCGCCAGGTCGACTCGTTGGCCATGGTGATTCACTCCTTCGGAAGCGGTACTCGCTAGGATGGTTCGTACCCACGTGGGCCGGGAAGCCAGTGAACATCAGCTCGTACACGCGGTTTGGATTGCGACAGTATCTCCCTTCTCCGGGGTATCAACCACCCACATCCGCCTACCCGAGGGGAGAGCCATGGGCTGCTGTCTGGGAGTGCTGCTGCTGGCAGGCGCGCCGCGCCTCGCACTTCTTCGTGTGGTGGGTGCTCGATCCGGCGCGCGTCACCGGCGTGTTCAACTGGACGTTCGCCCTCGGCGGCTGGACGATCCCTGTGTGGCTCTGGCCGCTCCTCGGCTTCCTGCTGCTGCCGTGGCTGACCGTCGCCTACGTCTTCGTGTCGCCGGGCGGCGTGGCGGGCCTCGACTGGCTCATCCTGCTCTTCGGCTTGGCGCTGGACATCGGCGTCTTCGGCGGAGGACGCGAGTACCGCAGGCGCAGGACGACCGCGTAGATTGCCGCCACCCTACGAAAATGTAGGAGGGGGGCAAGGGGTCGCCGGGCCGCGCTCACACCCCATACCACACCGCGTATCCGCGCTTGCGCAGACTGAGCGCCCGCTGCTCCTCGGCGCGCTCGGCCTCGGCGCGCGTGGGGTAGTCCTGCCAGCTCCGGTAGAGCCTCGGCATCAGCCGCGTGCCGTATTTGTGCGCGTACGCGTTCGACTTGTGGCCCGCCAGGTGCTGCTGGAATCGCTCCTCCGCGGTGAGTGCCGTGGATCCCACGTACACGCACGGCTTGGCGGGATTCCAGTCCGGGTTCGCCGCGCGGAACCTGGCGTTGCTGTACACCTCGTCGTCGAGTTCGATCACGTAGACGGTGTAGACGCGCTGATTCGCCACGAACCCGACCCCCTTCAGAAGGCCTGATGCGAGTGTAGCGCAGGGTGTGACGCGGTTTGGATGCGGGTGACATTCAGGTGAGGCTGGCGTGGGAGGCTCGGTGCGTGCACGCATTCTGGGTCCCGCACGACCACATGCGATTCGCGGAGGTGTTAGAATTCGGACAGGTAAGTGACATCTCAGGCGAACTCCGTGCAGGGAGGCCCCTCGTGCGCATCAAGCCATCCACCGCGATCCGCCAGGACTACACGGGCCTTGCGGACCTCTGCCACTCCATCGACGAGCCGGTCGTGCTGACGCGCAACGGCGAGGCGGACCTGGTGGTGATGAGCTACGAGGCGTACCAGCGCGCTGAGGCGCGCGTGAAGCTGCAGGCGCGACTGCTTGCCGCGGACCGCCAGGCGGCCGACTCCACGGCGCTCCTCGATGCCGTGTCGGTGTTCGACCGCATCCGGGCGAGGATCGATGACGCCGAAGCGTAGTCGGCGGGTCGCGCTCACACCCGCCGCGGCCGACGACCTCGACGAAGCGTTCGCCTACGTGGCGGAGCGCAACCGGACCGCGGCGCTCGAGTCGCTCGCCCGCATCGAGGCGGCGGTGCGAATGCTCGGCGAGTTCCCCGAAATGGGCGCGCCACTGTCGCCCGAGGAGTACGAGTTGCTCCAGCCGGGCATCCGGTTCGTGGTGGTGGAGCCCTACGCGGTCTTCTACCGCGCGTCAGCTGGCGCCGTGACCGTGCTCCGCATCCTGCACCTGCGTCGCGACTTCCTCGGCGAGCTGCTGGAGTAGCACTGCGCGCCCACCCCCGCTCCGATGTCAGTCCCTTGACCTGTGGCACGTCGACCGTTCGGTGCGCACGCAAAGGCCCCGGCGCATCGTGCACCGGGGCCTTTCGTCATTCCGCCCGCTCGGCTACCCGAGCACCCGGCGGATGGTCTCGAACTCCTCCACGGTGATCTCGCCACGCGCGAGTCGCGTGCGTGCGATCTCCACCGCGCCGCTCCCGGTCGGCTGCGTCGGCGTGCCCACGTAGCCGTGGTGCGCGCACCCCACGCCGGCGTGCGGCCGGAACGCGAAGAACAGCGCGAACGGGATCAGGAAGAGCGGCCACAAGAGGAACCACATCATCGCTGTCCAACTCCTTCGTCAAGGTAGCGGCGCCTGTGCGCCGCGAGCCTGCTATGCAGCACCGTATATCGCAACCGCTGTGCCATGGCACGGGCCTGGCGTGTGGAGGTGTTGTGTGGATTCGGCTGCCCGACGCCGCGCGCTAGCAGACATGCGAACTCGTCGCGAAGAGGACCTACCACCCCTGCCCTCCACGTGTGCGATGATGCGCACGAGGGCACACGTTCACGCGAGACGGGGGCACAACTATGAAGCGCACGCTGTGGGTGCTGGTAGCGATTCTTCTGCTGGCTTCGGCGATCGCCGGATGCTCGCCCGACAGCCCGGACACCACCGGGTCGCAGGACTCCGGTGAGACGGCCAGCGGCGATGCGGGGACCGCCACCGAGCCTGCCGAGCCCTCCGGACCCGCGGAGCTCGCCCCCGAGACTGACGGCGAGAAGGAAGCGCTTGCACTCGCCGAGTCCGAAGAGGCCCGCAAGTGGGCCAGCGGCGACTGGCAGAACGGCACCCCGGTCGCGGGCGATCCGTTCCTCGTGGGCTACGGCGTGCTCGTGCACGACGGCACCACGCAGTACCAGGTGAGCGTCTTCGACGGCGAGGTCGTCGGCTTCTTCGCGAACACCAACTCCCAGCGCTACGTGGAGGCGCCGTTCGCCAACTACAACCCCACGATCGAGCCGGCTTCGGCGCGCCAGACCGAGGCCTTCGAGGCCGCCAAGGCCGAGATCGCGAGCGTGAACCCGAACGCCACCCAGGGCGGGATCGAGTACTACGACGTCTTCTACCCGTCGGAGTTCGAGGGCACCTACCCGCACGTGGCGATCTATGCCGCTCCCGTGATCAGCTCATCGCCCTGGGCCATGGGTGGCTCGTTCGGCTGGCAGTAGCGGCTGACCGGAGGGGCTCTCTACGCCCCCGGGTGCAGGTAGCACGACACGAAGTGCCCCGGCGAGACTTCGACCAGCTCGGGCATCTCGGTCTCGCACGCGCAGCCGGTGCACCCGCTCCTGGCGTAGCAGCGGCTCGCAAACCGGCAGCCGGGCTGGGGATCGATCGGGCTCGAGACGTCGCCCTCGAGCAGGATGCGCTGCGTGCGCAGCGCCGGGTTCGTCACCGGGATCGCCGAGAGCAGCGCCTTGGTGTACGGGTGCAGCGGGTTGCTGTAGAGCTCGCGCTTGGAGGCCACCTCCACCAGCCGGCCGAGGTACATCACGCCCACCCGGTCGCTGATGTGCTTCACCACGTTGAGACCGTGGGCGATGAACAGGTAGGTCAGCCCGAACTCCTCGGACAGGTCGTCGAGCAGGTTCAGCACCTGCGCCTGGATCGACACGTCGAGCGCCGAGACCGGCTCGTCGCACACGATGAGCTTCGGCTCCATCGCCAGCGCCCGGGCGATGCCCACGCGCTGGCGCTGCCCGCCACTAGAACTCGTGCGGGAAGCGGTTGCGGTAGTTCGCTGAAAGCCCGACGGCGTTCAGCAGGTAGCCCACGCGGTCGTCGATCTTCTCGCGCGGGCTGGAGCCGGTTCGACGCGGATGGGCTCGGCGATGATGTCGCCCACCGTCATGCGCGGATTGAGGCTGACGCGTACGGGTCCTGGAAGATCAGCTGGATGTCGCGGCAGTAGCGGCGACGCTCCTGCGCGACGCAGCTTCGCCAGATCCGTGCCCTGGTAGAGGATCTCGCCGGCCGTGGGCGTGTGGAGGTCCACCAGCAGCTTGCCCACGGTGGTCTTGCCGCAGCCCGACTCGCCCACCAGCCCGAACGTCTCGCCCGGGTAGATGTCGAGCGACAGGTCGTCCACGGCCTTGAGCACCGACGTGGTGCGGCCGAGCAGGTCGCGGTCCATCGTGAAGAACTTGCGAGAGGTGCCGGAGGCTGATGAGCGGCTCGGTCACGAGCTCCTCGCCGGACCGTCGCCGCGCAGCGGGTCGACACGGGAAGCAGCGCAGCTTGCGGCCGTCGGCGCGCTCCTCAAGCGGCGGCATCTCGCGCGTCGCAGCGCTCGGTCCGTAGTCCGCAGCGCGGTCGCGAACGCGCACCCGGCGGGCAGGTTGAGCGGGTTGGGCACCATGCCGGGGATCATGTAGAGCGGCTCGTCGACTCCGGTCTCCTCCATGGTGGGGATCGACTCCAGCAGGCCCAGCGTGTACGGGTGCAGCGGCCGCTCGAACAGCGCCTGCGCGGTCGCCTCCTCCACGACCTAGCCGCAGTACATCACGACCACCCGGTCGGCGGTCTCGGCCACCACGCCGAGGTCGTGGGTGATCAGCATGCACCGCCATGCCGATCTTCTCCGCAGCTCGGTGAGGAGCGCGAGGATCTGCGCCTGGATGGTCACGTCGAGCGCGGTGGTCGGCTCGTCGGCGATGAGCAGGTCGCGGGTCGCACGAGAGCGCCATGGCGGTCATCACCCGCTGGCGCATGCCGCCCTGACATCTGGTGCGGGTAGTCCTTGATGCGCTTCTCGGCCGACGGGATGCCCACGAGGTGCAGCATCTCGATGGCGCGCTCGGCCGCGGCCTTGCTGATCGAGCTTCATGTGGGTGCGGATGCTCTCGGTGAGCTGGTTCTCGATGGTGAAGACGGGGTTCAGGCTCGTCATCGGCTCCTGGAAGATCATCGAGATGTGGTTGCCGCGGATGTCGCGCATCTCGCGCTTGGAGAGCGTGAGCAGGTCCCCGCCCTTGAAGATGACCTCGCCGCGCCACGACGCGCCCGGGCGGCTGCAGCAGTCCCATCACCGAAAGCGCGGCGACGCTCTTGCCCGAGCCCGATTCGCCCACGATGGCCAGGACCTCGCCCTCGCGCACGGAGAAGCTCATGTCGACCGACCGCGTGGACGGTGCCCCTCTTCAGTCTCGAAGTCGGTGCGAGAGGTCCCTTCACCTCGAGGAGCGTCTTCGCCTCGGACGGGTGCCGCGGCGGGTCGCGCGACGCTCGTCGTTGTGGCGGGTCTGTCGTCATGGCGTGCCCCTACTTGACCCGCGACTTGGGGTCGAGCGCGTCGCGCAGGCCGTCTCCCAGCAGGTTGAAGGCCAGCACCGTCGGGTGATCGCCATGCCGGGGAAACAGCAGCGTGTGCGGCGCCTGGAAGATGAAGCCGCGCGCGCGGCCGAGCATGTCGCCCCATTCGGCCTGCGGCGGTTGCACGCCCATGCCGAGGAACCCGAGCGCGGCCGGTCGAGGATCGCGCTCGACATGCCCAGGGTGGCGCGCACGATGATCACCGAGAGGGCGTTGGGGAGCACGTGCCGGAAGATGATCCGCGGAGTTGCTGTTGCCGACCACCCGTGCGCGGCCGCGATGTAGTCGTTCTCCTTGATCGAGAGGATGTTGCCGCGCACGATGCGCGCGTACTCGGGGATGGACACCAGCCCGATCGCGATCACCGCCTTGTCGATCCCCTTGCCGAGCGCCGCCATGAGCGTGATGGCGAGCAGGATCGACGGGATCGCCAGCATCATGTCCATCACGCGCATGATGACGGTGTCGACCCGGCCTCCGACGTAGCCGGCGATCGAGCCGAGCACGATGCCGATCGTCATCGCGATCGACACCGCCAGCAGCCCGACCGTGAGCGACACGCGGGTGCCGACGATCACGCGGCTGAAGATGTCCATGCCCAGCTGGTCGGTGCCGAACCAGTGCTGCGCGCTCGGCGTCTGCAGCGCGTTGGCCATGTCGGTCTCGATCGGGTTGTACGGCGTGAGGTACGGGCCGAACACCGCGATGAACACCAGGAATCGCGATGAAGATAAGGCTCACCAGCGCCGCCCTGTTCGCGATCAGGCTGCGCCACATCTCGAGCCACTGGTTTTCGGGCTTCTCGTGGAGCGTCTCGTCGTAGTCCCACGCGGGGATCTCGCCGTCGGGCAGCATCGCCCCACCCGCCATTGCCTCATCGGCCTTCTGGCTCCCGCTCCCCATCGGTGGGGACCTCGTCGAGCGAGGATTGGTTCCATTCGCTCATGGCTACCGCTCCTTCTTCGACGAGTACTTGATGCGCGGGTCGAGGTACGCGTACCTCGAGGTCCGCGACCAGGTTGACGGTCACGAAGATGACCGCCACCAGGAGCACGATGCCCTGCACCACGGGGAAGTCCGACTTGAGGATGCAGTCCACGGTGAACTTGCCGATGCCCGGCCACGAGAACACGCTCTCGGTGAGCAGCGCCCCGCCCAGCAGCGCGCCGAACTGCAGGCCGATGACGGTCGTCACCGGGATCAGCGAGTTGCGCAGCGCGTGCTTGCCGATGACCTTGGTCTCCGAGATGCCCTTGGCCCGCGCGGTGCGGATGTAGTCCTGACCGAGCGTCTCGAGCATGGAGGAGCGGGTCATGCGGGTGATGATCGCCATCGAGTACATCCCGAGCGTGAGCGCCGGCAGGATGAGGTGGATGAGCGCGTCCTTGAACGCCGTCCCAGTCGCCGGCCCGAGCAGCGAGTCGATCATGTAGAAGCCGGTCACGTGCGTCGGGCTCGAGCATGCACGTCGATGCGCCCGCCCGACGGGCAGCAGGTGCAGGAAGCCGCTGAAGAACATGATGATCAGGATGCCGAGCCAGAAGATCGGGATCGACACGCCGACGAGGGCGAACGAGCGATGCCGGCCGCATCGAAGATGGAGTTCTTCTTCACCGCAGCGAGCACGCCCAGCACGATGCCGATCGATCGACGCGAAGATGATCGCCGCCACGGCGAGCTCGATCGTCGCCGGGAAGCGCGCGCCGATCTCCTTGGTCACCGGGGTCTTCGTGTAGTACGAGGTACCCAGGTCTCCCTTGAGGGCGTCCCCGATGTACTTGAAGTACTGGACGCACGACGGGCTCGTTCAGGCCGTTCGCCTCACGCCACGCGTCCATCGACTCCTGCGTGGCGTGCTGGCCCAGCACGATGGGCGCGGGGTCGGGCGAGAACACGCGCATCAGCGAGAACACGATGATGGACACTCCGATCATCACCGGGATGACCATCAGCACCCTCTTGATGCACGTACTTGAGCATGCGGCGAGGCCTTCACGCAGTAGCATGTGAACGGTGCAGCCGGGAATCGCAGGTGCTGCGGTTCCCGGCTGCACGTCGCAGCTGTTCGCTGCGCAGCGAGTGCTACTTCGCTTCACCACCACGTTCGACAGGAACACGTTGCCGGTCACGTGATAGTTGAAGCCCGAGACCTTGGGCCGGTAGCCGGCCAGCGTCTTGGCGTGCGACAGCGGCAGCCAGATCGCGCGCTCGGCGGCGTACTTCTCCATCTCGCCGTACGCCGCGTCACGCTCGGCGCCGTTCGGCATCGTCGAGACCGCTTCTTGATCCTGTCGATGTAGGTCGGGTCCTGCCACCGGGCGATGTTCATGCTCGGGTCCAGGTCGGCGAGCAGGTTCAGGAAGTTGTCCGGGTCGCCGTTGTCGCCGATCCAGCCGTAGAAGGCGATGTCGAAGTCGCCGGCCTTGACCTTCTCCTTGTAGGTGGTCCAGTCGAAGCGTGTCGATCGTGCACTCGACGCCGACCTTCTGGAGGTAGCCCTGGATGGCGGTCGCGAGCGCGACACCGGTGGCCGCGTTGTACGGGCGCGGGTTCGAGTAGGTGATCATGTGGACCTTGGTGATGCCGGCTTTGGCGAGACCGGCCTTGGCGGCCTCGGCGTCGTAGCCCACCTGCTCGACGGTCTGGTCGTAGCCCGGGCACGAACGTCGGCAGGATCGTCGTCGGCCTTCTCCGAGTAGCCCTGGTACAGGCTCTGCACGAGCTCCTCGACGTTGATGGCCTGGGAGAACGCCTTGCGGGCCTCCTGGCGTCCTTGAACATGGCGGTGGTCGTGTTGTAGGCCATGTAGTTGACGTTCATGCCGGCGGCCTCGAAGAGCTTGTCGCCGCCGTCGTGACCTTGTCGACGACCGTGGCGTCGATGCCGTCGATCATGTCGACCTCGCCGTTGTTGAGCGCCAGCACGCGGGCGGAGTTGTCGGGGATGAAGCGGAAGATCACGTTCTTGGTCTTGGCCGGCTCGCCCCAGTAGTCGTCGTTGCGAACGAGGACGACGTTCTCGCCCTTGTTCCACTTGACGAACTTGTAGGGACCGGTGCCGACCGGGGTCTCCATGACGCTGTTGTCGCCGTCCTCAAGCGCCTTCGGGCTCACGATCGGCGCGGCCAGGCTCATGGCGAGGTTCGCGAGGAACGCGGTGTTCTTCTGCGTGAGGTTGATCGTCACCGTGTACGGGATCCTCGACGACGACGTCCTTGACCGAGCCGTACACGAAGCCCGCGTAACCCATGTCCTCGGTCACCTTGCGGCGGGATCTGGCGGTCGATGTTGAACTTGACGGCCTCGGCGTTGAAGTCGGTGCCGTCGTGGAACTTGACGCCCTCCTTGAGCTTGAAGGTGTAGCTCAGGCCGTCGTCGCTGATCTCCCACGACTCTCGGCCAGGCACGGCTCCACCTTGGTGGAGTCGTCGGCGTACTTCAGAAGGCCCTCGTAGATGTTCGACGATGATCTTCGAGGACTCGCCGTCGTCCACGAGCGCCGGGTCCAGACCGCGCGGGTCGGCGCCCTGCGCGTAGGTGAACGTGTCGACGGTCGTCGCCTCGGTTGTCTCCTCTTCGGTGCCCTCATCGCTCTCGCCGCAACCCACGAGGGCTGTGGTGAACAGAGCGAGGACGAGCACGAGCGCGAGGAAACGAGCGGACCTCTTCATATCCCACCCCTTCTTCCTTCAGAAAAGTGCTACTACACACTGGCCATCGCTGTGTGAGCGATGATTCTTAGAAGTGTAGCGCACGGTTCGGGCGTGAGGAATGATTCATGCACGCGGGGCTCGGGATGATGCATCGGACCCGCGCCACGGATGGCGGCCCGGGCGGTTGGGTCACAGCCGCTTCGACATGATCGTGACGGCCTGTCCGAGGTACTCGCACCGTTCCCCTGCGACCCACCCGAGGTGTGCGTAGAAGGCCATCGCATCCGGCGTGTAGAGGTACAGACGCGTCACGCCGAGCGCCGAAGCCTCGGCCTCCACCCGTGTGACGAGCGCCGACCCCACGCCCCTGCCCCGATGCCCTGTCACCACGTAGACGCCCGCAAGCCACGGCGTGAGGTCCGGGCGCGTGTCCATGTCGGATGCGATGAGCATCGCCGAGCCCGCGAGCTCGTCGTCCTCGAGCGCTACCACCACGCTCGGCACGCCGCCTCGTCCGCAGCACGCTTCGAACCGGCGCGCGCGCGACTCCAGCGGTTCATCCGGCCGAAGGTGTCCCCACTGCTCGAAGTGCAGCCGCGTGAGCGCGGGGACGAGCGACAGGTGGTCGGCGAGATAGTCGATCCGCATAGTCGCGCCTACACGTCGCCCGCGGTCACCATCGCCTGCGCATCGTCCCACGCGTGCCGGGCCTCGATCGCACGCAGCTGGAAGTGACCGTACAGGTCGTCGGCCTCGATCCATATCGCAACGTCAGCGTCTGCGGCAAGCTCCGAGAGCTGGTCCACCTGCATCTGCAGGGTGTCGAGCTTGTCGATCTGGCTGTTGTACGAGTTGACTCCGCCCTTGGAGCCGAGCACCGCGAGTTCGTGCTGCTGACGCGCCATCTCGATGAGCGCGTCGGGGTACGGGCACGCCGCCTCGACCTCGGGGCAACCCGACAGCACGGCCGCCTGACCGAATGCATCGCGCATCGCCTGGAACTGCGCCTGGGCAGTCTGCGCCTGCTCCTTGGCGCCGGACCAGTTATCGGCGTTGCATGCCTGCACCGATGCGTTCAACGCGGTCCGACCGGTCACCAGGTTGTCCTGGGCGCCGACCAGCAGATTGGACGCATCCAGGCACGGTGCCGCCGAGTCGGCCTCGCGGAGCGACTCGCCGAGCGCGTCGTCGAGCTCGTCACAGACGTCGGTGTACGCTTTCTTCGCGCTGTCCGACGGGATGTCCGCCACCAGATCGCGGATATCCTCAACGTCGTCCTTGAGACCCGTGACCGTCTCACGCGTGCTGGTGTACACCTCGATCAGATTCGCGGTGTCGCCCTTCTCCACGCCGAGCTCCCACTGCTTGTCGCACGATTCGAGCTCGTGCATGACCTCGGCGATCGCGTCGTCGACCTCGTTGGTTGCCACGACCACCTGTGCCTTGCGCTCCTGCTCGTTTCCCTCCGTGTTGACCTTGTAGGCGGCATAGCCCACGCCGCCTGCCGCGATGACGATCGCGCCGATCGCCACGCCGAGCACCACTGAGCGCTTCATGCAGTCCCTCCCGGAGTCTCGCGATTGAGTACATCTGGTAGTTCGCGGCACAGGGTGCCGCCTCCTGCTCGCTAGCGAGACAGAACTCGGCGTCCTCCACCCCCGCCGGTGTGCTCGACGGCGCGCTCGGGTACTACTACCCTGAACCTCGCCCCGCCGGCTACCGATTGGAGCACCGTGCCCGACACAGCACCCGTCCTGCGCGTCCGCGGCCTCACCAAGCACTATGGCGAGCTGCAGGCCGTGCGCGGCATCGACTTCGACGTCGCTCCCGGCGAGATCTTCGCCCTCATCGGCCCCAACGGCGCGGGCAAGACCACCACGCTGCGCATGGTCGCGACCATCCTTCGGCCGACCGGCGGCACGATCGCCATGGGCGACATCGACGCGGTGCGCGAGCCCGACCGGATGCGCCAGCAGATCTCCTACCTGCCCGAAGAGGCCGGCGCCTACAAGAACCTTAAGGCGATCGACTACCTCAAGTTCGTGGCCGACGTCTTCTTCGAGGACCACGAGCGCGCCGCACGCGCGGTGGAGGTGGGCCGCGAGGTCTCCGGCCTCGGCGACCGCCTCGGCGACAAGCTCGGCAGCTACTCCAAGGGCATGACGCGCAAGTTGCTCCTCGCCCGCACCGTGATGACCGAGCCCACGCTCGCCATTCTCGACGAGCCCACGAGCGGGCTTGACGTGATCAACGCCCTCGAGCTCCGCGAACGTATCAAGCAGATGGCCGCGGGCGGCATGTCGGTGCTGCTTTCGAGCCACAACATGCTCGAGATCGAGTTCCTCTCGGACCGCGTTTCGATGATCGCCGCCGGCCGCATCCACGCAACCGGCACCCCCACCGAGCTCAAGGCCGCCTATGGCGCCGAGAACCTGGAGCAGGTGTTCGCCCAGGTGGCGCACGAGGGACAGGAGGGGGCGGCATGAGGCGCTTCATGACGCTGTTCAAGAAGGAGCTGCGCGAGCTCGTGACGCTGCAGATGTTCCTGCCGTTCCTCATCATCATCGGCCTGTTCGTCTCGATCGGACAGGTGATCGCCAGCGTAGGCGCCGGGCAGCCCACCACCGTCCCCGTGGCCGTGGTGGACCACGACGGCGGACCGCTTGCCGGCGTGCTGGTGACCGCGCTCGAGCAGTCGGGCCTCGAACCCGTGATGATCGACGCCGAGGTCACCGGCGAGACCGTGAACGCCGCGCTCGACGAGGCGGGCACGACGATCCTGATCGAGATCCCAAGCGGCTTCTCGGACGGCCTCACCGCGGGCGAGCCGCAAGACCTCATCACCTGGACGCGCGTGAAGCACTTCTCGTTCATCGGCAACACCGAGGTCACCGCCCTCGCCCGCTCGCTCGGGGTCGTCAACTCGGCAGTGGCCGCAGCGATCGGCGCCGAAGCCGCACCCGGCATCTCGCCGCAAATGCTGCAGCAGCCGATCGTCCCCGCCGAGCACGTGATCATCGGCGAGCACTACGCGGCCACGCCCGCCTCGGCGGTGATGGCGTTCGTGAGCCAGCAGACCACGTTCATCCCGATCGTGCTGTTCGTTGCGGTGATCTTCGCGTCGCAGATGATCGCAACCGCGGTCGCCACCGAGAAGGAGAACAAGACGCTCGAGACGCTGCTCTCCTACCCCGTGAGCCGCACGAGCATCGTCACCTCCAAGATGCTTGCCGCAGGGCTCGTGGCGCTGCTGGTGGGCGCGGCGTACATGTTCGGCATCAGCCGGTTCACCGCCGGCATCACCGAGGGCATCGTGGGCGAGGGCGCCGCGGACCGCGCCATGGCGGCCTCCGAGGCGGCGATGCAGCAGCTCGGCCTCACGCTCAGCGTGGGCGACTACGCGCTGCTCGGGCTCACGCTCTTCGGCGGCATCCTCGTGGCGCTCTCGATCTCGATCATCCTCGGCGCCTTTGCCGAGAACGTGAAGTCGGTGCAGGCGTTGCTCACGCCCATGATGATGATGATGTTCATCCCGTACTTCCTCACGATGTTCCTCGACCTCTCGGCGCTGCCCGACGCGGCGCGCCTTGCGATCATGGCCATCCCGTTCACGTACCTGTTCATCGCCGGGCCGAACTTGTTCCTCGGCAACGACGGACTCGTGTGGTTCGGCATCGCCTACCAGCTCGTATGGTTCGCGGTGTTCGTGACAGCCGCCGCGCGCGTGTTCTCAAGCGACCGCATCCTCACGATGAAGCTCTCGGTGGGACGCAAGAGGAAGCAGGCCGCGGGGTAGCGGACGCTACCAGGGGCCGGCTGACGATCCGGCTACACCCGGGGCGGCATCGGGCTTCCGGTGCCGCCCTTGCTGCTGCCGAGGCTCATCACGTCCACGACGGCGATCTCCTCGGCGAGCTCGCTCACTGCCGCCAGCGACGCCCACACGATCGCGGTCGCGAGGGCCGAAGGCTGCTTCTTCTGCCCGAAGCTCAGCCACTCCCAGCCCTTGAACGCGCTCTGCGGCGTGACCCGACCGTCGGCAGACACGTTGTACGCGAGCAGGCACGCGGCGATCTCAGCGAGCGAGCGACGGTCCTCCGGGGTGCGCTGCCACGCCTCCGGGATGCGCCCAAGCGTGTCCACCAGCTCGTGCGCGCCGTACCAGGTCGGCGGCCACTTCATCATCTTGAACTGCCTGCCGTGGCCCATCATGTACGGCTTTCGCGTGCCGCGCTGACGCCAAATCTCGAGCGAGGTGTGGGCAACCTCGGCGAGCCACGGCGGACGCTCCTCCGGCGGCAGCCACGAGAACGCGCGGAGCGCCTCGAGCGTGGTCTGCGGACACGGATCGCCAACACGCCCCGGACCGCGGAAACCGGTGGCCGGGTCGGGCCGACACGCCCACGCGCGCCCGAGCTCGGTGTCGATGAGGTCGGCTTCGGCTGCGGCGAGCGCGCGACGCACCCGCAGGTCGTGCGCACGCCCGAAGCGCCCGGCCACGTCCGCGATCGCGTGCGTGTCGCAGCCGAGACACCCCCACACCGGGGGGCCGCTGCGCTGGGCAGCGTATGCGAGGAAGCGGCCGTCGGCGTCGGCGTGCGAGAGCATCGCATCCAGGAGCGGCGGGATGTGCAGATCGTCGCCGTCGGTCACGCCGAACGTGGCGAGCAGGTCGAGCACGTTCGTGGCGAGCTCCGGCTTGTTGTGGCCGCTCGCCTCGGCAGGATCCTCCCAACTGGCAGGGAGCCGATCGAGGAGCTGCTGCGTGCCGGGATGGGAGAGCACGTCGGCGTGGGTCGCTTCGAGCGCGACGATGCGCTCGGCATCGGTGAGACGGTCGATCGGCAGGTGTGCGAGCGCGATCCAGCGCGCCTGCGGCTCCTCAGCCTCGAGAAGCCACGCCGACGGGTCCTCCCTGCCGAGCATCGCGAAGAGCGACATGCAACCCACCCCCTCGGCCGAGTGTAGCGGATTCGCACAGGGGCCTTCAGCGCCGATCGCGCCGGGCCGCAACCCGATCGTGCCGCGTTCGGCTCGTCGGCCAGCTGTGTCGCCCTACCTGCGCCCGGCGCCTTCGAGCAGCAGCCCGGTCACGTCGGCGGCCACCGCCGGGGGCAGCTGCCGCGCCACGAGCGCGTAGACCTCGCTTGGCTTCTCGGGCAGCTGGTGGAAGTAGCGCGCGCCCACGCGGCGGATCACGACGGCCATTCGGGCCACGTCGCGCTGCGCCACCTTCTCGCGCGCGAGCACGTCGAGCGCACCGACGAGCGAGTCCGCGAGTGGGAGCTCGCTCTCGGCACGGCTCACGGGCGACTCATCGAGGCTGAAGAGCCCGGCGTTGGGCGAGAAGAGACGCATGCGCCACACGCGCATCCCCACGAGCAGGCCGGCCACCGCAACCGCCACGCACGCGCTGCGGTAGAGATCGGGGCCGAGGCCTGTCGGCCACGCGCCGGAGTCTGGTGGCCAGACGACCTCGGGCAGTGACAGAGCGAGGAGCACGACGATCACGCAGGCCGCGAGCACCATGCCGCCGGCCGCCGTGCGCAGGACCGAGTCGCGCGAGGCGGTGAATGCATGACCCACCACGAACGCGCACGCCCCCGCGAACAGCGCCAACACGATCAGCAACCCGGCCATGCGCCTCCTGCAGCTTCGGCGGGAACGCTACGGGGTGTTCGGTTCCGTCCAGGGCCGCGACGGATCGTGGCAGCTCGCGCAGTCCGTCCGCTTGGTGTGGCCGGTGGCCGGTGGCGTGTGGCACAGGACGCAGTTGGTGTTCGTCGGGTGCGTGGCATCGGTCCAGATGCCCGGCGGGATCGCATGACAGGTGCCGCAGTCGGCATCCGGATGGTCGGTGGTCGCGGTTTCCGCAGGCTCCGTGTGGCAATCGGCGCAGGTCGCCGTCGCGGCCGGGTGCGTCCCGTCCTGCCAGACCGCGGACGGGATCGCATGGCAGCTGCCGCAGTCCAGGTCCGGATGGTCGGTGGTCGCGGTGTTGCCCGGCGCGGTGTGGCAATCGGTGCAGATCGCCGTCGCGGCTGGATGCAACGCGGGCAGCCACGCCACGCCCACCTGCGGGTGGCACTCGGCGCACGCGACCGGATAGTCGGTGCGGTGCGGCGGCATGTGGCAGGTGAGGCAGGCACTCGCAGCATCGGGGTGCGTCCCGTCCTGCCAGACCGCGGGCGGGATCGCATGGCAACTGCCGCAGTCCAGGTCCGGATGGTCGGTGGTCGCGGTGTTGACCGGCGCCGTGTGGCAGTCGGTGCAGGTCGCCGGCGCGGCCGGGTGCGTCCCGTCCTGCCAGACCGCAGGCGGGATCGTATGGCAGCTGCCGCAGTCCAGATCCGGATGGTCGGTGGTCGCGGTTTCCGTAGGCTCCGTGTGGCACGCGGTGCAGTCGGCGTACGTAGTGTGCAGAAGAGGCAGCCATGCAACGCCTACCTGCGGGTGGCACTCGGCGCACGCGACCGGATAGTCGGTGCGGTGCGGCGGCATGTGGCAGGTGAGGCAGGTGGAGTCGGCGGCCGGGTGCGTCCCTGCGGTCCAGGCCGCAGGCGGAATCGCGTGGCAGCTGCCGCAGTCCGAGTCGGGATGCGCCGTATACGTCGTGTCGACGGGCGAGGCGTGGCAGTCGGTGCAGACGGAACCCGAGCTCGGGTGCAGGCCGTCCTGCCAGGTCGCGGGCGGCACCGAGTGGCAGTTGGTGCAGGCGAGCGCCGGGTGCCCGGCAGGTGCCGCGTGACAACCGAGGCAGTCGGCTGCGGTAGTGGGATGCGAAGCGTCCGCCCAGGTACTCGGCGGGATGCTGTGGCACGACTCGCAGTTCGCGTCGGGGTGGTTCGTATAGGTGCTGTCAGCCGACGCGTGGCACAGCACGCAGCTCATCGGCTGCACGTGGACCGCAGGCTTCCAGACCACGCCGACGTACGGATGGCAGGACGTGCAGCCCACCGGGTAGTCGGTGCGGTGCGGCGGCATGTGGCAGGAGATGCAGTTGCTCGAGGCATCCGGGTGCGACGCCGGCGTCCAGGAAGGCGGCTTGTGGCAGTTCACGCAATCGCCTGCCGAGTGAGCGACAGGTCGGTCCGCCTCGTGGCACGAGGCGCAGCTCGAGAAACTCGGATGAGTGAACAGCCAGGTGACACCCACGCCGCTGTGGCACTGGACGCACGACACGCCGGGGTAGTCCTGGTGCGGGCGATCGTGGCACTCGAGGCAGTTCATCGTGGAGGAGTGCGGGAACTGCGTCTCGGCCCACGGCACCGATGGCTCGTGGCACCGCGCGCAGTCGTCACTGTAGTGGTCGGCCGGCACGGTGTGGCACTCGAGGCAGTTGGTCTCCATGCCCGTGTGCACGAACACCCAGGACTCGCCGGTGTTGGGGTGGCAGGTGACGCAACTCGCGGTCACCGCGATGTGGCCCACCGGAATGGTCACCGTGTGGCACGTGTCGCACGCAGGGTCAGCCGGGTGCTCGGCGTCCCAGGTGGGATATGCGTGGCAGTCTTCGCACCGGTTGAACTCCATGTTGGCATGCTCGCGCGTGGGCGCGTGGCAGATCGAGCAGGTGCCCTCTTCGATGGTGTGGTCGAATTCGACGGGTGCGGCGTCGGCTGGGGGTAGGGTGACCGTCTCGTCGGGTTCCTCGGCGGAACGGAGGCTCACGAACGCGATAACCGCGATGAGTACCAGCACGGCCACCAGAATGAGGGCGGCTATGCGGTTGCGCTTGGGCATCTAGTCTCTTCCATCTTCGTCAGTGCGCACCTCCTTTGATTCTACCATCATCCGAAGCAACGGGCGTGCCGCGGCGGCGCCCTGCCGGCACTTCCGCCTACTCGAATCCCGCGATCATCACATTGCAGTCATCGAACATGGCGTCGAAGCCCCAGCCGAAGCCGTAGAACCGCACCGCGTCGATACGTGCCGGCTTGGGATCGAGTTCCATGAGGTTCTCTGACTCGAAGCGGGTCCACTCGTTGTCCGGGATCTGCTGAAAACCGGCGGCTAGACCGGCCGAGGGCTCCATGCACATGCCGTGGTACCACTCCTGCGCGTTGCCGTTCACGTCGGTGTAGAAGACGCGCACCTGCGCCCCGCCCTCCGGATACCATTCGGCAGTGCCGCCGCCGATGTTGCCGCCGGCCTCGTAGTTCACGTAGCCCACGTACACGATGCGCAAGTCGCTCACGCCCGTGACGTCCATCGCGATCGCCTGCTCCACACCGGCGCCGCCGCCGTCGCCGTCGGAGTCGCGCGCGATGTGCAGCACGTCGCCGCCGTGGTCCTGCCACGGCGTGGTCTCGATCACGTTGCTGCCGGCCGAGCCGCTCGGCTTCTGGTCGTACACCGTCCAGCCGCTGAGTCCGTCCTCAAAACCGGGGTTCACCAGCGATCCGCCGGTGAGTCCGCCCTCATCGCCTCCGGCGTCGCCGGACTCGCCCTCGCCCCCGTCGGGCGGGGGAATCACATCGTCGATCGTCTCATCCTCGGCGATACCGAGCAGCGAGCAACACCCGCCGAGAACGAGCGCTCCTGCAAGCACGAGCGCCACCAGTGCGACCCACCAAGACCGGCTCATCGCGAGTCTCCCCCCTCCGAGTGCCGAATCATCCGTTCACTATGTTCCCCGCTGGAGAGCGCGACGCGACGCGCGGAGCCCCCGGATCGCTCCGGGGGCTCCGCCATGCAAGCGATGCGCGTGTAACCTACGGCAATGCCGGGGCGGTCACGCGGACCGTCATGTACTTGCCGCCGTCGCCCGCGGCAGTGGTGCTAAGCACCGTCACCGTGGTGCCCGTGACCGGCGTGATCACGCTACCGGTCGGGTTCGCGGAATCCCAGTACGATAGCGCGTCATTGAACGTGGCCACCGCGGCAAGGCTTGGGACCGTGGCCAGCTTGCCGTTGTTGTGGAGCGGCAGCGAGTCCGTTGCCTCCAGGCCGAAGGTGGAGTCGTAGGTCTGGATGCGGTTGCGCCACAGCGTCTTGGTCTTGCCGATGCGCAGCGCCTTTGAGTGCGCATCCACCGGCAGCGCGAAGCCGTGGCCGGGGTGCACGCTCGTGTTGTTGTCCGGCTGCGATGAGTCGCAGTACCAGATGAGCAGGCCGTCCTGGTACGGGAAGCGCTCGGCCCAGTCGACCTTCGCGTCCTTGCCCTTGAGGTAGCCCCAGTTATACGCCTTCAGCAGGGCCACATCGTAGCCCCAGTACTGACGGTACTCGGCCAGGTAGTAGTTCTCGTACATACCGCCCTCGTGGCCGTTCGAGACCTTGAAGCCCTCGAAGGCCCAGCCGGCATCGGTCTCGGCACCGTCGAGCGCCTGTCCGGTGATCGCGATGTCGTCGACCATGAACCCGACCTCGGCCACGCCGCCGTCGGTGACGTACTGGAAGCCGAGGACCACGTCACCCGCGTACGCCGAGAGATCCGCCGTGAGCGGCACCCAGCCGTCCGAGAAGCCGTCGATCCCGTTCGGCTCGATCGAGGAGTTCGAGAGGCTCGTGGGCACGGTGTCCCACGTGCTCCCGCCGTCGGTCGAGACCATGAGCGCCGCGTAGTCGTAGCCTTCCTCGATGCCGTAGTTGACCATCGCATCCAGGCTCGCGCCGGCCCCCAGCGTGAAGGGCTTCGTCATCTCGTTGCGCAGGTTGTCGCCCTTGTCGCTGTAGTAGAAGTACGTCCCCGCGTACGGGGCGGCGATGTCCCACTCCACGAGCTTGTCGGGCAGATCCACGCGCAGCGCCTGCGCCGCCGAGGAGTTGTACTCCGCAGGGCCGATGACGACGGTCCCGGTCGCGCCGGGCACGGCCGTGGCGTAGTTCAGCCATCCGAGCTGCAGCTTCTCCCACGCGCCGAGGTGATCCGGCGCCGAGCCGAGGTCGTAATCGACCTGCGAAAGCCACGAGCCGCTGTCCATGAGCGTCCAGAAGCTCGTCGCGTTGTCGCCGCCGACGGTGTCGTAGAGGTCCGGCACGCCGAGGTCGTGCGTGTACTCGTGCGCGAACACGCCCACGCCGCCGTTCTCAGGCTGGATCGTATAGTCGCCGACCCAGTAGCCGCTGTCGCCGATCTGCACGCCGCCGAGGAGGTACTCGGCAGATGGTCCGACCTCGCCGATGAGGCCGTAGTACGCGTACCAGCTGTGGCTCCAGATGGCCTCGTCGCCGAGCACGCCACCGCCGGCCTCTTCGCCTTCACCGGCATGGAGCGACTGGAAGTGGTCGATGTACCCATCGGACTCTGCGAAGACGCCGTCGCCGTCCCAGTCGTAGCGGTCGTACTCGTCGAACTGCGCGAGGTACGCGTCGATCTCGGCGGGCGTCTTGTCTGCCGCGATCTGCTTCGCGTACCAGCCATCGAGCGAGTCGTCGAGGAACAGCCACACGTTCTCCGAGGTGTCCGGCGTGCCGTCGCCGTCGTCGTACACGGTGTGGTCACCCGGTACCGCGACCCAGTCCTCGCACGCGCCGTCGATGGTATAGCGCCCGCTCGACTGCTCGAGGAAGTACTCGGCCACCGAGTTCACGTCGGCACCGCGAGCGTACAGCATCGTGTTGTAGTACTCCGTGCCGAAGTCCTCGACCCAGATCGTGGAGTTGTCCACGGTGCGGTCAGGCGCGGGAATGGCGTTGTGCGACAGATCCGAGAACTCGCCGGGGAGCGTCCAGACCATCCCGGTGTCCTCGAGCGCAAGTTCCGCGAACTGGCCGGGCGCGACCTCGTAGACGTCACCAGTGGCCTTGCCGGAGGCCTTGTCCTTGAGCGCGTTTGCCCTGAGAGCGGCCTTCTTGTCGCCGAGCGGATGCGCCTTCTTGTCCAGGCGCTTCGCCTGGCCGACGCTCACATCACCGTCCCGGGGAACCGAAGCCGCGGCCGATGCGGCCGCGGAAGTCATGAGCGCTACCAGTGCGATGAGCGCGACGAAACGGACAGTGCGACCCCTCATGGTGCCCCTCCCTGCTCTGCCGGAACAGATCCCCTTTGCAGGTCAGCGTATGCGAGCACATGTGAAGACTCTTGTACCCGAAAACGGGCTACTGCCCGTCGTTCATCCCCCACTGGAATCCAAGCCCGGCCACGCGGTCGAGCAGCTCCGCCGCGCTCATGCCGTCGGCTGCGGCCAGCTTCTCGCGAATGACGCCGAGTGCCTCCTCGAACGGCTCGTTCCCTTCGGCACTCACGGTGTGGAACACCAGGCGGTCGACGCCGGCCATCCCCGCAGCGAGCACCTGAAGAAGCGACATCACGACACGGTCGCCGCCGAAGACGCCGCAGCCCCAGTAACCGGTGTGCACGACGACCGGCGCCCCGGCGCAGATGCTCGCCGACTCGGCGACTGCAGCCGCAAAGCCCGTGTAGGCCGTCACGAGGATGTGCGCGATCGATCTCGCGCGTGTACGTGCCCATGCCGTACGACGGCGCGGCAAGCGCGATGAGGTTGGAGATGGTGGGCGGGTCGAGGTGCGTGGTGGCGCGGCGCACGGTCTCCTGCGATGCCGCCGAGAACTCGTTGCCGTACAGACCTCGCGGGCGTCCCTCGGCCTCGTTGCGGTCGATCGCCACGTGACACCGACGCTCCACGCCGGTGACGAGCACGGGTGTCGGGCCGCTGTCGTCCTCGGCAAGTGCGCGGTGCGTCCCCACGTGCAGGGCCTCCACGAGCGATCCGAGCGCCGGGTGTTCGGCCGACTGCATCTCGTCTTGCGCGAAGAGACTGGAGCCATACGCGTAGAAGAGCAGCGGGTCGGCGAAGTTGACGTGCCACTCGAGCGCGCTCGGGTCCACGGGCGCGTAGTCGTAGATGGAAGGCCGGCTCTCGGCGATGCCCACAGCGGCTGCCGGGTGTATGCGATCGGGGAGCGCCATGGCCGACCAGCGGGTGTAGCCGATCGTGCCGGCGTGCTCGCTGCCCTCAGGGCAGGCGATCGAGTAGACGACCAGCTTGTTGGTATTGCGGAGCACCGGCGGGTGCTCGCTCACGAGGGCGGCGGCATCGAAGCTGAGGCTGTCGAGCGGTTCGGGGGTCGCGGGCATGCAGTCCTCCTTGGGTGACGTTAGGAGCAGTCTACAACTGCGCGGCGGGAGACGCCTCTCGCGGTGCCTACTCGGCCCAGAATCCCCGGCCCGCCTCGCGAGCCTCGGCCTGGAGGTCCTTGAGGACGTCGGTGTACTTCACGTTCGGCGGGTAGGTGTAGGCGTTCGCGTAGCCGTCGAGCACGAGCCGCGCGTTCAGCATGCGCTCCCTCACCTCGGCGACATCGCCGGTCGTCGGCTCCTCAAGCCACACGTACGCCAGCAGCCGGCCGTACTCGTCGCGAAGCTCGGCATCGGTCTCGAGCCACACCGTCGTGCCGATGGGGATCGCTTCGGCGGTGTAGGCAGCGGCCTCCTCGCCGAAGGGCTCGGCGCGCTCGCCCACCTCGGGCGTGTCGATGCCGATGAAGCGCACCTTCTCCTCGGCACCGGAGGCGAGTCGGAAGCGCGCGGTGTCGCCGTCGGTGTGGCGGATCACCTCGGCACGCGTGACCGCCGGTGCGCCGGGCGCGGGCTCCCCGGCTGGCGCGGGCAGGAGCGTGCATCCCGCCGCGAGCAGGAGGACGAGCAGGAGGACGAGGGTCGAGACGGCGCGCGTTCGCATGGGGCCATTGTAGCGGGCGCGAGGGCACGGCGACCGCAGGCGGGTATACCTAAGGAGCCGAAAGAGGCCATCTCGATGAGGGAGCGGACCATGCGCACCAGGCCCATTGCGATCGCGATCGTGTTGGCGCTCCTGCTCGTCGGGACCGCGGGCTGCAGGAAGGAGCCCACCGGCGAGCCCGACGTGGTAGGCACCACGCCGGCCACCGAAGAGCCGGCCGGGTCCGGCGAGCCCACGCCCACACCGCTCGCCGAGCTGCCGCTCACGCTCGAGCCCGTGGCCTCGGCCTTCGATCAGCCGCTCTTCGTGACCGGCATCCCCGACGGTTCAGGTCGCCTGGTCGTGCTCGAGAAGACCGGCCGTGCGTGGGTCCTCCAGGACGACGAACGCCTGGTCGAGCCGTTCCTCGACCTCTCGGCCGTGGTGAGCACGCAAAGCGAGCAGGGACTTCTCGGCATGGCGTTCTCACCCGCAGTTCGCCGAGGACCAGACGGTCTGGGTGAACTACACGCGCGGCGACGGCGCCACGGTGATCTCGAGCTTCACGGTCGCCGGCGACAAGGCCGACCCCGCATCCGAGCACGTGTGGCTCACAATCCCGCAGCCGTACGCGAACCATAACGGCGGGATGATCGCGTTCGGGCCTGACGGGATGCTCTGCATCGGCATGGGTGATGGCGGGAGCGGCGGCGACCCGCAGGGCAACGGCCAGAATCCGGCGAGCTTCCTCGGCAAGATGCTGCGTATCGACGTCACGCCGCCGGTGGGTGCAACCCGAGCCACGCCGTACGCGATCCCCGAGGACAACCCGTATCAGGACCAGGCGGGATGGGCGCCGGAGATCTGGGCGCTCGGACTGCGCAACCCGTGGCGGTTCAGCTTCGACCGGAAGACCGGCGACCTGTGGATCGGTGACGTGGGCCAGAACTCGTGGGAGGAGATCGACTTCCAGCCCGCCGCCTCGGCGGGCGGCGAGAACTACGGCTGGAGCACGTGGGAGGCGACCCACCCCTTCCCGCCGGAGGCATCGCATTCGGCCGAGGGCTTCACGATGCCGGTGCTCGAGTACGACCGGCAGACCGGCACGTCGATCACGGGCGGTTACGTGTACCGCGGTGCCGCGCAGCCGGCGCTGTGGGGCACCTACTTCTACGCCGACTTCAGCTTCGGCCGCATCTGGGGGCTGCAGCGCGCGGCCGATGGAAGCGTGCAGACGCGGTTGCTCATCGACAACGACATGCTGATTTCGAGCTTCGGCGAGGACGAAGACGGCGAGCTGTACGTGGTCGACTTCAACGGTGGGGTGTACCGGATGCTGGGGCAGTAACGGACAGGTACCTACTCCCCGACCGGCGTGCCCTTCACATAGGCGAAGCCGAGCCCGCCTGACTGCTCGTTGTGCGACCACGTCTCAGGATTCGAGTTCACCACCGTGTACGTTCCGGCCGGGATCTCCGCATCCGGATACGCGAACCACAGCGCGTTCGGTACGCCTCCCTGGCCTTCATCGGCGGTGCACTCCCAGGGACCGTAGACGGCGCCGTCGGCGGCCCTGAGCGCGAGCGTGCCGGGGCCGGGGCTCCCCTCGCCGTCGCCGTAGTTGTACGAGTACATCTCGGTGATCAGGTGCGGCGTATCGATCGTGAAGCTCGGCGACGTGCCGCCGCCGGATACCACGAGACCGTTGCCGATGTTGAGGAGGTATGTGGACGGCACGACCTTCACGTACACGTAGTCCGAGGGGCCGTCCTTCGCCTTGCCCACGATCTTGTACTCCCCGGGGTCCTCGGAGGTGAAGGTAGTCGACGCGCCTGATTCGGGACTGCAGGAGCCGGTACCCGCGCCCGCCGATGGGGTGACTCTCCATGCCACTTCGATCGGCTGCCGATCGGACTTGGTGCGCCCCTCGTTGAGGCCTGGACCGAGTGTGTAGGCTTCCGCCGTGAGGGTGATGGTGCCCCCGGCCTCCACCTCCAGAGCGGACGCCGTGACCTCGATCTTGGCCTCGCTACTGGGTGAACACATGCATCCACCAAGCGCGACAAGCGCTGTTGCCGCACACAGGATCGTGCCCACCGCCACGATGCGCTTCGCCCCCACGGCGATCTCCCCCTTTGCGCCGACTGTGTTGCCTGGTTACTACCCGCCGAGGAACCGCTTCTCTACATATGGCGACGTGAACGCCGCGAGGGTGGCGGCGTAGTTGGGGATGAACGCGATGGCCTCGCCCAGCCGGGGCGACTGAGGCAGGTCCTCCACATCAAGCACGAGGTGGTCGCTCGATGCGCCGAGCACGCGCACGCGCGGATCGACCGGCGCGATACCCTCAGGCACCACGTCCTGCCGACCCATCGCAAGGATCGCGCGCAACCGCTCGCCCTGGTCGAGGAAGACAGGCCGCTGCCCGAACGCGTCCTGTGCGCTCGTGCCACGCGGCACCGACGGCTTCCGCAGGCATTCGATCACCGGCGCGCTCACGGTGATGGCATCGGTGTGAAGGCCCAGGATGGGCTCGCGGGTCACAGTGGAGACGCCGAGCAGGATGGACTCGCCGATACGCAGACTGTCTACGCGCTCGGGCAGGATGCCGTCCACGAGCGCATCAAGCGAGCTCGACATGCCGCCGCTCACGTGGAGACGTCGGCCAAGCTGGGCTTCTGCAGTCTGCGTAAGCGCCACCAGCTCGCCGAGGTTCTCCGCATCCGGCACGATCGCGCCGTAGCAGGTGAGGCTCGTGCCGACGCCGTGGACCTCGATATTCGGCAGGCCTTCGGCAACATCGAGGAACGCAGGCAGATCGGCGGGCATCATGCCCTCGCGCAGGTCGCCGAGGTCCACCATCGCCACGATGCGGTGCCGTTTGCCGAGCGCGCGCGCCGCAGCATCGAGCGCCCGCACCGTCTCCATCTCGCTCTCGAGCGACACGTCGATGAGGCGCACAGCCTCCTCGGCACGCGCAATGCTCGGAGCGCGGAGCGACCAGAACTCGGCTATCACGCCCGCCTCGCGCAGGCGCGCGACGTTCTCGAGCCGGGAGTCGGCGATTCCTGCAGCGCCACCGGCAAGCATCGCGCGCGCGACTTCGGGAGAACCGCACGTCACCTTCGTGACGCCGTAGACGCCGCGTCCGCCGAGCGCGTCGACCACGCGGCGCGTGTTCTCGGTGACCTTGGCGAGGTCGACGGTGACGGTGGCCTTCGCGGTCATGGCAGCTCCTGGCCGGAGACGGCAACGGGACGTCCACTATCGTACGCCACCGCACGAGCCAGATGGCGAGGTCCCGAGAGAGAGTCGGGCGGGAGGCCGCTCGCCGCGAACCTCCCGCCCCTGAAGAGCCCGCGATCCGCTACCCCTCGATCGCGAGCAAAACGAGCAGCTCCTGAAGCGACCAGTAGATGCGGCGCTGGGCGATGGGGTCCATGACCCAGTCGTCCCCGTCCGGCTCACCGGTCTCGACCACGCCGTCGACCTTCGGCAGCAGGTCGTTCACGATCTTGTCCTCGGCGCCGGTGATCGCGCCTTTGTCGATCTGCTTCAGAAGGACGTCCAGCTTCTTCGCATACGCGACGTCCATGTTCTTGCCGCGAAGGTCCTCCCGCTCGAGCGTGTACACGAAGTCCTGCAAGTCCCCGGTCTTGGCGAGCACCGTCGGGATCGGGTCGATGGCTCCATACACGACGACCTTGCCATCGCGCACGTACTCCCAGCCGGCCTCGAGTGTGTCGATATCGGTCGTGCCCGCGGGCAGCGGCTCTACTTTCACGACCGTGACGCACTTCGACGAGAAGCCAGCGTTGTGGTCGGTCGTGAGCTCGAGCTGATCGAATGGCCAGATCACGTCCTGCAGGAGCGAGGTCGACGACTGGTCCGGAGGACCGGGGACCCGCTGTGGCGGCACCACACGGAACGGGCCCTCACCGTCGAGCTTGCCACTCGCATTGAGCGCGCCCGGCACGAGGTACCCACCCTCGTACTTGTACGCAAGCAGCAGCCGCGCCCCACCCTCGACCACGATCGGGTCGCCGTTGACGCGCCCGGCCACCGAGGCCGCACTGTAGTCGCACCAGCCGTACGCCGGGTTCGATGCCTTGTCCGCCTCCGCATCCCAGTAGAACGTCGACTGGGGGTATGTGCCCCGGACGTGGTAGTAACCGACCGTGGGATCGAGCGGATGCGTCACGCCGAAGCCATCGGCGGCGAGCACTTGGATCCCGATCGCCGACGGCAACATGCCGGCGTCGCCGAGGACGTACTCCATCGGCACACCTGTGTACTCGGCGTAGTAATCGCCCGACTTGTGCGTGTTCATGAGCTGGAACTGCGTCTGCGACGGCATCGCCTCGACCTCGGCGAGCGTGTAGACCTTGTACGGCGCCTCGACTTTGGTCGGGTCGTCGTCCGCATCGCCCGGATAGCGGATCGCCGCGATCTCGTCGATGTTGCTGTAGCCGTCACCGTCCGAGTCAAGCGCCTCGATAGCCACGACCGCGTTGGTGTCGCTGCCGGCATCGTGGTAGGCCTTGCCGTACGGGTTGAGCGTCTTGAGGATGTCGCCGTGCGCATCGTACCCATACGTGTAGTGACACCACTCGCACGTGCCGAGTGCCGCCTTGCCGACCTTCCCGCCGCAGTGGCACAGCGTGCAGGAGTCGAGCTTCGTACCTGCCGCTTCGGGATGTGCCACCAGGAAGTAGTCCGAGTCCATCTCGCCCGCATGGTGATACGCCGCCTCGGCACCAGGCGCGAGCACGGCGATCGCCCCCACCGCCATCACGATAGCCAGCACCCCGAACACAGCCCAACGTTCGCGCATAGTGCGCCCCCTTCCCCGGACCGGCATCAGCCGATCGCAAGCCACCTCCTCCGCGGAGGGTCTCCGGGTGCGCGCCAACGCGCCCGAGCGGGAAAAGGAAAGCCCTTCCCGCGTCGGGAAAGGCAGACCGGGCGCAGGTGCGCCCTTAGGGGTCCCCTTTCCAAACGGGAGGCCAGAGCGTTTCCACATCTGACCCTATCGGCTCTACGACCGTTGGTTGGTTCCGTTAGGTCGCAGCGCTCGGAGACCGTTCGACCCTACTACCGGCGAGCGAGCGGGTCAATGCCGCAGGCGGACTTCGGCGCGCGATCCGGCGTGCTGCGAGCAGGAGAAGGGGGCCCCGCGTGAGCGAGGCCCCCTCATGACGCGACGGCGGACCCGGCCGTCCTGCCGCCGCAGGGAGCGGGGCGGCGCGGTTGCAGACGCAACCAGCACCACCACGTCTCCTAAGGCGACGCCGACAATCCCGTTCAGGGAAGCAAAACGCCTTCCCCGCGCGGGAAAGGCGAATCCGGAGCGCCGGGGGCGCCCCTAAGATCTCCTTTCCAAGCGGGAGGCCAGCCGGTTTCCCTGCTGACCCTATCGGCCCTGCAACCGTGGAACTTGCGCTCCCGTAGGTCGCAACGCTCGGAGACACAGGCGGATGCGCAATCCCCGCGCGTGAGGTATTCGAGGGTCTCCGAGGCCACGTAGTTCACGTAGCCCGAGCCGGTGGGGGAGAACAGGGCGAACACCGATCGGTCCAGCGCCCCGGTGCGGTCGATCTCGGCGAGCAGCAGGTCCGCGCGGGCCTGCTCGGTGTCGGCTCCGGCCAGTGACGAGTAGACCCGGATCGGCTGCTTTGCCGGCTCGCCCATGACATTGCTGATCTGTTCGGGGCGCAGCACCTCGCGCAGCCACCGCGACGATTCCCGGGTCTGCTTCTCCCAGGGGATCAAGGACCCGGGCCCGCCGGTCACCTCGGCGAGGTCGTGGGCATCCATGTTCGAGGTGTCCGCCTCGTTGCCCCCCACCGCCAGCTTGCGGTTGACCAGCGTGACCGCCCCCCAGCCGGCTGCTGCCAGGGTGGCCGCGCTGGCCAGGCGACCAGCGGTCCGGTGGTCGGCCGGGTCGCCGCCGAGGATGGCGGCCGCGACCCGCGACAGCCCGGCGCTCAGTTTCGCCTCGCCGTGACCCGCAGCGATCAGCAAGGCGGTGGTCACCCCTGCCGCGGCGATGGCCTTCGGCGCGGACACCCCGCGCTGCACGTCCTCGTGTGCCCGGCCGTCGGTGGCATCCATGGATCCCACCACGGAGTTGCGGATCGTGGCGTACCCGAGGCCGGCCATCACTGCGGCGCTGCCGATCGTCACAACCGGGGGGCGACCGGGGGCGAAGCGAGCACCGGCCGCTGCGAGCCCGGCGACACCGGCCGCGCCGTAACCCACGGCCGCCAATCGCACGAACGCCCGGCCCGGCCACTCCTGCTCAGGCGCCGGCAGTGCCTTGACTGCCGCCAGGCAGGCGGCCGCGGTCAGCCCGTCCACAGCGACGCTGGCACCCAAGCCGGACGTGCCGAACCGCCGGGCCACGGCACGCAGCAGCGAGTGCGCGGAGGTTCCCCAGCCGTAACCGGTGGCCGCGGCGATGCCGGACAGGATGGCCTGGTCCTTTGTCGCGCGCGACAACAGGTTGGGCTGGAACGAGCGGCCGGTCATGAAGGCGCCGAGCAGGATGCCGGCGTGGGCGGAGAGATCGAGTTCGTAGGTCACGTCAGTCACCTGAGCCATCCTGCCAGCGCGCTGCGATCGATGGCCTCCCCCGCAGTGGGTTAGGACCACTTCTCACCAAGCGCCGGCGGGCTCCGTCAGCCGGCCAACGTGCGCACCGTGATCTCGCGGGGGCTGAGACGTTGCCCGCTTCGTCCTCGGTGTTGACCTGTACGTGTACTCGGTGTTCGGCACCAGGCCGGAATCCGACAGCCCCTTGCCGTCGGGTCGAGCACCGGCTCCCCGGTCTCCGCATCCGTACCGCCGTGCGCTGCACGGCCACGAACAGGAAACTGCCGTCCCGCGGGGTGTCCCACGCCAAGCGGAGGCTGGTCGCCCCCAGTTGCGTCACCCGCACGTTCGTCACCGGTCCGGGGGCGGTGGTGTCGGGACCGCGGTACGTGAAGCGCACGGTGGCACCGCGGGTCTTGCGCACGCGCACACTCTGCTTGGCGTCGGTGGCCCGCGCGTCTCCCACCGGTTTCGCGATGAGGGTGTAGCGGCCTGGGCTCAACTTCTTGAGCCGTTTGCTCCCGCTGACCCGCAGGTCCTGCTGAACCCCTCCGAGCCGGTCACGATCACCTGTGCACCGGTCGCGCCGGTCACCTTCACCACCAGGGTCCTGCCCGGCGGCGCCTTGGCCACGGCGGGTGGGGCGATGAACCCCAGCCCAACACGATCGCCGTGATTCCGACCCACACCCCACGTGCAGCGCTCATGTTCCAGACTCCAACCCGCGGCCCCCGGTCGCTGGTTCCATTGTGCTCCTCGGTGCTGCCGCGGCACACACGTGGCGGTGGGACTTCGCGCCGAATCCGGCCACAGGTGGCCGATTCTGGCCGACCTTGCACCGGTCGCTGTGGTACGCCGCAGCCTCCGGCGCGATCCCGGCGTACCGTAGATGTGGAGGGGATTGCCATGCGGAAACGGGCAGTTGTCGGGATCGGAACGGCGGCGCTGGTGGCGGTGGCCGCGACCAAGGTGCGCAAGGCGCTCGGCGCGGTGCCGGCTGAGACGGGGACCTTCGCCAACGGCATGGACTACGCGCGCTGGGGTGACGGCCCGCGGACCCTGGTGTGGATTCCGGTCGGGCCCGGCAGTGACGTGCCGCGCGGCACCATGGGGGCGCTGACCGGTTCGCAGTTCCGCACGTTCCTCGAGGCCGGTTTCACTGTGTGGTTCGTGACCCGCAAGCGCGACATGCCGACCGGGCACACCGTGTCGGACATGGCCGACGACTACGCGCAACTCATCGCCGACCAGTTCGGCGGGCAGGTGGACGTGGTGGTGGGGGTGTCCACGGCGGCATGATCGTGCAGTACCTCGCGGCCCAGCACCCTGGCTGCGCGCAGCACTTCGTGGCGGCGCTGGCGGCGGGCACGATCAGTACCTGGGGTCGCGACCACGACTACCGCTGGGCGCAGGCGCGTGCGGCCGGGCAATACAGGCAGGCAGGCGAGGTGATGGCTGAGTACTTCTTCCCGAACCCGTCCCAAGCCAGGCTGCGCACGGTGTTCGGCAAGATGCTGGGGGGCACCCTCTCGAATGAAGTGGTGCCTGCCGGGGACCTGCTGGTCGAGGCGGAGGCGGAGATGGCCTTCGATGCCCGGGAGGTCCTGCCCCGGATCAGCGTGCCGCTGCTGCTCATCTCCGCGGAAGAGGACATGTTCTTCACCCCGCAGATCGTCGAGGAGTCCGTTTCGCTCATCCGGACTGCACGCTGATCCGCTACGAGGGCAAGGGTCACGTCCGCGCCTCGATGAGCGGCCGATTGCCCCGCGACATCGTGGAGTTCGCCGACCGCTGATGGCGCAGCGGCACAATGGAACCGACCCGGGGGGGATTGACCGTGAGGATCCTGTACGTCTGCACCGCCAACATCTGCCGCTCGCCGTCCGCAGCGGCGCTGCTGGCTGACGCACAGGTGCCGGGGGTCGAGGTGAGTTCAGCTGGGACCATGGCGACGGCCGGCGCCCCCGGGTGTTCAGTGGCACCCGCGCTGGCGGGCCGGTACCAGCAACACCGCTCCCAGGCCCTGACCCCGGAACTGCTGGCCCGGGCCGACCTGGTCCTCACCGCGGCGCGCGAGCACCAGCGGGTCGTCCTGGAGTTGGCGCCTGCGGCGCGACCCCGGACCTTCACCATCCGGCAGGCTGGCCGGCTCGCCCAGTGGCTGCTCGACGCGGGCCTGGTCGATGCCGCCCGCAGTGACCAGGTGTACGAGGACAGTGACCCGCGCCGCCACGTGGCCCCGCTGCCGTCCGGGGATGGCCGGACGGCGTGGCTGGTGGCGGAACTGGATGCGGCCCGGGGGATGGCTCCTGCGCCCGCCGCCGGTCCGCCGCCCCGCCGTGGCGCCGCCGAAAATCCGAGGACGAACTGCGACACCCCGACGACGTGGGGGACCCGCACGTGCTGGGGATGGATTGGCATGGCGCCGCGGACCTCCAGATCCGGGAGGCGACCGGTCAGTTGGCCGGATTGCTGCACGCGGTGCTGGGCTGACACCCCCCTTTGGAGGAAGGTCCGTCAACCCGCCACTGCGAGATGCCGACACCGGATATGTGACCGTTCATCGACGCTGCGCCGGAATCGCGCGCAGATCCGGCATCCTGGGGCGCGTGCGTATGGGAGCCGGGCTGGCGGTCGTCGTTGTGGCCGGCTCGTTGCTGGCCGCCCCGCCGGCGCTGGCCGATGATCCGCCACTGGCTCCGGGGGAGACGGTCCGCGACCGCGGTTTCGCCGCGATGGTGGTCGACGGTGACACCTTGCGGTTC
>CAVOWY010000010.1:0-101881 GCA_963700295.1 uncultured Actinomycetes bacterium | reverse complement strand
TCGGCGTGCAGTGGGGCAAAGGGAAGCTCGAGAACGAGCGACGCGAGCATCTGCTCCATGAGGTCGATCGCGCCCTCGTTGATGTATCCGACCTCTTGCTCCTCGGGTAGCTCATGCTCCCGGCCGTGAGCGACGTAGAACGCCTCGAGGGGGGCGTTCACCTGGAGCGGGAACTCCTTCAGGCAGCGGGAGCAGGTGGCGTGGAACTCCGCATCGAGCGTACCGGATGCGACGATCCCGGCGCCGGTGTTGGTGATATCGGCGATCAGACGCATGGGCCTCGTCGGCACGAAGCTCTCGGTCCCCAGGACGATCTGGGGGATCTCCACGTCGGCGTCGAGTGCGATCGACGCTCCGAGGTCCTCCAGTATCGTGCGAACGTCGATCGAGTAAGACGCGTCGTCCATCACTGACCGCGCTGGGCGACCTTGCCCTGCAGCCGATCGCGGCCGCGCTGCACGGCTGTCAGCAGCTTGCCAAGGTTGACTTCGAGATTCGCCAGCATCTCATCGGCGTAGTCCTCGGCGCCAAGCCGGATCTCACGCTCGCGCGCGCGGGCGTCGTCGAGGATGTCTGCTCGCTGCTGTTCGGCGAGCTTGACGATCTCCTGCTCCGATGCGATGGACTCGGCGCGTGACTTCGCCTCTTCGAGTACCCGATTCGCTTCCTTCTCGGCCTCTTCGAGCATCTCCTGGCGCTCCTTGACGATCCACCGCGCCTGCTTCAGTTCGTCGGGGAACTGGGCACGAATCTCGTCGATGAGTTCGTAGACCTTCTCCGGATCGATGACCTTCGAGCCCGAGAACGGCACGTTGCGGCCGCTATCGATGAGTTCCTCGATCCGGTCGATCAGCGCCAAGATGTCCATACGTACCTCCCTAGTGGGACTGGTGCAACCGCGAGGCAAGCGCCTCACATACTGCGTCTGGCACGAGCCCTCTCACCGACCCGCCGTGGCGGGCGATCTCCTTCACCGCCGACGAACTCAGGTACGCGTACTCCGGGATGGACATGATGAACATCGTTTCGACCGACTTGTCGAGACGGTAGTTCAGCTGTGCCATCTGGAACTCACGCTCAAAGTCCGTCACCGCGCGAAGGCCCTTTATGATCACCTTCGCATCTATCTCCTGTGCGCATTCTACTAGAAGTCCGTCGAAGGGTTGTACCGTGACATTCGGCAGCGCGGCAACCGCCTGCTTGATGAAGGCGACACGCTCCTCCAGGCCGAACAGCGGACCGCCGCCCTTGTCCGGGCTGAGCGCAACCGCCACGACCACCTCGTCGAAGAGCGCAGACGCCCGCTCTATGACATCGAGATGCCCGTTTGTCACCGGATCGAACGTTCCCGGGCACATCGCACGGTTCACGCTTGGGCCTCACCCTTCATACGTGGCAAATGACACCGCAGTGCTTCCGTACCTTCGCGCAGGTTCCCCCACGAACCCGGCAGGCCATGCCGGTTCGGCCTCGGCCGAATGCTCGTAGACGATCAGCGCCCCCACGTCCAGGAATCCGCGACCTGCCAGCGTTTCCAGTACCTGGCTGAACTCGGCCGCGTCTATCCTATAGGGCGGGTCGGCAAGAAGCAACGACACCCCTGCCTGCTCGGGCGAATGCGCTGCGAACCCCACTACAGTTGCATGAACCACCTGCACCGCTGTGGGGTCGACGCCGAGAGATGCCGCATTCGCCCTGATGACGGACGCGGCGTTCCTGTCAGTCTCGACGAACACGCAGTGCGCGGCACCTCGCGAAAGGGCCTCAAGCCCGAGCGCCCCGCTACCCGCGTAGAGATCGGCGACCGATCTCTCATCCAGGTCCCCGAGGCGCGAGACGACTGCAGAGTAGACCGCCTCACGCACGCGATCTGCTGTGGGGCGCGTGTCGCGACCGCGCGGCGCCGCGAGGCGATGGCCCTTCCATCGGCCGGCGATGATCCTCACCCGGCGCTCACCCACTCCCACACGGCGCCGATACGCCGGCCAACATCTTCGGCGAGTGGCAGATAGACGGGCAGCGCGAGTTCAGGGTCCTCTGCAACGATCGCCGTCGCGTCTTCCCGTGCGATCTCGATCAGCTCCTGATCGGTCGCGAGAGAGGCAAGGCGCAGTCCCGGCAGACCGCTCTGACGGTCTCCGAGCACCTCACCCTCCCCGCGTAGACGCAGGTCGTACTCGGCAAGCTCGAACCCGTCATCGGTGGCCACGATGGCTTCCATTCTGGCCCTGCCATCGGCCGTCTTGGGGTCGGCGAACAGGAGCACTTCGCCGGGAGCTTCCCCGCGTCCCACGCGTCCACGGAGCTGATGCAGCTGGGCCAGGCCAAAGCGCTCGGCGTCTTCGATGATCATGACGGTAGCCCTGGGCACGTCCACACCGACCTCGATCACGGTCGTGGCAACGAGGACATCCGTCTCACCCGCCCGGAAGCGGGCCATTGCCGCAGCCTTCTCGGCAGCTGGCATCTGTCCCGTCAGCAGGCCTACCTTCAACTCCGAGAACACCTGTCGCTGGAGGCGACGCGCCTCGGCTGTCGCCGCCTTGGCCTGCGTGGCGTCGCTCTCGTCGACCAGGGCACACACGACGTATGCCTGATAGCCTTCGGCGACGGCCGCACGCACCGCTGCGTAGGCATCTGCCCGGCCGTTCATGGGAACGACCCGCGTTCGGACGTGGCCGGGGCCTCTGCCGCCGGGGCGCTGGCGCACGTACGAGGTCTCGAGATCACCGTAGAGCGTGAGAGCGAGGCTCCGGGGAATCGGTGTCGCCGTCATCACGAGCAGATCGATGCCCTCCCCCTTGCCGCGCAGCGCCAGGCGTTGGGCGACCCCGAACCGGTGCTGCTCGTCCACGATGGCGAGCGTCAGCCTCTTGAACTCGACCGATTCCTGGATGAGCGCGTGCGTGCCGAACGCCACACTGATGCTCCCGTCAGCGAGGCCAGCAGTGATCTCCGAACGCTCGGCGGCCCTCGTGGAACCGGTGAGAAGCCGCCATGAGACGCCCGCCGCGTCCAGAAGCGGGCCAACCGCTCCCGCGTACTGCTGCGCAAGGACCTCGGTCGGCGCCATCATCGCAGCCTGCGTGCCCGAGTCGGCGCACGCTGCGAGCGCATGCGCCGCAACCGCCGTCTTGCCGGTTCCCACGTCCCCGAGCAGCATCCGGTTCATCGGGTGCTCGGAGGACATGTCGGCGAGGATATCGCCAAGCGCGCGCGTCTGGTCTTCGGTCAGCACGAATGGCAGCGCGCGAGCGAGCAGCGCGAGGCGCGGACCGTCCACGATGTGCTTGAATCCGGGAGTCGCCTCGGTGGCGCGATGCCGCCGCAGCGCCATCGCCAGCTGGATCGAAAGCAGCTCCTCGTATGCCAGCCGCCTGCGCGCAGCATCCGCGTCAGCCGTGCTCGCGGGAAAGTGGATCGCCGAGAGCGCACCTGCGAGCGGCATCAGCTGTCGTCGCACCCGGAGCGCGGCCGGGAGCGGGTCGGGCTGATCGCCCGCCATGTCGATCGCGTCGGCCACGAGACGGCGGATCCAGTTCGTGGAGAGCCCCTCGGTAGCACGGTGCACCGGCAGGATGCGGGCTATGTCGGGGCCGCGATCCTCGTCGGGCAGCTTCTCGACGAACGGACTCCGCATCTGCTTCAGTCCGAAATCGAATGTCACCGTCCCCGCAAACGCGACGCGGTCGCCGACCCGGAATCGCTGCTCCATGTATGGCTGGTTGAACCACACCCCGATGAGCGCTCCCGTTCCGTCGACGATCGCGACCTCGGTGATCGTGAGACGCGGGCGCGGGCGCTTCACCTTGATCTCGTGGACACGGCCGATGACCGTGGCGTCGATGCCAATCGGCACTGACCGTAGGTCGGCCGTTGCAGTGAGGTCAAGGTAGCGAAACGGGTAGTGGCGGACGAGATCGCCGACAGTGTCAATGCCGAGCCTGGCGAGCGCCTCGGCGCGGCGGGAGTCCACCAACCGAACCGAGGAGACCGGCTCATCTGCCGTGATCGCCGCAACGGCGCGCGCACACGCATGATCCGCGGGGCGGCTCATCACATCACAGCGGGTAGAAGACCGCCCCGACCGCGCCCGGACCGGCATACGTGCCGATGACGGCACCGACTTCCACGGTGTGGACAAGCTCGAAGTCGATCCCGAGGGCCTCGATCTCCGCCACCAGGTCCTTTGCGAGGTCGGGCGCCTGTGCGTGCAGCACGCCGACCCGGACACGACCGGGACCGGCTCCCGCGGCTGCGGCAGCAATCTCGGCAACCGCCTTCTTGGTGCCTTTCACCTTCTTGTAGGGCTCGATGATGCCCTCACGATTGAAGGTCAGAACCGGCTTGATGTTCAACACCGACGCAGCCAGTCCCTGCGCCTTGCCGGCGCGACCACCCTTGACGAGGTAGTCCAGCGTATCAAGGGCGAAGAAGATGTGCCCGGTATCCACGACGTGGCGTACAGCAGCTTCAATAACGGCGGCATCGCCGCCCGCATCCCTTGCCTCAACAGCGGCGATGACCGCGAGCCCCAAGCCCATCGAGACGGTGAGGGTATCGATAGCGACCACGGGTACGGGCGCCATCTTGGCCGCCATGATCGCGGACTCCATCGTCCCTGACAGTGCCGAAGTCAGGTGGATCGAGATGATGTCCGTGCACCCTTCGTCCGCGAGCCGCCGGTACACCGTCCCGAAGTCGGCGGGTGAAGGCTGGGACGTCTTCGGCAGCACATCGGACGCGGCCAGCTTCTGATAGAAGGCATCCGGTGTGAGGTCGAGCCAGTCGAGGTAGGTCGTCTCGCCGAAGTTGACCTTCAGCGGGACCATGACCACATCGTGTTCCTTGAGCCATGCGGGGCCAAGGTCGCAGGTGCTGTCGCAGACGATACCGATCCGTGGCATGCGTTTCCTCCTTGTGTGGAACTACTCTATGGCCACGATCACCGGATATACCGGCTGCTCGCCCCGGTGCCCCTCGACCTCGAGGGACGGGTACGCGGTTGAGAGACGCTCAACCAGCTCGTCCAGTGCAGCATCATCGAAGTCCTCGCCAGCCAGCACGGTAGCGGTATCCCCGCCGTCCGCGATCAGCCCGGCCACCTCGATGGCCACTTCGGCTATGTCGGTGCCGATGACCTCGATCTCGTGATCCACTATCCCGATCACCTGGCCTGCCTTGATGGCGCCGGCCTTGCCCTTCGAGTCCTTGACCGCCGTCGTCACCTCGGCACAGCGTACGGCCAGAGCCGCCTCGGTCATCTCCTCGGTCACGGCGGCGAGTTCCTCTGAGCCGTCGTAGGCGAGCAGGGCCGCGAAGGCCTGAGGAACAGCGGTTGTGGGAACGACGGACACGGGCCGGTCGGCGACCGCGATGACCTGCTGCGCTGCCATGATGATGTTCCGGTTGTTCGGAAGGATCACGACCGCATGCGCATCGACCTTGCCCACGGCGTCCAGCAGTTCTGCTGTGGACGGGTTCATCGTCTGGCCGCCGCTCACCACCACATCGGCACCGAGACTCGACAGGATCGCCGCCATCCCGGAGCCCGCTGCGACCGCGACGAATCCGACAGGCTTGGAGGGGGTGATGGACTGCCGGATGCCCTGCGTGCGATCCGCGGTCTGACGTCGCATGTTGTTGACATGGACTTCCGATACCTCGCCCAGCCCGGTGGCCCAGGAGAGAACGCCTCCGGGCTCATCGGTGTGGACGTGGACCTTGTAGGTCTCCCGATCCCCCACCACGAGTTCCGAGCCGCCGCGCTCCGAGACGTAGTCCTCGATGACCGAGCGGTCCACTTCGGCGCCGTGCAGGAGGAACTCGGTGCAGTAGAGGTACTCATCGTCGTTCCAGTCGTCGACCGGAACGACGATCATCGGCTCCGCAGCCGTCTCGATCGCATGCTCCCGGTACTCGCGGCCCTTGTACCCGGCCACGAACCCTTCGGCGAGGATCGCCAATCCGAAGCCGCCGGCGTCCACGACCCCGTTCTCCTTCAGGACCGGCAACAGGTCGGGCCCGCGTCGAACGGACTCGAAAGCGGCCTGAACGACCGCATCGAGGAACTCGTCCAGCGGAAGTCCCGCGGCCACACCGGCGCGCGCCGCGATCGAGGCGTCCTTCAGAACGGTCAGCATCGTTCCCTCGACCGGCTTGCGAACGGCCTGGAAGGCGACCTGCACGCTCCGCTCGAGCGCGGATGCTACCACCGACGTCGTGAACTCCGTGGACTCCGCGATGACCTCACACAGTCCCCGCAGCATCTGGCTCAGGATGACCCCGGAGTTGCCACGGGCACCCATCAGAGAGCCGTGCGTGATCGCGTGGCACACGTCAGCGATCGAGGCATCCGACCCGAGTCTGCCGAGGTCGGTCATGACCGCGTCGAGCGTGAGGGTCATGTTGGTGCCCGTGTCGCCATCGGGAACGGGGAACACGTTCAGCCGATTGACCTCTTCCATGCGCTGCTTGAGCGCGGCGGCAGATGCCGCGAAGACCACGACGCCGGGCGGCGAGGGGACCTGTGTCATGCGTGCTCCGATTTCTTCCTCAGCTTGATCCCTTGGACGTGCACACGGACATCGGACACCTGCACCACGGCGTTGTGCGTGAGCGCGTGACGAACCGCCGAGGACAGATTGTGCGAGACCTGGGTCAGATTCGTCCCGTACTCCACAACCACATACAGATCGACGGCCACGCTTCGCTCGTCGGTATTGGTGATGACCACGCCCTTGCGAAGCTTGTCCCGCGAGAGCAGCTGCGCGACGCCGTCGCGCAGCGAAGGGCTCGCCATGCCGACCACGCCGTAGCCCTCGAGCGCCACGAAGCCGGCGATGTCCGCCAACACGTCGTTGGCGATGGTGACGGTACCGCGTGCCTCCTCAGCCATGCATGACCCTCCTCAGGGCACTCACAACGGCCCAGTCCTGGTCGCGAACGTACGATGTAGTATAGCGGAACCACACCCCTGCCGAGCGGCGCGCATGGCACCACGCGAATGCAGCATCCGGGGCCGACGACGGTCGCTTTGCTGGCCCGACACCCGTGTGCTAGTATTGCTCCGCTTTTGCCGATACCGGCGGTGGAAGCCTGACCGCCTGAACCGATCATGAGGACGGAGCCCGAAGATGTCCAAGGTGTGCAGCGTCTGTGGCAAGCATCCCACCGCGGGGCGCAATGTGAGCCACTCTCATCGCGTCACGAACCGCATGTTCCACCCCAACGTACAGAAGGTCTCGGTCGTTGTTGACGGCACCGTGAAGAAGATGAACATCTGCACGAAGTGCCTCAAGGCCGGCAAGGTCACGCGCGGCTAGTACGACCCGCTGTTCGAACCGGGGACCCGGCTCGACCCGCCCTGAAGGATGTCCCGCAGGACATCCACGACGGCAGGATCGAACTGGGTCCCTGTCTTATCCGTGAGCTCCCGCAGCGCCTCGGCCACCGAGAATGCCGCCCGATACGGGCGTGGCGACGTCATCGCCACGAATGCGTCTGCGACCGCGAGTATCCGCGCACCGATGGGGATCCCCTCGCCGGCGACCCCGCTCAAATAGCCAGCTCCGTCGTACCACTCGTGATGGTGGTACACGATAGGCACGACGTTTCGGAGCGCCGGCGCCTCGGCCAGGATCTCGGACGCGATCTGGGGGTGCATCTTCAGGAGCGCACGCTCCACGGTCGTAAGGGGCCTGTCAGCCGTCGCGACGCTATCCCCCGCCGCGACCATCCCGATGTCATGCAGAAGCGCGGCGATCCGAAGCGCGTCCTGATCGTCCGAGCCAAGCCCGAACGCCTTGCCCATCGCATCCGCATACTCGAGCACACGCTCCGTGCCCCCGCGCGAGTACGGGTCCTTGGTCTCCATCGCAAGCGCCAGCGCCTTGAGCGTGTCGAAGTACAACTCCCGCGACTGCACCATTGCCCGGGCATTTCGCAGCGCAGTCGCGGTCTGCTTGCCGAGGATCTCGATCGACGACATGTGCGATTCGGTGAACCGTGCCGGGAACGAGCGGCTGCCTACGTTCAACACGCCGAGGATGCCATCATCGTCGGCGATAGGAACTGAGACCGCCGAGCGTATCCCGTGCCTCCGCGCCGCCGGGGTGCGTGCGGGCAGGTCCTCGATCAGCAGCGGCTGCCGTGAAGCGAGCACCCAGCCTGCGATGCCCTCACCTTCGGCGAGCGAGGTCGAGTGCACCACCTCGGAAGGCAGACCCTCGGAGAGCTCGATCACGAGCCGTCCGGTGCTCTGCTCGAGCAGCATCACACTGCCGGTCTGCGCATCGCTGAGCTCCATAGCCCGGCGCAGTGCCGTCGTGAGGACCTGCTGCGGGTCGAGCATGCGACTGAGATCACGGGCCGCCTCGATGAGCTGCTGCGCGGTTTCGAGTTCGATGCGCGCCACGTGGAGGCCGAGCGCGCCCGCGAGCGATCCGCGTAGCGGTGCAGTCACCTCGGGAAGCGTACTGACGTCGATCTCATCGGGCGACTGGAAGTCGACGGCGGCCACACCTCTCGCATCGCCAGCGATGATCGGCAGCACGTACCGCCAGATCGTCGTCGGTTCGCCACCCCCGCGAATGCGTGCTACCGGACCGGTCTCGGCTCGACCGCTGCGGCATGAAGCTGCAAGGGCATCATCCGAGGACAGCAGGATCGGCTGGCCTGAGGGCGCCATCGGGCCAACCGCCGCGATCTTGCGCAGCGTTCCGGTGGGCTCATCGGCAAGCCACAGATGCGCAGCCACCGGCGTGGCGACGTGTGTGGCCGAGTCGCGCAGAGCCGACAGCACGACCTCCGGCTCCAGCCCGGGGGGCACGCGCGGGATCGGCGGGTGCTCTACCACCGCAACTTGAGCGACCGGGATATCGGACGGCACCGCGGACATGACTGACGACCGAATCTCCCAGAGTCCGAGCACGCAGCCAAGCGCGCCGACCACTCCGAGCGCGAGTGACGGAATCAGGAAGCCGGCGAGCACACACGCGGCTCCCAGCACCGCGAGTGCCCCCCACCAGCTCCAAAGCGATCGGTCCCGAGCCTGCACATCGCCCCCACTGCCACACGGCACGACAACGCACAGCGTGCATGCGTCTTCACAGTGTATCGGTCGAGGCAAGTCCGAACTCAAGAGCAGGAATCCCCTGTCCTCGATTGACTATGACAACAACGGTGCCGGACACGACCTCGATACGCTGCGTGCGTTCCGTGGCGACATTGCTGAGCCCATGCGATGAGAGCGCGCCCAGAACCGTCCGGGACATCGGATAGCCGAAGCCCGTTGCGTTCAGAGTCGCATCAACGCCGATCGCCATGACGGAGATGGTCGTGCCGACCGGCTCGCTGAGTTCACGCGCATCCGCGAGCTCCGAGCGCAGTGGGAAGCCCCACCACTCGGGCTCGTCGCACGCGCCGCCGAGATCGGCCGCAGAAACGACCGTGCCGAGTGCCGCAAGGGTGTGGTCGAGCCGGCCTGCGAATGCGGCTGTGAACGTGACCTCGCTGCAGCCCGCCTCCCGCGCGACCGCGAGAGCGAGATCGAGGTCGCTCTCGTCCTTGACCGCTGGGTAGCGGCGAATCTCAGCACCCGAGGCCGCTGCCTGAGAGAGAGACGCTGCGGAAGTCGAGTCGAAGTCACCGACGCAGATGTCGGGAGTGCGCCCCGCATCGAGACACACGAGCAGTCCGCCATCCGCGGCGATCAGCAGATCCGCGGCCTCTATCACGCGACGGTAGTGGGCCTCTCCACCGAGGGCCGGGGCCGCTCCCACGATCAGCGCGCGGCGTCCGTCCATCAGCGGGAGCGCGCAGCGGTAAGCTCGAGCGCCGGAAGGACCGCGAAAGCGATCAGCGCCGAGGCCGCGGCCGACACGAGCACGAACGAGTTGTACGAGACCGAGTAGATCAGCGGCGCCTGACCGGCCTCTTCCGCGTAGGTCGCGAAGAACACGAGTCCCGACACCACATGCGCCGCATAGCGCCCGAGCGCACCCAGTGCGATCCCCGGCACCGCCGCTTGCCAGAACGCCGCCCCGAAGCGCTTCTCCCTCGCTCGCGAGGCCCACGCGTGCGCAAAGAGCCCGGCGAGACCGCATGCCGCAAACGCCACCGGGTAGTCGAGCAGCACCTGCACCGGATGGAAGACGTACGGCTTGATCATGAAGTCGACCAGTCCGTACAGGGCGCCTGCCGCGATCCCCGCGGCGGGTCCACGCAGAAGCGCCAGCACGAAGAGGGGAAGCATGACGAGCGACACGCTGCCGCCCTGGGGCATCGACCATACGGTCATCAGCCCAAGTACCGCCGAAAGGGCTATCGTGAGCCCGATCTCAGCGGCGATCCGAACGCGCGAAATCTGCATAGCGTTCTCCACTCCCGGCGCACCGAGCGCCGTAAGGAAAGGAGCGCTGAGAGCGGAGACGGCTCCTCGGCCGCCTCCAGCCGTGTTCCTGTGCCGCATTACCGGCCCAGTCTTCTCGGTCGCGACCCATCGTCGCCTCTCAGCCACCTGCGAGCAGGCAGCTCCCGAAACGGTAAGACCCGGTCATCGTGCCACAGGACGCACCGGGTGACAAACTACTGCATCTGCTTGAGGTACGGGTACGGATTCACCGCGGCGCCACCGCCGGGATGGATCTCGAAGTGCAGATGCGGCGCGCTCGCCGACGCGTTGCCGGTGCTGCCAACGTAGCCGATGACCTGCCCGGCCTGCACGTTCCCGGATGTGACCTTGTAACTGCTCAGATGTGCGTAGTAGAACGCCCATCCGTTGTCGGTAGTAAGCCAGATGGTCTTGCCGCCGAGACTGTTGTCCTTCGAGCGCACGGTCCCCGACAGGACCGCCACGACCGGGATCCCCTCCCGCGCCATGATGTCAGTGCCCTTGTGCGTGCGGCCACCCGATCGCGCTTCACCCCAGGTGTCCGTGTACGTGCACGGACCGGCCACCGGGAAGACCATCCCGTTCGGCCCGGGTGTTGCCGAGGACTTCTGCTTCTTCGCCTTCTCGGCAGCGAGCGCTGCCGCGAGCTGCTTCTGCAGCTTGTCGTACTCAGCCTGCTGGGCCTTGAGTTCCTTGTCGATGCGGTCCGCCTCCTCCTTGAGGACGGCGGTCTCTTGGGCCTGCTGGCCCTTGAGCGTCTCGAGCTCGGCACGGCTCGTGGCGAGGCTCGCCTGAAGCGCCTCCACCTCAGCGATGATCGACGCGTCCTGCTCGCTGACCCGCTGCACGTACTCGAGGCGCTTCAGCATCTCGTCGAAGTCATCGCTCGAGAGCAGGATGGCCATGTAGTCGGTCTTGCCGGTGCGGTAGATCTCGTTCGCACGCTGCGCAAGACGGACGTTCACCTGATCGAGGCGTGCCTGCGCGTCGGCAAGCTCGGCATCCACGCGGGCCGTTTCCACGCGCGTCGCATCGAGCTGCCAGTAGGCGGCCGAGTAGGCCTGCCCTGCCGCCGATGAGGCGGACTGCAACTCCTTGATCTGCGCCTGAAGCTTCTGTACCTCGGTCTGCGCGGCCACCGCATGCGGCGTAAAGCCCATTACGAGCACCAGCATCGACACGAGGAGTATCCGAAGGCGGATTCCGCGCACGGCGACTCCGTTCGTCTCAGCTCGGAGGAAATTCCCCGACAGTCTACACGATTGCACGATCAGTTGTCCTCGAGGGTGGGACCGACGCCACGGTAGATGGCACGCGCGATCTGGTCGGCCCAGGCTGGATCAACGAACCGCGCTAGGTCCGCCGCAGCGTCGGCGGCACCGGCCTGCACGCGTATCCCGGTGCCCGGAAACGCCGAGAGCACGGGATCCTCCACGGGCCCAGGCTCGTTCACCGTGAGTGTCGGCAAGGTCGCCGCGCGGGTGACCGCCTGGGCGTACTTGAGCGACGACAGCTCGTACTGCGCATCCGCGGCCGATCCGAGGTGATATACGACCACTCCCGGAGCGCCCGACGCAGCCACATCGAGACCGATGATGAGGTCGGCCGTCGACGCCTCCGCGGCCTGGACACGACCTTCGGTGGTGGCCGCTCCTCCAGCTGCACGCGTCGTGGAGACCTTCGCGCCCGCGGCCTCCAACAACGATTGCAGCCGTCGGCTGATCTCCATCGTCACGTCGGCTCCCATGCCTTCAGGTACCGGAGCAGGGTCGAGCAGTACCGTGACGCCCTCGAGGTCGTACGGAAGCAATACGTCCGCCTCACCGGATCCGCCGGGAACCGACAGGCGGATCTCGTCACCGGGGCTCACGCTGGATCCGGGCGCCGGGAACATCTCGAGCACGATCGCCTGTGTGGTCTCGGCGGACACAGCTTCCGTCACCACGTTGAGCCCAAGGGCGCTCAGCGCGTCACGCGCACCCTCGACCGAGCTGCCCACGAGATCGGGGACCTCGAACGTCTGCGGCCCCACGGACAGCACCACCGCGACCACAGTGCCCGGGTCGACGAGCACGCCCGGAGTCGGCTCCTGGGAGATGACCTCACCCTCGGGAACGGTCACCGAAACGCGCGTGCCCGCAAGCTCGTAGACGAATCCGTCGGCCTCGAGTGACTCCTTGGCGATCTCGCCAGGTAGTCCGACCACGTCGGGTACGGCGAGAAGACCCGAGCGCGCCACCATCACCGATGCGGCGACGGCGGCAGCGATCAGTAGCACGATAACGACGGCAGCAACGATCGCGGCCTTCGGCACCAGTCGGCGCCTGTGTGAGGTCTGGGTCATTCCTGCAGTATAGCAAGCGCGGTGCCCGCCTTGCGCCGGGGCAGCTGCGCGGCTATGCTGCACTATCGCCAACGACCTACAGGAGATGCCGTGCCCGCCTACGACTACCGCTGCCTGTCGTGTGCGTCCGTCTTCGAGCACACACGCCCGCTTTCGGACGCCTCCGAGGTCGCCTGCCCCTCCTGCGGCGGCCAGACCAAGCGCGTGTTCACGCCGGTGGGTGTCGTCTTCAAGGGCTCGGGCTTTCACAACACCGACTACCGGCCGAGGCCGAAGAGCGAGGAGCCCTCGCCTTCCGGCAAGGACTCCTGCGCCAACTCGGGACCAAGCGCCGCATGCGCGACGTGTCCCGCTTCCGAGTAGGGTCGCCCTCTAGTCCATCCGCACCCAGAACTTCTCGGCTCCGGTCTGCTTCACGGTTTCGATGAAGCGCACGGTTCCCGTGGCGTTATCCATCGCTATCGAGTGCGTGCGCGTGCCGTGCCCGAAGTACTTCACGCCGCGAAGCAGCTCCCCGTCCGTGACGCCTGTGGCGATGAATGCAGCCTCGTCGGTGTTGACGAGCGTATCCATCTCAAGGATGCCATCGATGTGCGGCGTTCCCATCTCCACCGCACGCGCTCTTTCCTCATCGCTGCGCCACGCGAAGCGCCCCATGAAGCACCCGCCGATGCACTTCATGGCGGCGCAGGCCAGCACACCCTCCGGGGCGGCACCGATGCCGAGATACAGGTGGATGCCGGTGCCCTCGATGGCCGTGGCCACGGCGCCGAACACGTCGCCATCGGAGATCAAGCGGATGCGCGCGCCGGCAGCCCGCACTTCGGCGATCAGGTCCTTGTGGCGCTCGCGCTCGAGGATGCACACCACGAGGTCCTCGACAGGACGCTTCATCGCCTTCGCGACGTTGCGGATGTTCTCGGTCGGGCTCAGGTCGATGTGGACCACGCTTGCTGCGGTGGGTCCCACCGCGATCTTGTTCATGTAGGTGTCCGGGGCGTGCAGCAGCGTGCCCTTGGGCCCGAATGCCAGGACCGCGATCGAGTTCGACTGCCCGTAGGCGGTCAGGTTCGTGCCTTCGAGCGGGTCCACGGCGATGTCGATCTCCTCGCCGCCTCGGCCGACCTTCTCGCCGATGAAGAGCATCGGCGCCTCGTCACGCTCCCCTTCGCCGATGACGATCGTGCCGTCGATGTCCACGTTGTTGAAGGCCGAACGCATCGCCTCGACCGCGGCGTCATCGGCAGCATGCTTGTCGCCCTTGCCCATCCATCGGCCCGCAGACAGTGCTGCGGCCTCGGTGACCTCGAGCATCTCGACGATACGGGTGCTGCGCATCCCATCCTCCCTCGGATCGTTCGAACCTCTGCTTACTCGGAACCGCGGCGGCAAACCGCCACGAAGTGGCCGTCCGGTCCGCCCGATGTCGGCCAGGAACGGAACGAGCCCGTCCCGTCTCGGAATGTCCCCCATTCGAGCGGGATCAGGTCACCGAGCGGTTCGGCCCGGAAACCGCGCCCGGACTCGCCGGCAAGGAACCCGCCGACGACCCCGTCGTTCTCTTCGGCGGCCACGCTACAGGTAGAGTACACTACCGCGCCGCCCGGCCGGACCACCCGCGACGCTGCCTCCAACAGCTGCGACTGCAAGAGCGCCATGCGAGCCGGCGCACCCGGATCAAGGCGCCAGCGCTTCTCCGGGTAGCGGCGCAGCGTGCCGAGGCCGCTGCAGGGAGCGTCGATGAGCACGGCGTCGAATGCATTCGCCTCGAACACCGCGACCAGATCGGTCGCGTCGCACGCGAGGGCGGTCACGCCTGGGACGCCCGAGCGATCCAGTCGTTCGCGCATCGTCCGGACCTTGCCTTCGTGCACGTCCACAGCGGTCACCTCGGCGGGCCCACCGCCACGCGACGCGATCGCTTGTATGCACACCGTCTTGTTGCCGCGTCCTGAGCCGACGTCGAGAACCGCCATGCCCGAGGTGGGACGAAGCGCTGCAGGCGCCATCTGCGCGGCCGCGTCCATCGGGAACCACCCGTGCGGTTCGGCGGGCCGCGCGAACACGGCCGACGCATGGCCAAGCCTGTAGCAGTCCGGGTCCGGCGGGGACGGCTCAGGCTCCGCAGCCGAGAGGGCATCTACCGCCGTGGCCCGATCGGTCTCGAATGGATCCAGACGGACGTACGTGGGAGCAGGTTCCAGACCGCTGGCAAGCATCTCGCGGGCCGCGGTCTCCCCGAGCGATGTGATCGCAAGGTCCACGATCCAACGCGGATGCCCCGATGCCCGCGCAAGCGCGTCGCGATCGGTCGCAGGATCGCCCCACGGGAAGGTGGAGGCCTCGGCTGCTATCTTCCGCACGACCGCGTTCACGAGCCCCGAGGCCTGCGGGCGCACGCCTCGCGCCAGATCCACCGCCTGGTCGACGACCGCATACGCAGGAGCGCGGCTGAACAGCAGCTCGAACGCGGCCAGTCGCAGCACGTCGCGCACCCGAGGCTCGACTCCGCGTGAGAGATGACGGTCGAGCGCCTCGTCAAGCACGCCTTCGGCCGAGAGGGTTCCGTACACCAGCCGCGTCGTCAGCGCCGCATCGGCGGGTGAAAGGGACGCCTTTCCGAGTGCGACGGACACGACGGCGCCGGAGAAGGCACAGTCCTTGCGCACGCGAGCCAGCACGCCGAGGGCGACGCGTCGCGCGGGCGCCACCGTCACCGTGTACACCGCCAGCAGACGCCTTCGGCCATGTGCGCCCCACGCGCCCATGCGTCGCCCGGCATGTCGCCCTTGCCTGCGGGGCGCACGATATCGAGCACCAGCGCCCCACCCGTGAAGCCGAGAACGGGCATGCCACTGACGATGCATGCACCACCCGGCGCAACGTCCGCCTCGGTCGGGTGCGCCCGGACCACCGTGAGCTCGCGTTCGCTCACGCACGCACGGGCCGGGGCCCGGTGCGTCGCGGCCCGCACCCGCGCATAGGCCGAGGCGATCGACAGCTCGGGGGTGAGCGCGACGTCGTCCTTGGTCACCTTCGGCGCGTAGGTCACGCCCGACTCGTCCTGCGCCTCCCAGCGGACACTGGGGAGCTCGGCGAGGACCGCCAGAAGCGCCTCGGCGCCGACGCGGGCCAGCTCGGACTCAAGCTCGGCGGCGTATCGCTCCCCGACGGGCACCCGCACCTGGAGCGCGTAGGGACCGGTATCCAGCCCCTCCTCCATCCGCATGATGCTCACGCCGGTCTCCGGCTCGGCATCCAGGATGACCCGCTGCACCGGTGCCGCACCGCGATAGCGCGGGAGCAGGGAGGCGTGAACGTTCATGCACCCGTGCGGGGGGATCTCGAGCACCTCGGGCGGGAGCAGCATGCCGAAGGCCGCAACGCAGATGACATCCGGCCGCAGCACGCGGATGCGGTCTGCCACCTCGCCACGGAGCGTCGTGGGTTGGAGGGTCATGAGACCGCGCGTCTCGGCGGCCGCCTTCACCTCGCACGGACGAAGCTCACCACCGCGTCCCGACACCCGATCGGGCATCGTGACGACCGCCACCACGTCGTGGTGCTCGTCAAGAGCTTCGAGTGAAGGCACCGCGAACGCGGGGGTGCCCATGAAGACGACGCGCATCCCGCGTTCCCCCCCTTTGGGTGCCTGCTACAGGTTGTTGACCTCGTTGTAGGTCCGGATGATCGTCTTCTTCACGTCAGCGGGGCATCGGTCGAGGATCAGCACCCCATCGAGATGATCGATCTCGTGCTGGAGCACTCGCGCAAGCAGGTCCTCCGCCTCGAGGGTGATGTCGCGCCCCTCCAGCGTCTGCCCGAAGCAGACCACGCGCATGCTCCGCTCCACCGGCACCGTGATGCCGGGAACCGAAAGACATCCCTCGTCCTCAACAGCCGTTTCGGCGCCGAACTCCGTGATGACGGGATTGCACAGTGCAGCCAGCCGGTCGTCCACATCGAAGACGATCACGCGCTTGTCGACGCCCACCTGGGGCGCAGCCAGGCCGACGCCGCTCTCGTCGTACATGGTCTCGGCCATCGCGCGTACCAGGTCGCGGAGCGTGCTGTCCGCCGCCGGCTCGACCTCGTGGGCGCGACCCTTGAGCACCGGGCTTGGGTGACGCAGGACTTCCATTCGGGCGTTTCCTCCAGCTCGACTTTGCAGCACACCTGCAAGTGCGGTGCCGCACCGATTCTACAACGCCGGTCTACAGCATGCCGACGGGGTCCACGTCCACGATCCGCGTGACGCCCTCCGGCACGGGCAGCCGCTCCAGACCGTCCCGCAGCACACTCGAGAGGTCCGCACTCTCGGGCGCCTTCACCAACAAGTGCCACCGCCAGTTCCCTTTGATTCGCGCTATCGGCGCAGCGGCAGGGCCGACGATCGCAAACCCCTCCGGCAGCACGTCGGCGAGCGCAGAGGCTGCGGCATAGGCCGTCTCCCGGACTGCGGCGGCAGAACGACCGCTTGCGACGACATTGGCGACGCGTCCGAACGGCGGGAACCCGAGCTCGCGACGATCCGCGGCCTCGCGCGCGTAGAGCCCCTCACCGTCGCCCGCCAACACCGCCTGCACGGCAGGGTGATCGGGCCAGTACGTCTGGATGATCACGCGGCCGGGCTTCTCACCTCGGCCGGCTCGACCCGCTACCTGCTCCAGAAGCTGGTACGTTCGTTCTCCCGCACGGAAGTCGGGCACATGCATGCTGGTATCAGCATTCAGCACGCCCACGAGCGTGACGTCCGGGTAGTCCAGGCCCTTGGCGATCATCTGGGTTCCCAGGAGCACCGCGCTTGCATGATCCTCGAACTCCATGAGCGCCCGCTCGTGACCGCCCTTTCCCGAAGTGGTGTCCGCATCCATCCGCACGATGTGCAGGCCCGGGATGAGCGCACCGAGATCGGCCTCGGCACGCTCGGTCCCCGCGCCGAACTTACGCAGGTACGCACTGCCGCACCGCGGACACGTGACCGGCATCGGGTGCGAGCTTCCGCAGTGATGGCACTGCAGAGAACCCGTGTCGTCGTGGTAGGTAAGCGAGACGCTGCAGGATTCGCACTCGGGAACGAAACCGCACTCCCGGCACAAGACGAACGATGCGAAACCCCGGCGGTTGAGGAACAGCACCGCCTTCTCGCCCCGTTCGGCGACCTCGCGGAGGGCGCCCTGAAGAGCCGCCGAGTAGATCGACCGGTTGCCCGACGCGAACTCGGCTGTCATGTCCACGACCTCGACCGAAGGCGGGGTACCGCCGCCCACCCGGTGCGTCAGTCGCACATGCCGGTATCGTCCGCCCTCGGCACGATGACGTGACTCGAGGCTCGGGGTGGCCGAGCCGAGCACGAGCGTGGCGCCGGTGGAGCCGCACATCCGCTCGGCGACCTCGCGCGCGTGATATCGCGGGGACTGCCCCTGCTTGTACGACGGCTCGTGTTCCTCGTCGATGACCACAAGCCCGACGTCACGCAGCGGGGCGAAGAGCGCGGAACGAGCTCCTACGACCACTCGCACGCTCCCGCTAAGGGCGAGCTGCCACTGATCGAACCGCTCGCCCGCCGAGAGACGGCTGTGGATGACCGCCACGTCGTCGCCCAGACGGCCCCGAAATCTGCCGACCGTTTGCGGCGTCAGCGAGATCTCGGGGACCAGGACGATCGCGCTCCGCCCCTGTGCGAGCACGCGCTCGATAGCCGCGAGATAGACCTCGGTCTTCCCCGATCCGGTCACACCCTCGAGCAGGACAACGGCCCCGCCCTCGGCCACCGAGGAGACGATGGCCTCGACCGCAGCCGCCTGCTCCGGCGTATGAACGTGTGTCACGCTCGGCCGAAGCCGCTCTGCAGGGCGCCGATGGCGGGCCCGCTCGGCCGTGACGACCACTCCGGCCCGCTCCAGGGCTCCGACGGCTGCTGTTGCGCCGGGGATATCAGCAGCGAGCTCAGCCGTCGTCAGGGGTCCGTTCGAGAGCGCCTCCAACACCGAACGCTGCACCTTGGCGTTCGAACGCGGTACGAACGCGGTGCCCTCCGTCAGCGTCACGAGCCGCTCGGATGCGACGCGCATCTGACGTCCTTCGTACGCCCAACCATCTGCCGTGCGCACGACCCGCGGGGCGCCACCCGGCGGCAGGAACAGGCGAAGTGCCTCCGAGAGCGGCGCCACGTATTCGGCAGCGATCCACTCGGCGAGTTCGAGCGCGCTCTCGGCGAACAGCGGCATGCCGAGCACCGCATCGATGTCGCGGATCGTCCCTGTGTACGACGACTCATGCAGGAGTCCGACGACGTAGCCCACGCACCGGCGCGGGCCGAGCGGGACAGCCACGGGGCACCCGATGGCGACCTGTGCGATCAAGTGCTCCGGAACGCGGTAGTCGAACGGCTCCGACAGAGCGCGTGCGGGCACGTCCACAACGACGCGTGCTATCGGCAGGCTAGTTCCCATGGGTCACAGCATACCGAAGGCCACCGACATCGCGCCGGTGGCCTTCAGGTGTGGTCTGTAGTGTGCGATCAGCTGACGGCTGCCTTGAGCGCGTCCACCCGATCGAGGCGCTCCCAGGTGAAGTCGCGGTCGTCTCGGCCGAAGTGACCGTACGCCGCCGTCTTCCGGTAAATCGGGCGACGCAGTTCCAAATCGCGGATGATGGCGCCGGGGCGCAGGTCGAACACCTCGGCGATCGCCTTCTCGATCAGCCGCACGTCGACCTTCTCTGTGCCGAATGTCTCGACCGTGATGGACAGCGGGTGCGCCACACCGATCGCGTAGGCAAGCTCGAGTTCGCAGCGGTCAGCAAGACCCGCAGCCACCACGTTCTTCGCGACCCAGCGAGCCGCATAGGCCGCCGACCGGTCCACCTTCGTGCAGTCCTTGCCGGAGAACGCGCCACCACCGTGACGGCCCATGCCGCCGTAGGTGTCCACGATGATCTTGCGACCGGTGAGGCCCGAGTCGCCCATGGGCCCGCCGATCACGAAGCGCCCGGTGGGGTTCACGTAGATATCGGCGCCCTTCCACTCGATGTCCTCGAGGGAGAGCACGGGCTCGATGATGTGCTCGATGAAATCGGGCTTCATGAGTGACTCGATGTCCACGCCGTCCGCGTGCTGGGAGGAGATCAGGATCTTGTCCACCGCAACAGGCTTGCCGTCGACGTACTTCACGGTCACCTGGGTCTTGCCGTCGGGCCGCAGGTAGTCCAGCACATCGGCCTTACGGACGGCGGTGAGCCGCTCGGAGAGCCGGTGCGCGAGGTAGATCGGCATCGGCATGAACTGCGATGTCTCGTTGCAGGCATAGCCGAACATCATGCCCTGGTCGCCCGCGCCGATGAGATCGAGTGGGTCCGTGTCGCCGTGCTTCACCTCGTACGCCTCGTCCACGCCCATCGCGATGTCCGGGCTCTGCTCGTGGATGGCGGTCAGCACGCCGCACGTCTCGTAGTCGAAGCCATACTTGGCCCGCGTATAGCCGATGTCCTTGATGGTCTCTCGAACGATCGCGGGGATGTCCACATACGCGTGCGTGCGGATCTCGCCCGCCACCACCACGAGGCCCGTTGTCGTCAGCGTCTCGCAGGCAACGCGCACGTACTCCGGCGACGCCTTCGAGCCCTGGTCTGTCTCGTACCCCTCGGCGGCAAGCTCACCCTCACGGGCGATGATCGCGTCGAGCACGGCATCCGAGATCTGGTCGCACATCTTGTCGGGATGGCCTTCAGTCACCGACTCCGAGGTGAACACGTACTCCCGCTCTGACATGAAGCCTCCTAGCCTTCGTCACCCGCGACGCGGGTGCTCCAGTATCCGGCCCGGACAAGAAAGAATCCCTTGTCCGGTCAGACAAGGGATACAGGCGATGGCACGCACGAGTGCCGCGCTCTTCCCTCATCTTCCAGACGTTGCCGTCTGCCGCAATGTGGCACCGTGCGCCGCTTTCGCGTCGGTTGCCGGGGTGTCGTCGGGTGCGGTCCCTCGACCCTCTGCAGCGCTCTCGCGCTGCCTCGTGATGAGAACGCCTGTGACGATAGCACGCACCGTGCCGACTGCCAAGCCGCGCGGATGACGGTATAGTGGGTGCGTTCATCCGGCCCCCGAGGAGACTTCTGTGACCAAGCCTGCCTCACCTGTGCGCGTCCGTTTTGCCCCCAGCCCCACCGGCGCACTGCACGTCGGCGGCGCACGGACGGCCATCTATAACTGGGCCTTCGCCCGCGGAGTCGGCGGCACGTTCATCCTGCGCATCGATGACACCGACCCGGATCGGTCGACGTCTGAGAACACCGCTCAGATCCTCCGGTCGCTCGAGTGGCTCGGCATCGACTGGGACGAGGGCCCGGAGGTCGGCGGGTCGTACGGGCCGTACTTCCAGACCGAACGTGCTGCGAGCTACGCCGCTGCGCTCGAGCTGATGAAGTCCAACGCAACCGCGTACCCGTGCTTCTGCTCCGCCGATGAGCTCGAAGCGAAGCGTGAGGCTGGCCGCGCTGGCGACGGGACGGTCGGCTACGACCGCACCTGCCGGCGGCTCGCCCCCGAAACCGTTCGCGCCCGCCTCGACTCCGGCGAGCCGCACGTCTGGCGCCTGGCCGTGCCGGAAGACCGTGGTGACATCCTGGTGGACGACGCCGTGCGCGGCGAGACCGCCTTCCCTGCCTCGGCTATGGACGACTTCGTGCTCGTGCGCAGCGACGGCACGCCCACGTACAACTTCGCGACCGTCGTCGACGATGCCGACATGCAGATCACCCACGTCATCCGTGGCGACGACCACCTCTCGAATACGCCGCGCCAGATCCTCGTGTTCGAGGCGCTCGGCCATTTCGTGCCGCGATTCGCACACCTCTCGATGATCTGGGGCGCCGACGGCAAGAAGCTCTCCAAGCGCCACGGGGCCACGTCCGTCGAGGCGTTCCACGACGAGGGCATCCTGCCCGAGGCGCTGCTGAACTATCTCGCGCTCCTCGGGTGGTCGCTCGACGGCGAGACCACGGTCTTCTCGGCCGACGTCCTGAAGGAGCACTTCTCGCTCGACCGCATCTCTAAGAACCCGGCGATCTTCGACGCCGAGAAGCTCGAGTGGATGAACGGCGTGTACATCCGCGAGATGGCACCCGAGCGCCTGGTCGAGCGCATCCTGCCCTGGCTCGAAGAGGCCGGCCTCATCACCGCAGGCGATTTCGCTCGCCGTCCGGACTGGTATCTCGCGCTCGTTCCGCTCGTCTCTGAGCGACTCAAGCGCATGACCGAGGTGGTCCCGACGCTCGGCTTCCTGTTCGCCGGGGAGATCCACCTCGATCCGACGTCTGTCGAGAAGGCGCTCGCCTCCGAGGAGGCCGTGACCGCCCTCGCCGCCGCCGAGGAACTGCTGCGGACGCTCGAGCCGTGGAGCGCCGAGACGATCGAAGCGTCGCTGCGTGCGCTCGCCGAATCGCTCGGCGTGAAGCCCAAGGTGCTCTTCCAGGCGGTCCGCGTTGCAGTGACCGGCAGCACCGTCAGCCCGCCGCTCTTCGAGTCGCTCGCGCTGCTCGAACGCGACACGGTGATCGGGCGTCTCGTCGCCGCCATCACGCTCTCCGGGTCGCGCTAGGCCGTCCCTGGCGGCGGTTGACACCGCTCGTATCTCGCAGGTAGAGTACCTATTCGCGCCCCGAGGGGCGCAGGCACGTACTGGGGTATGGTGTAACTGGCAACACGTCGGATTCTGGTTCCGAAGAGTCTAGGTTCGAGCCCTAGTACCCCAGCCACATGGCGCGTTCGTCTAGCGGTTAGGACACCGCCCTCTCAAGGCGGAGATCACGGGTTCGAATCCCGTACGCGCTACCATGCGCCCACGAAGCCCCTTTCGCACTCGCGGAGGGGGCTTCTTGCTTCACCGCAACCGTCAGCCGGGCCTTCATGTGCTATCCTCGGCGACCATGGACACGCAGACGCCATCAACACCCGAACGCGGCGATTTCGTGCGCGACATCGTCGCCACCGATCTGGCCGAGGGACACATCGACAGCGTCGTCACACGCTTCCCTCCCGAGCCCAACGGCTACCTCCACATCGGCCATGCGAAGTCGATCTGTCTCAACTTCGGCATCGCTACCGAATTCGGTGGACGCTGTCACCTGCGCTTCGACGACACCAACCCGGTGAAGGAGGAGCAGGAGTACATCGACTCGATCGAAGCCGACGTCCGCTGGCTGGGCTTCGACTGGGGCACACACCTCTACTACGCCTCGGACTACTTCGAGCAGCTCTACGAGTGGGCCGTCCATCTCATCACGGCAGGCAAGGCCTACGTCGACGATCTGTCGGCCGACGAGATCCGCGAGCACCGTGGCACGCTGACCGAGCCCGGCCGGAAGAGCCCGTATCGCGACCGCTCGATCGAGGAGAACCTCGACCTGTTCGGGCGCATGCGCGCGGGTGAGTTCGAGAACGGATCGCGCGTTTTGCGCGCGCGCATCGACATGGCCTCGGGCAACATCAACTTCCGCGATCCGGTGATGTACCGCATCCTGCATGCCGACCACCCTCGCACCGGTGATGCCTGGTGCATCTACCCGTCCTACGACTTCGCACACGGGCAGTCCGACGCCATCGAGGGCATCACGCATTCGATCTGCACCCTCGAGTTCCAGGACCACCGGCCGCTCTACGACTGGTTCATCGAGAACCTCCCGGTGCCCTCGAAGCCGCACCAGTACGAGTTCGCCCGCCTCAACCTCACCCACACCGTGCTCTCGAAGCGCGTGCTGCTTCGCCTGGTGACCGAGGGCCACGTCCGCGGATGGGACGACCCGCGTATGCCGACCCTGTCCGGCCTTCGTCGTCGTGGCTTCCCCGCCGAAGGCATCCGCGACTTCGCTGCGATGATCGGCGTGGCGCGCGCCGACAGCGTGGTCGAGATCGAGATGTTCGAACACGCGGTGCGCGACGTTCTCAACCGCACCACGGTTCGCCGAATGGCGGTCCTCGACCCGGTGAAGGTCGTCATCGAGAACTACCCTGAGGCACTGGTCGAGCAGCTCGAGGTGCCGAACAGCCCCGAAGACGCGGATGCCGGCACGCGCCTGGTGCCCTTCTCGCGTGAGCTGTGGATCGAGCGCGACGACTTCATGGAGGACCCGCCGAAGAAGTTCTTCCGCCTGGCGCCCGGCCGGGAGGTCCGCCTTCGTTGTGCGTACTTCGTCACGTGCACCGACGTGGTGAAGGACGCCGAGGGTGCCATCGTCGAGCTGCGCTGCACGTACGATCCGGCCACCCGCGGCGGTGACTCCCCCGACGGTCGCCGGCCCAAGGCGACGCTGCACTGGGTCTCTGCCACGCACGCCGTGCCGGCCGAAGTGCGGCTCTACGACCACCTCTTCACGGATCCGTTCCCGGGGGCCGACGGGCGAGACCTCTTCGCAGGCCTGAACCCCGATTCGGAGAGCGTGCTGCGTGACTGTCTCGTCGAGCCCTCGCTCGCCGAGGTGCCCGCCGGGCAGACCGTCCAGTTCGAGCGCCTCGGCTACTTCTGCCCCGATCCCGATTCGGCACCCGGCGCGCTCGTGTTCAACCGAACGCTCACGCTGAAAGACACGTGGGGCAAGTTGCAGGCGCAGGGACGTCAGGACACTGCGTGACCCTGCCCGTGGTCGTGCTCCGGTGTACGCTCGCGTCCGCGAACCCCTTCTGACCGCCGATGTGGCCTCCAAGCTGCTAGACTGTGCTGCGGGAGTGGGCCGGGCGGCCGCGCGTCTTTCGAGGCGTGAGGAAAGTCCGGACTCCGCAGGGCAGGGTGCCTGCTAACGGCAGGGCGGCGCAAGCCGACGGAAAGTGCCACAGAAAAGAAGACTCCGGACCCTCGGGTCCGGAAAAGCTGAAACGGTGCGGTAAGAGCGCACCAGCGCTGCGGCAACGTAGCGGCTTGGCAAACCCCACCCGGAGCAAGGGCGAATAGGAGCGGTTACGGCTGGCCCGGCCACGCTCGGGTACGCCCGCACGAGGCCGCCGGCGACGGCGGTCCCAGATAGATGGTCGTCCACGACAGAATCCGGCTTACAGGCCCACTCCCGCCTGCACGCCTCGGACCGTCAGGTCGACAGGCGCTGCCGCACGGCACCGGCGAGCAGGCCGCCGCCCACAGCGCCAAGACGCACGTAATCGCCACCGGCCGCCCGCGCGAGATCCCTCGCTGCAGTCCCGCCTCCGGGTCCCGAGGTGTCGACCACCAGAGTGTTGATAGCTGCGTCCTTGAGACGCCCGGCCGCAGTACGCGCGTCCTCGCTGCCGAGTCCGGTTCCAATGCCGACGTTCGCCCGACCGTCGGTGAGCAGCACGAGCCAGGGCACGATGCCGTTCTCTCGACGGGTCTCCGCAGCGAGGACGTCGAGCGAGGTGAGGATCCCGTGGGCGATCGGGGTCGCCCCGCCGGTCGGAAGCGCCTTCAGCTTGAGCTGGGCGAGTTCGACGCTCGCTGTGGGCTGCAAGACCACCTGCGCCGATTCGCCCCTGAAGGCCACGAGTCCGACGCGATCACGCCGCTGATACGCATCCACCAGCAGCTCGAGGACAGCGGCCTTCGCGGCTTCCATGCGGTTAGACGCCCCCATCGAGCCGCTCGCATCCACGCAGAACACGATCGACGCGCCAACGCGCCGCTTGCGGACCTTCGTGCGCACGTCCTCAGGCTCGATGCTGATAGCCAGATCGCCCTGCCGCGACCGCTGATGCGGAGCTGCCGCACGTATCGTCGCGTCGAGCGCCAGGTCGACCGGCTCCCCCGCGCGTGCGGGCTCGGCACGGACGTAGCGCCCCGTGCGGTCGTCCGACGTGGTCTCCTGCCGACGGCCGCCGTGCGCTCGACGCGTGCGATCCATGCCGGCAACGAGTTCCGCGCTGATCGCCTCCTGCGTGGCCACAGCATCCGCGGCCCCGAGCTCCCGCGGCATCGCCATGGGCGCAGCAGCACCGTCAGCCGGCTCGCCGCCACGCTCACCGCCACTCTCGCCCTGACCGGGCGCCGAAAGCCCGATGAGCTGCTCGAGCCGCTTCTCGTCGAACGACTGCTCCTCGAACGGCGACTTGCGCATCCGGTGCGCAAGCACCATGGGCGCAACGGCTCGGATATCCGCTGCCGTGACCTCGCGGCGCGCATGCAGCACCGCGTACGCCGCCGCGGCACGCCCCATCACCAGATCGGCGCGGTGGCCGTCGACACCCATGGCGACACACACCGAGGCAATCAGATAGAGCAGGTCGTCGTCCAGCTCGACATCGGGCAGCGATCGGATGGCCGAACGCACCCGATCGACGAGTTCTAGCTGCGTAGCGGACCAGTCCCTCGCGAATCCCGACGCATCGTCCTCGAATGCGCGTCGTCGCTTGAGGATCTCAACACGCTCGCCGGGATCTGCGATACCTTCCACGTCCACGCACAGCCCGAATCGGTCGAGCAGCTGGGGACGAAGCTCGCCCTCCTCGGGATTCATGGTGCCCACGAGCGAGAAGCGCGCCGGGTGCTCGTATCGGATTCCCTCGCGCTCGACCACGTTGACCCCGCTGGCCGCGGAATCGAGTAGCGTATCCACGAGGTGGTCGTCCAGAAGGTTGACCTCATCCACGTACAGCAGGCCCCGGTTGGCATCGGCGAGAAGACCGGCCTCGAAGCGTCGCTCTCCGTGCTTGAGCGCCTGCTCCAGATCGATCGTGCCCACCACGCGGTCTTCGGTGGCCGAGACGGGCAGGTCCACCAATCGTGGCCGACGACGGACCCTCGGCAGCGGGCCTTCCTTCTTGCGATCCCGACACTCGGGACAGAGTTCCGTCGTAGCCGAAGGATCGCAGCCGAAGCGACAGCCCTCGACGACCTCCATCTCCGGGAGGACCCACCGAAGGGCACGGACAGCGGTGGACTTTGCGGTGCCCTTCTGTCCCCGGATCAGCACCCCGCCGACCCGCGGATCCACGGCGTTGATGAGCAACGCCGTCTTCAGAGCATCCTGTCCGACGATCGCGCTGAACGGATACGTCGAACCGTCGTCCCGCGCCATGCAACCTCCCGACACACTGCGGCCCGTCTACACTATATGGTAGACGGGCCGCGTCTGTCACCAAGAAGTTGTGGTTACCCTGCCCGCCACTGGAAGGAGCCGCACTCAGCGGGCGTCGTCTGACCGACCTTTGGGCACGTGTTCGCGTACACGCAGTCCTGACAGGTGTACTCGTCCAGCTTCAGTTCGCCGGTCGCCTCGTAGCCGACCTCGGGGACCGACGGAGTGGAATCGTCAGCCTCGGCCACCGGCGCGGCCTCCTCGTCCTCAGTAGCCGCCGCTGCAGCCGACTCCTCGACCTCTACCTCGGCATCCTCAGAGACGAGATCCTCGGCGATCGTGACACCTGAAACAGGCTCGTCGATCGAGAGCATCTCCTCTTCAATCTCGTCGGCCGCGGTGGCATCAGCCCCGGCCTCGGGCTCGAGGACGTCAACCGGCTCAGATTCGGGGAGCGCGTCTGCATAGTCGCCCAGGATGACTGGATGCGGTACGTAGACTTCCTCACCTTCCGCCGGCGCGCTGGTTATGATCGGCGCCTCCTCGGCGAGCACCTCTTCGGGCTCCTCGGCAGGGGTGGTCTCGGCCTCGACGATCTCGGGCTCTGGCTCGGTGACCTCCAAGGACTCGAGCGCTTCCTCATCGGCCTCCTCAGGCACCGCGTCGGCGTCTACCTTGATCTCGTAGGCTTCGACGTTCGCCCACGGCCAGTTGCGGTCGTCTTCAGATGATGGCTCCGACTCCACGGGAGGCTCGCCGAGGACCGTCTCGAGCACGGTCTCCTCTTCAGCCTCCGCCTCTGGCGCAGACGCCTCCTCAACGACCTCGGCGCCTTCGATCTCATCACCGCTCAGCACCGAATCGGGAGCGACGATCCCCTCCCCTTCAAGCGAGGTTGCCGCGCGCTTGAGTGCGTCGGCAAGCGCGAGCTCGGACGACTCGATCCCCTCAAGTGGCTCCCACGAGGAGAAGGCGGTCACCGCGCCGTCCTCATCGAGCGCAGCGGGTTCCCTGCTGACGTCCTCGTCGAGCGACTCGGCAGCGGGCTCTTCTGCCTCTACCTCTACCTCTGCCTCTACCTCGACGTCCTCCGCCGGCACCTCGGACGGCACCGGCGCTGGTGCGCTCTGCATGACCAGAACGGGCACCGCGCTTCCGAGGTCCGCGATGAACACCTCACCCACCAGGCTGACTTCGCCCGTGGCGGTGGCTGAGGAGAGCGCTGCGATCGCCGCCTCCCGGGTGTCGTAGGCATCCGACAACGGGATGCGGAGGGTCCCGTCTTCTTTGCTGCGCTCCACCACGAAGTAGGCCATGAGACTCCCCACCTTACGATGACGATATGAGAGTACGAATCACTTACATCATAGGCGAAGCGCGGCGGCGGTGACGAACGACACACGAGATAGCCACATTCCGACGCATGGTAGGATTGAGCACAAGAATCGCGTGACGGGACAGGCATGCTGGGACCCACACCACTCACCGACGGCCCTTTCGTAACCGTCGACATCGAAACCACCGGCTGCCGGCCCGGGACTTCGTCGGTCATCGAGATCGGCGCGGCCCGCATCGAGGACGGCGTCGTTACCGCGCACTTCAGCGCGCTGGTCTGCCCCACCGAGCCCATCCCTTCGGCGGTACAGCACCTCACGGGCATCACCGAGGAAATGACCGCCAGCGCGATGCCGATCGAGGAAGCCATTCTGCTGTTCCGTGAGTTTGCGGCCGACGCCGTGCTCATCGCGCACAACCATCGCTTCGATCTCAGCTTCCTCGACTACGAGGCCGAGCGTGCATGGGGCGCCCCGTTCCCCCGCCCGGTGCTCGACACCCTGTGTCTCGCCCGACGGCTGAGCCCTGACGTAGAACGCCACAACCTGCGCGACCTCGCGCTGCGATACCAGATACCGACCATCCCCAACCACCGCGCCTTCCCCGACGCGCTGGCGACGGCCGAGGTCTTCCTCGCGATGGTCCCCGAGATCCAGGCAGCCGGCATGACAACGGCGGCCGAAGTCGCACGACTCTGTGGCGTGGCTCAGCAGAGCAGGCTCGCCCGCAAGTTGGCTCTCGCCACCCATCTGCCTGACGGATCCGGCGTCTACCTCTTCCGGGACAGCGAGAGACGGGTGATCTTCGTCGGCCGGGCCAAGAGCCTGAGAACGCGCATCAGGAACCACTTCTACGCCGCAGACGACACGGAATGCCCCAGTCCCGCATCAGAAGTAGTATCGATCGATCACATCCCGCTCGTGTCCGGCCTCGATGCCTCGCTGCTGGAAGTCAGGCTTCACGACCGCTACGAGCCTGCCTTCAACCGGAACAACCATCAGCAGCGCCGCCCGGTGTACCTGCATCTTGACCCCGGAGCGGACTACCCGTACCTGCATCCCACAAGCCGGCGGCTGCGGACCGGCGAACTCGTGGGACCGCTTGGCAACGAGTGGGCCGCCGCCATGGTCGCAGATGTCGTCGCCACGCACTTCGGCCTGCGCCGATGCCGTCGCTCCGTGCCTGACTGCCTCGGGGGCCAGTGTCTCCGACGCGATCGTCATCTCTGCCACGCGCCGGACGTGCTGGCGATGGGACCCGACGCCTACCGCGCCAGGGCACATGCTGCCCTCGCGGTGTTCAACGGCGAGGGTTCCGACTTCCGAGAGATGCTGCACACCATGCAGGAACGCTCCGCACGTGCCGAGCGGTTCGAGGATGCTGCGCGTTACCGCGACGCGGCACGCGCCCTCGATCGCACGCTCTCCGCACTGGCAGTCGCACGCCGTGCTTCAGCAGACGAGGTCGTCGTCGTCCTCGAGGGTGACGAGCACTCGATGGCCGCCATCGTGCTCGTGCGCGGGTGGCGTTTCGCGACCATCAGGTTCACCGCCGACGATGTCATCTCCGGTGACTTCGGGGCGCGCATCGGGCGTGTCCTTCGCCGCGCACAGCAGCGCGCCCGACAGGATGCGGCACTGACACCCCGCCGTCTCCGGGACATGGGGATGACCGACGCCTACCGCCAGCAGCAGGCACCCACGTGGATCCCCGTCAAAGGAGACGCGGATGAGGCTGCCGCTCAGGTCCTCTCCGCGGTCAGGCGCGCTCTGAGGGTTCCGCGCAAGCGTCACGCAGCCGTTTGAGGCGCGTGATGTTCTCGGCGTCCTTGCAGGGCACCTCGCCCGGCATCTCGGTGACGATCGGCAGATCCTTCAGGCTCGCCTGGCGGAACAGATGCGAGAACCCGTCGTACCCGATCGTCCCGTCGCCGATCCAGGCGTGGCGATCCTTGTGAAGTCCCGCGGCGAACGCGCAGTCGTTCGCATGGACTGCCTGGATCGGCATGCCGCAGCAGCGCTCGAAGGCGCTGACGAGCTCCTCCCACACTCGAGCCTGCGACAGGTCGTAGCCGGCGGCGTGGGCATGGCAGGTGTCGAGGCACACTCCGACGCGTCCCCGGGCCGTATCGAGCAGATCCAACACAGCTCCGAGTTCGTCGGGACCGTCGCCGAAGGTCGTCCCCGCAGCGGCCGTGTTCTCGAGCAACAGGCGGACTCCCTCCACGCTCGCACGCGCCCACGCCCGGTCGACGCCTTCGGCGATCCTGGCTGCCGTCCGCTCGGGCGCATCGCGATACTCGGTTCCGGTGTGCGTCACTACGAACGACGCACCCAGGGACTCGGCCCGGATCAGCTCGTCCGCGAGCGCCGCGAACGAGCGCTCCCACAGAACGTCGTCGGCGCTCCCGAGATTGATGAGGTACGCCGTGTGCACCAGCACGGGACCCATACCGGTGGCGGCGATGCGCTCCTTGAACGCCGCCGCGATCGCGGGATCGACAGCTCGTGCGTTCCACTGCCGTGGACTCTTCGCGAAGACCTGCATGCACTCGCAACCGACCGAGACTGCGTAGTCCACGGCGTTCGCATACCCGCCGGCCATACCGACGTGCGCTCCGATCGCCACACGACCACCTCCGATGAAAGCAGTCTACCGTTCGGCGCTGTCGCCTCCTACACTCGGGGTATGAGCCAGCCCCCGAGCACCTGGACCGGACGCGCGGTCCTCCACATCGATATGGACGCCTTCTTCGCGTCCGTGGAGCAGCTCGACCACCCGGAGTGGCGCGGCAAGCCGGTCATCGTCGGTGGCTCCGCCGCGGGCCGAGGGGTCGTCTCCACAGCGTCGTACGAGGCGCGGCTTTTCGGGGTGCATTCGGCGATGCCCTCGGCGCAAGCGGCCCGCAGGTGTCCGAACGCCATCTGGGCGCCGCCGAGGTTCGAGCGTTACGGCGAACTCGCCGACGCGGTGTGTGCGATCTTCGCCGAGGCCACGCCGCATGTGCAGCGCGTGTCGATCGACGAGGCCTACCTCGATGTCACACCCACGGCCCGGAACCCGACCGACCCGGTGACGATCGCGCATGAGATCCAGCAGCGCGTCGATGCCCTGGGACTCTCGTGCTCGATCGGGGTAGCGACGAGCAAGACCGTCGCCAAGATCGCCTCCGATCACGACAAACCGCACGGCATCACCGTCGTGCCACCGGGCTCCGAGGCGGCCTTCCTGGCTCCGCTACCGGCCTCGGCAATCCCCGGCGTAGGCGTCACCACGGCCGGACGCCTTCGCGACGTGGGGATCCGGACCATCGGCGACCTTGCTGCGCTCGATCAGGCCAGCGCCCGTCAGCTGCTCGGCAACCACGGCCCGGAGCTGATCGCGCGTGCTGCGGGCCGCGATGACCGACCGGTGGCCGAGGAGCACGGTGTGAAGTCGGTCTCAGCCGAGCACACGTTCTCGCGCGACGTTCGCGAGCGGTCCGAGGTGGAGACCGCGCTCAGAGCGCTCGTCGAGCGTGTGGCGCGGCGCCTACGCCGCAAGCAGCTGAAGGGCCGCACGCTCACGCTGAAGCTGCGGTACGCGGACTTCACCACCAAGACCGCCAGTCGCACCATCCCGGTGGCGAGCGACCTGGACGATCATCTGCTCGTGGTCGCGCTCGAACTACTCGGCGAGACGTGGACCCCCGGTGCGGGCCTGCGTCTGCTCGGCTTCGGCGCCTCCGGCTTCACCGACCGCGCCGAGCAGCTCGATCTTCTCTCCACATCAGCACCCGACGCCGACGATCGAGCCCGCTCGCTGACAATGAGTATCGATGCGGTCAAGTCGCGATTCGGCGATGATGCAATCGGCTTCGGCCACGTGGAGCGCGACGACTCGGACGACTGATTCCAGCGATGAGCTCGGGGGCTCTCTTCGAAGTCACTCCGCAGCCGGGGAAGGCGCCGAGGGCGCGGGCGAGCGCCCGCAGGCGCCGCGGGCCCCCGGCGAGGACTACGCAGAAGAGGCCACCCCGAGCTCGTCGCCCTCTTCCGCTCCAGCGCCACCGAGCGTCGGCCCGAGCGGGCCGGCTCCCACACCGCGGCGCAGACGCACCAGCTCACGTCGGTCGTCTCGCACGGTGTACGCCTCGATCCGATCGGCGATGAGCGCGATGCCACGTTCGCAGTTGTTCTGCAGCACGCCCTCGATGAGGTACGCGCGGTTCTTCACGATCACGTCGCCATAGCGGTTGAGTGCGTCCTCAAAGACCACCACGTCGATGAGCCCGGTGGGGTCCTCAAGCGTGAGGAAGCACGTACGCCTGCCCGAGCGGGTGCGGGGTGTCTGTGCGCGCTCACGCACACCGCAGACGCGGATGCGCTGACGGTCCTCGCAGGCGGGCAGGTCGCGAGCCCAGGTGACCCCGCGGCGTTCCAGGTCGGCGCGCGCGAGTGAGAGTGGGTGCGCGGTGATCGCCAGGCCGAGACACTCGAGTTCCGCCGAAAGCCGCATCGCGGGCGTCCAGCCCGAGACGTGGCCGGTGTCGACAGGCCCCCGCGCACGCGCAGGTGCGATCAGCAGCGTGTCGTCACCGGCCACGCCCTGCCTGGCGATGACCGCCTTGAGCTCCGGCAACAGCGCGAGCATCTCGTCGCGCGTCGGCGGGCGTCCCGCATCGGTCACCCCCAGGCCGTCGAGAGCCCCGACGCGTATGAGGCTCCGTGCGGCCGGCTCTTCGGCGCGCGTCCGCTTGAGGAAATCGGCGAGGTCCGCAAAGGGGCGCACCCGTCGCTCGACTTCCAGTACAGCAAGCAGGCGCGAGGTCATGTCGAGCAGGCTCCCGAGGCCGACGCGCACAGCGCCCCCGTCTTGCTCCACCGTGAACTCCGCCGAAGAAGCGTTGATGTGCGGCGGCAACACCTCGATGTTGTGGCGCCGCACGTCGTCGAGCACGAGCCGCGGACTATAGAAGCCCATCGGCTCGTTGTTGAGGATCGCGGCCGCGAACTCGGCCGGGTAGTAGGTCTTGAGCCATGCGGTGGCATAACTGACGACGGCGAAGCACGCCGCGTGCGCCTTGCAGAAGCCGTACGCGGCGAACCCCTCGAGCTGCCGGAAGACCTCCTCGGCCACGGCGAGTTCCACGCCGAGGCCGCACGCACGCTCCACGAAGTGCACGCGAATCGCTTCCATCGCCTCGCGGCTGCGACCCTTGGTCATCGCGCGGCGCAAGCTAGTCGGCCTCGGCGAGCGTGAAGCCGGCCACCGCCTGAGCCACCTGCAGGACCTGCTCCTGGTAGACGATCACGCCGTAGCTGTCCGCAGGACCTCGCCCATCGCCGGATGCGGCACGACCACCGGCTCGAGCCCGTGCCGCCTGCGGATGAAGGGCACGATCATGTCGGCTTCGAGCGGGCCGGGGCGGAAGAGCGAGATCGCGGCGATGATGTCCTCGAAGTCGCGCTCCTGGAGGCGCATCGCGAGGTTGCGCTGGCCGCTGCTCTCGAGCTGGAACATCCCCACGGTGTCCGCCGAGGCGATCTGCCGGTAGACGCGCGGGTCGTCGTGCGGCAGCTCGAAAGGCTCGGGCACCGCCGCCTCGCCCACACGCTCACGCGCCATCCGCACCGTGTCGCTGATGGCCGAGTGGGTTCGCAGCCCTAGGATGTCCATCTTCACGAGGCCGAGCGCCTCGATGTCGTCCTTGTCGTACTGCGAGACCACTACGCCCTTGGCCGCCCACTGGAGCGGCATCCAGCGTGTCGATCGGCTCGCGCGTGATGATGAAGCCGCCCAGGTGCGTGCCGAGGTGCATCGGCGTGTGGTCGAGCGCGCTCGCGAGCTCCACGAGCAGGGCATGCTCAGGCTTGAGTAGAGGGTGATCCCGGCATTCGGGATACGTGGCGAGCACCTCAGGTAGACGGTGCGCGCTCACCCACGGCAGGTAGCGCGAGAAGGCGTTCACCTCATCGGGCGTGTGACCGAGCGCCTTGGCGGCCGTGCGCACCGCGCCCCGCGCGGTCATGGTGTTCACGGTGGCCACCATCGCCACGTGGTCGTGCCCGAACCGGTCGTAGATGTAGTCGATCACCTCGTCGCGCCGACGCTGAGTCGAAGTCCACGTCGATGTCGGGCATCTGCGCGGCGCTCGGGATTGAGGAACCGCTCGAAGAGCAGTTCGTGCGCGATCGGGTCCGCATCCGTGATACCGAGCACGTAGGTGACGATCGAGTCGCCCGCGCTCCCCCGCCCGCTGCAGCGGATGCCGCGCGACTTCGCGAAGTCCACGATGTCCTTCACGATGAGGAAGTACTCGGGGAAGCCGAGGTCGCTCGATGACCGAGAGCTCGTACTGCAGCCGCCGCACCGCCTCGGGGGTGACCGGCCGGTAGCGCTGCTCGAGCCCGTGCCATGCGGCTTCGAGAGCACCGAGTATGCGGTCTCCCCTGCGCGGCACCTCGGCCGCCGGGAAGTGGAACGAGCCGAGACCGAGGTCGAGGTTGCAGCGCTCCGCGATCTCGAGCGTGGCGTCGCAGGCCTGCGGCACGCCGGCGAACAGGCGGCGCATCTCGCCGGCGGGCTTGAGCCACAACTCGGCGTTCGGACGGTCGTGCGGCCCCGGCAGCGCCGTACGCGCCCCGGCCGAGGCGAGCACGTCGTGCAGGCGGAACTCCACGCGCTTCAGCGTAGTGCACGTTGTTGGTGGCCACCACCGGAAGCCCGCACCGCTGCCGCGAGATCCACGAGCGCGGTGATGTAGCGCGGGGCGTCGGGCGTCATCGGGTGCATGAGCTCGACGTAGAAGTCGCCGGGCGCGAAGCAGCCGGCCAGATGCCGCAGCGCGCGTCTCGGCCCGCGATCCGACGCCCCGCCAGCACGGCGGCGCCCGCCTCACCGCACGGGCAGCCGGACAGACCGATGAGACCCTCGCTGCATCGCGCTCCAGATCGCGCGAGCGTGACCACCGAGCGGCTCGTCGCCGTCCTGCGCGCACGTGCGTGCGCGAGAGCAGCCTGCAGAGGTTGCGGTAGCCCGGTGATGTCCTTCGCGAGCAGCGTGAGGTGGAACCCCGCCGCCGACCGCGCGCCCGAATCCGACCGGACGGGACAACGGGAGACGCAGCTCCGGCGGCAGGTCGCCCTCGATCGTCGCCCGCCCTCGAGGCCGGCCGCTTCGATCACGATCTCCGCTCCGACGATCGGCTTGATGCCGGCCTGCGCAGCGCTGCACGATAGAAGCGGATGGCTCCGTAGAGCCCCTGGTGATCGGTGAGCGCGAGCGCGTCCATGCCGTAGCCGCGCGCGCGCGTCGAGCAGAGCGTCGGGAGACGCCGCACCGTCCATGAAGCTGAAGTGCGAATGCACGTGGAGGTGCACGAAGCCGGCCATGGCGTGCTCTAGTCCACGACGCCGGCGAGCAGCCATCGCTCGCCGATGCGGTCGTACGCGATGTCGTAGAGGCCGCCGCGCGTGAGCACGCGGAAGCAACGACGGCTCAGACGCCTGCGCGGGTCCCACCAGGCGCGCTCGACCGCCCACGACTGCACGACCGCGTCGACGACGTGGCGACGGCCCTCGGCACGAACGACGCGGTGCGGCCGCCCGGCGTCCCAGACGACCTCGATCTCACGCTCGTGCCGCTTTCCGGCCAGCCCGGACGCGGAGGGACCAGCTCGGAGGCCCGAACGATCCACGGGCTCTTGAAGCAACTCCAGGATGACGGGCGTGCGTGTATCGGTTGCGGTGAACAGGTCGAGCGACTGCCCGGTGGTGCGGGGATCGAACGCTCTGATCGCGCGGTTGCGGCCCATGGGAGACGTCCTTCGAGAGTGAGGCCGGGTGTGGAAGGAGCTTCAGGGGTCCACACCCGGCATGCCGAGTATATCGAACGTATGTTCGATATACAAGACATCTCTGACACGGGATGCGCCGAAGCGCCCGGGCACTCACGAGGCCCCGCCCGGGGGCTACCGACAGCCCGAGCAGCGGCAGCACGCGCGCGAGGACGCCGCCGAGCACGAGCGCGATCACGACCGGGCCGCAACCGCCGCAGTCGTGGCTGCGGCGACCGTTCCTGCGCCAGTAGACGCTCACTGACGAGATGCACGGCAACGCGATGGCGTTCACGAGTGCGAACACCACGATGTCGGTACCGCTCATGAGTTCGGTGAGCAGACGCGCCCGCCACACCCGCTGTCGCCGCCGCTAGCGCCACCAGGAGTTGCAGGGCGAGCTCCTTGCGCAAGAAGCCCAGGAGCAGCGTCACCCCGGCGATCGCCGGCAGACCGAGCCATCCCTCCACCACCGGGGCGAGCGGTCCGCTCAGCTTGATCAACCAGCCCGTCTCGTAGAGCCCGCCGAGGACGAGGCTGCCGACGATCACGATCGGCGTCGCCACGAACAGGAACTCCCGGAACTGGACCCACGCCTTGGCGGCAACACGCTTGAGCGAGGGGCGCCGGAACGGGAACATCTCCATCACCAGTCCGCGCGAGTTGCCGGGCATCATCTGCTGCAGACCAATACCCATGCTCAGCCACAGCCGCCACGAGTATCCCCAAGACGAGCAGCGTCGGCTGCCATCCGAGGTAATGCCCCACCGACCCGAGGATCACCGCCGTACGCGCGCTACACGGGATGAACAGCACCATCGTCGACGCGATGACCTGCTCCCGCTTGCTCGGCAACTGCCCGGCCGCCACCAGCGCGGGCACGTTGCATCCTGCCGCCGCAACCATGGGCACGATCGCACGCCCGTGCAGGCCGAGGCGGTGCATGAGCCGGTCGGTCAGGAACGCGAGCGAGTTGAGATACCCCGTGTCCTCCAGAAGACCGAGGAGGAAGTAGAACGTCAGGATGTACGGCAGCCCGATGGCACAGCGACGCCTCGATGCCCGGCATCGAAGCCCCACAGTCAGCACCCTGCCGAGGGTGCCGTCGCCCGCGACGCGCTGTGATCACGACGGTGATCGCGGGTGATGCGAACGCCTCCCACACCCCGCGAACCCAACGCGCCAGCAGGTCGCCCGACGAAGAACAGGAAGCCGAAGATCGCCGCAGCCACCGCACGACAAGCGGCACGCCGGTCCACGGCCATGTGGTGAGCGACCAGGCATCGCGGTACGCGCTGGTCTTCTCGTGCTCGCGCGAACGGCCTCGCCGCCGAGTATCCCCGCCAGCTCCGTGACGCTCGCGCGCCAGGTGCACCGCGCCACTCTCGCCGAAGTGCGACTCGCATCGCGTCACGCACCTGCTGCGCCAGTACGCCGATCTCGGGGACGCCTCCCCGGCGGCCTCGCGAGTCTTCGGCCATGAGCGCAAGAGCGGCCACGCGGGCGTCGAGCCCGAAAGGCAGCGGCACACTCTTCCGCCATGGCGGCCACCAGCGGCTCGAGCAGCGCCTCGAAGTCCGGGACCGTATCCGGGGGGCACGGGCGCGGGCGCCGCGCTGGCCCGCGAACACGGCGTCCACGACCTCGCTCGACGCCGATCCCCTGCGTCGCCACCGTGAGTACCGCCGGCATGCCCAGGGCGGCTTCGAGCGCCTCGGTCATCCACGGTCATGCCCGCCCGCCGCGCTTCGTCCACGAGGTTCACCGCAAGAACCACCCGAAAACCGAGGTCGAGAGCCTCGAGCGCGAGGTAGAGCGTTCGGCGCGAGCGTGGCCGGATCCACCACGACGACCACCACATCCGGCGCGAGCTCGGCGAGCACGCGCGATGCTACGCGTTCTTCCTCGGCGGAGCCCGTGAGTCCGTAGCTGCCCGGCAGATCGACGACGCCCACCGAGCGGTCCCCCGCGCGGGCCGTGCCCGTGTGCACCTCTCGCGTGGTTCCCGGGTAGTGTGCGGTCTCCACGCCCGAGACCGGTGAGCGCGTTGAAGAGCGTCGACTTCCCCACGTTCGGGTTCCCGGCAAGCGCGATGACCAGGTCTCCAGGCGGACGCTCTATCGGCCCACCGGCGAGGTCGTGACACGTGCCGCTCATCGGCGGCCCCCGCGCCTGCCTCGACGCTGCCGACCGGATGCCCTGCTCACGACGATCTTCTCGGCAACGTCCCTGCCGAGGGCGTAGCGAGCGTCACCGACCTCGACCATGAGCGGCCCTTTGAAGGGGCGATGTCGCAGACACGCACGGCGGTGCCGGGGAACATCCCGAGCGAGGAGAGGTACGAGAGCAGTTCCCCGTCCTCGTCCTCGATGCGGACGATCCTCACTTCATCTCCCGAACCCGACTCGCATAGCGGGGCACCTGCCTGCTCGGCGATGGCGCCATCTGCACTCGGGATCGGATGCCCGTGGGGGCACACCTCCGGGTTGTCCATGAAGCGCTCGAGCGCCTCCTGTACCCGCGGCGACAATGCGTGCTCCAGCTGACACGCCTCCTCGTGAACCTCCGCCCAGGGCAGTCTGAGAACGTCGACGAGAAAGCGCTCGGAAAGCCGGTGGCGGCGAATGATATCCAGGGCTCCGCGTCGTCCGGACAAGGTCAGTTCGACTGCCCCGTCGGGTCGCTCCACGAGCCCTGCAACCTGCAGGCTGCCGAGGGTCGCGGTCACGGTCGGTGCCGATACCCCCATGGCCTCCGCCACCTGCCCCGGGCGCACCGGCCCCTTCTCGGCGAGCTTGTAGATGGACTCGAGGTACTCCTCGATCGTTGCGCTCGGCATCGCACGACCCTCCGGTTCAGCGCTGGCAGCAGATACGAAAAGCAGCTTGAGTATACGGTAGTCAGCAATCTTAGGCTATGCTAATCCGCTCACTCTATCGCTCAGCCACTCATCCTCAAGGAGCACGTCAGGAAAGCCGCTTGTCGTCGCAATTCGTCCGTATGCACCCATCGCTATACCGCTCTATCGCGTACTGACATCATTTCCGGAATTCGCTGTTGACGCGCTCCGGCGGGACTCGTAGAGTGAGGGGCGTCCCGAGAAGTCGGGCCGAGCGGAACCTGAAAGCCAGCGTACCAGTAGCTGCTCGAAGGGGTCCTCGCGGGGAAGGTTCGCGCAAGCTGACCGGAACCGTCGTGGTTCTCGAGAGTAAGAAACGGGAAGCTTGGGGACTACGGATCACGCAGGCTGGGTTTCTCGGGACACCTGTATTCTCGGGGCCGCTCTGCGGCCCCTTCGCACGTCCCCCGCCGTGTGCAGCAGCGCGGCTACTCCCCCGGCCGGTAGGTGATCTTCGCCACCGGCGACTCCCAGACCGCGACCTCAACAACGGCAACCGCCGGACCCACCAGCTCGGCGAGCCGCTCGAAGATGTGTCGTGAAAGGTGCTCGGCGGTCGGATTCATGCTGTCGAACGGCGGGACCTCGTTGAGATACGCGTGGTCGAGCGGTTCGAGCACCGCGGCCAGATCGTCCTTCAGCGTCTTGAAGTCGTAGACGATCCCGACCTCGTCGAGCTCGGATCCCCGCACGACGACCTCGATGTCCCATGTGTGACCGTGAAGCTTGCAGCACTCGCCCGGGTATCCATGCAGCGCATGTGCGGCATCGAAGTGCCCACGGACCATGAGATCGTACACGGCAGGACCTCCCTACTCGAACAGACGCCCGCTGCCATGACCCGGCGGCTCGGGCGCGTCGCCAACGAGACACCGCCCGTCCATCGCCTCGTTCGCAAGCGCATCCGCATCGGCGTTCTCGGCGCGACGGACGTGCGTGAACTCGATGGAAGCGAACTTCCGCCGAAGCGCCTGCGCCTGCAGGAACAGTGGCTTCAGCCCCTCGTTCTTCACCCGATACTCGCCGCGCAGCTGCTTGATCACCAGTTCGCTGTCAGCCTTCACCAGCAACTCCGTTGCTCCGAGGGCTAGCGCTGCGCGCATGCCCCACAGGAGCGCCTCGTATTCGGCGACGTTATTGGTGACGCTGCCGAGGAACGCTCCCCCGCGGGCCGCGACCGATCCGTCGGAACGCCTCAGGACGATTCCCACGCCCCCCGGACCGGGATTCCCGCGCGCCCCCCCGTCGCTGTTGAGGACCCAGGACACGCTCACTCGGCCTCACGCCCGACCACGAGTAACCGCTTGCAGTTCGGGCATTCGGCCACCTCCGGCCCGGCGTGAAGTGCTTGGGCCTCGTGCGAGGGAATCTGCGTTCGGCAGGCGGTACAGAGCTCGCCCTTCAGGATGCCGACCGCGATTCCGTGCTTGCTCTCCCTGAGCGACTCGTACCGGGCGGACAGGCCGGCAGGCAGCGTCTTGGCCAGCTTCTCGCGATCCTCCCGCATCCGCCCGATCCGTGTCTGCAGCTCACCGCCCTTGGACTTGAACTCCGAAATGAGCCCGGCTTCCCTGGCTGCGCCCTCCGCGAGCGCTGCCTCGACCTTCTCGAGCTGCACTGTGCCCGCCTCGGCCTTCTCCATGAGTCCAAGCTCCTCGAACTCGATCGCGTCCTTGCGGCGCTTGAGCGCGTCGAGCTCGCGGGTGAGGTTCTGCAGCTCCTTGGGGTTCGTCACCTCGCCGGAGAGGACCTTCGCCTGCTCGGCGTCGATCTTCGTCTGAATGGAGGTGGCGTCGTCGTTCGAGTGCGCGATCATTGTGTCGAGCTTGTGGCAGTATGCCTGCGCCTTGTTTCGAACCGCCTCGATCTCCCGCAGCCGCTTGCGCAGCTGGAGCACCGCGCGCTTCTCGGGCAGCTCGTCGAGGGCCTTCTCGGACCGGGCGATCTCGAGATCCTGCTCCATGAGAGCAACGAGCGTGTCACCGTCCGACATTCGGCTCCTCCATCGTCCACCAGCCGCACGCCGGATCCTCCTCGGTCACGGGCACGGCGCCAGCGGCGACGTCCCGGACCGCGTCTGCCAGCACGCGCACGATCGGCCATTCGGTGGCATCGTGACCGGCCTCGATGATCGCAAGGCCGTTCGCCGAAGCCGCCAGGGCGTCATGATACCGCACCTCACCCGCCACCAGGGTATCCGCGGACCGCAGCGCGTCGCCGATGAGCGAACCCGCCGAACCGTTCGCCACCGCAATCCGCTCCACAGCCCGCGACGGATCGCCCCAGACCCGACACGCCACACCGAGCGCGACGCTCACCTGGGCCGCAAGATCGCCGAGCGATGCACCCGCCCGCCACGCGCACACGCGACCCAGACGCGCCACGCCTCGTGCACGAACGCCGGGGACCGCCAGCACGACCGGCTCCTCGTAGGGATGCGCCGAGCGGGCTGCCTCGAGGACCGCCTGCATCCGCGAGGGCGTCGCGACCATCTCCAGCCGGACCTCGCCGACGCCGCGCTCTCCCCCGCTCGCCGAAGGCTCCGCGTCGGCGAGCGGGTCGAAGTACCCCGTGCCCTCAGCGACGAAGGCGCACCTCTCGTAGTCACCCAGCCGCCCTGCCCCGGCGTCGGCCATCGCCGCACGGAGCGACGAGAGCGCGCCCGGAGGTGCGAACGTGGTCACGACAACGACGTCCTCGGCAGATGACTCCAGCGGCCCGAGCACCTCGAGTCCGAGGACGAGCGAGAGTGCGGATGCGCCGTCGGGCGCGCGATCGAGGTTCGTGTGCGCGGCGAGGAGCGCGACACCAGCGGCGAGCGAGGCCTCAAGCGCTCCGGCCGGCCCTGCGCCCGTTGCCACGCGTTCCGGCGGATCGAGGTAGGCGGGATGATGGGTCACGACGACATTGGCGCCTGCGGCAACGGCGCGGTCCACGGCCTCGGCGGTCGCGTCGAGCGTCACGAGGATCCCCGTCACGGGCGTCTCGCGGTCTCCGGAGACCAGACCCACACGGTCCCACGCCTCGGCCCAGTGCGACGGGAAACGGAGCTCGAGCGCATCCGCGAGCGCGCCCACCGTGAGCAGCGGCTCAGAGGTCATCGATGCCCACCTCCTCAGCCATACGGTTCCTGAACACAACGACCGACCGGTAGCCCGCCTCCTTAAGGGCGGCGACGGCCTCTCGGGCACCCGCGCCGACGTCGGCCGGGGCGTGCGCGTCCGATCCGATCGTGGCCGGGACGCCCTCGCGGCACAACGCTTCGAGCATCGCGGGCGCGGGGTAGAGCTCGCGGCACGGCTTGCGCAGCCCCGCCGTGTTCACCTCGATCGCCACACCCGCCTCACGAAGCGCTGCTGCGGTGGCGGCATACAGATGATCCACCGGGCCGTCCGGGCGCTTACAGAACTTCTTCACGAGGTCGGCATGCGCCATCACGTCGGCCAGACCGCTGCGCGCGGCAACGATGACGTCGTCGAAGTACCGCTCCCACAGCGCGCCGAGTTCCCATGAATCGTAGCCGTCCGTGCGGTCGGGATCGTCGAACGCCCAGTCGTCGATGAAGTGCACCGAACCCAGCACCATGTCGAACGGATGCTCGCCGAGAAGGACCGCCGCATGCTCGAAACCGTCGGCCACGGCGTCGATCTCGATGCCGAGAAGCACCTCGATGCCGAGTTCTACGCCAAGGTCTGCGGCTGCCCGCACCTCGGCGACGTACGTGGGCAGCTCCTCCGCGGGCATCGCGTAGCCCCCTGCGCCCGGGACCCGCGCCGAGAGTCCAGGAGGGAGCGGGAGGTGTTCGGTGAAGGCGAGCGTCCGCACGCCGCGTGCGGCAGCCGCACGTACGTACTCCTCAGCCGTGCCGTCCGCATGCCTGCATCGCCACGTGTGGACGTGCAGGTCGATCATCAGTCCCCCCCGCGAGCCGGTGCTCCAGCCTGGAAGACCGCGATCATCTCGCCAACGTCGATGTCAGCGATGGGCGCGAGCAACACGAGTACGTTGCGATGATCGAGCCGTCCGTCGGCATGCATCTCGCGCACGCTCTCGAGGCTATCGATTGCGATCGTGCGCATCAGGTTGTGGAGCTTGCGCTGACGTATCGCGACTTTGAAGGCGTCAGCGGTCTGCTGGTCGGCGACGACGAACAGCACCGTGCTGGTCTCGGGCAGTCGGTCCGTGACAGCGGCGACCTCGCTCACGTAGTGCGCCGCAGCAGCCGGCGTGAGCGGCCTGTCCACGGTACGCATGACGATGTCGATACCCGTGGGCGAACACCACGTGCCATCCGACTCGACCGTGAAGCCCATGTCCGCGGCAAGCGTGTCGGCCAGCGTGCGGAACTCGCGACGCGTCCGCTCGGCCGCCTCGGAATGCGGGGTGGGCATCGCGATGACCGCGTCCGGCAGCGCCTCGGACACCGCCCGACGGTCGGCGCTGGCAAGATCGCGCATGTCGGACGTCAGTGCATCGGAGGCGTCCATCGTCAGCAACTCGGCGAGCCGCGGATTGCTTACCTCGAGCGTGATACCGAAGACATCGAGCACCGCGAACCTGGAGCTGTCGCCATCCTGCGGACCGTCGCTCACCCTGGACTCCCTTCGCGCCGCCATCCTCACACACAATACCGGCTTCGGCCGCTCCGGTGAAGCATGGCATGCGCGCCGTCCGGCCCGCGGTGCCGGCCTCGGAGCCGCTACAGCACACCGACTGCGGTCGAATGCCTACCGTTCGTCGAATCGAACACAGGGTCGCTTGTAGGCGCTCGGTGCGTTTGCTATGGTGACGTTCCCACCGAGGCCCACGGCTTCGGATGGCGAAACGACAGGACGTCCACGGTTGATAGCCACAGGGTGGCGAGAACCCTCTGGATAGCCCCAGCGGAACGCCCGGCGGCCGGCAACGGCACACCGGGCGTTCTCTTGCGTTCAGGGCCTGCGATCGGGCGGTCTAGCCCTCGGCGAGCGCCCGCATGACCTTGGCGGTCTCGATCCCGGCAAGCGCCGCGTCCCAGCCCTTGTTCCCATGCTTGGTGCCCGCGCGCTCCACCGCCTGCTCGATCGTATCCGCGGTGATCACGCCGAAGGTCACCGGCACGCCGGTGTCGAGCGAGACCTTCGCGATGCCCTTCGACACCTCGGAAGCCACGTACTCGAAGTGCGGCGTACCGCCACGGATGACCACGCCGAGCGCGAGCACGACATCATACTTGCCCGACGACGCCATCTTCCCGGCCACCAGCGGGATCTCGAACGCACCGGGGACCCATGCCACGTCCACGTCGTCCTCTGCCACGCCGTGACGGATAAGCGCGTCCATGGCGCCACCCGAGCAGACGGGACGAGAGCAAGTCGTTGAAGCGGCTCACGCAGATTCCCACCGTAAGCCCGCTACCCAGCAGATCGCCTTCGTACGTTGCCATATCCGTTCCTCCTAGTCGTCCCCCGGCAAGTCGAGCCGGTGCTCCATCTTGTCCTTCTTCGTCTTGCATGATACCGCAGGTTCTCGGGCTTGCACGCCACCTGCAGCGGCACGACCGCGCTCACATGCAGTCCGTAGCCCTCGAGCCCGACAAGCTTCTTGGGGTTGTTCGTCAGCAGTCTCACCGAGGAGAGCCCGAGGTCGGCGAGGATCTGCGCGCCGATACCGTAATCGCGCAGGTCCGCCGGGAACCCCAGCGCCTCGTTGGCCTCAACGGTGTCGGCTCCCTCTTCCTGGAGTTTGTACGCCATGAGCTTGTTCGCGAGTCCGATGCCGCGGCCCTCGTGGCCGACGAGATAGAGCACCACGCCGCGCCCCTCGGCCTGCACCCGTCGGAGCGCCTCGGCGAGCTGGTCGCCGCAGTCGCAGCGTAGCGAGTGGAAGACGTCTCCGGTCAGGCACTCGGAGTGCACCCGCACGAGCACATCCTCCGCCCCGGCGACCTCGCCGACCACGAGCGCAATGTGCGTCGAGCCGTCCAGCAGCGACCGGTAGCCGTGCGCGATGAACTCGCCGAACTCGGTCGGCAGGTTCACGGTCGTGACGCGCTCGACCAGGCGCTCGGTCCTGCGTCGGTAGCGGATGAGCTCCTCGACGGTCACCATCTTGAGACCGTGCTCGCGCGCGACCTCCTCCAGCTGCGGCCGGCGGGCCATCGTCCCGTCGGGGTTCATGATCTCGCAGATGACGCCTGCGGGGTACAGCCCGGCGAGGCGCGCGAGATCGACGGCCGCCTCGGTGTGGCCGGCACGCTCGAGCACGCCGCCCGGACGCGCACGCAGCGGGAATACGTGACCCGGGCGCGAGATGTCCTCGGGCTGCGTTTCGGGATCGATGGCGGCATGCACGGTAGCCGCGCGGTCAGCCGGCACTGATGCCGGTCGTGATGCGGCCCTTCGCGCCGATCGAGACATGGAAGGCGGTCCCCTGCTCGGAGGTGTTCCTGTCGGTCATGGAGGGATCTGCAGCTCGTCGAGACGCTCGCCGGTAAGCGGCAGGCAGATGAGTCCGCGACCGTGGGTAGCCATGAAGTTGACCGCCTCGGGCGTGGCCTTCTCGGCCGCCATCACGAAGTCGCCCTCGTTCTCGCGCCCCTCATCGTCCACGACGATGAGCAGCCGGCCCGCGGCGATCTCCTCGATGCCTTCCTCGATGGTGGCGAACGGCCCGCTCACGGCGCTCACCTGCCGCCCTCGGTGAACTCGCGCAGCATGTCGCCGAGCCCCTTCCGCTCGCGCGGCGCATCCTCGGCGCCGGTGTAGCCGGCAACGAAGCGCTCGACGTACTTGGCGAGCATGTCCGCCTCCAGGTTCACAGGAGCGCCAACGCGGCTTGTCCTTGAGCGTGGTCACCGACTCCGTCTGCGGGATGATGGCCGTCGTGAACCCCTGCGGGCCGACCTTGGCGACCGTGAGCGAGATGCCGTCGACCGCGATCGAGCCCTTCTCCACCACGTACCGCATCACCGCGGGAGGCGCCTGGAACTGGTAGACCGTGAACTTGCCGGCCGGCTGCTTGAGTTCAAGGCGTCCGACGCCGTCGATGTGACCCGAGACGAGGTGGCCGCCCAGGCGGTCGGAGAGCCTGAGCGCGCGCTCGAGGTTCACTTTTGAGCCCTGCTGCAGCGCGCCGAGCGTCGTGCGGTCGAGCGTCTCGCCGCTCACGTCGGTCAGGAACGCACCCCTGATGAACTTGACGACGGTCAGGCAGACGCCGTCGACCGCGATCGAGTCGCCGATCGCCATGTCGCGGCCGAACTCAGGCGAGTACACCTCGAGGCGCATACCGCCGGCCACTCGCTCGGCACGGGTGATGACACCCTCACACTCGATCAGTCCCGTGAACATCCGCGTGCACTCCCTCTCCCAATGACCCATCGACAACGCGCCACTCAGCCGCGCGGCCGCCAGACCGTCACCGCATCACCGTCGGCCAGACCCGTCTCCACCGCGAAGAACACCGGCGCGAGGTCCGCCCCGACGCTATCTGACTGCCCGAGGAAGAGCGGAGGCGCAGCGTTGCCGCTCATGCCTCCCGCAGTCACGAACACGAGCTCGTCGATCGAGCCGCTCGCGCCACAGTGCCGAGAACAGCGAGGGACCCGACTCGACGAGCATGTCGTTCACGCCGTCGTTCGCGATGGCGCGCAACGCGCCCGCAAGACCGTCGGCGTACACATACCGGAGGACCCGCGCCCCCGCGCTCTCCCACGCGGCGACGCTCCGCGGCAGTCGCCGCCTCCGATGTCACCGAGCGTGCAGCCACGCGCCTCGACGATGACCTGCGAACGGACGTCGGGCACGCATGTGCGCGAGAGCACGATGCGGCGCGGCGAGCGTTTCGCGGGCCGCTCCTCGGCATCGCGCACCGTGAGCGCCGGATCGTCGATCTCCACTGTCGATGCGCCAACCACGACGCGCTGACGCCTGTGCGCGCAGGCTCATCGTCATGCGTCTCCCGCCGGCACCGCGTGATCCGCGAGCGTCGTCGGGCGGCGAGCGCCGGACGGCCATCGAGGGTGAGCGCGACTTTCACGCGCACGAAGGGCCGCCCCCGCCGTACCCGGGTCAGCCACCCCTCGTTCTGCACCTCGAAGGGGCGCGGGTCATCCGCCCACCGGATGGCGACGCCCTTCGCGCGCCAGCGCTTCGGCTCCCCCACCCGACACCTCCGGATTGGGATCGCGCATGCCGATCGTCACGGCCGACACGCCCTCGGCCAGCAGCCGATCGACGCACGGCGGTGTCCTGCCGAAGTGGCTGCACGGCTCAAGCGTCACGTAGACATGCGCGCCACGGGCGCGTTCGCCCGCCGCATCGAGCGCCACGATCTCGGCATGCGGCCCGCCTGCGCGCTCGTGGAAGCCCTCTCCCACGATCGTGCCATCGCTGCACGACGACGCAGCCCACAAGGGGATTCGGGGATGTTGTGGCCGCGACCGCGCTCGGCCAGTTCGAAGGCACGGCGCAGGTACGGGTCTGCAATCCCGACAACGGGGTCGGAGAACAGCATCATGAACGTAGCTCCTTCTTCTTCCATCCGGACTATCACCGTCGGCTCCGGAATCTCACCGGATCGGCCCCTCACGGGGCTCGCGGGCTTTCACCGCCGGTGGGGACTCGCACCCCGCCCTGAAGAAAGTTCGGACGTCAGTCTACACCATCTGTGCGGAAGCGTGAGCGCGTATCTCCCTGAGCGCGGCTGCGGGATCGGGGGCGCAGAAGATCGCGTTGCCCGCCACGAGGGTGTCGGCTCCGGCCGCAACGACGCGCGGCGCGGTCGTAACGTCGATCCCGCCGTCCACCTCGATGCGCGGCGACACGCCGAGCTCGCGGCACATCGCCCTGATCTCGGCCACCTTGTCCACCGATGACTCGATGAACGACTGACCGCCGAAGCCGGGGTTCACGCTCATCACGAGCACGAGGCCCACGTACGGCAGGATCTCCTCGATCGCCGAGGCGGGCGTGCCCGGATTGAGCGTGACGCCGGGAGTGGCGCCGCCTGCGCGAATGGCATCCACCGTACGGTGCAGGTGGGTGGAGGCCTCAACGTGCACCGTCACGATGTCTGCACCGGCCTCGACGTACCACATCGCCGTGAGGTCGGGGTCCGAGACCATCAGATGGCAGTCGAGCGGGCGGTGCGCCACGCGCTTGAGCGCCTTGACGACCGGTGGGCCGATGGTGAGGTTCGGCACGAAGTGCCCGTCCATCACGTCCACGTGGATCAGATCGGCTCCCGCATCCTCCACGAGCGCGACCGCATCGGCCAGGTGCGTGAAGTCCGCCGAGAGTATGGAAGGTGCGATGAAGAGCTCGTTGCTCACCCGCGTCTCACCCCTCGTCCTCGACGAGACCCATCCCGTGCAACTCATCCCGAGCCGAGCGTCCCATGAGCACCGCCCCGGCCTCCGACGCCTGGTGTCCCTCGTACAGGATAGCCCGCACCTGGTGTGTGATCGGCATCTCCATACCGAGCTTGTGCGCCAGGTCATCGAGGGAGACTGCGCTCTTGGCGCCTTCCGCCACCATGTGCGTTTCTGCCGCGTAGCTCTCGACGGTACCGCCCGTGGCCACCCACTCCCCGAGCGCACGGTTGCGGCTGTGGCGCGACGTGCAGGTGACGATCAAGTCGCCCATGCCCGCGAGCCCCATATAGGTAAGCGGGTTCGCGCCGAGGTGCGCCCCGAGCCGGGACATCTCGGCAAGCCCGCGCGTCATGAGCGTCGCCTTCGTGTTGTCGCCGTAGCCGAGCCCGTCGCTCATGCCGGCGGCCACCGCGACCACGTTCTTCGATGCGCCGCAGAGTTCCACGCCCACCACATCAGGGTTGGTGTAGACGCGGAAGAAGGGCGTCATGAACATGTCCTGCAGCTTCCGGCCGACATCCTCGCTGTACGCCGCCACCACGGTGGCCGAAGGGACGCCTTTGGAGACCTCCTCGGCATGGTTGGGGCCTGAGAGCGCGGCCAGACGCTCGCGGTGGCCCAGCACATCATCGAGGACCTCTGTCATGCGCATGAGCGTGCCCTGCTCCACGCCCTTGGCGAGGTTCACCACCGGAACATCCTTGCGCAGGACGCCGGCCATCTGTTCGGCCACGCCACGTACGCCGTGGCTCGGCGTGACCACGACGACCGCATCGGCTCCGTGCAGCGCACGCTCGATGTCCGAGGTGGCCTTCACCCACGGGTCGAAGATGACGTCTTTCAAGAAGAACGGGTTCCGGCGGTCCTGATTGATGCCCTCGGCGATCTCGGGCTCACGCGCCCACAGGGTGACGTACGTTCCCTTGCCGCCGAGAAGCCATGCGATGGCCGTGCCCCACGAACCCGCTCCGATGACCGCGGTGTTCATCTCTCGGTGCTCCCGTCGTCGCGGCGGTGCTTCAGTTCGTCCCAGGTCCGGCGGCGGAACGTGATCTTGGACTCCTCACCCCGCCTGATGCGCCCGATGTTGCTGCGGTGACGCCAGATCACCAATGCGGAAGCGATCACCGAGAAGAGCACGAGCGCGATCCGGTCCGGATACAGCAACCAGGATACACCCGGGAAGAGGGCCGCCACGGTGATCGACCCGAGGGATACCTGCTTCCAGATCGCCACGATGACGACGAAGATCACGACCATGACCGGCACGACTTTGGGGGCGAGCATCATGATCGCTCCGGCCGCGGTCGCGACCCCCTTGCCGCCGCGGAACCCGATGAACGGCGAGAATGAATGGCCGGCGACGGCTGCAGTGGCCCCCAGGACGCCGAACCAGTCGTATCCCGCCGCGGCCCACTGCGCGGGAACGAGAAGCGTCGCGAACCACACCCCGAGCGCGCCTTTCGTAGCATCCAGGAACAAGACGGCAAACCCAGGAGCGGTCCCGAACACGCGGAGCACGTTCGTGGCGCCCGTGTTACCCGAGCCGAGGTCGCGGATGTCCTGCTTCCAGAAGATCTTGACGACGATGACCGCCCACGGGATCGAGCCCACGAGGTACGCCGAGAACGCGGCGCCGATGATCCGGAGGGCGGACTCCATCTCAGCCCTTCTGCCTGAATTTCAGCCTGATCGGCGTGCCGGTGAGGTCGAACGCCTCGCGCAGGCGGTTCTCGAGGTACCGCTCGTAGTTGGTGTCGACCATGCGCGGATGGTTCGCGAAGAAGGTGAAGACGGGAGGCTTTGTTCCTGTCTGAGTCACGTACTGCAGGCGCAGCATCTTCCCGCCCTTGGAGATGGTGTGGCCTGATGCGCGAAGCTCAGTGAGCAGCGCGTTGAGCTTGCTCGTGGGTATCGACTGCGCGTACGAATCGTAGACGGTCTTCACCAGCGGCAGGAGCTTGTGCACACCCGTGCCTTTGAGGGCGCTCACGCGCACGACCGGCGCGATAGCCGATGAACCCGAGCTTGTCGGGCAGCCGTGCCACCAGGTCGGTCTTCTCCTCCGGCGTCTCGAGCAGGTCCCACTTGTTGAGCGCGATCACGATGCCGCAACCCCGCTCCGCGGCGAAGCGCGCGACGCGCTGGTCCTGATCGGTCACGCCCGTGGCCGAGTCGACCACGAGCACCGCGACTTCAGCCCGGTCGATGGCGCGCATCGCCCGCACGAAGCCGTAGTACTCCACCGACTCCTCGATCTGCGACTTGCGGCGCAGGCCTGCGGTGTCCACCAGACGGAACGTGGACTCCCCGTCCGTCAGCATGGTGTCGATGGCGTCGCGCGTGGTTCCCGCGACCTCCGACACGATCGCCCGCTCGCGACCCAGAAGCTTGTTGTAGAGCGAGGACTTGCCCGCGTTCGGCTTGCCGATGATCGCAACACCGATGGACGAGTCATCGGACGACTCGTCCGCCATGGGCGGCAGCGCCTCGACGAGCGCGTCGAGCAAGTCGCCCGACCCATGCCCGTGCAGCGCCGAGACCGGCCACGGCTGGTCGAGACCGAGGCTCCAGAACTCGTGGATCGCGTCCTCGCGGCCGGGCGTGTCGAGCTTGTTCACCACAAGGAAGACCGGCGTCTTCTGACGGCGCAGCAGGCCTGCGACCTCTTCGTCGCCCGCTGCGATCCCGACCGAGCCGTCCACGAGGAAGACCACGACATCGGCCTCATTGGCCGCAACGACGGCCTGGGCTCGGATCGAATCGCCGAACGCGTCGTCGGTAGAGAACTCGATGCCGCCGGTGTCCACGAGCATGAACTCGCGGCCGTTCCAGTCGGCACGGTGGTAGCTGCGATCGCGCGTGACGCCGCTTTGCGCGTGCACGATAGCGTCCTGCGCTTGGATCATGCGGTTCACGAACGTCGACTTACCGACGTTCGGTCTTCCGACGACCGCCACGATGGGGAGCGTCATGGGTCTTCAGACCTTCCTACAGGGCGGCGAGCGCCGCGGTGAGACTCGCGGCATCGGTGCCGATGATGCGGACGTCGGCTCCGGACTCGGATGCGAGGCGGGCCGACGGCATGTCGTCGAGTAACAGACCGTCGGAGTTTACTACAACGTCAGGCACGAGGTACGTACCCGTCCGGCCGTCCTCGGCGATGGCGCGCGCGATGTCGGCGCCGCCGAGCAGCCCGGTCACACTGACGTTGCCGCCGAAGAGACCGTTTTCGACCGCGAGCACGCGCACGTCCGCGCAGCCCGCGCGATCGAGCGCCCCCCGCAAGACGGGAGCGAAGAGCTCGCCCGTGACCAGGGTCGACGGCCCCGCACTCGACGCCCGGTGCCCGGAACTCATCGAGGAACGCGCTCGCCATGCCGATGCCGTTCTCGAACTGCGGGAAGTCGTCGTACTCCTCGGCGGGCGGAAACGGGATTCCCGACAGGAGATACAGCTCATCGGCTGCGTACACCCACCCGCAGCCTCGCTCGTCGCGCATCCGTCGCTGCCAGCCCGTTACGACCCCGAACACGGCGGCTGCCGTCTGGTGGCCGTACGAGGCCCCCCAGCGCGTCTGGTGCCCCGTGTAGCCCATGGGCACGGTCCCCACCGAGAGCACGCCGCTCCGCGCGGCAAGATAGCCGAGTGTCTGCTCGAGCACCGCGCCGTCGTTGACGCCGGGGACGAGGACGATCTGCACGTGCACGTCGATACCAGCGTCGAGCAGGGTATCGAGCACCTCCAGCGCGTGGTCCTCGACGGTCGGACAGATCAGGCGGGCGCGCACGTCGGGGTCCACGGCATGCACCGACACGTGGAGCGGCGACAGGTGCTGCGTGATGATGCGGCGCAACGTCCTCGGTCGTCGCATTCGTGAGCGTGACGAAGTTGCCCGAGAGGAACGACAGCCGGAAGTCGTCGTCGCGCACGTAGAGCGACGGGCGCAGACCTGCGGGGAGCTGCGAGACGAAGCAGAACGCGCACGCGTTGTCGCACTCGCGAATCGGCGTGAAGAGCGTCTCAGTGAACGTCACGCCGAGCGGCTCGCCTGGCCGACGGATGATCTCGAGGTCACGTCGAATGCCGCCACGCTCGATCGACAGCGTGAACGACGGCTCATCGGTCAGCCACCACCAGTCGATCACATCGGCGAGCGGCGCACCGTCGACCGCGAGCACGCGGTCCCCGGGCACCACGCCCGCGTCGCGGGCGGCGCCGGCATCGACCGTCGCGACCGTGCCCGCCGGTGGACGCCGACTCAGGCATCGCCGGCGAGCGCCTCGATCGCGTCGATGACGCCGCGGATCTGCTCGTCGGGCGTCGAGGCGCCGGCGGTCACGCCGACGACTCCCGCACCGCCGAACCACGCCGGGTCGAGCTCTTCGGAGGTCTCCACATGGTGCGTGCGCGGATTCCGCGCGAGGCAGATCTCGGCCAGCCGCGTCGTGTTGCCCGAGTTGTGGCCGCCGACCACGACGATCACGTCGACCTCCTCGGCCAGACTCGGCCGCGGACGCCTGCCGCTTCGCGGTGGCGCTGCAGATCGTGTTGCAGACCCTGAGCTCCGATGACGCGCGGCAACAGCGCCGCCACGACCTCCTGCAGCAGCGCCGGCGGCTGCGTGGTCTGCACGACGACGCCGATGCGCCGTCCGGGCAGCTTCGCGGGAATGTCGCTCGCATGCTGCACGATCAGCGCTTCGCCGCCCGCGTGCGCGAGGATGCCCTCGACCTCGGGATGGTCCGACTCGCCGACGATCACGACCGCGTACCCCGAAGCCGCGAGGTCCGCCGCACAGGTGTGCGCGGCGCTCACGAACGGGCAGGTGGCGTCGATGACGTTGAGCCCCCGGCTCTCGGCCTCCGTGATGACCGCCGGATCCACGCCGTGCGATGCGGATGACGAGCGTCCCGGCCGGCGCGTCGTCGAGGGTAGAGGCCACGCCCACGCCTTGCGCCTGCAGCGCAGCGACCGCCTGCGGGTTGTGGATGAGCGGCCCGAGCGTGCGCAACCGCGCCACCGGCAGCGGCGGCCTCGCCGGCGAGCTTGAGCGCGCGCTCGACGCCGTAGCAGACGCCCGCATGCCGCGCGACGATCACCTTCACGCCATCACCTTCCCGGCCATCTCGAGCTCTGATGCGATGCGCTCCATCACGACTGCGGTCACCGCCGTCACACGTTCCTTGCGTCCGCCGTCCGGGAGGATGCTTCCCACGTCGATCGGGCTGCCTACCCGATGTTCGTCCGCACCAGCCGGGGCCGCTTCGCACCCTTGGGCCAGGCCTTGTCCGTGCCCGCGAAAGCCACGGGCACGATCGGCACACCGGCACGCAAGGCGATGAACGCCGCGCCGCCCTGGGCCTGACGCAAGGGCCTCGCTGCCGTCCTCGGCGCGACCGCCCTCGGGGAAGACACCCACGAGCTCGCCGGCTCTGAGAAGCTCGGTCGCCGTGGTGATCGCGGTGCGGTCGGGCTCCCCCCGGTTCACCGGGAACGCCCAGAAGCGTGGAAGCAACCAGGCCATGAAGCGACTGTCCCACAGCTCGCGCTTGGCCATGAAGTGCACCGGACGCGGCGAGGCGCACCACAACAGGATCGGGTCCAGGTACGAGACGTGATTGCCCGCCAGAATGGCTCCCGTGCGAGGGATGTTCTCAGCGCCGTCGAGCCGGGTGCGGAACAGCACCCGAAACATGCGGCCGACAGTGGCCTTCGCAAACCGCGGAAGCAGCGCGTACTTCATCGCGCGGCCCTCGACGCGCTCCACGATCGCGTCCACCACCTGCTCGATGGAAAGCCCGGTCGTGTCGAGCAGCTCGGCGTCCACAGCCGCCTCGAGCGGGCTCACCTCGCGCGACGAGTCGTACGCGTCCCGCCGCTCCAGCCGTGCCTGCACCTCGTCCTGATCCACCTCGTGCCCCTGGTTGGCCAGGTCGATCCGGCGTCGCCGCGCTCGCTCCTCGGCACTGGCGGTGAGGAAGATCTTCACCTCGGCATGCGGGAAGACCACCGTCCCGATGTCGCGTCCCTCGGCTACCGTGTCGCCCGCAGAGGCCAGAAGCCGCTGCTGCTCCACGAGCGCCGTGCGAACACCGGGGACCGCCGAAACGGCGCTTACGTTCGCATCAACAACGGGGAAGCGGACCTCCGCCGTGACATCACGACCGGCGATGTGCACCGAGTTCGCGATCTGCGCGCCTTCGGCGTAGTCGAAGGTGACCGGGTTCTCCTCGGCAAGCGCCGTCGAGCAGCCGCACCGTCCTCGACCGGGACTCTCCGGTCGAGCGCGAGCCACGTCACGGCACGGTACATCGCGCCCGTGTCGAGATGGCGGACGCTGAGACGTCGGGCAACGGCCTTGGCGACGGTCGACTTGCCGCTTGCGGCCGGGCCATCGATGGCGATGATCACGCGCAGTCTCCCACTTCAGAGGTGACAGCAACGGCATTCTAGCACGCGCTACACGACCCGAACGCTCGCGCCGAGGCGCTCGAGGTCGCTCGGCGAACCCGGGATACGACACCTCGACCGCACCGAAGTCCTCCACGATCGTCTCGCCCTCGGCGATCAGCCCCGCCACCGCCCACGTCATCGCGAGCCGGTGGTCGCCGAGGGAAGACACATGCGCGGCACGCAGGACCGACGGGCCGGTGACCTCGAGCCAGTCCTCCCCCGCGCTCGCGTTCGCGCCGAACGCGTCGAGTCCCTCGTGGACCGCCCGCAGCCGGTCGGCTTCTTTCACCCGGAGCTCGCGTACGCCGTTGAAGCGCGTGATTCCGGCGCAGCGCGGCCGCCACGAGCGCGAGTATCGGCACTTCGTCCACGAGGCGCGGAATCACCTGCCACGGCACATCGACGCCCCGGAGCTGCGGCGTGTACCGAACCGTGAACTCCTCCACCGGCTCGGGGCCGGGCGGGACGCGCGGGACGCGGTCGATGTCCGCCCCCATCCGCTGCAAGACGAGCGCAAAGCCCACCCGCGTCGGGTTCATCCCGACCCCGGTCAGTTCGATCTCGCTCCCCGGTACCAGCAGACCCGCGGCGGCCAGAAAGGCCGCCGAGGAAGGATCGCCGGGGACCTCGACGTCGCACGCGAGGAGCGAGGCCGGGCCCGTCACCGACGCCGTCACGCGGCGGACGTCCGAGGCGACCGGCACGCCGAAGGCCGGCAGCATGCGCTCGGTGTGGTCGCGGCTCACCGCAGGCTCGGTCACGCTCGTGACGCCTTCGGCACGCAGACCCGCGAGAAGCACGGCGGTCTTCACCTGCGCGCTCGCGACAGGGGTCGCGTATGCGATGCCGGTGAGCGCTCCGCCGAAGACGGTGAGCGGGAGCGTTCCGTCCTCGGTCGCTTCGAACGTCGCGCCCATCGAGCGGAGCGGGTCCGTCACCCGCCTCATCGGCCGGCGCGACAGGGACTCGTCTCCGGTGAGCGTGACCTCGATCGGCCAGCCCGCAAGCACGCCCATGAGCAGTCGCGCCGTCGTGCCCGAGTTGCCGCAGTCGATCGGCCCATCGGGCTGCTGCGGACCGTGCGGACCCCAGCCGCGGACGGTGAGCGTCAGGCCGCCCGGGCCGGTCTCCTCCAACGCGGACCTCGGCCCCCAGTGCCTCGACCGCACCCATCGTCGAACGCACGTCGGCGCTGTCCAGCACACCGGTGAGGTGCGATTCGCCCTCGGCCATCGCCGCAAAGAGCACCGAGCGGTGCGACATGGACTTGTCGCTCGGGACGCGCACCGAACCGGTCAGCGGCCGCTCCGCCCGTATCACACGCAACCTGCTCACGAAGCGTCCTCCTCGAGCGCTCTCATCTGCGGTGCGAACCCGCGCGACACCAGGTCCGCCATGAGCGCCTCAGCGTCGCCTTCGTCGGTCAGCACGAGGCGCAGCACCGCGCTGTCCTCGGACTGGTGGTCGATCTCGATGTCCTCGATGTTGCAGCCGGCGCGGCTCAGCGCGGTCGTGACGATGCCCACCACGCCGGGCTGGTCGGTGACCGGGACCGTCAGCTCGCGCAGGCGCGCGGTGGCGGGCACCCACTGCGCGGGAAGCGCGCGACGGACGTCGGCGGCGCCCGCGAGCCACGAGCGCACCGCCTCGGCATCGCCCGCCTCCACCGAACGGCGGAAGTCGGCGAGCACGCCCTCGAGGCCGTCGATCCCCGCGATCACCGCGGGTGCGTTGTCCAGGCAGATGCCCGTCCACAGATCCGGGCTGCCGGCAGCGATGCGCGTCATGTCCTTGAAGCCGCCCGCTGCCAGCCGCAGCAGGTCCGCTCCCGCTTGCTCGGCGCGGCTGCTCGCGAGCTCCACGAGGGCCGCGGCAGCGACGTGCGGGACGTGGCTCACGATCGCCACCGCCTCGTCGTGCGCGGAGGCGTCGACAGACACGACGCGCGCGCCAAGCGAGGTCACGAACGCATGCACCATCCGGTAGGCGTCCATGTCGGTGTCGTGCGTGGGCGTGAGGATGTAGTAGACGCCCTGGAAGAGCGTCGGCCGAGGCGGCGGTCACGCCGCTGCGCTCAGAGCCCGGCCATGGGATGACCGCCCACGAACCGGTAGCCGCCCGCCGCATTCAGAGCTGCCTCGACGACGGCGCGCTTGGTGGATGCGACATCGCTCACGATGCCCGTGTAGCCGAGCTCGGCGAGCCGCGCGAGCCACAGCACGGTCTCCGCGACCGGGGTGCCGAGAACGATCAGATCGGCACCGTCGCCGGAGAGCCACCCCGCGTCGGCGGCCTGATCGGGCGTGAGGGCCTCGTCGACGATATCCTCGGCCACCGCGAAGCCGAGCGTCTCGCGGATCCGGGTCCACCGCGCGCACGCGCCGTACCCCGGCCCGCTTGGCAGCCGCAGCCACCGAGCCGCCGATGAGCCCCAGGCCCACGACCGTCAGGCGCTGGACGGTCACGGAGTCTCCCCCGCCCGCTTGCCCTCGAGCGCGATTCGCGGCCCGAGGTCGTCCATCAGCACGCCGAAGTCGGCAGGCGTGAGCGACTGGGGTCCGTCGCAGCGCGCGTGCTCGGGGTCGGGGTGCACCTCGACCATGAGGCCGTCCGCTCCCGCCGCGATGCCGGCGCGGCACATCGGGGCGATGAGGTCGCGACGGCCGGTAGCGTGCGAGGGATCCACCACGACCGGCAGGTGCGTGAGCGACTTCAGGGCCGCCACCGCCGCAAGATCGAGCGTGTTGCGGGTGTACGTCTCGAACGTGCGGATGCCGCGCTCGCACAGGATCACGTCGCGGTTGCCGCCCTTGAGGATGTACTCGGCGGCCGAGAGCAGCTCCTCGATCGTCGCCGAGAGACCGCGCTTGAGCAGGATCGGCCTGCGCCATCGTGCCGAGCTCGTCGAGCATCATGAAGTTCTGCATGTTGCGTGCGCCGACCTGCAGGATGTCCGCGTACTCGGCCACTACGGCGGCGTCGCGGACGTCGAGCACCTCGGTCACGACCGGCAGGCCGACCGCGTCGCCCGCAGCGCGCAGCAGCTTCAGGCCCTCCACCCCCATGCCCTGGAACGCGTACGGGCTCGAGCGGGGCTTGAACGCGCCGCCGCGGAGCATCGTGGCGCCAGCGGCTGCCACGCCACGCGCGGTCGCGAACATCTGCTCTTCGCTCTCGATGGAGCACGGACCCGCGATGACGCCGAACGCTCCCCCGCCGATGGCGGTCGTCCCCACCCGCACGACCGTGTCCTCCGGCTGGAAGTCGCGGCTCACGAGCTTGAACGGCTTGAGGACCCGAACGACCTGCTCGACACCCGGCAGGCCCTCGAACTCGAGCGAGTAGATGACCTCGCGGTCCCCGATGACGCCGATGATGGTCTTGACCTCACCGCGCGACAGGTGCGCCTCGGCGCCGGCCTCGGTGAGCAGATCGACGACGTGCTGAACGTCTTCGGCAGACGCGTGGTCGCGCATGATGACGAGCATGGCGTCTTCACCCCTCTCGCACGCCCGGTGCGTGCGCGTGTGACGGTCCCGGCTACCCGGCCGCCACGGGCCCCGCAGCTTCTAGATGCTGCCGAACCGGGCGACGGCCGCTTCCAACGCCTCGATCGTCCTGCGTGAGTCCTCTTCTGTGCCGATACCCACCCTGAGCGCCGGCACGGCGCCGAACCCTCGGACGATCACGCCCTGCTCGAGCAGGGCCTCGAACACTTCGACCGGCCGCTCCGTCTTGATCCAGACGAAGTTCGTCTCCGACGGCACCCAGGAGATGCCGAGCCGGTCGAAGCCCGAATACAGGTACGTCTTCTGTTCTTGGTTCTCCGCCTTGCGGCGGGAGACCTCGGCCTCGTCGTCGAGCGAGGCGACAGCGGCGGCCTGCGCCACCGAGTTCACGTTGAACGGCTCGCGGATGCAGTCCACCGCGTGCACGAGCGCAGCGGGTGCGAAACCGTAGCCCACACGCAGACCGGCGAGCGAGTAGATCTTCGAGAAGGTGCGCAGCACCACGATCCGGTCGTCAGCGGTGAAGTAGTCCATGCCATCGGGGTAGTCCCCGGCTGAGACGAACTCGAAGTACGCCTCGTCGAGCACGAGCAGCACGTGCTCGGGCACGCGCGCGAGGAAGCGATCGAACTCGTCGCGGCCGTAGTAGGTGCCTGTGGGGTTGTTGGGATTGCACAGGAAGACGATGCGCGTGCGATCGGTGACCGCCGCAAGCATCGCATCAAGATCGTGCGCGGCCGACGCATCGAGCGGCACCTTCACATGCGTGGCGCCGAACATGGTCGTGACCATCGGATACACGATGAACGACGGCCAGGCGTACACGACCTCGTCGCCCGGCCTCAGGACCGCCTGCGCGATGAGACGCAGCAGCTCGTTGCTGCCGTTGCCGACGAGGATCTGCTCCGCAGGAATGCCGTGTCGGGCGCTCAGCTTCTCCTTGAGCGCAGCACACGAGCCCTCGGGGTAACGGTTCAGTTCGGCGAGCTCCCGCTCCATCGCGGTGACTGCCGAAGGCAAACGGCGGGTACGGGCTCTCGTTGCTGGAAAGCTTGCAGATGTCATCGCGGCCCGACCGCTCGCGCACCTGCTCCTCGCGCAGACCGGGGGCGTATGGCACGAGCGTGCCGAGCTCCTCGCGGATCATCCGGTCCCAGTCCATGCGCGCTGCCTCCCCGAACAACGATGTCCGAGGATTGTCCCGCACGAGGCGAACGCACGCAAGCGTGCGCCGACGGCGCGCTACGCGCGGTCTTCGCTCAGCTCCGGCGGCGGAGTGAGGCTCTCGAGCACGCCCACGCCTTCGGCCATACGGATGACGGCGACCGTAGCGTTCGGCACGGCGAAGTGCCAGCCGCACTCGACAGGCAGTTCGAGCAGGTGCATGAGCAAGCCGCCGCATGACGCCACCGTGCGTGACCACCACCGAGCGCTCCAGCCCCGCTTCGATGTGCGCCGCCACCCGCCGAACGCGCGCGTCGAACGCGGCGCCAGTCTCGCCGCCAGGTGCGATCGGGCCGCTGCCGGTGTACTGGAGGCGGATCCCGCGCTGAACGATCTCGTCGTAGGTGAGACACTCCGCCTGTCCGAAGTCGATCTCCTGCAGGTCGTCGAGCACCGACACGGCGCACCCTGTCGGCGCGATCGCACGTGCTGTATCGAGCGCGCGGCCGAGCGGCGATGTGTAGACCACATCGGCCCCCCAAGGCGCCACCAGGTTCGCAAGCCAGGCTCGCTGACGCAGGCCTCGTTCAGTCAGTGGCGAGTCCGTGCGGCCGATGTAGCGCGACTCCACGTTGGCAACCGTCTCCGGGTGCCGGATGAGCATCAGGCGACGGTGCGGCGTGCTCACAGCAGTCCGCCTGCCAGCGCGCCGCCCACAAGGACCGCGGTCTCGGCCAGCAGGACGGTCGCACCCAGCACGTCGCCCGTGATGCCTCCGAAGCGCTTCGCGAACGGCACCGGCACGACGAGCGCAACCAGCAAGGCGCCTGCAAGCGCCAGCACGTGCGCACCACACGCGTCAGGCGCCGATACCATCAGCGGCAGCACGGGAAGCGTGAGCACTGCCACGCCGATACCTGCCTCGCGCTCGGCGTAGCGGGCGGCAAGCCCATCCGGACGCGCCGGATCGCGGAGCGAGAGCGCCATTCCGGCACCCCAGCGCCCGACGATCGGCGCGGCGCCGAGCGCCCACCACGCGCGGCTCTCGATGATGACAGCGATGGCCGCGATCTGTAGCGCCGCCACGAGCACGACCGCGAGCACGCCGAATGCGCCCGTGGTGCTCCCACGCATGGCCTCAAGGCGGCGGGTGGCGTCGCCGCGCACGCCGAGACCGTCAGCCGAATCCGCGAGGCCGTCCCAGTGAAGGAATCCCGAAAGCAGCGCCCACACGCTCACGACAACAGCGGCTGCGAGCAGCGCGGAGAGCCCATCGGCGCGGCCGAGCCACACCGCGCCAGAGGCGATGCCGAGGGCGATAGTCGCGAACAGCCACCCTACGAGCGCGAAGTACCGCGCGGGATGGACGCCGTCGACCTTCCCGACAGGGACGAACGTGAGCAGCCGCACCGCCGTGGCGATGTCGCGCAACACGCTACGAGTCCTCTTTGGCGCTCACGCCCGCCTCGGCGAACGTGGCCATGCCGTTCATCATCTGACACGCGGCAGCCATGATGCCGATGCCAAGCGCCGCGCCGGTCCCCTCACCGAGGCACATGCCGAGGTCGATGTAGGGCTCAAGTCCGAGCGCCACGAGCGCAACGCGATGGCCGGGTTCTGACGACAGATGCGATGCCGAAGGCGTACTGCATGCACGCGGGACAGATCATCGCGGCGGCGAGCGCCGCCGAACTCGAGATGAAGCCGTCGGTCACGACGCACGCCCCTGCAGAGGCGCCGCCGATGAGCACGCCGGCCATCGCGGCGATCTCGTACCCGCCGAAGGCGGCGAGCGTGCCGAGCGGGTCGTTCTTGTCCGGCTTGTGCAACGCGAGCGCCCGGTTCACGAGCGCCGTCTTGCGCGAGAGGACCGCGTCATCCACGCCCGTTCCCCGCCCGACCACACGGTTGACGGGGACGTTCGTGTAGGCGGCCACCAGAGCCGATGCCGCCGTGGAGTTGCCGATACCCATCTCACCGATGCCGATGACCCGCACGTCGTCGAACGCGAGATGGCGCGCCAGATGCGCACCCACGAGGAACGCCTCGGCGGCCTCCTCGCGCGTCATCGCCGGCTCCTTCATGAAGTTGCGCGTGCCCGGCCGGACCTTCTGCTGCAGCACGCCCGCAAGCCCGCTCGTGTCGCCCGCCACGCCCACGTCGACCAGGATCAGGCGGGAGTTGAACTGCCCCGCAAGCTGGTTGATCGCCGCTCCGCCGCTCACGAAGTTCGCCACCATCTGCTGCGTGACCTCGGCCGGCCAGGCGGAGACGCCCTCCTCCACCACGCCGTGATCTCCTGCGCAGAGCACGATCGCCGAAGGGTCGGTCCGCGGCCTGTCGGTGCCCTGAGCCAGCGCCATCCGCGCGGCGAGCTCCTCGAGGCGCCCGAGGCTCCGCGGCGGCTTGGTGAGGCCGTCCAGGCGCTCCCATGCACGCTCGGACCAGATCGGGTCGGGCTCGGACACTGCTGCAACGAATTCGAACAGCTCGGCTTCCATCGGACCGGGCGTGCCTACGGTTGGCGTGGCCACGAGACCTCCTGGGTGAGTTCGTGCAACGGGATGGACCTGCCTTCGACCACAAGCCACGCAGCGTCAGCAGCATCCACCAGTGTTCGGTTCGCCCGGCCGAGGACATCTCGGAAGAGCCTGCCGAGCGGTGTGGCCGGAACCACGCCCCACCCGACCTCGTTGGTGACGACCACCGTGGGCGCCTCACGAGCGATCAGCCACGACACGAGCGCATCGGCAAGCGCATCGGCCCGCTCCTCGGTCAGCGCATCTGTCACTTCGACGTCATCAGGCACGAGCGCTGCGAGCTGCACGCCCAGCACGGTTCCCATGCAGTCCACGAGCAGACACGCTTCGTCGGGCACCCGATCGTACCAGGACGCGTCCCCGGCGGTCTCGATCACCGATACTTCGGCGCTGCGTCCGCTCCGATGACGCTCGATCCGACGACGCATCTCCTCGTCGTCGGGCTGTCCTCCTGCCGCGAGGACCACCGCGCGACCCGACGCCATCGCCAGCGCCAGCCCCTGCCGGGACTTCCCGCTGCGCACCGGCCCTGTGAGCACGACGAGCATCAGGGCGCACCCGTCGCACAGCCGCGCACCGACGCCACCTCGGCATCGGTGAGCGCACGCACCGAGCCTTCGGCAAGCCGACCGAGCGTGAGCGTGCCGTAGGCGACACGCGTGAGGACGCGCACCGGGTGGCCGACCGCTGAGAGCATGCGGCGAACCTGACGCTTGCGCCCCTCGCGCAGCGTGAGCTCCACGACCGCCGAGTCGCCCCGACGCTCGACGATCCGCGCCTCCGCCGGGGCGGTGCGACCGTCGTCGAGGTCGATGCCCTCACGGAGGGCGCGCATGTCGCAGATGTCGGGCACGCCGTCCACCTCGGCGCGATAGACCTTCGGCACGTGATGACGAGGGTGCATCAGCAGGTGTGCGAACTCGCCATCATTGGTGAGCAGCAGCAACCCGGTGGTGGCGTAGTCCAAGCGGCCGATCGGGAACAGGCGTGGCGCACCGTCGGGGATGAAGCGGGCCACCGTCGTACGGCCCTGCGGGTCGTCGAGCGTCGTCACCACCCCGGCCGGCTTGTTGAGCATGAGATACCACAGGAGCGAAGGCGGCTCGACCACGCCCCCGTCCACGGCGTACCTCATCGGTGCCAGCCACGATCTTCTCGCCGAGGGAGGCTACCGGACGCCCGTTCACGCTCACGCGGCCGGCAAGGATCATCTCTTCGGCGGCGCGGCGCGATGCCACCCCGGCTCGCGAGAGGAACTTCTGTACCCGCTCCGGCCCCGTGGGTCCGGCGGCGGACGGCTCGGCGTCAGTCGACTTCGACGTCCTCGTCACCCTCGTCCTCGTCTTCGGCCTCGTCTTCATCGATGTCGAGCACGCTGCCCTCGAGCGCGTTCAACCGCTCGCGGATCGCACGTTCGCTGTCGGGGTCGGGGGCGAAGTCCTCGAGCGGCGGCAGCTCCGAGAGGTCCTTCAGCCCGAATCGCTCGAGGAAGGTGCGGGTCGTGCCGTACAGGATCGCGTTGCCCATGTTCTTGTCGCGGCCCGCCTCGCGCACGAGGCCCTTCTCGATGAGCGAGGAGATGACCGCCTCGCTGTTCACGCCGCGCACGGCGTTCACGCCCTGCCGTGTCACCGGCTGGTGGTATGCGATGACTGCGAGCGCCTCGAGCGCCGCCTGCGAGAGCCGCCGCGTGTCCCACGACAGGACGTACTCCTCCACGTAGCCGTGGTACGCCGGGTGCGTGTAGAGCCGCCACCCGCCTGCCACCTCACGAAGCTGGAACCCGCGATTCTCCTCGGCATACTCTGCCGCGAGAAGCTTGAGCGTGCTCTCGACCTCGGCCTTGACCCACGTCGAGCACTTTCGCGAGCCTGCCCGCGGGCACCGGCTCATCGGACACGAACAGTAGCGCCTCTATCGCGCCGACGATCTCAGCGTTGTCGCGGCTCATGCGCTAGTCTCCCCATTCCCACGATCTCGATGTCTCCGAACTCCTCGGCCTGCTCCAGGCGGACCAGCCCGCGCTTGTACAGTTCGAGGATCGCGAGGAACGTCACCACGAGCTCCTCCAACGACGCGTTCTCGCTCACCATCTCGCGGAAGCTCGTTCGCCTGCCCTTGCGCATCATGCGCGCGACGCCCTCGATATGGAGCTCGAGGCGAGATGGGCGCCGAGGCGACGTGGTCCGCCTCCAGCAGGAAGATCTCGCGCTTGTGCACGAGATCCGCGCACACGACCGCCAGGCCGTGCAGGGTGATGCCCTCCAGGTAGTCCGGCATCAGCTTCAGGAACGGCTCCTCAAGACCGGCAGCCCGCGGGTGCATCAGCGATTCGGACTCGTAGCGCGCCGCCAGCTCGGCGGCGGCGTTCTTGAACTGCTTGTACGCGAGCAGCCGCGCGATCAGCAGCTCGCGCGCCTCCTCCGGGCGACATGTCGTCGAACTCGGCCAGCTCGAGGGGCTCGTCGCGCGGCAGTAACGCCGCGGCCTTGATCTCGAGCAGCGTGGCGGCAACGAGCAGGAAGTCGCTCGCGACATCCAGGTCGAGGTCCTGCATCCGGTCCAGGTAATCGAGGTACTGGTCCGCGATGTCGGTGATCGAGAGGTCGGCGATGTCGACCTTCTGCTTCGCCACCAGCTGAAGCAGAAGGTCGAAGGGGCCCTCGAACGCCTCTGTGCGGACGCGGTAGGTCATGCGCTATCGCTCGGCATCCACGTGCATCGCCCGGCGGACGTCGCCGCATGAGGTCCTCGACCTCGGGGCGGACCTTGGCGGCGCCCGCGGCAAGGACCTCCCAGGCATACCCCGGCGTTGCGGCGAGTTCGGCGCGGCGGGCTCGGAAGTCACGCAGGTACGCGTTGAGGTCCTCCACCAGCTTGCGCTTGTGCGCCACGCACCCGCACTCGGCCACCCTGCAGCAACGGTCCCACTCGGCGATCTCGGCCGCGTCGGATGCCACCAGCTTGTGGATCTGCTGCAGCGGGCAGATGTCCGGGTTGCCCGGGTCGGTCTTCAGCTTGCGCGCGGGGTCGGTGATCATGCCCATCACCTTGGCCGCAGTCTCCTCTTCGCTCTCCGAGAGGTAGATCGCGTTGCCGTAGCTCTTGGACATCTTGCGGCCGTCGGTGCCGGGAACGCGCGCACCCTCCTTGGCGATGAGCGCGTCGGGCTCGGGCAGCAGGTCGCCGTACTGGTTGTTGAAGCGCCGCACCACCTCGCGGGTGAGCTCGAGATGCGGCAGCTGGTCTTCGCCCACCGGCACCATGTCGCCGCGCACGATGGTGATGTCCGCGGCCTGCATGAGCGGGTAGAGGAAGAAGCCGACGTTGCCGAGGTCCTTCTCGGCGATCTGCTCGCGCTGCTCCTTGTACGACGGCACGCGCTCGAGCCACGTCATCGGCGCGACCATCGAGAGGTACATCGTGAGCTCGGCGACCTCGGGCACGTCGCTCTGGCGGTAGATCGTGGACTTGTCGGGATCGATGCCTGCCGCGATCCAGTCCAGCACCATCTCCTCGGTGTACTGCCGGATGGCGTGCGTGTCCTGCCAGTCGCTCGTGAGCGCGTGCCAGTCGGCCACGAAGTAGAACGCCTCGTACGCTGTCCTGCAGCTCGCGCATCGCGAGCAGGTTGCCGAACCAGTGGCCGAGCGTGAGACGCCCCGTGGGGCGGTAACCGGTGAGCACGCGCTTCTTGGGCATCGGGGTGCTGAGGCTCCTCGCTCGGCGACGGATGGGGGTATTCTACCGCACCGCAGCAGCTACGGACGTGCAGCTCAGACGCCGGTGAAGAGGTGCATGAGCGGCGCCACCGTGACGATCGAAGTACCAGCCGATCGGGTCGATGCCGCAGGTATTCGGGCAGGAGCAGCACCACGACGAAGAACACGAGGATCCCGTACCGCTCGAACTGGTGGTACTTCGTCGAGCGCCCGGTCCGACAGGAACAGCGGGAGCACGCGCGAGCCGTCGAGCGGCGGAATCGGGATGAGATTGAAGAACATCAGCACGAGATTGAGTTGCGCGAAGTAGTACAGCGCGTACCACACCCAGCCGAGCGAGGTCGTGACCTGCGGGTCGGCCTGCGTGCCGACCAGCGAGCGCGCCGAGCGCTAGCGCGCGCGTGCGCGAGACCCGCGACGAATGCCATCACGAGGTTGGTCGTCGGACCCGCCAGCCCAGTGAGCATCATGCCCTTGCGGTAGTCCTTGTAGTAGTTCGGGTTGATGGGCACCGGCTTGGCGTAGCCGAAGATCGGCGCGCCGCACGCCCACAGCAGCAGCGGCAGCAGGACCGTCCCGAAGGGATCCACGTGCTTGATCGGGTTCAGGCTCAGGCGCCCGCGCATCTTAGCCGTGGGGTCGCCGAGCCGGTACGAGACGTAGCCGTGCGACACCTCGTGCAGCACGATCGCAGGCACGAACATGGCGAGTTCGAGCACACGAACCCAGAAGTCGGACACGATGCCTCCGAAGGCTAACGCGACTCGCGCCGGGCGAGTCGCTTGAGATTCGCGAGTTCGGCCTCGCGTCCCACCGCTTTGGCGTCCAGACGGTCGGCGCGGGCCTGGGCAAGGATAGCAGCAAACGCGGGGCCGGGCGTGAGGCCGAGCGCGATGAGGTCCGCGCCGGTCACCGCGGGCGCGTGGGAGCGAGCACGCGCACGTACTCCTCCACCCGCTCGCGCACCTCCGGCGTGCCGACCGCCCACAGATAGACGAGCGTCTCGGCGGGCAGCGCCTCCAGCAGGTAGTACAGGCGGCTTGCACGCATCTTGCGGCGGTCCTGGAGTCGCGCTCCGAGGCCGCGCGCGCGCTCGGCGGTGGCCACAGCCGGCTCGGCGTACTCCCGGCCGAAGCGCAGCCACCGGCACCACCGCTCCGCCTCCGCACGGCCCGCAGTCCCGGCGAGCGCCGCCACGAGCGTCGTGCGCCGACGCGGTGGACGCACAGAACGCCGGGCCGAACTCGCCGACGGCCGCGTCGCCACTGCATCGAGCCCTGCGATCGCATCGGCAGCCACGCACGCCGTCGGGCAGCAGCCCGCTGAGCGCCCCGAAGTCGTCGAGGCGCCCGAGGATCCCGGCCGGCTCGTCTTCGTCGATGATGTCGAGCAGCTCCTCGCGGATGCGGGCGCCGCTCACCTCATCGAGCATGCCCATCTCCACCGCCTGGCGCAGCAGCGCCTCGCTCGAGGGATCGAGCGCGAACCCGAACTGCTTCTCGAAACGCGCCGCCCGCAGGATGCGCGTCGGGTCCTCCACGAACGAGAGCGAGTGCAGGGCGCGCACGGCGCCGCGCTCGAGGTCGAACAGCCCGCCGAAGGGGTCGGCGATCTGCCCGAAGCAGTCCGGGATTGACGCATGCGGCCATGGCGTTCACGGAGAAGTCGCGGCGGAACAGGTCCTGCCGAAGCGACGAACGCTCCACGGTGGGCAGCGCGCCGGGCCGCTGGTAGTACTCGGTGCGCGCGCTCGTGATGTCCATGTGCAGGCGTTCGCGACCACACGAGCACTGCCGTGCCGAAGCGTCGGTGCACCTTCACGCGCTTGCCGAGCCGTTCGGCCGTCTCGAGCGCGAACGTGAGCCCGTCGCCCTCGATCACGATGTCCAGATCGAGGTTCTCGCGCCCGAGCAGCATATCGCGCACGAACCCGCCCACGGCATGCGCCCGCAGCCCGGCCTCGTCGGCAAGACGCCCGATCGTGCGGACCGCTTCCTGCGCGTCTTCGGGCAGCAGCGCGAGCGAGCCGAGGAAGCGACTGCGACGCCTCGTCGTGCTGACGCGTGAGCTTGCGGTCCAGGTACGACTCGCCGTGCTCGGCGCGCAGCAGGTCCTTGCGCGTGACGATGCCGGTGAGCACGCCGCCATCGACCACCGGCACGCGGCCGATGCCCGGTGCGCACGAGCAGCCGCTCGAGGTCGGCGAGGTCGGCGTCCGGTCCCACGGTGATCGGGTCGCGCGCCATGAACCCCGTCGCCGGTGCGTGTGCCGAGCCCGTGCCGCGCCGCCTTGTCCACGTCCTTGCGCGTCACGAGACCCACCAGCCGCCCGTCCTCCACCACCGGCAGTCCTCCGTGGCCCCAGGTCGCCATGATGCGTCCCGCCTCGGCCATCGGGGTCTGCGGGTCGATCGAGCGCACCGGGCGCCGAGGCGATGTCGGCCGCGCGCATCGGCGGCGAGACCTCCTCGAGGAGCGCCGCGCGCAGGCGTGGCAGGATGTCGGCGACCGTCGCGTCGCGCAGCGCGGCTGCCGCCGCCTGCGGGTGCCCGCCGCCGCCGATGCGCTTGAGCACCGCGCCGATGTCCACGTCGGCGAGCCGGCTGCGACCCACCACCTGCAGCGCGCTCGGGCATCGCCACGAGCGCGATCGCCACGCGGTAGCCCAGGTCCTCGCAGATGTAGTGCGTGAGCACCGACGCCGAGTCGATGTACTCCTCGGCGCTCGCCCACCCCACGGCCACCTCCTGACCGTGGATGTCCCACACCTCGAGCGTGTCCAGGAGCGAGTCGAGCACGACGCGCTGCGCGGGCGTGAGCGCACGCGACAGGAACTGGTTCAGGACCTCCATCTCGGCGCCGGACGCCATGAGGAACGCCGCCGCCTCGGCGTCGTACGCGGTCGTCCCGGGGTACGTGAGCGACCCGGTGTCCTCGTGGATGCCGAGGAGCATCACGGTCGCCTCGAGCGGGGTGATCGGGATGCCGCGCTCGCGGATCTCGTGCACGAGGATCGAGGTCGTGGCGCCCACGCTCATCGAGTAGTCCTCGCGCGGGCGTGAGATCGCCCGGCTGGCGCGGATGATGGTCGTAGACGATCACCTCCACGCCGTCGCGCTCCACGACCGCGCGCAGCTCCCCCACACGCCCCGGCTCGCGCGTGTCCACCATGATCACGCGCTCGATGGCGTCCAGGTCGAGCGTCTTGAGGTCGGTGAACGCCGACGAAGTCCTCATGCAGGTTGTGGAACTCCCGCACGTTCGCGTTCTGGCTGCCGAGGTAGACGGCCCGCGTGTCCTCGTAGAGCTTGGTCGCCGCCACCATCGCCGCGTACGCATCGAAGTCGGGGTTCGCATGCCCGACCACGATCCCCGTGATGCGCGTGCTGTGCCGGGACTGGCGGCGCGTCATGCTCACGCCTCGAGGAACAGCGGAGGCGGCGGCACTTCCTCCTTGCCGATGTGCACCGCAGCGAGCAGCCGCTCCTCGGCCTCATCGAGACGCGACACGTCGTTGCGTGTAGAGCGTGCCGAGGACGTCTCCCGCCTCCACGCGGTCGCCCGTCTTCACGTCCAGCTCGAGGCCGGCACCGGGATCGATCGCGTCTTCCTTGCGCGCACGGCCCGCGCCGAGCTCCATCGCCGCGCGCCCCACGCCTTCGGCATCGAAGCCCGTCGACCCAGCCCGCCTCGCGCGCGGTCACATCCCGCGTGTGCGCGCCGATCGGCAGCAGCCCGAGGTCGTCGGCCACGCCGCGGATCGCCGCCCTGCGCGCGCACCCACGCCCGGAACGTCTCGAGCGCCCGTCCGCTCGCGATCGAGTCGAGCAGCAGATCGCGTCCGGCCTCGCTCGTCTTCGGCGACTCCGCCGAGGACGAGCATCTTCGCGCCGAGAACGAGACACAGCTCCGTGAGATCGCCCGGGCCCTCGCCCCTGAGCGTCAGCACCGCTTCGCGGACCTCGAGCGCGTTGCCCACGGCCCGACCCGAGAGGCTGGTCCATGTCGGTCAGCACGCACACGACCTTGCGGCCCAGCAGCTCGCCCACGCGCGCGAGCTCGGCGGCAAGCGCCCGCGCGTCGTCTTCGGTCTTCATGAACGCGCCGGAGCCAACCTTCACGTCGAGCACGATCGCGTCGGCGCCGCCTGCGACCTTCTTCGAGATGATCGAGCCCACGATGAGCGGCATCGACGGCACAGTGGCCGTCACGTCGCGCAGCGCGTACATCTTCTTGTCGGCGGGGTCCACGTCGGGGCTCTGCCCGATCACGGCCACGCCCACGTCGCGCGACCTGCGCGAGAAACGCGTCCGGCTCGAGCGTGACGCTGAAGCCGGGGATCGACTCGAGCTTGTCGAGGGTGCCACCCGTGAAGCCGAGCCCGCGCCCGCTCATCTTGGCCACCGGCACGCCACAGCTGGCCACGAGCGGCGCGAGCACGAGCGTGGTCGTGTCGCCGACGCCGCCGGTGGAGTGCTTGTCCACCTTGACGCCCGGGATGCTCGACAGATCCACCATCTCGCCCGATCGCGCCATCGCTTCGGTGAGCGCGGCCGTCTCGGCGCTGTCCAGGCCGCGGATGAACGCGGCCATCAGCCACGCTGCCATCTGGTAGTCGGGCATCTCGCCGGAGACGAACGCCTCCACGAGGCGCTGCAGCTCCTCGGCAGTGTGCGTCCCGCCGTCGCGCTTGACCTCGATGAGCTCCTCGAGCGATCTCATGCTTCCCGCACCTCCCGAAGGAACGAGTCCCCGCGCCCGCAGCGGTCCCGCAGTCCGTAGAAGTCGAGCACCGTCTCACCGATGTCGCCGAAGGTCGCCCGCGCGCCGAGGGACACCCCCGCATCCACGCTCTTGATCTTGGCGATGAGCGGCGTGTACTCCCGGCTGTGATCCGTGGAATCGGTCGTCGGGTCGCACCCATGATCGGCAGTGATGATGAGCAGATCGCCGTCGACCATCGCGTCGAGCAGTTCCGGCATTCGGCGATCGACCGCCTCGAGACCCGCGCGTACGCCTCGGCGTCGTTGCGATGCCCCCACAGCATGTCGAAGTCCACGAGATTGCAGAACACGAAGCCCTGCTCCGGCCTGCGGACTTCGCAGAGCAGGTGGTCGAAACCGTCCATGTTGTCGGTCACATGCGGCGAAGACGTGACCGCCTGCCACGCGAAGATGTCGCCGATCTTGCCCACGCCGAAGACGGGGACGCCGCTGTCCTCGCAGCAGGTCGAGCACTGTGGGCTCGAGCGGCTTCACCGCGAAGTCGCGCCGCCGGTGCGTGCGCTGGTAGACACCGTGCTCGTCCGGCCCCACGAACGGTCGCGCGATCACGCGACCCACGCAGTGCTCTCCGACAAGCATCTTCCGCGCGATCTCGCAGGCGTCGTACAGGTTGTCGAGGCCGAAGCGCTCCTCGTGGGCGGCGATCTGGAACACCGAGTCCGCCGAGGTGTAGACGATCGGCAGACCGGTGGCCATGTGCTCGTCGCCGAGCTCGTTGATGATGACCGTCCCGCTCGCCACCGAGTTGCCGAGCACGCCCGCATACCCGGTCAGCCGGCAGAACTCGTCGATCACCTCTGGCGGGAAGCCGTCCGGGTACGTCGGGAACGCGTGCTCGAGTACGAGGCCCATCATCTCCCAGTGACCCGTGGTCGTGTCCTTGCCCGCCGAACGCTCGGCGTTGCGGCCCCACGAGGCGGTAGGCGCGTCCGTGGGCGGCACGCCAACGATGTCGGTGATGTTGCCCGAGCCCCATCGAGCCGAGCACCGGCATCTTCAGGCCGCCGACCGCCCGGGAGGTGTTGCCGAGGGTGTTCGAGCCCTCGTCGCCGTACTCCGCGGCATCGGGAAGCGCTCCGGCGCCCACGCTGTCGAGCACGAGTACGATCGCGCGCGGAGCGCGCTCACTCTCACTCACGGTGTCCTCCTGTGACGACGGGGCTACAGCACCACGCGGGCGATCTCGTCCAGGCTGGTGATGCCGGAAGCCACCTTTTCGAGCGCATCTGCCCGCAGGGTCTTCATTCCCGCGGCGAGTGCTGCCGCTACGCAACGCCTCCGACGGCGCCTCGGCAAGGAACAGCCGCTCGAGCTCGTCGATCCATCGGCATGATCTCGAACACGCCGATGCGGCCGTGGAACCCGGTGCCGTGGCACTCATCGCAGCCGCCTTCGTGCTTCTGATGGATAGTGCGCACGCTGAGCTCGTCGAACGCGAACCCGCGATCGGTAAGCATCGTCTCTGCTGAGCCGCACCGGCTCCTTGCATGACGGGCACAGCCGGCGCACGAGCCGCTGCGCCACAACGCCGATGAGCGCGCTCGACGCCACGAACGGCGCGACCTCCATGTCGGTGAGCCGCGTGAGCGCCGAAGGCGCGTCGTTGGTGTGGATCGAGGACAGCACGAGGTGTCCCGTGAGTGCGGCGCGCGTGGCGATCTGTGCGGTCTCCGCGTCACGGATCTCGCCGACCATCACCACATCCGGGTCGGAGCGCAGCACCGTGCGGAGCAGGTGCGCGAACGAGAGCCCGATGGCTGCGTTCACCGCCATCTGCGTGATGCCGGTGATCTGGTACTCGATGGGGTCCTCGATCGTGATGATCTTCCGACCGGGGTCGTTGATCCGCATGAGGGCCGCATAGAGCGTGGTGGACTTGCCCGAGCCCGTCGGCCCGGAGATCAGGATCTCCCCATAGCTGCGTGACAGGAACCGCTCCATGAGCGCAAGATGCTCGTCACACATACCCAGATCCGCGAGCGTCTGCTGATTCGCCTCGTGATTCAGGAGCCGGATCACGATGTGCTCGCCGAACGGCGTGGGCAGTGACGCCACGCGCATGTCGACCGACCGGTCGTTCACCACCAGGCCGATCCGGCCGTCCTGCGGACGTCTGCGCTCGGCGATGTCCATCTCGGCCATGACCTTCACGCGGCTGAGAATGCCCGCACGGGCCGAGGACGGCGCCGTCATGACCTCGTGGAGCACGCCGTCCACGCGGAAGCGGACACGCACGCCATGCGCACCGGGCTCGATGTGGATGTCGCTTGCCTGATCGAGGACCGCTTCGCGAATGAGCTGGTTCACGAGCCGCACGATCGGGACGTCTTCGTCCCCGATGGCGATGAGGTCCTCGGCTTCCTCGGTCTCAGCGGTGATCGCGAGGCTCTCGAATGCGTCCGCCGAGGTGATGTACTTCTCGATGGCATACGCGATCTGCGCCTCGGTGGCGACGACCGGGATGACGTTGCGCCTGGTGCGCAGGTGCACGTCATCGATGGCCTCGACATCAAGCGGGTCCGCCATCGCCAGCACGAGCGCGTCGTTGCGGAAGCCGATCGGGATGATGAAGGAGCGCTGCGCCAACCTGGCAGGGATAAGCGAGGCGGCATCGCGATCTATCGGGAACATCGGGAGGCTGACGTACTCGAGCCCCTTCTGCTCGGCGAGAGTGCGCGCGATATCTTCCTCGCTTGTGGCGCCCATCGCGACGAGCGTGCGGCCGAGCTTGCCTCCCGAGTCGTGCTGGACCGTGAGTGCAGCATCCAACTGCTCCTCGGTGACGACTCCCTCTCGAAGCAGCAGCTGGCCCAGCCTGTCCCTCGTGTACTCCACCCCGGGGCCCCTCTCGAGCGGATGCGCGCACGCGCGAAACGCGAGATCGTCGCGGCGACCACGAGCCCAATCCTAGCAGAAGCGCGGGCCCCCCTCTCGGAGAAGCCCGCGCCCGAACCCCGCATCGACGCCTTCTAGCGGATCGAGTCCGAAACCACTCGTCCGATAAGCTTGCTTGCCAGTTCTTCGGAGGACGGCAGCGCCTGGCCAACGAGCACCCTGGCATGCGCGATCCGATCCTCACGCACATCCGGGATCTCGCGGAGGGCCTCCACGACCCTGTCGACGAGTGCGAGTGCCGCGGGGTCCGCGTCTGCGCGGACCGGAACCGGGTATTCATCTGAGTTCCGCAGGTAGTCGACGGCTCGCCGTACCTGCTCGTCTGAAATCATCATCTCGTGGGTGAGTATCGGCATCACGAACGGCTGGCTTTACCGAGCGCGGGGGGCAGGATGACGGACGGCGCTCCCCGTGACTTCCCGCACAAAAGGGAGAGCCTCAAGGCCGGCACCTTGAGGCTCAGGGGTAAGGGGTTGCCGAGGCAACTCGTTGAAATGACTATACAAGCCAAGATTACTTCATGCAAGGGTGAATCCATTCACAATCGACCAACGGCGACGCGCGGTTCGGCCTGCCGGCCCCTCTACAGGCCCAGCGCCGCGAAGAAGGGGTCAAGGCCGCCTGCAAGCGGGAGAATGCCAAGAACGATAAGGACGACCGCAAGGAGGCCTACCACCCACGCGGGCAGTCCGCCGGATCGTTTCTCCACCGGATTAGCCGGTGCTTCGTCGAAGTACAGGGACCGCACGACAGATCCGTACCCGCCGAAGGACACGACCGCGGCGACGCCCGCCAGAAGAGCGAGCCACACCATGTCCGCCTCCACGGCAGCGGTAAGCACTGCGAACTTGCCCCAGAACCCGGCCAGCAGCGGAACGCCCGTGAGCGAGAGCATCACCACTCCGAGTGACGCGGCAAGCAGCGGTGCCTCTCGCGAGAGCCCCCGCAAGCCCTCGAGCGAGCCGTCCCATTCGGGACGAACCCTCAGAACCGCCTCGAGCCCCACGAACGCCGCGGACGCGGCAAGCGCGTACATGACGATGTGTACGACCGCAGCATCAACCCCTCCGGCTCCTGCCGCGAGAGCTGTCAGCGCGTAACCGACCTGAGCGATCGCCGAGTATCCCAACATGCGTCCCACTGCACGTTGGCGCACCATCCCGAACGCGCCGAACAGCAGCGAGCCCACCGCGAGCACCGTTAGGACGGCCGTCGTTGCCGCGGGGTCCACCGCTTCGAAAAGCGTCACTCGCGTGACCACCGTCAGCGCGACCACACCGGCGATCTTCGGCACGGCGCCAAGGTATGCCGCTACGGGGGGATCTGCGGTCTCGTACGCATCGGGCACCCATGAGTGGAACGGGAAGGCGCCCACCTTGAACGCGAGAACTGCCGTCACGAGTCCCAAAGCCATGAGCGCTGCACGGCCCTCTCCCACCCCCGTACCCGAGAGCACCGCGCCGTATCCCGTCATGCCCGCGCCCGCTCCAAGCAGGTAAGCGACGCCCATGACGGTCAGGGCGCTTGCGACCATGCCCTGGATGAAGTAGCGCACCGCGGACTCCTCGGCACGACGCGTGCCAGCGCCGGCCACGAGCGCGTACGCGACCACAGCCATCCCGGAAAGCGACACGACGAGCACGAGCAGGTCGAGCGTGGCAGCGAGCGCAGCCGCGAACAACGCGCCGAGCGCCATGAGCGCCGCCATCGGAACCCCCCGGGCACGGTCGGCAAAGCGCCGATGCCCCGCAGCGATCGCAAGGGCAGTCAGCAGATAGCCGAGCCCGCCGATGAGCACGGGTCCGCCCGAGGCCGTGAAGACCGGCGACGCGACCGCAGACGAGTCGAGATTCATCACGACCGCAGCGAGGCCGGCTCCAAGCAGCGACACCACGAGCAGCCACAGCGCGATCGAGCGCCGCTCGAACGCGTCGGCGAGCAGCGCCGCCACCAGCCCCGCGAGGACGATCGCCGCGGGCACAAGGAGTGTGAGGGGTACCTGCATCGCCATCACCTCGCCCCTGCAAGCGTCGCGAGAAGGTCGGCGATCGAGGATCCCGCGAGATCCGTCACGATGCGGGGCCAGACCCCGAGAAGGACGATGAGGAGTGCCAGCGGCGCGATGGCGAGCAGCTCTCTCGGCACGAGGTCCGACAGGTGCTTCGCAGCGCCTTCATCCGACCGCAGCTGGCCGCCGCCACCGTCCGGAGCGCTCGACTCGGTGCGTTCGCCATGCACGACGGTGCGGATCGCACGCAGGTTGTATGCGCCGGCAAGCACCACGCCCAGGCCCACGAGCGCCACGGGCCAGCCGAAGCGCAAGAACGAACCGGTCACCGCTGCGAACTCGCCCGGGAATCCGGAGAGCCCCGGAAGGCCAAGGCTCGCCAGACAGGCGAAGACGAAGACCGTCGCCCACTTCGGCATGGACGTACCGAGTCCGCCAAACGCGCTCATCTCGCGCGTGTGCGCACGGTCGTACAAGCTGCCGACCAGCAGGAACAGCAGTGCTGCGACCACGCCGTGACTCACCATGGCCAGCATCGCTCCCTGCATACCGAGTTCGGTGCCGCTCGCCAGCCCGAGGACCACGAAGCCCATGTGAGCCACGGACGAGTAGGCGACCAGACGCTTAAGGTCGCTCTGACCGAAGGCCGCGGCCGCACCATACACGATGCCGATCCCGCCGAGGACCGCGAGCAGCGGAGCGGCCTCGGAGAAGGCGTTCGGGGCGTACGGGATGCAGAGTCTCAGGATCCCGTAGCCACCCATCTTCAGCAGCACGCCGGCCAGCATGAGCGAGCCGGATGTCGGGGCCTCCACATGAGCATCGGGCAGCCACGTGTGCAGCGGCCACACGGGGATCTTCACCAGGAAGCCGATGGCGAGGAGCCAGAAGACGAGTTGCTCCTGCGAACCGAGCGCTACCGTACCCGCCGGGGCCATCTCGTGACCGCCCTGAGCAAGCACGAGCATCACCAGCGCGATCAGCATCAGGGCGCTGCCCGCGAAGGTGTAGAGGAAGAACTTCATCGCGGCCAGCCGGCGACCCTCGTGTCCCCATCCCCCGATCAGGAAGAACATCGGAATGAGCACGGCCTCCCATGCCACGTAGAACAGCACCAGGTCCGCGGCAAGGAACACGGCCATCACGGCCGCCTCCAGCGCCAGCAGCAAGGCGAGGTGGACATGCAGGCGCTCGGCGTTCCAGGAGACCAGGACCGCGACCACGCTCAGGACTGCGGTCAGCGCCACGAGCGGCAGCGCGATGCCATCTGCCGAGAGGCGCACGAACGAACCCACGGTTCCGCTCAAGGCGAACGTGAGGGGGGCACCTGACGCGAGGTACTCGCGAACCGCGAGCGCGGCAAGCGCCACCGCGCCGAGTGTCGACGCAAGAGCCACAACGCGGCTCATCACCGAAGAGCGGAACGCGAGCACCGCAGCGCATCCGGCGAGTGGGAGCACGATGAGCAGTCCGATGGTCACCCGGTCACCGCCCCACCCAGAGCGCGATGGCCACGAGCAGCAGCGCGCCGACCGCGGTGAGCGACGCATACAGCGGCCCTTCCCCGGTCTGCATGTCGTTGACTACCCTGCCGAGCGCGCGGACCGCCTTCGGCACGCTCATCACCGCGCCGTCGACCACAGCCCGGTCGAAACGGGCGACCGCGACGGACGCGCTTCGCTCGGTCCAGGACGCGAACCGCATCACCAGACCGTCCACGCCGTAGCCGGACCGGACGTACAGCCACCACGGTGCGGTACCCGCCGCCGGACCGTCTGCCTGCTGGGGAACGCCCACCTTCCAGCCCACGAGCGCGAAGACGATCGCGATCACCGTTGAGGTGAGCGCCACCGGGAGTGCGAGCTCGGCATGACCGCCGAAGATGTGGGCGAACCACCCCTGCGCGGCGCCCAGACCGGCTGCGAGCACCGCCAGCACCGCGAGGGGAAGCGTCATGGTCATCGGCGACTCATGAGGGTGGCCCGCACCGCGGAACGTCCCGGCGAACGCCAGGCGCGTCGCGCGGAACGCGTAGAGGGCGGTGCATGCGCTTGCGAGCAGGAGGGCCACGCCCGCCGCGGGTGCGGCGGACAGGACCGAGTCGACGATCGCGTCTTTCGAGAAGAAGCCGGCAAGCGGGGGAAGTCCCGTGAGCGCCACGATGCCGATCGTCCACGCCACTGCGGTGACAGGCATCGCCTTGCGCAGGCCGCCCATCTCACGCAGGTCCTGCGTTCCCGCCCCGTGGATCACGCTCCCCGACCCGAGGAACAGGAGCGATTTGAACGCCGCGTGCGTGACGAGATGGAAGAACGCCGCCTGCCAGGCGCCGGCGCCGAGAGCCGCGAACATGAAGCCGAGCTGGCTGATGGTGGAGTACGCGAGAACGCGCTTGATATCCGTCTGCGGTATGGCAGCTGCCGCTGCGCCGAGCGCGGTCACGCACCCGATGACCAGCACCACGAGCCGCGCGGTGGGAGACGCTTCGAACACGGGCCATGTCCGGACCACCAGGAACACGCCGGCTGCGACCATGGTGGCTGCGTGGATCAGCGCGGAGACCGGGGTGGGCCCCTCCATCGCGTCCGGCAGCCAGATATGCAGCGGGAACTGCGCCGACTTGCCGGCCGCTCCCACGAACAGCAGGAGCGCAATCGTCGTGATGGTGCCGGCCTCGAGGGTGGGGACCGCCTGCATGACCTCGGCCAGGCCGAGCGTGCCTGTCTCCTTCCACAGGAGCGCAAGCGCAAGCAGAAGACCCACATCTCCCACGCGGGTGACCAGGAACGCCTTCACCGCCGCGCGGGCAGCGGACGGCTTGTGGAACCAGAACCCGATGAGCAGGTAGCTGCAGGCGCCCACGAGCTCCCAGGCGATGAACAGCTCGAGGAGCGACCGTGCGACCACTAGCCCGCTCATCGCACCCGTGAATGCCGACAGCAGCGCGAAGTACCGCGCCTGAGAACGATCCTCGGCCATGTAGCCCACCGAGAAGACGATGACCATCGCCGCAACGACGCCGACGACAAGCAGCATCACGGCCGAGACCGCGTCGAGGGCAGGACCGACCTCCATGGTGCCCGGTGCCAGCCATGCGATCGCCCCGGACTGCCCGAGACCGATGAACGGCGACGGCGAAGCTCCCTCCGCGGACTGCGTGAGATGCTGGATCGCCCGTCCACACAGCAAGAACGGGTGCGGCAAGCACCAGCCAGCGCGTGATGCGAACCGCGCGCGCGCCCGCAAGCGCCGTTCCGAGAGCGACGACCAGGGAGACGACGAGTAGGATCTCGACCCGCATCACTAGCCGGACACCTCCCCGAACTCGTCGATCTGCGAGCGTCCGGTGCCGCGGAAGGCGGTCACCACGAGCGCGAGGCCGATCGCTGCCTCGGCGGCGGCGATCACCAGAACGAGCAGCGAGGCGCTCCCGATGACCGGAGCGCTGTCGAGTGCCCCGCTCGCGAGGAGCAGCACATTCGCCGCGCCGATCATGAGTTCGCCGCCCGCGAGCATGCCGATGACGTCACGCCGCACGAGCACGGCGTAGAAGCCGAGTGAGAATACCCCAGCGCAACCGACAGCGACCATCATCGGTCCTCACCCGCCTTGACGATCACCAGGATCGCCAGGAGCGCAGCCAGCAGAAGCACGCCCGCCAGTTCGAAGACGACGAGTCCGGGCCCCAGCAGATACGCCCCTACCTCGGACGGCTCCACCACGGGGCCCCCGGTCGTCCCGAGAACGGGAGCCGCGCCAAGCGCCAGCAGCAGGAACACGCCGAAGCTGATCAGGGCCGCACCCGGGTCTTTGCGGGAGCGCACGGCAAGCCGCTCGTCTGTGCCCCGCCGTATGACCATAAGCGCGAAGAGGAGCAGGACCAGCACGCCCCCTACGTAGAGGAACACCTGTGCGACCGCGACCAGCGGATGGCGGAGCACGAGGAAGGTGGCGGCGACGGCCAGAAGGAAGCCCCCGAGCGAGAGGAACAGGCGCACCGCCTCGCGAGCGAACACGACCCCGGCGGCGCATGCGACCATCGCGGCCATCGTCGCTGCAAGCGCGATGTCCGAACCGCTCATCGCTCGACCTCCTTGCGCGTGGCACATACAGGCGAGACGATGCCGTCACGGCCCGTTGCGCGGTCTCCCCCGCCGTCTCGCAGCATCTCGCCCTTGTCGAAGGTCATCAGGTCCCGGTGGAAGAACGAGAGCTCGTACTGGCCGGTGTGCGTCAAGGCGCCGGTGGGGCACTGCTCGGCGCATAGACCGCAGAAGCAGCACTTCGTGAGGTCCAGCTCGTAACGGGTGAGACAACGCTCCCCGGGCGTGTCGTCCCGCTCTACCTGGATGGCGAAGTCCGGACACGTTCGCGCACAGAACGTGCAGCCCACGCACACCTCGGACTCGCAGCGCAGGCACCGGGTCGCCTCGGCCATCGCCTCGTCGTATGCGAGACCGAGCTCGACGGGCCTGAAGTCCCGCGCCCGTTCCTCGGGATCCGAGAACGGCATGCCTGCGCGCAGACGATCGTCCTCCACCAGGTTCAGGTCTACCGGGGCGTACTTGGCGTACTTGGGAACGGGTCGGCGAACGCGAGCCTCGTCGTCGGCAGGCTGCTCCTGCAAGTAGCGGTGGATCGTCTCGGCGGCCTCGTGTCCCGTAGCGATCGACCCGATCGCGCTGCCGGGACCGGTGACCACCTCGCCACACGCGAAGACGCCTGGCGTGGTCGTGCTGAACGTCGTACCGTCCACGGCGAGCCGGTTCTGCCCGCTCATCATCACTTCCGTGCCGCCGAGCAGCGCCTCGAGCTTTGCAGCCTGGCCGATGGCGAAGACGACGACGTCGCACGCGAAATCGCTCAGGCCTTCTCCGAACTTCGGTGCGAACTTACCGACTTCGTCGAAGACCGACAGGCACTCGCGCATCTGCATGCCGACCACGTGATGGTGCTCCGTGAGCACGCGCTCGGGACCGACGGAACAGGTTGCGATGACGCCCTCGTCAAGCGCCTCGGTGATCTCCCAAGGATGCGCCGGCATCTCGTCGTCCGCCTCAAGCGACGCGAGACGCACCTCGCTCGCGCCGACACGCAGGGCGACCCGCGCTACGTCCACGGCTACGTTGCCGCCGCCGATGACGAACACGCGCTTCCCGCGCACACCGGCCTCACCGGTGTGATTGCCCGCCCAGAGGAACTCGAGCGCGCCCACCACGCCCTCGGCGTCAGCGCCCGGGATCGGCAGGATGCGACTCTCCTGCAGCCCGACGGCAAGCAAGACGGCGTCCGTCTCCCGCCTGATGGCGGCGAGGGGCTTGTCCTTGCCTACCTCGACACCGCAGTTGAGCTCCAACCCCATCTCGACTATGTCGTCGATCTCGCGCGAAAGCACGTCGCGCGGAAGACGGTAAGCCGGGACGCCGCTACGCAGTGCGCCTCCGGGCCCCGCCTCCGCTTCGTACATCACGACACCGTAGCCGAGCCGCATGAGGTCGTAGGCCGCCGCCAGTCCCGAAGGACCGGACCCGATGATCGCGACGCGCTTGCCCCGCGTGTTCGGCAGAACCGGCAGCGCGTCCGGTCGGATCTTCTGGAACTCCTCGAATGCGAACCGGTGCAGCGGTCGGATCGCGATGGGTTCATCGTAGAAGTTCCGCCGGCAGGCAGTCTCGCAGGGATGATGACAGATGCGGCCGAGAACTCCGGGCATGATGTTCCGCTCGCGAACCAGTGCGTAGGCGTCGGCAACACGGCCGTCCGCGATGAGGAACGACTGCCCCCGGGCGTCCACGTTCGCTGGGCAGTTGCCGACGCATCCGGGCAGGCGCGAGGAGCGGTGCAGGTCATCGATGACGGAGTTGTGCTCTCCCGGCACCGAGCTCAGCAGCGGGACCTCGTCGCGACCGAGTACGCCACGCAACCGGAGCGCGCCCCGCCACCGATCGCTCACCGTGACCTTCTCGGCGGGATAGCGGACGGTGACCGGGCGCGTGCGCACCTTGCTCACGGTGACAGCGAAGCCCGTGAGGATGGAGCGTGCGCCCGCGAGGATGCCCCTGAATCCTGCGGGGTACTCATCGCTGACCGTCGCGGGCGTACGGACGGGCTCAGGCTTCACAGCCATAGCGAGACCACCCCCGCCACCACGAGTTGGAGCAGCGCGAGCGGCGTGAGCACCGTCCAGCAGAACGTCATCAGATGGTCCTGCCGGAAGCGCGGGAACGTCCACTTGATCCACATCACGGCGGTGGCGAGGAGTGAGGCAAGCGCGATGAAGACCGCGAGGCCCGCAACTCCCGGCAGCCACCGGAAGCCGCCCAGGAAGACCGCCGCTCCAAACAGCGACGCGACGATCATCGCTCCGTACTCGCCCATCATGAAGATCGCCCAGCGGAAGCCCGAGTAGTCGGCGAAGTAACCGGCAACGATCTCAGACTCCGCGTCCGGCAGGTCGAACGGACCGCGGTTCATCTCGGCGATCGACGCGATGAAGTAGATGATGAAGCCCAGCAGCGTGAGCGGCACCCACCACCAGCGCCAGGCGTCCATGACCTCCACCGGACGCATCGAGCCGGCAAGAACAACGATGGAGAGTACCGATAGCGACCGCGGCACTTCGTAGGAGATCATCTGCGCGGCGGCGCGCAGGCCACCGATCGTTGACAGCGTGTTGTGCGACCCCCAGGCCGAGAGCAGTATGCCGATGACGCCGATGGCAGGGACCGCGAGGAAGAACAGCACGCCGACCGACGAATCGAACGGTGCCCATCCCGCCCAGAACGGAATCACCGCGGCGCCCATCGCGATCGGTGCGAACACCGCGAGCGGCGCGTAGCGGAAGATCGGCTTGTCCGCCCCGTCGGGGACGATATCCTCCTTGAAGAGCAGCTTCGGCACGTCGGCGATCATCTGCAGCGAGCCCGCGGGACCGATCTGCTGCGGGCCGTAGCGTAGCTGGATGCGGCCGGCGACCTTGCGCTCCCACCACACGCCGATGACCGCGCCGCCGGCGATCAGCATGACTGCGGCAAGGCCCCAGAGAAGTCCCCACACGAAGGTCACCGGTCCACCTCCCCGAAGACGGGGTCGAGGGATCCGAGGATGACCACGAGGTCCGAGAGCGTGTGCCCCTCGGCAACGAGGGGAAGCAGCGCGAGATTGCAGAATGCGGGCGAACGGACCTTCATGCGGTACGGCCGAACGCTGCCGTCGCTCACGAGGTACACGCCGAGGGACCCGCGGGCGCTCTCGATGTGGTCGTAGGCGTCGCCCGGCGGCGGAGCCAGAAGGCGCGGCATCGCCTCGGCCTGGATGTCACCGGGCTTGAGCTCGGCGAGTCCGTCCAGGGCCTGACCGATGATCCGGCAAGACTCCACCGCTTCGTAGACGCGCACGCGAGCCCTGTCGTAGGAATCGCCACGAGAACCCGACCGGGACGTCGAAGTCGAAGCGCGGGTAGACGGAGTACGGGTCATCGCGGCGAAGGTCCCACGATACCCCCGAGCCTCGGGCGACCGGACCGGTCGCGCCCCAAGCGATCGCATCCGCAGCGCCGAGCACGCCGATACCCTTGGTGCGAGCGCGGAAGATGACGTTACCGAAAAGGAACCGGTCGATCTCGAGCATCGCCGCAGGGTGCTGTGCGAGAAACGCGCGGCACTTCTCGATCCAACCGTCGGGCAGATCGGAGGCGACGCCACCGGGGCGCACGTAGTTGTAGGTGAGCCGCGCGCCGCACAGCGCCTCGAACAGGTCGACTACCATCTCGCGCTGCCAGAACGTGTACATGAAGGCGCTGGTGGCGCCCGTGTCCGCGCCGGCCGGACCGATCGCCATCATGTGGCTGGCGATGCGCTGCAGCTCGCAGACGATCACGCGGATGTACTCGGCGCGCTCAGGCACGCGAATGCCGGCCAGCCGCTCTACCGCCCGGCAGTACGCCCAGTTCGCGTACATCGAGCCGACGTAGTCCAGCCGGTCCGTGAGCGGCACGACCTGCAGGTACGTGCGGTTCTCGGCCATCTTCTCGATGCCGCGGTGCAGGTGCCCGATGATGGGCTCGGCCTTGACAACGATCTCGCCGTCGAGCTCCACCAGCACGCGGCAGACCCCGTGAGTGGAGGGGTGCGACGGCCCGATATTGACGACGAGGTGACCGCTCTCGTCTGCGACGGGGACCGGCGTCTCGGGCTCCATGGCGATGTCTCGGGGCTCGGTCACAGGTAGTCAGGCCTCCTGATGATCCCCGGGTCCTCGTAGTCCTTGCGGAGCGGGTGGCCGACCCAGTCATCGGGCAGCAGTATGCGCCGGAGGTCCGGATGGCCCTCGAAAGTGATGCCGAACAGGTCGTAGACTTCGCGCTCGTGCCAGTTCGCAGCGGGCCACAGGTCCGTGACACTGGCGACCGTGGGAACCTCGCGCGGCACGCGTGTGCGCACGATCATGCCCACGCGCATCTCCCGCGATCGGAGCCGGTAGATGAGCTCGAAGTCCTCGCCGAAATCGACCGCCGTGACCATGCCGAGCATGTCGAACCCGAGCGCCTTCAGGTCGGCCGCAGCATCATGGAGACCGGATGATGCGACCTGCATCACGCCGTCGCCGAACTCGACCGAGAACAGCGGACACAGGTCCGGATAGGTCGCGCAGAGGTGTTCGCGAAGCTCGTTGATGTTCACTCGTCATCACCGGCCGAGCCGCGCGGGGCGTCTGAGGGCAGTGGGAGGATCGACTCGATCGTACGCGCACGTCCGGGCGAGACGGATTCCGCACGGACCTTCTCGCGCAGGCGCAGGATCGCGTCCTGCAACGCCTCCGGCCGCGGCGGACATCCGGCGATGTATACGTCCACCGGCAGGAACTCGTCGACGCCGCGCACGACAGAGTAGGTGTCGTAGTAGAAGATGCCGCCGGAGATCGCGCAGTTACCCATCGCGATACACCACTTCGGCTCCGGCATCTGCGCCCACAGGCGTTTCACTGACGGCGCCATCTTGTGGGTGATCGTGCCGGCCACGACCATCACGTCGGTGTGCCGAGGGTCCGGGCGCGGGATTGAGCCATGGCGGTCGAAGTCGAACTTCGAGAACGACGCTGCGATGAGCTCCATCGCGCAGCACGCTGTTCCCATCGGCATCATCCACAGCGAGTACCCGCGCGCCCAATCGGCGATAGCGTCGATGCTCGTGAGGATGATCCCGCCGCCGGGGACGCGCTCGAGTGCCTTGGCCACGTCGTCTATGCCGGCCATTTCAGCGCCCCCTTCTTCCAGGCATAGAAGAGGCCGAGTGCGAGGAATGCCGCAAATGCGCCGACTTCGATCGCACCCGTGAGAGAGCCGCGCACTCTGGACGCCACAGCAAACAGAAGAACCGTCTCGGCGTCGAAGATCACGAACAGGAGCGCGATCGTGGAGAAGCGGATGTTGACCGCCCGCCACGGGGATCCGGCCTGCGGGATGCCGCATTCGTACGGACTGCCCTTGAGCTCGCTTGGGCGCTTGGGCGCCAGGAGCGAGTTTGCCCCCAGCATGACCAGCAGGAACAACACCGGGCCGGCGGCGAGCCCGACGACGAACAAGAGGCTCTCACTCGAAGTCACCGCTCACCCCCCAGTGCCATTCCGCAGTGTACGAACAGCGCGACACGACTTCCCGATCGCTCTTCACACCGGCCCAGAAGCACCGCCGCACGCTTCTGCCTCCGTCGCCTTATATCAGACGCGCCCCCACCTTGTAAACATTGTTACAAACCTTACGGTCTTCCCGCGTGCAGGTCCTCGATGCGTTCGGAGAGATCGAGCCACTCCGCCTCGAGCGCCGCGAGGCGGCCTTTGACTGAAGCATACTCCTCCATCGCCGCGGTGAAGCGCTCTTTGTCCTCGTAGAGCGCGGTGTCGGCCAGCACTGCAAGCAGCTCCTCGTGACGGGCATTCACCGTGGCGAGCTCCCGGTCGACCGAGGCCAACCGTCGCTTCGCGTCCTTCGTCCCTCGGTAGAGGCGGTTGCGCGTCTCGGCTTCGGCTCGCTTGGCATCTTTGCTCCTCCGCTCGCGCGGCTCGTCTGAAGCCTCTGCCGCACGACTCGCCGTGGCCTCGGTCGCCTTGCCGAGGCTGCCCCGCCCGCCCCCGCCAGCCGGCACACGAGTTCCCTCGAGCTCGGCACGTTTGTACGCGTAGTACTCGTAATCCCCCTCGTAGAGAGTGACCCCGCCGCTGCGCACGTCTGCGATGCGATTGCAGACTCCGCGGATGAGGTGCCGGTCGTGCGTGATCAGCGCCAGCGTGCCCGTGTACTGCCTGAGCGCAGTCTCAAGGACATCACGGCCCTGGATATCGAGATGGTTCGTCGGCTCATCGAGACACAGTAGCGATGCCGGGCGCACCAGCATCTTGGCAAGCGCCAGCCGCGCCCGCTCACCGCCCGAAAGCACGCGCACCAGCTTCTTCACGTCGTCGCCGTGGAACAGGAACGTGCCGAGGAGCGTGCGCGCCTGCTGCTGCGTCCAATCGGGTGCGGCGGTGAGCAGCTCGTCAAGCACCGTGTTACGCAGTCCGAGCGCCTCGAGCTGGTGCTGCGCGAAGTACGCGACCGTGACCTTCTGGCCGAGGGCGCGCGACCCCGTGTCGGCGGCGAGCTCGCCTGCGAGCATCCGCAGAAGCGTGGACTTCCCCGCCCCGTTCGGACCCACAAGGGCGACCTTGTCGCCACGGTAGAGCGCCAGCGAGAGGTCGCGGTAGACCACGTTCTCGCCGTAGGCTTTGGCGACGTGGTCGAGCCGGATCACCTCATCGCCGGTCCGCTCGGGCTGCGGAAAGGCGAACCTGACCTTCTGACGCGCCTCGGGAAGCTCGATGCGCTCCACGCGGTCGAGCGCCTTGATGCGGCTCTGCACGGCCTTGGCTTTGGTGTTCTTGTAGCGGAAGCGCTCGATGAAGCGCTCCTGTTGCTCGATGTGGCGGTCTTGCTGCTTCTTGGCCGTCTCCAGCCGCTCCTGGTCGCCGACCTTCTGCGCTTCGTATCCCGAGTAGGTGCCGTGATAGACGGAGAGTCGCCGCCGCTCCAGCTCGGCCACCCGGTCAACAAGCGCGTCCATGAAGGAGCGATCGTGACTCACGAGGAGAACCGCGCCCTCGTAGCTCTTCAAGAAGCCTTCGAGCCAGGTCACGCTCTCGAGGTCGAGATGGTTGGTCGGCTCGTCGAGGAGCAGCACGTCGGGCTCCACGAGCAGCAGTTTCGCGAGCGCCACGCGCATGAGCCAGCCGCCTGAGAGCTCGCCCACGTCACGCCCCAGATCGCGCTCCTTGAAGCCGAGGCCGGTCAGCACCGAGCGCGCCTCGGCCTCCACTGTGTATCCGCCGAGGTGCTCGAAGCGCTCCTGCAGGCGCCCGTATTCGGCGAGCAGCGCCTCGGCCTGCTCCGCTTCGGCCGTCTCGAGTTCCTCGGCGAGCATCGCGATGCGGTGCTCGAGCCCCCGAACGCCCGTCGCCTCGGAGAGCACCTCATCGAGAACACTCCGCCCGGCCATCTCGATGGCTTCCTGACGCAGATAGCCGACCGTTGCGCCCTTGGCGCGGATGACCGAGCCTTCGTCGGGCTCCTGGTTGCCCGCGATCACCTCGAGCAGCGTCGTCTTGCCGGTGCCGTTCGCGCCGACCAGCGCAACGCGGTCGCGCGCACCCACGCGAAGGAACGCGTCCGCGAACAGGACGCGCTCCCCGATGGACCTCGTTACATGGTCGACAGTGATGATCACGCGAAACAGTCTAGCAGGGTCCGAGACTACGGCCCCACCCGGTGAAGCGGGATTCGCGGTGTGTGATCAGTTCCCCCGCCGCATGCTGTCTGACCCGGACGACTGCAGCAGCTCCAGCTTGCCGACGTCCTGCATGAGCTCGCAGTGGCAATTGAAGATGGAGTCGGGCGCAGCACCCCAGTCGAGCGCGCGCTCCGAGAGAAGGTTCACGACTTTGGCCAGCACAGGCAGTGTCGGTGCGTCGTACGATCCGCCGACCGACTGGAACGCAAGCTCGACCATACCCTGGGCGGTTGAGCGCACCGCCGCCGCGCTACTGTCGAGCCCGAGGGCCGCGCGGGAGCGCGCGAAGTAGTCGCCGTGGGTCGACAGCAAGCAGTCGATCACCTTGTCGCGAAGGTGCATCACGGTAAGCTCCGCATCGACTTCCCAGCCAGGCCCGTCGCCCTGCCCACCTTTGCCGTCCATTTCTCGCCTCCGGCGTACTGTCGTTCCCCTAGTCCCTGTATCGGCATCCATCGATGGTTACTTAGTGACCGATTACACAAGACACCACGATAGATACCCACTAGGGCATGTACCCATGTAGCGCCTAGCGGACCTCATGCAGCGCGCGCCGTCCTGGCGCAGATGCCGCGACGGCCGTAGAGTGATACGAGGGGGGTGGAGAGGTGCGCACAGACCAGCGCCTGACTGAGGCCTGCCAGAACGCACGGGTCGCAAAGATCGATGACAACTCGCGCTACGTCATCATCAGCGACTGCCACCGGGGCGATGGCAGCCTCTCGGACGAGTTCACCAAGAACCAGAACACCTACCTGCACGCCCTCGACTACTACTACGAGGACGGCTTCATCTACGTCGAGGCCGGTGACGGCGACGAACTCTGGGAACACCCGAAGTTCAGACACGTCAGGAACGCCCACCCCGAGGCCTTCGAGGCCGTGCAGCGCTTCCACGATGACGAGCGCCTCATCCTGCTGTACGGCAACCATAACCTCCAGCTCAGAGACCCGGCGTACGTCGAGCGCAACTACTTCACCTACTACGACGACTACACCGAGCTGACCTACCCGATGTTACGGGGGATCGAGCCCTGTGAGGCCCTCGTTCTCGAGCACACCGGGACCGGCCAGAAGATACTCGTGGTACACGGACACCAGGGCGACTTCTACAACGACCAGTTCTGGTTCGTCACGATGTTCTCCATGAAGTACACCTGGCGGTTCATGCACGCCTTCGGGTTCCAGAACCCGGCCAGCCCGGCCAAGAACGTCCCCAAGCGGCACAAGATCGAGAAGAACTACAACAAATGGATCGAGAAGCACCGCATGATGCTCATCTGCGGCCACACCCACCGTTTCAAGTTCCCGCGCCGCACCGAGCTCCCCTACTTCAACACGGGATGCTGCGTCTACCCCACGAGCATGACGGCCATCGAGATCGCCGAGGGTGCAGTCCAACTCGTTCGCTGGCTCGTCGTGCCGAACGACGACGGGCTGCTCACGATCGAACGCCAGACGATTCGCGGACCCGAGCCGCTCCAGAGGTTCGACATCAGGTAATGCGCACGCCGCAGGGGGCCGGGAGTTGCACCATCGGGGTATAGCAGTGTTGTCGGCAGCGACCTCTATCGGGAGACTGCCATGAAGACATGCGAGAAGTGCGGCAAGGAGTACGAGGACTCCCTTGATGCGTGTCCGAAGTGCGCCAGGCGAAAGAAGCAGTACATCATCGCGGCCGTGGTGGCCGTGATCGCGATCAGCGCGATCCTGAAGCTGATCTTCCTGTTCTAGACCTCGCACACCAAGAGGCCCCGGTCATGACCGGGGCCTCTTGGTTTCGCTGGTGGTCGATGGTGAACGGTCTTCGAACGGCACGCCTGGCGCACCTACCGCCGCCTGGAGATCAGCCCGTAGACGAACAGCACGATGATCGCACCGCCAGCGGCAACCAGGATCGAAACGAGATTCAGACCGCTGACCCCCGGACCCCCGAGCTGGCCGGAGACCCAGCCGCCAACAAGAGCGCCAACGATGCCTAGGATGATCGTCATGATCCACCCAAGGCTGTCCTTCATGATCACCTTCGCTATCACACCGGCAATCAGTCCAACCACGATCCAAGAGAGCCAACCCATGTTCTCCACCCCTTGTGTTCGGAGCGCCCGGACCGATACCGCGTGCGTGCGCTCACCTGGTCTACGTGCAGCCCTGCCACCTGCGTCGAGACTGCGCTTGGCGCCGTCTGTGTGTTGAGTGGATGCCCGCCAGCAGTCCTCCTCAGACGAGTGGCAGGGATTGCCGACCGGTACGCGACGAAGCCCCGGCTCAGATTGGTGGCACTGGCTCGGACGGGCCCGTGAAGGTGAAGTTCCCGCAAACCAAGACCGCGTCGCCGGACCGATAGACTCCTACTGGCTGGAAGCCGTCGCCGGAGAAGACCACCACCATCGCCCGCAGGTGGTTCTCATCGGCATTCACTTCTATGCGGAAGGACCTGAAGCCATCCTCGGCGTGCATCCTCTGCAAGTTGGTGAGAATGAGCTGCCTCATCTCACCGGGGGTACCGCTGTAGAGCGCCTGGGATCCCCACGTGGCTCTCACGAACTCGTATGTCCTGCGGGCCTCCTCAACGGTGACATCTGGGGTCGCCGGCAATGCTCGGTCGAACAGAACATCGACCGCCTCCGCCGGGCTGACGATCCCTTCGACGCTGGTGAACTCGGGCAGATCCGTGTCCGGACCGGCCTCGACGAGTTGGTGCTCGATCGACTCGGTCTGGGCTGCCAGCGGGGCAAGGGACTGCTGCCCGTCATCCGCAACGTAGTCCGTCCACGCGGCCCCGTCCCAGTAGCGATACTGGTGCCGACCTTCGGGATCCGCGACCCACCCGGCTGCTGTCGGATTGCCGCCATACTGATCAGCCATCTGCGCCCCCAATCACCTGGCGATACGCGCTTAACGTCGAGTGCTGCAGCTGCGCGCGAAAGCCCTGCCGTTCAACCTATGACTCTGGCGCGTCGGCTGAAAGCGCTTGCTGGACAGACTGGCGCTCGATGAGTTCGAGCCTCGAAGTGCTTGCCTCGATCTGCCAGTCGATGATCATGAAGACCGGCAGGAGTACCCCGAGGGTGACCGGAACCGACCAGAGCGATCGAGTCAACAGCATCGTCGCAGCCATGATCGGAATCTCGCCCAAGAACACTCCGATGATCCAGGCCCAGTAGAACCATCGGTGCCGAAGCACGACCCGCGCCTCGCAGGAAGGACAGCCGAGACGGCCAAGGGGCGCCTTCGCGTACATGCGCGCGGTCAGATTGAACTCGGTCTCACATGCGGGACATCTCACCGTTCGTCCTGTCTGTTGGGGCTATGCCGTCTGCATCTCAGGATATGGCAAGAGACCCCGGCGCGTCTGCCGAGGTCTCTTCAGTAGTTGGTGGGCGATAGTGGACGCGCTTCGAACAGCCTAGAGATGGGAATGTCCCGACTCGGGCTCCTAGATAAGCCGCCGCCAAGCGGGAATGCACTTGTAGGCGAAGAATAGCCCAACTCGCACGGTGCCTCGTCCAAATGCGCTGAATCGAGGGATTGCGTGGCGGACGTCATCCAAGTGCACGAGCTTCGCAAGCAGTATGGAAACGTGCTGGCAGTCGCTGATGTGTCGTTCGATGTTCACGAGGGCGAGATCTTCGGCATGGTGGGTCCGAACGGTGCCGGCAAGACCACGACCATCGAGTGCATCGAGGGGCTGAGGCCGCGTGACGCAGGGAGCATCCGCGTCCTGGGTGAGGACCCTGCGCATCGCGAGAAGTTGGCCGATAGGATCGGCGTCCAGCTTCAGGAGAGTGCGCTGCCGCCGCACTTGCATGTGAAGGAAGCGCTGCGGCTCTTCGCGTCCTTCTACAGGCGCAGCGCCGACGTCGATGAGCTCATCGAGCGGCTGGGGCTGTCCGACAAGCGCTCGGCTCCCTTCTCGAAGCTGTCGGGAGGACAGAAGCAGCGGCTCTTCATCGCACTCGCACTCGTGGGCCAGCCGCAGGTCGTCTTCTTCGACGAGCTGACGACGGGGCTCGATCCGCAGGCTCGGCGCTCGATGTGGGACCTTGTCCGCAGTGTTCGCGATGCAGGAACGACCGTCGTACTTACCACTCACGCGATGGAGGAGGCCGAGTGCCTCTGCGATCGCATACTCATCATCGACCGCGGCAGCGTGGTCGCCCTCGATACCCCGGCCGCGCTTATCAGCAGCCTGGGCGTGGAGCGGCGTCTCGCCTTCACACTCCCGGAAGGCGTCGCGACCCCGACGCTTGCCAGGAGCGGCGTCATCGAACGCGTCGAGCAGAGCGGCTCTCGTGTCGTGGTGTACGGACAGGGCGATCGATTCGCAAGCTTCGTCGTCTCCGCGCTCGAGGACGCCCATGTCGACTTCTCGGACTTGCGCACCGAGCAGCCGAACCTCGAAGACGTCTTCCTTGCACTCACCGGTCGGGAGATGAGGGACTAGCGATGCGCGGCCTACGGGAACTCATGCTCACCGACATCCGACTGTACGTACGAGAGCCGATCGCGACCTTCTTCACGATCGCGTTCCCGCCGCTCATCGTCGTTCTCTTCGGGGTCATGTACGGCAACGACCCGAATCCGCTCTTCGGCGGTCTTGGATCGATGGACGTCTCGATGCCGGCCTACGCGGCCATGGTGCTCGGCATCGTGGGCTTCATCTCGATCCCAATCAGCATCAGCGCCTACCGCGAATCAGGCGCCCTTCGACGCTTTCGCAGCACACCGCTCAGGCCGGTGACGTTCATCATCGCTGATGTGGTCAGCAACCTGCTCATGATGTTCATCGGCATCCTGGCGCTCGTCGCGGTCGGCTGGCTCCTGTTCCGCGTGGCGTTCGACGGCAACGTCATCGTCGTGGGGATCGCCATCACGTTCTGCGCACTCTCGATGTTCTCGATCGGCTACCTGATCGCCGCTGTTGCGCCGACCGCGCGTACCGCCCAAGTCATCGGCATGCTCGTCTTCTACCCCATGATGTTCTTGTCGGGAGCCAGCATCCCGATTGAGGTCATGCCCGAGTCCGTCCAGCGGATCGCGCAGTTCCTGCCGCTCACCTACGCGGTCCAGCTGCTCAAGGGCCTCTGGTTCGGTGAGCCGTGGGGCGACTTCGCCGTGGGGACTGCGGTGCTGCTCGGCGTGTTTGTGGTATGCACGGCGATGGCCGCGCGCTTCTTCCGCTGGGAGTAGCGCACACCAAGACGAAGTCCCGCGCCAGCCTGGAGCACTGTCAGAATGCTTGTGGGCCAGAGTCGACACGCCTTCAACAGGCTGCGTGTCAGCGCATAAGCGGCGGCCGTGCGCTTGGGGACGATTGTACCTGACGGCGTTGTGCTGGAAGCGCTTGTCGACCCTAGACGCGCGTATCCGACAGGAACTGCTGCACTCGTGCCTCGATCGATTCGATCTCGCCGCGCGACCACGACGAACCGCTCTCGAACACCGTACCGTCGGCCATGACAACACCTAGGTGGCACGACGGGGCGCCGTCGCTCCAGCCACGCTCGCGTAACTGAGCGCGGGTTAGGCCACGCTGTCTGGGACTCAGGATCCGGCAAGACTGAGAGCGATGAGCGTCTGTCCCAGGTAGTAGGCAGGCAATCCCATCAGCTTGTTCGCGAACATCGGTTTCCCAAAGCGCTGGCGGCCGACCGCAATGTCCGAGCCCGCGACCAGGACGATCCCGATCCCGAGCAGCCATTCGCGATGAGCGATCACCGCACCGAACCCTACAACCAGCATCACCGAGATGATTGACACGTAGACGGCTAAGGGCACACGAACCGATCCGGGAATGCGCTCGCGGTACGAACGCCAGGCCCATCCCGCCGCGAGCGCCACGACGGGGGCCGTGATGAGGAGGGTCGCGCCGTTGGCGCCGTAGATCGCGAACGCAACGGTGTACATGGCGTGGGCGACTGCGAAGCAGGACAGTCCCACGAGGAAGGTCCTCTTCCTGTGAATCGCCAGTGCTACGTCTCCAGCCGCCGAGAACACAAGCGCTACGAGGGCCAGACGACTCCACCCCGAATCCATCGCACCTGATGTGAGCGCAGTGCCAATGAAGCCAGCCGACGCCACGGCTTTCGAGATAGCGTAGGTACGCCACAGCCCGTCGTGGGTGGATACAAGTGCCGCTGCCAGACCTAGCCCCGTCAGAAGCACGAAGATCATCGTGAGATTCACGGTCAACGGCCATCCCCTAGGTCGCGCGTTGGCCTAACGACGATTCTGCGGATCGTGCAAGACGTTCGTACCCTTGCCAGGCGCCGCGCAGCCGTCCACCGGCGCTCCGGTCGAACGCGAGATTCTCAGGTCGGCTCTCGTCGAACCTCCGCTCGGCGAATGCCTTCCGTCTGCCGCGAACGTGAATGCGCACGGGCCAGAGCGCGCACGCAAGGGACCCCGGCATGTGTGCCGGGGTCCCTCTGAGTCACTGGTGGGCGATACAGGATTTGAACCTGTGACTTCTTCCGTGTGAAGGAAGCGCTCTCCCACTGAGCTAATCGCCCGAATGCCGCCTGAGCGGCGACGACCATTGTAGCAGTCTCCCACGGACGCGCTACCCCTTCGCGCGACCGTCCTCGAACCCGTCGGGGTGCATCTGGCGCCAGCGCCAGGCATCCTCGACCATCGTGCTCAGGTCGCGCTCCGGCCGCCAGCCCAACACCTCACGCGCGCGTCCGCACGTACCGATGACCGCCGGAACGTCCCCGGTCCGACGCGGGCCGATCGCGATCGGGATATCCGCGCCCGGTGATCTCCGCACAGACTTCCGAGACCTCCAGGTTGGAGTGGCCCTGCCCGCTTGCGATGTTGCAGACCACGCCCTCACCGTCGTCGCCAAGGTATTCGAGTGCACGTAAGTGCGCGTGGGCCACATCGACCACATGCACGTAGTCGCGCACGCACGTTCCGTCGGACGTAGGGTAGTCCCGACCATTGATCGTGCAGGGTGCGGAAGGATCGGCAGCAGCCCGCAGCAGCAGGGGCACCAGGTGCCGCTCGGGCTGGTGCGCCTCGCCGAGCGACCCATCGGGCCATGCGCCCGCCACGTTGAAGCATCGCAGCCGGACCGCGTTCAGCAGTCCCGCGCCTGCGGTGATCTCCACCATCCGCTCGAACGCCAGCTTGGAGGCGCCGTGGGAGTCCACCGGCTTCGTGGGCGTATCCTCCGAAAATCGGCATCCTCTCGGAATCGCCGTAGACTGCGGCAGTCGAGGAAAACACGAGGTTCCGGACCCCCGCACTCGTCATGCGGTCGAGCATCATCGAGGGTTCCGCGAGGTTGTTGCGGTAGTAGAGGTCCGGGTCGACATGAGCCTCGGCCACGTCGATGTAGCCCGCGAAGTGCATGACCGCGTCCATGCCGGGCAGGATGGACGTGATGATGTCACCGTCCCCAACCCCTGCCACCACAAGCGTCGCACGCTGGTCGACCGCGCGACGATGACCGCGCTCGAGCGTGTCGAGAACCACCACCTCGTGGCCCGCGTCACACAACACGCGCGTGGTGATGCTGCCGATGTACCCGGCGCCGCCGGTCACCAGGATGCGCATCAGCGCCCGCCCCCACTCTGTCGGCGCCGCTCGATGCGGTCGCCGCCCCCACAGACAGATTCAGTATCCTACCAGATTCCGCCAGCGCCACCCGGCCTCTCGGAGCTACTCGGGCAAACGGTATCCGTAGTCGGCGAGCACGCTCTTGGGGAACTCGAAACGCACGGTCAGCAGCGGATCGACCACCTGGCAGAACTTCAGGTTGCCGACGAGGCTCATGAGCATCGCCGCATCGTTGATCGAAAGACCCGCGACGTTGGTGAGGAAACCGTGCATCATGTCGAGCGCGAGCTTGTAGGCGGCGTCCGTGGTCTCGCCCGAGGCGATCACGGCCACGATCTCGTCGTTCTCCAGGAACGGCGTCGGCAGGCCCGGGATGTCGACCACCTGCGGGGTGAGCGTGACCTCGCCCGGCGTCTCGGCGCCGCACACCACGACCTCGCCGTCGCCCATGACCGCGTGCATGTCGCCGCAGCCGAAGAGCGCGCCTTCGACCGCGACCTTGAGGTAGAGCTTCGCGCCGCTCGTGATGAGCGTGCAGTCCATGTTGCCGCCGTGCGTACCGGGGGTCGAGTTCGGCACGGTGCCCGCCGCGGGCGCCACGCCGATCACGCCGAGCATCGGCTTCTGCTTCACGACGACGGTGTCCTTGTAGACGACGGTGTCGCCGCGATGCTCCACGATCGACCGTCTCCTCCTGCTTGATCAAGTGACCGAGCGCGCCGACGTCGGGCACGGCGATCATCACCGAGGGACCGTGCGCCTTGACTTCGTGCAGGTCGATACGCAGGATGTCGCCGGGCTTGGTGTCCTCGATGTAGATCGGACCGGTCGCCGGGTTGGTGATCGACCAATCCAGCGTGTCGAGCGTGTCGGCGGTCGTCTTGAGCTGGCCGCTGAAGCAGTCGTGCGTGGTGAGATGGAGCGTCTCCCCCTGCGCCACGCGGGCCACCGGCTCGGTGTCGGGTGAGAAGCCGAAGAACGCCTTGTCGCGAGTGAGCTCACACGTCATGGTCGGACCTCCTTGCACCGGAACGGATACTGAAGTGCTCAGGCCGCCAGCGTCTCCGCCTCGGCCGCTGCGTCTTTACCCTTGCGCCCGAACCCTGGCCAGCGGATCTCCTGGCCGCCCACGATGCCGCCCGGTCGCCAGATGAGCACCAGCACCATCAGGATCGCCATCACGATCTCGGTCAGGCCGAAGACCTCGAACGAGAGCACGTGAGCGTTGTTGATGTTCGCCTCGATCTGGCGAAGCGCCTCGCGGGCGAGTGTCACGACCACCGTGCCGGTGAACGCGCCGGAGATGCTGCCCGCGCCGCCGATAACGAGCATCGAGAGCAGCATGAACATCTCGGCCATGTAGAAGGCCTTCGGCGAGAACGAGGTGATGTAGTGGGCCCAGAAGCCGCCCGCCACGCCCGCCACGCCCGCCGAGAGCACGAACGTGAGGTAGCGGACGAACACCATGTTGATGCCGATCGCGGCAGCCGCGTAGCGGTCGTCGCGCGTCGCGCGCAGCCGCAGGCCGAGCGCGGACTCCCGGAACCAGTACGCGAGCAGGATCACCACGATCGCGCCGATGAGCGCCGCGGTGAGCGTGGTCCAGTCGGGTACGCCGAAGAACGTGCGCGGGCCGTTGGTCACGTTGTCCCACTGCGTCATCACCACATGGATGACGATCAGTGTGGCGAACAGCGTGATGACGCCCGCGAAGTCCGAAAGGCGCATCAGCGGGTAGCCGATCACCGCCGCAACGGCCGCGGCGACCAGTCCTCCGACGAGGATCGACGGCAGCACCGGCAGCTGGAGCTCCACGAGGAAGGGATACATGTTCGGCACGCCCATGCTCTTCACCATCGGCGCCGTCGAGAGGATGCCTGCCGCGTACGCGCCGATGCCCACGAACCCCACGTGCGTCCACGACAGGATGCCCGAGTTGCCCATGAACATCTGCACCGAGAACACCATCATCAGCGCCACGCAGAAGTACGTGAAGATGTCCTGCACGAGCTGCGAGCCGAACGCGCTCACGAGGATGCCCGCCACGATGAGCGGCACGAGCAGTATCGGCAGCGTCGAGTGACGCAGCGCCAGGCCGGTGAACCTTGTTCGTCGCACTCATCCGACACGCTCCTCGGTGTAACCGCCCTTGATGATGCCGGCTGGCCTGAACAGCAGGAACAGCACCACGATCACGAACATGAACGCGTCGCGGTAGCTGATCATGCTCGCCGGCAGCAGGATGCTCAGCAGGTTGAAGATGAGCCCGTAGACGAACCCGCCCACCACGGCGCCTGTGGTGCTGTGCATGCCGCCGATGACGACCGCGATGAACGCGATCAGCAGCGGCGCGGCGCCGGTGAGCGGATCCACCGAAGCCGAGCGGCTCACCCAGAAGATCGAGGCGATGCCCGCGAGCAGACCGCTGATGATGAACGCCGCCGAGATGACGAGGTTCGCCGGCACGCCCATAAGTCGTGTGGTGGTGAACTTGTCGGCTGCGGCGCGCATCGCCATGCCGAGCACCGTCTTCTTCATCAGCAGCGACAGCGAAACGAGGATCACGGCCGTCACGCCGATCACGAGCACGTTCCGGATCGGGACCGTCGCGCCGGCGATGTCACCGTCTTCGAGAAGAAGCTCGGCAGCGGCACGGCGCGCGCGCGCGACGACACCAGCACGAGCACGATGTTCTGCAGGAAGATGCTCACCGCGAACGAGGTGATGATCATCGCCGAGGGCGACTTGGTGCGCACCGGCCGGAACGCCACCAGCTCGGTCAGGTAGCTCGTGACCACCGCCGCGACCACCGCCAGCAGATCGTCACGTACCAGGGTGCGCCGAGCGTGGTGGCCGAGAGGTACATCGCGTACCCGCCCACCATGATGTACTCGCCGTAGGCGAAGTTGACGAGCTTCAGGATGCCGTACACAAGCACGAGGCCGAGCGCGAGCAGCGCGTAGAGGCTCCCGAGGCTCAGCGTGTTGATGAGGAACTCGAGATCGATCACGATTGCACCTCGCAGGTGTCGGCGTCCTCGTCACCGAAGTAGACCGACGCGATGTCCACCTTGCGACGCAGTTCCTCGGCGGTGCCGGCGAACTCCACCTCACCGTTGGCGAGCAGGTACGCGCGGTCCACGATCTCGAGCGCGCGCTCGGCGTTCTGCTCCACGAGCAGGATCGTCGAGCCCCGCTCGCGCAGCGCCGCTATCAGCCTGAAGATCGTGTCGGTCATCGCGGGCGACAGCCCGAGCGACGGCTCGTCGAGCATCAGCAGCTTCGGCCGGGCCATGAGCGCCCGGGCGATCGCGAGCATCTGCTGCTCGCCGCCCGAGAGCAGCCCGCCGTGCTGGGCGTAGGCGCTCCTTGAGGATCGGGAAGAGCTCGAAGACCTCCTCGAGGTCCGCCCGGTACGTCTCGCGCTTGTACGAGGAGAACGCGCCGAGGCGCAGATTCTCCTCCACCGAGAGGTTGCCGAAGATGTCCCGGCCCTCGGGCACGAGCGACAAGCCCCGGCGCACGATCCTCTCGGGCGTCTTGTTGGTGATCACCTCGCCGTTGAACGTGACCGTCCCCTTCACCGGGCGCAGCACGCCGGTGATGGACTTGAGCGTGGTGGACTTGCCCGCACCGTTCACGCCGAGGAGCGCCACCAGCTCGCCTTCGGCGACCTCGAGCGAGATGCCGTGGAGCGCCTTGACGGCGCCGTAGCTGGCTTCCAGGTTCTCTACCGTGAGCATGGCCATGGTCTATGCACTGCTCCCCAGGTAGGCGGTCACGACTTCTTCGTTGGCGCGGACCTCGGCCGGGGTGCCCTCGGTGATCGTACGGCCGTAGTTCAGCACGTGGAGACGCGGGCAGAGGCTCATCATCAGGCGCATGTCGTGCTCGATCACGATGAGCCCGATGTTGAAACGCGCCGGCATGCCCTTGAGCAGATCGTGCAGCTCGTCGGACTCCTCCTCGTTGAGGCCGGCGGCCGGCTCGTCGAGGAACACGAACTTGGGCTCCATCGCGAGCGCGCGTGCCATCTCGAGCTTGCGCTGGTGGCCGAAGGGGATCTCGCTGCCGAGCGTATCGGCGAACGCCTCAAGGCCGAGGCCGGTGATCAGCGCGTCGGCCACCTTCGCGGCTTTGCGCCGCGAGCGGCCCATCGCCACCGAGGCGACCTCGACGTTCTCCCGGACCGTGAGCTCGTGGAACAGACGGATCGTCTGGAACGTGCGCGCGATGCCGGCCCGGGCCACGCGGTGCGCCTTGCGCCCGCTCACGCGCTGTCCGTCCATGTAGACGGTACCGCTCGTGGCCGGCAGCAGCCCCGTGATCACGTTGACGAGCGTGGTCTTGCCCGATCCGTTCGGGCCGATCAGACCGAGGATCTCGCCGGTTCTTACCGTGAAGCTCACGTCGTCCACGGCCTTCAGGCCGGCGAACGACTTGCACAGGTGCGCGACCTCGAGCACGCTCCCGGCACCCGTATCCTGTGGTTCCATGCACGTCTCCAGTGCTCGAACGGGCAGTGCTCGGACGGTTCACGTTGTGGGGGGAGAGCCCGGATGCCGAGCCCTCCCCCCTGTATGCTTGTGATCGAAGCGGGACGACCCTACGGCGCGGGGAGCTTCTCCGGGGTCTTCCAGCCGAGGAACTCAGGCTTGCCTTCGGTGAGCTGGACCAGCGCGGCGGCCTTGTTGGGCTCGTGACCGCTCGCAGCGTCCGACCAGTCGAGCTTACCGGTCATGAGATCGAAGGTCATGTCCTCCATGGCCTTGGCCACTTCGGCGCCATCGGTCGTGCCGGCCTCTTCCATCGCCTGCGCGAGCACCATCACGGCGTCGTAGCCGGGGATGATCCACAGCTGCGTCAGGCGCCTAGCCGAACTTCTCCTCGTACGCCGCGGCGAAGTCGGAGTAGCCGGGGTTGCCCTCGTCGGACATGAAGCCGTGCGTGTCGAAGTAGACCTCGCTGCCGTACTCGGTGCCGAGGCTCTCGAACAGCGCCGGATCGTCGTAGGAGTCGCCGCCCATGACCGGCACGGTCACGCCACTCTCACGCAGGGTGCGGATGATGAGCGCAAGGTCGGGCATGTACGACGAGACGTAGATGAAGTCCGGGGCCTCGTCGAGGGCCTTGATGCGCGCGAGCTGTGCGGAAACGTCCGCCTGGCCCTGCGTGTAGGTGTCCTCGAAGATGACCTCGCCGCCGAGGTCCTCGAACGCGATGATGAAGTAGCGCGAGAGGCTCTTGGTGTAGTCGATGAAGTCGTCGGTGATGACGTAGACCGAGCGATAGCCAAGCTCGTTGTACGCGTACTCGGCGGTCACGGCGCCCATCGTGGTGTTCCACATGGACATCGTGAACTGCTTGTCGCCGAGTGCGGCCGAGCCGTAGAGCGGGGAGCAGGCGCACGGCGAGATGCCTACGATGCCGGCGTCCTGCGCGGCCTGCGAGGCCGGGCCACCGAAGTCGAAGTCGCTCGGGGCGATGATCGCCGCGGCGCCCTCGTCGATGAGCTGCTTGGCAACGTTACCCACGGTCACGGGGTCGCTCTTGCCGTCCATGGCAACGAGCTCGACCTGCTTGCCGAGGATGCCGCCGTTGGCGTTGAGCTCGTCAACAGCGAGCTGAGCACCGCGGAGCGCCGGCTCATCGAGCGGTGCCTGGATGCCGGTCTGGCACAGTGCCGAGCCGATGATGATCTTGTCGCCGCTCTCGGTGGTCTCTTCGCCGTCGGTGCCGTTGTCAGCGCAACCGGGCAGTACGAGAGCCACGAGCAGAACGACAACCAGTAGTGCGGCCACACGTTTCATAGCGTGCCACCCTCCTTTGATGTGCCGGACGCCTGATGAGCCGGGTGCTCCCGCAGCGACGAACCCGGGCCCAACGGTCCGTTCTCGTCTTTGATGCTGGCAGCCACATGCTGCAAACAGGTTGCGCACAGGATAACGGAGTGTGAAGGCGCACGCCAGACGGGCGGGCTGCACCACGCGCCGAACGGTCGCAACGACCGCTAGTTGGCGGCGGCTACACCTATTTCGACGCGTTCCATGAACGCGGCCACCACGACCGGGTCGAAGTGCTCCCCTGCCTGGGCCACGATGTGCGACAGCGCCTCTTCGGTGCTCCATGCCTTGCGGTACGGCCGGTCCGAGGTAAGCGCATCGTAGACGTCGATCACCGCGAAGATGCGTGCCGAGAGCGGGATCTTCGTGCCGCGCAGTCCCCGCGGATAGCCGGTGCCGTCCCAGCGCTCGTGATGGTAGTACGGGATGTCGATGGCCGGCTCGAGATAGCCGATGCGCGAGAGGAACTCATGCGCCACCACCGGGTGCGCGCGCATGACTGCCCATTCCTGGTCGTCCAGCGGGCCCGGCTTCTTCAGGATCGCTCCGGCACGGCCATCTTGCCGATGTCGTGGAGCAGCGCTCCCCGGCGGACGTGCGCGATGTCGGACTCGGGCACGCCGAGCGCGCGGGCCACGTCGCATGCCATCTCGGCGGCGCGCAGCGTGTGGCCGAGGGTCTCCTCATCGCGCATCTCAAGCGCGAGGGACCCGCCCTCGAGCGTGGCGTCGTACGCGCTCTGCAGCTCGAGTGCGGCGGCCTGCACGGCCTCGAACAGCCGCGCGTTCTGGAGCGCGAGGGCGACCTGCGCGGCGAGCGTACGACACACGTCGAGATCGTGCTCCTGAAACTCCGCTTCGCATTCGGCCGCGGAAAGCACCATGACACCGACCGGCTCTCCGTCCACACGCAGCGGCACGTACAGGACGGAGCAGATGTCGTGGTCGGCGAGCAGCACGCGCTCGGCGTGCGAGAGGAATGCCGCCTTGGCGTCGGGAATCACGATGAGTTCCTGCGCGTGGATCGCGGTGTCCATCTGCGGGTGACCGGAGAGGAGCATCCTGCGGAGACCCTCGGGCATGTCGGCTGCCGGCCCGCGCGTGGAAGCGCCCAGCACGGCAACGTCGCCTTCGAGCAGGAAGATAGCCCCGGAGTCGGCGCCGAGCAGCCCCACCGCGGCGTCCACGGCGGTCTGCAGCACCACATCACGGTCGAGCGACTCGGTGAGCGCGAGGCTGACCTCGAGCAGTGCCGAGAGATCGTCGTGCGGTATGCGGATCTTAGGTGTTTCCTCGGACGTTCCCCTGGCCAGTCTGCCGACAGGTCCCCGTGCGTCTTTCGGCATACGGGCGCAGGGACATTAGCGTTGGAGTGCAAATTGCCGGCCAACTGGGGTGC
>CAVOWY010000009.1:0-65728 GCA_963700295.1 uncultured Actinomycetes bacterium | reverse complement strand
GCCTGTGTGCCGGGAGCGATCCCGAGCGCCTCCGCGTACGCGGTGGCGGCTCCGTCGGTTCGGCCGAGAGTCGCGAGCGCGCGGCCCCGAACCAGCCGGCTCCAGTAGCGCACCGTGGCGTCAGAGCCGTCGCCCGACGCAGCCTCGGTGTCGAGGACGGCGAGCGCCTCCGCATGGCGGCCGAGCCGAACCAGGACCCACAACTTTGCGAACCAGCGCCTCGGACCGGTTCTGGGAGTAGATGGCGGCCCGGTCGAACCGGCGGATCGCGGCTGGGCCCCCGTCCGGCAACACCCTGGGATCCAGCAACGTGCGCTGCTCCTGCAGGATCGCGCCGGCCAGCTCTATCCAGGGGTCGACGAGACGGACGCCACCGCGTCCCTCCGGCGACGCAGTCATCCGCCGCCGTAGCGGCCCCATGCCGACCTTCTCGATGACATCGGGCTGCCCGAGCGCCCCCAGCAGCGAGATCGCCGTCCTGTGCCACGCGACCTCGAACGCATCCTCCCGCGGGTTCCGCCCCGGGGCATCCGGGCGGCCGGTGACGAACGCCCTCGCCTTCTCCAGCACTTCGATCGCGTCAGCTTCGCGAAGATCGACAAGGCCGTGGCGCGCAAGTTCGAGCAGGAACACCGCCTGCACCGGACGCCTGTCGCGCGCCCACCGCGAAAGCGCCAGGTCAAGCTCCCTTCGCAGGGTGGCTCTTCCGGGTCCGGCGAAATACGTTGGAGGAATCACGCGGGCGATTGCCTTTATGTCGCCGGCCGCGTTACTCGGCGAACGCCCGCTCGACCAGCCCCTCGGCGCGCTGCGAAGGCGCCGCCGAAAGAGCGGCGATAATTGCCGCAGGCAGCACGAGCGCGACCGCCCAGGCTCAGAGCCATGTTGGCTCCTCTGCTCCGGCGTCCAGTTCGGCCCGCACACGGGCGTCAATCGACCACATTATGGGCGCGAGGGAACTCCCTGGCAAGTCGCCGTCAGTCGCCGTCTGGAGCCACGTTCCACAGTCGAGACGAAGCATTAGAGCGGTGTCCGCTCGTCTGCCGCGCGCGAGTTAACGTAACCCCCGCTCTGCGCTATCAGAAGCCGCCGCGCGTCGTGCCGAGGCCGCGCCCCACCTCAGGCACAGGGCTGATTATCGCCGTTGTGGTCGACGGAACACGGAAGACGTCCACAGAGGAAGCGCCTCGGGCGACGGCGGGCGCACCTCCGGCGGGTCCGCGCCTCGAGGTTTCGGTCAGTGGCACGGCACGAAGGCCGACACGTCGGAGTCCTCGGCGATGTCGCAGGGCTCGAAGAGGGGCGCCCTTCGGCTTTGCTCAGGGCGTCCCGAGCGGCGTCGAGGGACGGCGCTCGCCCCGGGCGTGGCGTGCCCTTCGGCTGGGCTCAGGGCACCCCGAGCGATGTCGAGGGGGTGGGCACCTCGGTCGGGAGGTGCAAGTGACGCAGGATGCGCGCGATCACCGCGGCCTCGTCGTTCCCGCGCGTCGGCGGCGACGCGCACGCCCGCATGGAGATCGAATCCCTCCTGGCGGGCGTGATAGCGCGCGGTGGGCAGGTCGTCGTCCTGCTCTGCCCGGTGGGCGCCATTGGACGGGCAGGGTCGCGGGCCGTTCGATACCGTTCTGGCGTGGCGCGAAGGCACCGTTGGAACCGACACCGACAGCCTCGCGGGCGAGGGAGGGAGCGACCCCTGGGCACCGGGGTCTCGGGAGCGCCGCAGGCGCTCCGTGCAACCTCGTCGAGGGGGGTCGCTCCCTCCCTCGCCTGACCCACGGCACTGGGCCCGTTCGACCGGGCTTGTGGCTCCGTTGGGGCGAGATCAGTCAAAATCAGGCCGCAAACCACGCGGCCCGGGTCCGAAGGCCGCTGGCCCGGGCTGATCGCTCCTGAGGCGGAGGCTGAGGCGGAGGGGGAGACGGCCAACCGGATTCCGTCTCAGCCTCCGTCTCGCGCAAGCCCAGCGGCTACAGCAGCGTCGCCGACGCCGCGACCCCGGTCAGAGTGATATTTCGTTCACCAGTTGTCACCTGCAGCGCCTACATTTGATGAACGAAGTACATCATCGAACGCGCGGGTGCCGGCGCCAGCGAGTCGACAGAACGATGACTCGCGACCTCGTCGGCTGGTCGAACGGTGGTTCGTGGGCGCGTGGGATCGGCGGTCAGTTTCGCCATCCAGGCGTGTTGCCGCCGTCGCCAGTCTCGTGAATCTCGGCCAACACAGGGTCCAGCCAATCCGCCAACAGCCGGTGGGCCGCGTCCAGTGTGGTGGCGACACCAACGGGCTCCGCCACCCTGCGATACGCCACGGCCAGAGCCCGAGGAGGAGGCAGGAGGCGGGCCGGTACGGGGTGCGTCGCCCGGCGATTGAAGACCTGCTGAATGGCGGCTCGAAGCTCGGCGGCATCGACGTGCTCGTGCCGACGAACGAGCAGCAGGTCTACGAGGTCTCTGACTCTGGTTGTTTCACCGCCGCTGTACGTTCGAGTGAGAGCGTGCAGCTTCTCCGCAACCTGTCGCTCCAACGGGACCAACAGCAGGTCGATCGGGCCGAGCCCGAGGTCGGTCAGCAGGCCCGGCCGCCGGGCCGGTTGGGCGTCCCACACGACCGGTGGCGCAATCGTGACGTCCACCTGGACTGGTTCGAACGACCGGCCCGCCAGTGAACACTCCAGCGTGTAGCGCACCGCCAGACCGACACCGGCATCGCGCAGCGTCTCGGTGCCCGACAAGCGCGAAGGCGAAGTGATCGCCGACGTCCTCGGTGGCGGCGCGTTGGAGATCCGGGCGAGCTGCTTCGCCACCTTTGAAGTGATCGGCGTCCAGATCGAGCGACACGCGCGCACGATCACCGAGCCTCGTTTCGAGGGCCAGCCCGCCCTTGACTGCCCAGCGATCGGGCGCGACACGGGTCAGCCGCACCATCAGTCGTTCGAGCGCTGCCTGGCGTCGGAGGATGTACGCCGGAACACTGAGGCGGCGTGCGCGGTCGCGCAATTGGCTTCGACGGCCGACCGAAACGCCGCCGGGGTTGCGTTCCTACGCACGGTCGCCTGCCGCCTGGATGGCCCGCTTGACGAGATGCTGGACGCGCGCCGAGCGCCGCTTGCGGCCGCGCTCAGTTCGCGCGGAGAAGCCAGGCCGGTCGCCAGCGCGCGCGCCGCCGCCTCCATCACGACGCTGGGATCGGCGCCAAGTTCGGCGACGTCGGCGATCGTCCGGGCCGGAGAAGTGATCCGCACGCTGAAACGGCTTGCCACTTCGTCCCTTCGAAGCGGTTTCGTGGCCGTATGGATTCTGACCTTGGTTGAGGAATGTGTCGTTCGCGGCCGACGCTCTCGCGGCGCCGTCAGGTGAATCTCGAAGGTGCGAGACGGCGCCAGGTCGTAGAGCGCCAGCGCCGTGTCATGGGACACGACGGCGCGCCGCCGAGCGGCTTTCAACCAGGCGGCCACGATGTCCTCGTGCGAGTCAGCCGGCACGCCCGGGAGCCTGTAGAAGCCCCAGTTAATCCGTTCGAAATGGCCGGCATCGGTGTGATGGACGAGGCTCCGACCGCTGTAGCCGACCGAACGTGCCTGCGCGGTAGTGAAGTGGCCGGCCTGGGTGGCGGCGATCTCGTAGAGTCGCTGGAGTCTGTCGGTCGGAGTTGGTGGAGGTCATGATGTCCCAACTAATATACGCTCAATGTATCTAAAGTGGGACATTGTATTATGGACGGCTACGCTGCACCGCTGACAGTCGCCGGCCTATCGTCGCTGGAACGCGAGGACTTGTGCCGCGGACGGCTCCAGAATCTGAGCGAACCGCCGGTCCCATGCCTCGAGAGCCTGGCGCTTCTCGTCGTCGAACTCGTACCGCTGGTAGACCAGCGTCGCCCGCGGGCCGCGGTCCACGTGATTAGTACCCGAGAAATCGTCTGGCGGGGGATGCCAACCTTCGCCAAATTCGTCGCACAGGTCCGGCGCAGGTCGTGCCGATGGAACGAGAACGGTAGGAGCGGCTCTCCGTTCTCGTCCACGGCACGCGCCAACTCCGCACCGGCCTTCAGGGCGCGCGCCGCCACGCTGCCGCCCTTGATGCCCGCGAAGACCCAGCGTGAGCCTTCCGGCCCGTGCGCCTTCGCTTCTTCGAGTAGCGCGACCACCCGCTCGGTAAGTGGCACACGATGCGCCACGCGGTTCTTCGTCGCGGACTCCGGCATCTCCCACCACCGCGCCTCGAGGTTAGGTGCGCCCACCGCATCTTGAACACTTCTCCGGGCCGCTGCCCAGTCAGGAGGAGCGCTTGCAGACCGCGCGCGATCATCGGGCTAATCGCGGCCGTCTCTTCGGCTTCGGCGCCGCGGCGCGGCAGACGCTTCACGTTCTCCAGCACGGTCCACAACTGCCGGATCTCGTCATCGGTCAGCACGCGGTCGCGCCCACGCTCATCGCCCCCGGGCTTTGGCAACCGCATCGCGGGATTCGCCACGACTCCTGGCACGTCCTCCTCGAGGGCTTTGGTGTAGATCCTCGAGATCAGCGCGAGCACCCGATTCGCCATCACCGGTGCCGGCCGCTCGACGATCTTGCGGAGCAGCGACCGCACGTCCCGCGCGTCACCTCCGGTGCTTTCCTGTCACGCCAGGCCGGGAGCAGCTCCTTGTTGATGATGCGCTCGTCCTCGGCCCATGACTTCTTGCGCTTCTTCGCGTGCTCACTGAAGTACCACGCCGCGAGCTGGCCAAACGTCTCGACCTTCTTCCACTCGGCCTTCTCGGCAGCGGGATCCTCGCCTCTCACTTCGACCGCCTGACGCCGCGTCAGAACCTCCTTGCGCGCGTCCTCCAACGACAGCGTCGGATACTCGCCCAGCTTGAGGCGACGCAACCGTCGCGAGTTCTGCAGTCGATAGAGGTAACACCAGGCTCGGACACCGCTCGGAGAGACGCGAATCACGAGGCCCTTCGCGTCGCGGTACCGATCGAAGTAGTCGACCTGTCGGGCGGGATCGGGTTTCAGGCGGTCGAGGAAGCGGTCGGTCAGCAGCTTGCTCGGCATCGGTCACCAATCAGGAGGTCACTCAAGGTAACCACAAGGTAACCATGAGGTAACCACCGAGCCAGAGCTTACATGAAATCAACTGAAAGGAGAAGAGCCAATAATGCCCTTATGTAGCAAGGGCTTGACGAGATCTCTCGTTACCAGTTGAAACCGACTGCAAGTGGTTGAAACCGCAATTCCTGTGAATGGCATTCAGGAGGTCACCGGTTCGATCCCGGTCAGGTCCACCAGCCTTCGCTCACCCTCCGGCGTGCTCCTTTCCTCGGGTGAGCTTCGGCTTGGCAAGCCAACCTTCGCTCACCCTCCGGCGTGCTCCTTTCCTCGGGTCAGCTTCGGCTCGGCAAGCCAACCTTCGCTCAACTTCGGCTTGCTCCTCACCTCAGTTGAGCTTCGGCTCGGCAGGCCAGGTTCGCTCGCCTGCGGCGGGCCATCCCTCCTCGGTGAGCAGGGCGAGCTGGTCCCAAGAGCACGGGCGGGCAAGACCCCCTGATCGTCTCGCCCGTCCTGGTGCGCCTTACTTCTTCATATTGTCCCACCACTTCAGGTAGCGATCGAGCCGGTCGCGCTGGTAGCTCGGGATCGTCAGTCCGTGAAACTGGCCTGGGTAGACGATCAGCTGCGTGTCGACGCCCAGGCTCTTGAGCGCCTGGTACATCTGCTCGCTGCCGGTGATCGGGACGTTGAAGTCCTTCTCGCCGCAAAGAAAGAGCGTCGGCATCCTGATGCGGTCGGCCTTGAAGAACGGCCACGACACCTTCATCCAGGCGTCCGGCGCCTTCCACGGCTGGCCGAGGCCGCCTCGTCGAGCTCCCGGGCGGTCGGAGGATCCGAGCGCAAGAAGAGCTCGGATATCCGCCTCGACCCGATGTCCAGCGAACGCACGGCCTCGACCTCCACGCCCGTGCCTTCCGGACCTGCGCACGAGCGTCCGAGGATGAGCTCGGTGGAGCCGCCCCCCACATCGACGACCAGCACGCGGTCTTCGCAGAAGCTGTACGTGACGCCGAGGAAGGTGAGGTAGCCTTCGCGCAGGCCCGAGATGATCGCAGGCCGCACGCCGACCGCCCCGAGGGCGGCGGTGAACGCATCTTGGTTCCGCGCATCCCGGGCTGCCGAGGTAGCCACGGTGATGATGCGTGAAGCGCCGAGTGAGCGAGCCTCTTCGGCGAACGGCCCCACGGCCGCCGCGACGCGCGCGATGCCTGCCTCCGAGAGCTCGCCGGTCCCGGTCCATCCCTCGCCGAGATGCGTGATGGTCTGCCGACGAACGACCTCTTCGACCGAGCCGTCGGTCACGTCTGCAACCAGCAGGCGCGCGGTCACCGTGCCGATGTCGATGGCCGCCCTGCGTTCGGTGGTCACGTCGCCTCCTCACATCGCCGGTCCGCGCACTCGGCGACCAGCTTCTTCAGCACCACTTCGCCGAGTGGGTCGGCGATACCTGCAAGCAGCGCCGCCGTGTGGGCGTGCAGACACTTGACGGCGCACGGGTCGCGCTGGCCCGCGATCCCCACGTTCGGCTGCGGGTCGACGCCGCCGCCCTCGCGTGCGCGCGCCTTCCGATAGGATTCATCGGCATCGAGCAGGCGCGCGGTGAGCGACTCGTCCGACGCAAGTTGCGCCCGCAGCACCTCCATGAGTCCGTCCGACTCGAGGCGGCCGACTGCGGCCACCAGGTGCGGGCAGGTCAGATAGTAGAGTGTCGGGAACGGCTCGCCGGAGCCGGTGACCGGAACGGTGACGATCGTGGTCGGATAGCCGAACGAGCAACGTGAGGCGGCGCGCCACGGACCGCGAGGCGTCCGGCCAAGCTGCCACGCCACAACGGCGGCGTCGTCCATCAGTCGAGGCCGAACAGCGCGTTGAGCGCCCGCTCCCAGAACTCCGGCCCACCGTCTTCGGGGGAGACGGTCGCCGTGGTCTCGGTCACGACGCCACCGGTGACCACGTACGCCTGCTCGCCGGGCTTCACCAGGCCCAGGCTCTCCCGCGCCAGCTGCTCGACGCCTTCGGGCGTCTTGAGCTCCTCGACGTCTTCGCGGAGCTCGCCGTTGCGCGACTTCAGCTCCTCGAGCTCGCCTTCGAGCGTCTCGACCTCATGCTCGTGCTCGTACTGGAGGCGGAAGGTCGGATAGACCCACCATGCCGCAAGCGCGATCGCGACGATCAGCATGAGTGCCGTGATCCGCGCCTGACCTGAGCTGCTCCGGGGGCGAGACGCGCGCGTCTTGTGGGATGCAGGCCGCGCGGGCCGGGCGGTGCGTGCGGGCTTCGCGACGCGCGTGCGCGCGGCGGGAGCGGCGGCCGAGCGCTTGCGCGCGGGAGGAGTGCTGGAGGTTGCGCGAGGCGTACGCGAGGACGACGCACGAGAGGTCGGCCCCCGCTTGGCGGCGGTCCTCCCGGCGTTCGCTGGTGAGTGCTTCTGCGTTCGTGGTGCGGCCATGGCTGCGCAATCAGTGGTGTGACGAGACCAGCGACGGTCAGTGCCCGAGGGTATCCCCTCGGCGCCATACTACCACCTTCGCATGCCGAGTAGAACCCTGTACGTCAACCTGAGATTGATGCGGACGCCGCAGGTCAGACGCGGTGGACCTGGATGAGATTGGTCGAACCGGCAACATGGACCGCCACGCCACCGGTCACCGCGATGAGGTCTCCGGGCGCGGCGAGGCCCGTGTCGCGCACGGCGGCGGAGGCCGCTTCGATCATCTCATCGATGCTCTCGTAGGTGCCGATCACCGTGGGATGCACGCCCCAGACGAGCGCAAGGCGGCGCGCAACCGCCTCATCCGGCGTGGCCGCGAGCACCGGCACGCGCGGACGGCGCGCGGCAACAGCCCGCGCGGTGGCCCCCGACTGCGTGACCGTCACGATGGCCGCAAGGTCCAGACTCTCCGCCAGGTCGCGTACTGCACGGCTCACCGCAGCAGCAACGTCGTCGGGGGCCCCGGGCCGGGGGGTCCAGGGGTGCTCGACCGCCACCTCCTCGGCAGCGCGCACGATGCGCTCCATCGTCTCCAGCACGTGCACCGGATGGAGGCCCACGGCGGTCTCGCCCGAAAGCATCACGGCATCGACGGCGTCGAAGATGGCGTTCGCCACGTCCGAGGCCTCGGCCCGCGTGGGACGGCGCGACTCGGTCATCGACTCGAGCATCTGTGTGGCCACGACCACGGGGCGGCCTGCGGTGCGCGCTGCCGCCACGATCCGACGCTGCGCGGCGGGAACCTCCTCGAGCGGCAGCTCGACCCCGAGGTCGCCGCGGGCGACCATCACGCCGTCGGCGGCCTCGACGATCGCGTCGAGCGCGTCCATCGCCTCGTGCTTCTCTATCTTCGCCACGATCGGGATCGATGCGCTCCCCCATCGCAGCCCGCAGCCGGACGACGTCTTCGGCCGAACGCACGAACGACTGCGCCACCATATCGATGCCCGCATCGAGCGCCCAGGCGAGGAGTTCGAGGTCCCGGGCAGTGATGCCGTCCACGCCGAGGCGGACGCCCGGCACGTTCACGCCCTTGCGGCTCGAGAGCGCGCCCGCCGACACGACGGTCGTGTGCACCACGCCCGCGGCCGTGCCGGTCACCACGAGCTCGATCCGGCCGTCGTCGATGAGCACCCGGTCACCCTCGGCCACATCGGCCGCCAGGCCGGCGTGGCTCACGCTGCGCACCGGTGGCGTCCCCGGGCCTGCGGCGTACCCCGGAGCGTCGAATGCCTGGCCGGGAGCCAGCACCGTGCCGGGAGCCACGTCCCCGAGCGCGCAGCTTCGCCCCGCCCAGGTCGAGCATCACGGCGACGTGCCGCTCCGCGCGGTCGGCCGCAGCGCGCACGGCGGCGAGCTGCCGCTCGAGCTGCGCGCGGTCGGCGTGCGAGCTGTTGAGCCGCGCCACGTCGAGCCCGGCGGCCACGAGGGCGTCGAGCACTCCGGGCCCGTCGGTCGCCGGTCCGAGCGTGGCGATGAGCTTCGTGCGTCTCACGGCAGCACCTCCGGGTCGTTTCCTACACCTACGCTTCTACCCCGTGACGCGAACGTGCCCGCAACCGGTGCGGCTGCGGGCACGGCGCAGAGCGTGCGGCCAGAACGCCTACCGGTCGATGTTGCTGAACGCGAACATGCCCGGATAGACCGCCGAGCCGCAGAGCTCCTCTTCGATGCGCAGCAGCTGGTTGTACTTCGCCACGCGGTCGCTGCGGCCGGCGCGCCGGTCTTGATCTGCCCGGCGTTCACGGCGACCGCCAGGTCGGCGATCGTCGTGTCCTCGGTCTCGCCCGAGCGGTGCGAGATGACCGTGGTGTAGCCGGCGCGGTGCGCCATCTGGATGCACTCGAGCGTCTCGGTGAGCGTGCCGATCTGGTTGAGCTTGATGAGGATCGAGTTGGCGACGCCCAGCTCGATGCCACGGGCGAGGCGCTCGGTGTTGGTGACGAACAGGTCGTCGCCGACGAGCTGGACGCTTGTCGCCGATGCGCTCGGTCAGCAGCTTCCAGCCCTCCCAGTCGTCCTCGGCCATGCCGTCCTCGAGCGAGACGATCGGGTAGCGGTCCGCGAGGTCGGCGTAGAACTCCACCATCTCGGCGCTCGTGAGCTCGCGGCCTTCGCCGGCGAGCACGTACACGCCGCGCTCGGCGTCGTAGAACTCGGTCGAGGCCGGGTCGAGCGCGAACATGATCTGCTCGCCGAGGTTGTAGCCGGCGGCGGTGACGGCCTCGGAGATGACCTGGAGCGCCTCCTCGTTGCTCTTGAGGTTGGGCGCAAAGCCGCCCTCGTCGCCCACGCCGGTGCCGAGGTTGCGCTCGTGGAGCACCTTCTTCAGGGTGTGGTAGATCTCGGTGCACATCCGCAGGCCCTCGGCGAACGTCGAGGCGCCCACCGGCATGATCATGAACTCCTGCAGGTCGACGTTGTTGTCCGCGTGCACGCCGCCGTTCAGGATGTTCATCATCGGCACGGGGAGCATCGATGCGTTGCAGCCGCCGATGTAGCTGTAGAGCGTGAGCTCGCAGCTCTCGGCCGCGGCCTTGGCCACGGCAAGCGACACGCCGAGGATCGCGTTGGCGCCGAGGCGGCCCTTGTTCGGCGTGCCGTCGAGCTCGATCAGGAACTCGTCGACGGCGCGCTGGTCGGTCGCCTCCATGCCGATGACCTCGGGCGCGATGATGTCGTTGATGTTCTGCACCGCGCCGAGCACGCCCTTGCCCAGGTAGCGTGCCGAGTCGCCGTCGCGCAGCTCGACGGCCTCGAACGCGCCGGTCGACGCGCCGCTCGGCACCGCCGCGCGGCCCCAGCTGCCGTCGTCGAGGACGACCTCCACCTCGACGGTGGGGTTGCCACGGGAATCGAGGATCTCGCGTGCGGTGATGTCGGTGATGTAGCTCATCGGTGTGACGACTCCTTCACTCGGCAGGGCCGCGCGTTGCGGCCGATTCCTTCTGCTTCGCTTCTGCCCACAGCGTGCTCCCACTCGTCGAGTCTGCAGGTCCTCGAGCGGCCTGCCGGCCGCGGCAGCCGCGGTCTCCATGTCCTCGAATCGCCCGGAGAACTTCTCGCACGTGCGACGCAGCGCCGCCTCGGCATCCACGCCCATCTTGCGCGCCACGTTCACGACCGTGAAGAGCAGGTCGCCGAGTTCGTCTTCGGCCTCGGGCGTACCGTGCTCGGTGGCCTTCAGCTCGTCGATCTCCTCGTGGACCTTCGCCCACACGCCGTCGATGTCCTCCCACTCGAAGCCCACGCCGGCCGCGCGTCGCGAGATCTTCTGGGCCCGCATGAGCGAGGGCAGCGCGTCGGGCACCTCGCCGAGGACGCCGTGTTGCGGCTTCTCCTCGCGCTTGATGGCGTCCCAGTTGCGCGTCACCTCGTCTGTGGTCTCGGCGGTCACCGTGCCGAAGATGTGCGGGTGGCGGCGACGGATCTTGGTGATGATGCCTGCGATCACGTCATCGATGGTGAACGCGCCTTCCTCGGCGCCGATCTGCGCGTGCAGGACCACCTGCAGCAGCACGTCGCCGAGCTCGTCGGCGAGTGCCGGGTCATCGCCGGACTCTGCGGCTGCGGCGCCCTCGTACGCTTCCTCGATGAGATGCGGCGCGAGGCTCGCATGCGTCTGCTCGCGGTCCCACGGGCACCCGTCGGGCGCCCGCAGGAGGCCGATGATGCGCACGAGTTCGGCGAAGCCACCGGGTGCCGCGATGCGCACCGGCGGGACGTAGACCGCGGACTCGCGGTCGACGCTCTCGATGCGCGACAGCTCGTCTACCGTGAGGGGCGCGAGGTCGAACCCTCCGCTATCGAGCGCCGCCGAGATCACGACCGTGTGATCGGGCGCGTAGCGGTCGCGCAGCTGCTCCGCCACGACGCGCGCAAGGATCGGATTGTCCACGCCGGTGACGATCAGGTGCGCGTCCCGCGTGCGAGCGGCGCCACCGCAGACTCCCCGCGTCGATGATCTCGAGGTCGGCCGTCGCGTCCAAGTCGAGCGCGAGCAGGAGCACCTGCAGGGGCGAGACGACCGGATAGATGTCCACGCCGCGACGGTTCCGGGCGAGGATGCCGGACATGAGGCCTTCGCGCACGAACGGATAGCCGAATACCGCGAGCGCCACGTTTCGATCGCGCGAGCGTTCGAGCAGCGCCTCCACGACCTGATCGGCAGGCGCACGCTCGTCGAGCCCGAGGTCGCCGAAGGTGACCGGCTCGATGCCGAGCGAGGCCACGAGGGCCGCAGAGGCCCCCGTGGCCGACGGTACGATGACGACATCAGCGGCCAGCAGGCGATCGGCCGCACGGGCGTCCACCGCTCCGGTGGCGTCCTGTTCGAGACCGACGATCGCGATCGTGCCCACGAGCCCCCCTCTCGCTTCCGGCTACTCGACGGGCTTGAGGGTCTCGTCCACGTACTCGATGTCGGCTTCATCAAGGAGCTTGTTGATGTACTCCTGGAGCGCGAGGTTCGCGCTGCTGTCGGTCATCAGCGTCCTGAGGCTATCCGGGGCGTCCGCGATCGGCTCGCCCTCGGCGTATTCGTCGACCTTCCAGATGATGTGCCAGCCGTAGTCGGAACGGACCGGCTCGCTCACCGCGCCCACCTCGAGCGTCTTGGCGGCTTCGGCGAACTGTGGCACGTAGTCGCTGAACGGCGCCCAGCCGAGGCTGCCGCCGTCCATGGCGCTCGCCGTGTCGGACGAGTTCATCGACGCGAGTGCGGCGAAGTCGCCGCCCGCGACGATCTGTGCGTGAAGGTCGATGGCCAGCGCCTCGTCGCTGACGAGGATGTGCGACAACAGCGAGTAGGTCTCGGGCATCGCAGTCACGCTGGTCTCCTCGGACGGCGCATCGATCGCGAGGTAGTCCCGCGCGAGCTGATCACGAACGCTGTCGCGCAGGTCTTCCATCGTCAGGCCCGCTGCGACGACCTGCTCCTCGATAACGGCCATGTCGGTCTCGCCGCCCATGAGTTCGGAGATGCCCGCGTCGACCGCCTCCGCCGTAAGATCGGCGCCGAGCTCCTCGGCCTCCTGGGTGACGAGTTCGGACTCGATGAGCAGGCCGAGCAGCTGCTGCTTGTACTGCGAGCGCGGTCTCCTCGTCGAGCTCGCCGCCCATCTGGCTGACGACCTGCTCGTAGTACGCGGTCGAACTGCTCCTGCGTGATGTCCTCGCCGTTCACGCGGGCGACGACGCCCTTGTCACTGTCACAGCCGGCGCTCCAAGCCACGAGCGCGACGGCAAGAGGAGATGGCGGCAATGCCGCGGAATGTGCGCACGAAAGTACCTTTCTCCTAAGGTGTTTCCCGGCCACGTGCCGGGCCACGGACTGCGCCGAGTATAGCACCGAGAGCCCGCACGGCCGTGCTCGTGGAGTCCTCACCGGCCGATTGCACAAAATGAACACAACTCGTCCGAGAGACGTACACAGCGCCCTCGACGGCAAGCACGCCCTGCTCTTCAGAGGTGAGGCGTACCGGTGAGAGCGTGAGCCGATGACGCGCCAGCGACACCGTCCCGATGCCGAGCTCGGCGGCGAGCGTCTTGATGCGCGCGATCGCCAGCAGCTGCCGCGCGGGCAGCGGCGGCGCGCCGAACCGGGCCTCGAGATCGGCGGCGATGCCCTCGATGGCCTCGGGACTCGAAACGGCGGCGATGCGCCGGTACATGAGCACCCGCTCGTCCACCTCGGGCACGTACTCCTCGGGCAGGAACGCCGCCACCGGCAGGTCCACGCGCACCTCGGGATGCGCGGGCAGCGGCTCGCCCCGGACCTCGGAGACCGCCTCGCGGAGCATCTGCGCGTAGAGGTCGAAGCCGACCGCGCTCACGCTGCCGCTCTGCTCGGCGCCGAGCAGGCTGCCCGCGCCGCGGATCTCGAGGTCGCGCATGGCCACCTTGATGCCGCTGCCGAGCTCCGTGTGCTCCTGCAGCGCCGTGAGCCGCTCGTACGCCTGGTCCGTGAGCGCCTGGCCGCGTGGGAAGAGGAAGTACGCGTACGCCTTGCACGTGGCTTCTCCCGACCCGGCCTTTCAGCTGGTAGAGCTGCGCCAGGCCGAGGCGGTGACTGTCGTCGATGATGAGCGTGTTCGTGTGCGGGTTGTCGATGCCCGACTCCACGATCGTCGTGGCCACGAGCACGTCGATCTTGCCTGCGGCGAAGCTCTCCATCACCCGCTCGAGCTGGTGCTCGGACATCTGCCCGTGGCCCACGCCCACGCGCGCCTCGGGCACGGCCGCCTGCACGCGCTCCACCACGCGCTCGATGCCGCGCACGCGGTTGGAGATGTAGTAGACCTGGCCGCCCCGCTGCAGTTCGTGCCGGATCGCCGAGGAGATCGACGTCCTCGTCGTACTCGCCCACGTGCACCTTGACCGGGAAGCGGTCGGCCGGCGGCGTGTCGATCACCGAGAAGTCGCGCACGCCCGAAAGCGACATCTGCAGCGTGCGCGGGATCGGCGTAGCGGTGAGCGTGAGCACGTCCACCTGCTCGCGCAGGTTCTTGAGGTGCTCCTTGTGCTCCACGCCGAAGCGCTGCTCCTCGTCCACGACCACGAGGCCGAGGTCCTTCGGCAGCACGTCTTTGGAGAGCAGGCGGTGCGTGCCGATGAGGATGTCCACCGTGCCCGCAGCGAAGCCCTCGAGCGAGGCGGCCTGCTGCGCCCTCGAGCGGAAGCGCGAGAGGACCTCGACGCGCACGGGGATACGGGGCGAAGCGCTCCGAGAAGGTCGTGAAGTGCTGCTGCGCGAGGATGGTCGTGGGACACAGCACCATCACCTGCTTGCCGCTCTGGGTCGCCTTGAACGCGGCGCGGATGGCGACCTCGGTCTTGCCGTAGCCGACGTCGCCGCAGACGAGGCGGTCCATCGGCCGGTCCGACTCCATGTCCGCCTTCACGTCATCGATCGCGGCGAGCTGGTCGGGCGTCTCCTCGAACGGGAACGCCGCCTCCATCTCGCGCTGCCACGGCGTGTCGGGAGCGTACGCGAAGCCGCTGACCGGCCGCGCGACGCGCGTAGAGGTCCACCAGGTCGAACGCGAGCTTGCGCGCTGCCTTGCGCGCCTTGCCGGTGGCGCTTGCGACCAGTCGGCGGTATTCAGGCGCGTGACGCGCGGCGCCGACGCCTTCGGGCCCGACGTAGCGCGTGACGCGATCGAGCTGCTCGACGGGCACGTACAGCCGGTCGCCCTTGGCGTACTCCAGCAGCAGGTAGTCGCGCTCCGCGCCGAGCGCGCTCTGCGCGCACGATATCGCGGAAGAGCGCGATGCCGTGGACCTCGTGGACGACGTAGTCGCCCGGCGCGAACGCGAAGGTGAGCTTGCGTTGGATCGGCGGCCTGACGCCGGCGCTCGGCGGCACGCGGGAAGACGTCGTCGATCGACACGACCGCGAGACGCGCCCCCGGCACGACGAAGCCGACAGGAACATCGGCCACGGCGAGGGTGACGAGGCCCGACTCCAGTGTTGCGGCGCCCTGCTCGAGTCCCGCGACCGACATGCCGGCGTCCACAAGTGCGCGGCTCAGCCGGTCGCGGCCCTGGCGATCGCGCACCGCAGCGACCACGCGATACCCGGTGTCGATGAGCGCACGCAGGCCCGCGGCGAACACCTCTTCCCTGCCGCTCACCTCGGGACGCCGTGCCACGACCTCACCGTCGGCGGCGCCGGCGGCGCGCAGCATCGAGAGGAACGTCAGCCGCTGGCGACCGCCCAGGTCGATCTCCGCGGGCGTGAAGAAGAGCCCGTCGAGGGAGCGGGCGACCGAATCGGCCTTCGCCTCGAGCTCGCCCCGGCCGCGCACGAGATCATCGAAGATGGCGCGAGGCTCCGCGACCACGACGAGTGAGCCGGGTGAGACGTAGTCGAGCACGGTCGCACGCGACCGGTAGAAGTGCGGCAGGTACTGCTCGATGCCGTTGAACGTCACACCCTGCTCGATCAGCGTCAGGTCGCGCGCCAGGTCGTCGTTCGACCGCGCCGCCTCCCCGAAGGCGCGGCGGGCGCTTTGGCCGGCACGCGTTCCCGGCGCCACTTCGCGACACGGGTAGACCTCGGTCGGCCCGGCGTCTGCGATGTGCTGCTGCGTGGACGGAAGGTAGCGCCTGAGCGATTCGATCTCATCGCCGAACAACTCCGCACGCACCGGGTACTGCGCATCGGAGCCGAAGACGTCGAGGGTACCTCCGCGCACTGCGAACTGACCGCGATCCGCCGCTACATCCACACGCTCGTATCCCATGCGTACGAGCGTCGCCGAGAGCTCGGCCAAGTCGAGCGATCGGCCGACCTCGAGCAGGACGGGATCGAAGACATGCGAGCCGTGCGGCGGCAGGACGCGCAGGATCGATCGTGCGCCGGCGACGACGATCACCGGCCGCCCGCGGTCGAGCGCGTGCAGCGCGCGGGCGCGGGCGCCTACCGCCTCGAGGTCGGCGGCTCCACGATCCCACGGCATCTCGATGCGCTCCGGAAAGTGCAGCACGCGCTCATGTCCCACGTAGGTGCCCAGCTGACGGGCGAATCGCGCTGCGGCATCGTTGCCGGGCATCACGACCAGGACAGGTTTGGTGCGGGAGTCGGCGACCACTGCGGTGAGGACCGGCCGAACGAGGCCGGCCGCAGCAAGGGTGACGTCTTCGCCGGTGTCGAGCCGCTCGAGACCGCGGGCGAGTGCCGGCTCGGTCCGCAGCAGCGGGGCTATCGCGTTGTAGAACGCTTCCACGGCAACGCTCCTGGACTCTCGTAGCAGCACGAAGGGCCCGCATCCGGTATGCCGGGGCGGGCGACGGATGCGAGTGTATGGCCCCGCGGGAGCGCGGTCAAACCGCGAGGGCGGGCCGATGGCGCCGAGCCGCGACCCGCCCCCGCGTCGCCGTGCGTTCTTTCAGTCCGCGGGTCCTTCGACCCAGGAGAACCAATCGATGCCGCTCGTGTCCACGCCAGTGGGCTCGGGAGCGATCGCCCCCGGCGCGAGGTGAAGCAGCGTCGAGCCCTCGCCATGCGCGTCACCTTCAGCGTCGCGTATCCAGAAGCCGCCGTCGGATTCCTGCCCGACGGCCTGTCCGGTCTCGGGGCCGACCGCAACGGCACCCGGGGCCAGTATCTCGGTTTCTAGCCACTCGGCACCGTTCCACTCGACTCTCATGAGCGTTGGAGCCGATGCGCCCTCCTCCGTGCTCCACAACCGCGCGTAGACGACGCCGTCCGCGTCCAAGAGCGGCTGAGCGCCCGGGAGTGAATCGTCGCAGAACGGAGGAGTCACTACCGTGATCTTTGAGTCCTCAAGCCGGGCCAGTACGAGCAGCCCCTCGTCCCTGTCGCCCTCTCCCCCTGCGGTCTTGAGCACGAGACCGACCAGATCGCTGCCGGGCCGTGCAGAGAGCGACTCGATGAACTGGTGTGGCGGAACGTCGCCTTCCAAGGTGAGCTGCCGCCACTCTCCACCCGTAGCCACGAGTCCCAGCGTGGTCTGAAACTCATCGAGCGTCGCGTGATACGCGATCGCCAGAGCGCCTGCGTCGCAGAAGACCACGTCTGAGACTCCCTCGTAACCATCGGGTCGGGGCAGGTCCCGCACGCTGCCGTCCGGCTCGAACAGCAACACGCGCTGAAGCGGCTCGGCCCCCCACTCATCGGAGTAGACCTCCCCCGCCATGCAGCTTCCGGCCGGGTCGACCGCCATCAAGTGCATGTACAAGGGGTCCGCATCGGCAGGAGTGCGCCAGAGCACCTCGGCGGGCGTTGGACCCGAAAGCGTCACCAGCGCCCCGCTCGCCCCGTCGCCACGCCAGCCGACGAGGCAGGGTGCGGCATTCGCCAACGCACGGGGACTCCATGTCATCTCGAGCGGGTCGAACTGCTGCGCTTCGACCTCGCCCACCTCAGCTTCGTCAGGACCAGAACAACTCGCCAGGAGCAGCGCCGTCAGGCCGAGACAGGCCGCGGTCAGAGCGAATCGCGCTACCGCGATCGGCGGCATAGGGTTCGGTGCGTGGAGTGCCATGGAGTCCCCCGTTCTCCTCAGGTGATCAGTATCGAACGATCAAGTGTGCCGAGTTGGGGTCGTACTTGTTGGCCATCTTGTACGTCCAGTACGACCGGAGCGAGCTGATCGACGACGGGAGGGTGCGGATGCAGCCGCTCGTCGCGCCGAACTCGTGTGTTCCCGTGCCGCCGTGCACTTCCAGACAGCTGCGCCCGTATGGCGCACCCGTCCACGGATCCAGGCGCCACTTGCCCGGATAGAACTCCACGCGACCATCAGCCTCGTAGCCACGATAGGCGCCATACATGAAGCCGAAGTCGTAGGTGTAGGCCGGGATGGGTCCAGTACCGATCCATGACTGGTGACTGGGGATGTTGTCCCCCGATCGCGCGGGCCACGCCACCGTGTACCACTTGTAGCTGTCGGTCGGCGCGCTGTAGTAGCCGTGACAGAAGTACAGCATGCCGAGGTACCCCGACCGTGCCCACGGGCTCGTGGTGTTCCTCGTGAGCGTGAACTGCAGATACCCGTACGGCGAGACCGCCGAAGCCGTGATGGCGGCAGACGCCTTCGCCAGCTCGCTCGCATCCAGCGGATCCTCGCCGGCCGGCGCGACTCCTGCGGCCTTGAGCTCGGCCCGCACCTGCGTGAGAAGACTCCGCTCGATGCCATCGCGCTGCGCCTTCATCTGCGCGAAACCCGCCGGATCGGCCGCCTGGAGCTCTGCGTCGGTCATGCCGTCGGCGGGCACCTGCGGCACCGCGCTTGCGGCCAGATAGCCGGCCTCCCCCGGCTGCGGGTCGTTCTCCGGCTCGTGGCTTCCCGGCCAACCGGGTTCCGCCGCGGACGGCTGTTTGCGGTCGTTCCCCTTCCCCGGCCTGGCCATGGCCGTGCCGGCGGCAGCCATGCTCGCGAGCAACGAGACGACACACATGACACCCAACACGCGTTGCCAACGACGTCTCATCGGATCGGACATCGTGATTCCCCCTTATTCGAAGTGGTCTGACACGGTCGGCGGAATGGCGCTCACCGCGCCAGAAGGGATACCCGCCGACCGGCCCGTGGTTCCCCCCTCGGTCACGAGCCATGCCGAGTGTGCCACGCACGCATCAACCGGATGTAAACCGGGTCCAAGCGGCCGCGGAGACGACCGCATCTCGGGTACGATTGACCCATCCGACCGACGGAGGCGACATGAGCGACCCCACCCGCGCAGCCGAGATCGACGCACGGCTCAGGCAGCTCTACCCGAGAGCCGCCATCGCCCTGTCGTACCAGAGCGACTTCCAGCTGCTCGTGGCGGTGATACTCTCGGCCCAGACCACCGACGTGGGCGTGAACAAGGTGACGCCGATCCTGTTCGACCGCTTCCCCACCCCCCAGGCGCTCGCCGGTGCCGACCCGGCCGAGGTCGAAGAGATCGTCCACCCCACCGGCTTCTTCCGGAACAAGACGAAGAACATCATGGGCGCCGCGAGTCGCATCGTGGCAGAGTACGGCGGGCGGGTGCCCGACACCATGGAGGGCCTGCTGACCTTGCCGGGCGTTGCGCGCAAGACCGCCAACATCGTGCTCTACAACGCCTTCGGCCATGCCGAGGGCGTGGCCGTGGACACGCACGTCTTCCGACTCGCCCACCGCCTCGGCTTCACCGGCGCAGGACGACCCCAACAAAGTCGAGCGCGATCTGATGGCGCTCTTCCCGCGCGAGGAGTGGGGGGCGCTCACCTACCGGCTCATCGAACACGGACGCGGTGTGTGCGACGCGAAGCGCCCGGTGTGCGGCCAGTGCACGCTTTCAGACCTCTGCCCGAGCGCATTCCAGGTGAAAGGCTGGCGCGAGCAGGCGTAGCGACCCGGCAGCGCCCCCCGACCGCGCGCTACCCGAGCAGCATCCCCACGGCTGCTGCGAGGAAGACCGCCGGCAGCATGTTGCCCACCGGCAGCCGCCTGATCTTCACGAGGTCCAGGCCGATGGCCAGGATGAGCGCTCCGCCCACCGCTTCGATCGCGGCGATGACCGCCGGTGTGATGAACGGCTCGAGCGCACCCGCGCCGAGCGCGATGCCGCCCTGCAGTACGAGGATCGGGATGACCGACAGCCCGACGCCCGCGCCGAGCGTGGTGGCGAGCGCGATCGACGCCGTGCCGTCGAGAAGCGCCTTGAGCGTGAGCAGCGACGGATCGCCGAGCCCGTCTTGCAGCGAACCGAGCACGGTCATCGCCCCGGTGCAGAAGAGCAGGCTCGCCGTCACGAAGCCTTCGACCAGCGTGTGGCCCTGCTCGGCCTCCCCGCCTTCGGCCGACGCGTCTTCGGCAGGCACGAGCACCGGCGTCTTGCCGAACTTCGCCTGCAGCCACATGCCGAAACGCTCGAGCCAGTATTCGATGCGCAGCGCCTCGCCGATAAGCGAGCCCACCACCAGGCACCCCACGAGCACGAGCGCAGCATAGTCGCCCAGCTGGGTCTCGCCGAGGTCGGCGAGCCCGCCGAGCGCCATGGTCATGCCGATGAGCATGACCGCGAGCCCCATCGCCGAGAATGCGATGGAGTGGAAGCGCTCGCCGATCAGCCGCCCGAACGCAAGGCCGATCGCAGTGCCGATGAGCACCGCAACGATGTTGGTCAGGACGCCGAGACCGGGCATGTCACTCCTTGTCGTCGAGCCAGAGCTTCTTGAGTTCCTCGGTCACCTTGTTCGCACCGGGCGGAAGGCCCGCGCTCGAAGCGCGATACCGCGGCGACGGCTTGCCGGCACGCCCGTCGAAGCAGACGTCCGAACCCGAGCACGCGCGCGCCCGAGCGCACCCACGCGGATGCCGAGCCCCGTGTCCGACGTGACCACCGTGACGCCCTCGCCTTCGGCGAGACGCACGATCAGGTCGTCGGCCGTCTCGAACGCGAGAAGCGGACTTCGACCGATCCGCGACGGAAGGTGCCGACGCCCGCATCGGGCACGCCATCGAAAACGACCGTTTTCGGGCCCGAGCCGAGCAGCCCCTCACCGCGCGCGGCAAGTCGCGCCACCAGTGCTTCGCGCTGGCCCTCGAGGGACAGGCGCGCGGTGGCGGGGTCGCGCTTCGTGACATTGTAGCCATCAACCACGTATCGCATGCGGCCATGCTACACCGAACGCGTCGCGTGCGGACGCGTCGGCACGGTCGGTGCGTGGTGAGCCACGCGCAGAGGTACATACCGTCATGAATGCCGTAGCGAGGAGGAACGATGCCGGAGATCATCATGCCCGAGGTCGGTCAGCCCGCGCCGCCCATCGATGCAACCACCACGGGTGGCGCGCCGGTTCCACCTGCGGATCACGTCGGGAGTCGAGTGGTCGTCGGGAAGTGGGTGGTCGTGTACTTCTATCCGCGGGCGAACACCCCCGGTTGAACGCACGAAGCGAAGGACTTCCAGGCTCACGCCGAGGAGCTGGAGTCCTTGAACGCCCTGGTCGTGGGCGTCAGTGCGGACAAGCCCGAGGTCCAGCGGAGCTTCATCGACAAGTTCGAGCTCACCTTTCCGATGATCGCCGACACCGACAAGTCGATCATCGACGCCTACGGCGCGCGCGCCGTGCTCGGAGTGACGGCCGCGCGCTCGACGTTCCTGATCGATCCCGAGGGGCGATCGCGCGCGTCTGGCCGAAGGTGAAGGTCGAGGGACACGCCGACGATGTGGTGGCAGCGATACGCTCGATCGTCAGCGCAAAGACGTAGCCGCCCGGACAGCGACCCCGGTCGGCACCTACCATCATGATACCGTCTTCAGGCTCGCCTAACTCGCGAGCGATCGCGAGCTGCAAAGCGCTCAACGTCCTCTCGGTCGTGTCCCAGCTCGTGACCCACCGGACCTCGTCGGCACGCTCGTCCCAGGTGTAGAAGTCGAACTCGGCCTGGAGCGGCGCGATCGCATGCTGGGGCAGCACCGCGAAGACCTCGTTCGCCTCCACCGGCTGCATGATGCGCACGCCCGACACCGCGCCCGCGCGCTCCGCCAGCAGCCGCGCCATCGCGTTCGCATGCGCGGCGTTCTCCAACCACAGACCGTCCTCCAGCAGCGCGATGAACTGCGCGCTCACGAAGCGCATCTTCGAGGCCAGCTGCGCGCTTTGCTTGCGCACGTACTTGAAGTCGGCAGCAAGCGCAGGATCGAGGAACACCACGGACTCGGCGAGCACCGCGCCGTTCTTCGTTCGCGCCGAAGGACACCACGTCCACGCCGGCACACGCCTCGCCGAGCGAGCAGCCAAGGGACGCGGCAGCATTCGCGAGTCGGGCACCATCGAGGTGGACCTTGAGGCCGAACGAGCGCGCCGCGGCAACGACCGCTGCCAGCTCTATCGGCCGAGTAGACCGTCCCGTACTCGGTGGACTGCGTGATGGACACGACCCGCGGCTGGCTCGCGTGCTCGAAACCCACGCCCGTGATCGCGCCCTCGATGAGCGAAGGGGTAAGCTTGCCGTCGGGCGTGGTGACGGCGAGCAGCTTGCCACCCGTGAATCGTTCGGGCGCCCCGCACTCGTCGGAGTTGATGTGCGCCGTCGCGGGCAGATGACCGCCTCGAAGGGCCGCATCAGCGCCTGGAGCGCTGTGACGTTGGCGCCCGTACCGTTGAAGACGAAGAACGGCTCCGCCTGCGCGCCAAAGTGCTCCCTGCACGAGCTCGCGCGCCCGGGCGGTCACCGGATCGTCGCCATAGGCGTGGACATGGCCCTGATTGGCTTCAGCCATCGCGGCGAGCACCGCCGGATGCGCACCCGACGCGTTGTCGCTCGCGAAACCGCGCGTGTCCGTCCGTCACTGATCGATCATCCTCCTCGTAGCCGCTCTGGCGATTGTGCCACTGCCCCGGGTTGGTAGGCCGCGACGTGCTAGGCTTGGACGACTGGGGCAAGGAGAACCGTATGGGCCTGTTCGGCAAGAAGCGAGAAGACGCCCGTGGCATCCGTGGAGATCGCGCTCCTCGGCGACGACCGCGCGCGTGTCGAGCTGTGGCTCGCGAAAGCCGAGCGTCAGGAGAGCGGCTACAACGCCGTCCTGCACTTCCTTATGTACTACGCACGGCTCCTCTTCTTCCTGAGCTATCGCGACACCGCCGAGGAGCTCGTCGGCTGGATGGATGATGCGGTCAAGCGCCTGGCCGCCGCCCCCCAGGGAGAGCCGGTGGATGTGGCGCACGGCTGGACCCTCGTCGAGGAACGCGATGAGCCCCGTGCGACATGGTCCTCGGTGCTGACCAGGGTGGCACCCGGCGAGTACCGCTGCAGCGAGACGCGCCCGACGGATCCCGAGGACGCGGACGCCCAGACTGCGGCGCTGTGCCACCTGCAGAAGCTCACCGACACCCTGCCGCCGCTTGAGCGCGCGTACCTCGTGATCGCCATCGCAGGCATGCATGAGTACTACCGCGAGATCAAGGTCTGGGGCAACAGCAAGAGCCTCCGCCCGGCTGTGGCCTACGGCATGAGCCGCGCGCGCGATGTCCTCGAACGGCGGTAGCGCTACTCCATGAAGCGGATGTCCGCGATCATGTAGCCAGCCTCGGTGGGACCACCCAGTACTCCCAGCCCTCGACGTTGCCGTACCACGACTGCGTGGTCTGCACCCAGAAGCTGCCGTCCGACTGCTCGGCATAGCCATCGACCGTGTAGTAGTCGAACCCGCCAGCCGAGACCGCCGCGCTCGCGCTGTCTGAGTGGAACGGATCGACGGTGAGCGACTGCGCCTCCAGGCCCATGTCGCTCTGCACGTAGGAGAGGTGCATGTCGACGATCCACATCGCCTCGTTCGGCCGGGCTCGCCATCGAGACGTCCCCGCCGAAGTCGAGGCTGCTCACCTCGATGACCGACCACGTCCCGTCGGTGTTCTGCTCCAGGTAGATCTCGTCGACGTACTCGCTGTTCGGCGGACCGGCCCAGTACGTAGCGTAGCCGTCGCCCTCGTCGTAGGGCTGATAGACCCAGTCGCCAACGCCCGAGGCCTCAAGTTGTGCCATCACGGCTTCATCGGCAGTGGCATAGCTGTCGAGCATGTTGCCCGGATCGGTGTCAGTGTCATCCGTTTCGGCGTCGTCGGCGTCGGTGTCGGTCGTACCGGTGTCGGTCGTCCCCGGCGTCTCGTTGTTCTTGTCGTTCCACGCCTTGTAGGCGAAGAACCCGCCCACGCCGCAGCCCACGAGCAGCAGGATGAGGATGATCACGATCGCGACCACGAGCCCGGTCTTCTTCTTGGGCGGCACCGCCTGCGCGCCCGGCGCGCCGTAGGCAGCCTGCTGCCCGTAGACCTGTTGGTCGTACTCCGCCTTCTGCCTGCTCGTAGGCAGCCACCTGCTGGGCGTACTGCGCCTGCTCGTATGCCGCCTTCTGCCGCTCGTATTCGGCCATCTGCGCCTGTATGCCGCCTGGGCGGCCGGATCCGGTCCGGGCATCGGCGCCGTCGGCTGCGGCAGGGGCTCGGTCGCCCCGGCGGCTGCCGTGGTCTGTTCGATGGTCGCTCCGCACGAGCCGCAGAACGCGGCCCCATCGCGGACTTCGGCCTGACAGTTCGGGCACAGCATGGTGAAGGCCCCCTCGCATGATCGGCGCGTCTGCTATGACTGTATTGCCGGCCGAGCACGCGTGTAAAGGGCAGGCGCGGAAGACGCCACGCGGACGGCTCAAAAGCAAGGGACGGCCGGGCTGCAGAGACCGCTAAGCGACCGCCGACTCGAGTTCGAGGCGACCCTGGTCGTACCCGCCGGCCGCCTCGGTACGCCGCAGCGCTACGATCGCGATGTCATCGGCGAGCCGTCCCTCGGAGAAACCGAATGCCGACATGAACAGCGATTCGGGCACTGTCGACGCCGATTCCCCGGCCGCCTCGGCGCACGCGCGCAGCAGCCGGTCGGTGCCGAAGGACTCGCCGCGCGGCGACCGTGCCTCCACAAGCCCGTCGGTGTACATCACCAGCAGGTCGCCCACGTCCAGATGCGCGTCGTGATTCTCGTAGCGCATCCCGCCAAGCGCGCCTAGCACGCCGCCATCGTCGGGCAGCAGCACCGGCACGCCGTCGGCACGGACGATCACGGGCGGCGGATGTCCGGCCAGGCTGTACGCCATATGGCCGGTCGTGCCGTCGATCAGGCCGAAGAATGCCGAGACGAACTCGTGTGGCGCGGCCCCCCGGAGCACCAAGTCGTTCGCATGATCCATCACGAGCTGCGGTGAGGGCAGACGCAGCGCCTCGGAGCGCATCGCGCTCTTCACGAGCGCGGTGAGTCCGGCCGCCTCTGCACCGTGGCCCGCGACATCGCCGATGAGCACGCCGAGTCGTCCCGCTTCGAGCGGGATGACGTCGTAGAAGTCGCCGCCCACGTAGCTCACGCCCGAGACCGCGTGATACAGGTGGCCCATCTCGAAGCCGGGCACTGTCGCAGGTGCACCGAAGAACGCGCCCCGCAGCTGCCGGGTGAGGTGCCGCTCGTTGGCGTACTGCCGGGCGTTCTCGAGGGCGAGCGAGAGCGACAGCTCGAGCTTCTGCAGCAGGTCGTGCTGTGCGTCGCCGAAGCTCACGTCTTCGTCCCAGCAGAAGCCCATGGCACCGGTGACCTCGCCCCGGCTCTTGAGGGGCACGAGCGCGAACGCGCCGATGTCGTGTTTCACCATCAGTTCGAACTGCTCGCGCCGCGTCGCATCCGATTGCGAGACCGCGAGCGCATGCCCCGTCCTTGCCACGAGCGACGGGAGCGAGACCTCGTCCTCCCGGAACTTGAGGCCCGTCATCTCGGCAGGCCAGCCATGAACGTTGCGGAACACCCAGTAGCCGTCATCGCGCTCGGCGATCCAGCCCCAGTCAGCGGCGAGGGCCTCGGTGGCCTCCACGAGCACACGCTGAAGGATGTCTTCGGAATCGAGCGACGAGAGCACCGTGACGTCGATCAGGTTGATGGCGCGCCGCAGGTCTGCCGCGACGGCCTCCTGCGATGTGCGCTCAGCAACCGACAGCGACACGTCCACCGCAAGCAGCAGCACATCGAACGGATGCCCGATGCGGCCCGGGACAGGCAGGTATGAGAGCTGCCAGAACGTCACGTCGCCCCACGAGGTCTTGAACTCGTAGGCGGGGACGGTGATCGGCTGACCCGTGTAGGCGACGTCGATGAAGCGGGAGGCGCTGCGCGAGTCGGACATGAAGCCCCGCACCGGCATGCCCAGGAGGTCCCACTGCGGTCGCACGTCTTCGAGGAGATCGCGGAACACGCCGTTCATCCACGTGAACTTGAGCTCGGAGCCTGACCACAGCGCCGCGGGGAACGACGCACCTTCGAGCAGCATCGAGACGCGACCCGGATCGGACAGAGCGTGTGCAGCAGCAGCCGACGCCTCTGTGGAGCGCTTGTCCACGCTGGTCACCTCCCGGGGGTTCCGTGACGAGCATACTCTGCCTTTCATCCCTATCGGCACACATACCCAGCGGCAACAGACGCGTGCTGACGGGCGGCTGCGCAGTGACGGAACCGGCCGAATCGCTGACGAACGGCACCATAAGCCGTATGGCATCCGCCGAACGGTGGAACGAACAACGTACAGGCCGACGAAGGGGATGACATGAAGTCGCTGCCATGGTGGTTCTGGGTGCTGGGCGTCGTGGTGATCGCACTGGCGGTCGGCGGCGGCGTGGTCGCCGGCCGGATTATGAGCGCGGACGAGGACGAGGACGAGACCGAAGCGACCGCGACCGTGGAGCCGGAAGAGGAGTCCGAACCCGAAGCCGAAACCGAGGACGAGGCGGAGCCCACCGCCACGCAGACCGTGCGCGTGTACCTCGCGCGCGGCGAGTACCTCGGCGTGGTGACGCGCGAGGTACCCGAGACACCGGCCCTCGCACGCGCGGCCATGGAGGAGCTGCTCGCCGGACCCACCGCCACCGAAACCGGCTGGGGGCTCTCGAGCGAGGCGCCCGAGGGCACGCGGCTCCTCGGCCTCACGATCGACGGCGGGACGGCGCGGGTCGACCTCTCAGGCGAGTACGACGCCGGCGGCGGCACGCTCTCGATGACGATGCGGCTCGCCCAGGTCGTGTACACGCTCACGCAGTTCTCCACCGTGGATCGGGTCGTTCTCATGATGGACGGCGACGTCGTGGACGTCTTCGGCGGTGAGGGCATCATGCTCGACGAACCGCAGGAGCGGGGGGACTACGAGTACGTGCTTCCCGCGATCTTCCTGGAGAGTCCGACCCCCGGAGCGACCGTCGGAAACCCTGTCCGCCTCACCGGTACCGCGAACACCTTCGAAGCTGCGTTCATGGTGCGCATCCTCGGACGCGACGGCAGCACCATCGTCGAAGTACCGGCCATGGCGACCTCCGGCATGGGCACGCGCGGGACGTTCGACGTGAGCGTCCCCTACCCGCTTGCAGCCGGCGGCGAGGGCACCATCGTGGTCTACGAGCAGTCGGCGAAAGACGGCTCTGACATCAACGTTGTCGAGGTGCCGGTGACGCTCGGGCCCTGAGGCCCCCTCGCCACCGCCTCTACGCGGCCAGCAGCTCCCTGTCGGCGTTCTCGCCTGCGACCTCGGAGGGCTTGGGCGGCTTCGTCGCGAACGTGAGCGCAGCCGCGACCAGGCACAGCCCGGCGGCGACCGCGTACGCGATCCCGTAACCTCCCGTGGAGTCGACGATCGAGCCGGCTGTCATCGACCCGAACACGCCGCCCACGCCCCATGCCGTGAAGACGAGGCCGTAGTTGACGCCGTAGTTCTTCGTGCCGAAGTAGCCCTGCGTGGTCGAGGGGAACAGCGCGAGATTCGCCCCGTAGCTGAAGCCAACGAAGGCCGCGACCGGCACGAGCATCGCCGGTGCGTCGGCGATGGAGAGCACGCCCATCATGGCAGCCTGCATGACGAAGACGACGAGCATGGTCTTCGTGCCACCGAGGCGGTCCGAGGCCATCCCCGCAACCACGCGCCCTGACGCATTGCCGACCGCCAGTACTGCCACGAGCGCGAACCCGAGGTCGGCGCCGGGCATCTGCAGCGCCGCGATCTTCGCCATGTGTCCGATGATCATGAGACCGGCGAATGCGGCGAATGCGTACATCAGCCACAGCAGCGCGAACTGCGGGGTGCGGATCATCTCATGCCAGTCGTACTCGCGGTGCGCGACGGCCGGAGGTGCGGTCGCGGCCCTCGCGGCGCTCGCGGCCCGCTGTGCGGGTGCATGCTCCTTCGGCGGGTTAGCGAGCAGCTGCGCAAGCGTCACGGTGGAGATGAGGAAGCCCACACCCAGGATGCGGAACGTCATCGCGATGCCGTACGCGCCGAGCAGCCACTGGGTGAGCGGGGCGATGTAGACGCTCGCGAGACCGAATCCCGAGACCACGAGACCCGTGATGAGCCCCTTCTTCGCGGCCGGGAACCACTTCACGGCTGCTGGAGTGGCCGCCGCGTAGCCCAGGCCGATACCGGTACCCGCCATCACGCCGAAGCCGAGCACGATCGGAAGCCGTGTGTCGGCGGAACCGAAGCTTGCCACGATCATGCCGAGTCCCGTGAGCGCCCCGCCAAACGTGGCGACGATCCGCGGCCCGAGGCGGTCCTGCGCACGACCGGCGAACACCATGGAGACGGCGAAGACACCGCACGCGACGGCGTAGGGCAGACTCGCGCCACCGGCCGTCCATCCCCAGTCGGCCGTAAGCGACTTGGCGATGATGCTCCACGCATAGAGCACGCCGAGGGCAAGGTTGATACCGATGCCTGCGAGCGTGACGATCCAGCCACGCGCGGGAGAAGCGATCTTCATGCTGAGGGCCCCCTACAAACGCCTGCGGACACACCGTCCGCCAGTATGCATGTAAACGCATCTCACGTGCGCCTGCAAACAGGTAGACGGCACGTATGTTTCGGCAAGCGGCGGTCGTCATCGACCGACACGCTCCCCTATACTCGGCCTGACACCTGACGTGAGGGGGCATCCATGAAGGGTTTGGTCCGGTGGCGTCTCGCGCTCGACTCGCTCGCTGCACTCGTGGCGCTTGGCGCCGCCAAGGCCGCGATGCACGCGCTTGGTTGGGAGTACCTCGAGCTCAACACGCTGTTCTCGAGCGTGATCGGTGGTGCGGTGTTCGTCTTCGGTCTCATCCTCGCCGGCACGCTCTCCGACTACAAGGAGTCGGAGCGCATCCCCGCCGAGATCGCCGCTGTGGCGGCGTCGATCGCCGAGGACGGCAGGTACTGCAAGGAGCAGTTCCCTGTGTTCGATGAGGTCACCTTGCGCGCACGGGTCATAGCGCTGCTCGCGGCATTCCGAAGCGACCTTGGGACTCCCGGTGCGCGCAGCGCGCTCGACGCGCTTGCCGCGCTCACGCCGTCGTTCATTGAGATGGAGCGCATCGGGCTCCCCGCGAACCATGTGGTGCGGCTCAAGGGCGAGCAGGCATCCATCCGCCGAACGCTCCTGCGCGTGTACTACATCCAGAAGATCGACTTCCTGCCCTCGGCGTACAACTTCGTGCGCACGCTCGTGGTACTGATCATCGGCCTGCTGCTGCTCACCGTGATCGAGCCGGTTGGCCTCGGCGTCGTCCTCGTCGGGTTCATCGCCTACCTGTTCACCTACATCCTGCGGTTGCTCAGGACGCTCGACACGCCCTTCCGCGTGCACGAGAAGACCCAGGACGACGTGTCGCTGTTCCTCATACACGAACTCGAGGAGCGCCTCGCCGGGTAGTCGGCACGCCACTGACGGGCGAGGGCCCCGGCGAGGGACTCACGACATATTCTGGATGATCCGTTTCAGGTAGTCGGCCAGATGGTCGAGCTCCTCGTGCGTGAAGCCGCTTGTCGCGTGCTCCAGCAGCCAGCGGGCCTCGCCATCGATCGCTTGGAGCGCCTTGCTCGCCTTGTCGGTGAGCGCGATGCGCCCCGAATCCGCAGGCTGGCCCGGCGCCACCTGCGCCCAGCCATCTCGTACGAGTCGCTCGGCAGCGTCGATCATGGAACCGAGCTGCGTGTGCAGGCGCTCGGATGCCTCGACGGGGCTGGCACAGCCATTCTCGGAGCGGCGAACAGCCTGGATCATCATCCACATGTCATGGTCGAGGCCGAGCGGCCGAAGTTGGTCGCGCATCCTGTCCACCACATCACGCGAGGCCCGGTTGAGCAGGTAGCCTATGCCCTCCTGGGTCGGCATGGTTCGCATTGCGGGTACTCCCTTTCGCTAGCCGACGTGTCTGATGCTTCGCACACCGAGTTCGTCGTCGATGATGTCGACGGTGACCGTGTCGCCATCGGTGACAGCGCCTTCGATGAGCGCCTTGGCCACGCGGTCGACGACCTCGCGCTGGATCACGCGCTTCAGCGGGCGAGCGCCGAAGACGGGGTCGAACCCGTCGATCGCGATACGCTCGGCCGCCGCGGGCGTGACTTCGAGGGCGATCTTCCGCTCGGCCAGGCGCTGGCGAACCAGCCCGAGCTGGATCTCCATGATCGCGGCTACGTCGTCGAGCGAGAGCGCATGGAACACGACCGTGTCGTCCACCCGGTTGAGGAACTCCGGTCGGAAGGTCGCACGCAGCGCCTCCTCGACGAGCGCCTTCATCTGCTCGTACTCGCCGCCGCCCTTGGCGAGCTCCGTGATGAACTGGCTGCCCACGTTGCAGGTCATGATCACGATGGTGTTCCGGAAGCTCACCGTGCGGCCCTGACCGTCCGTGAGCCGCCCGTCGTCGAGTACCTGCAGCAGCACGTTGAACACGTCGGGGTGCGCCTTCTCGATCTCGTCGAGCAGTACCACAGAGTACGGACGGCGTCGCACCGCCTCGGTGAGCTGGCCGCCCTCTTCGTAGCCCACGTAGCCCGGAGGCGCGCCGATCAGGCGCTGCACGCTGAACTTCTCCATGTACTCGGACATGTCGATGCGCACCATGTTGCGCTCGTCGTCGAAGAGGTACGCCGCGAGTGCGCGGGCGAGCTCGGTCTTCCCCACGCCGGTCGGGCCGAGGAAGATGAACGACCCGATGGGTCGGTCGGGGTCCGAGAGTCCCGCGCGCGAGCGCCTGATCGCACCCGCAACCGCGGTGACCGCCTCGTCCTGACCGACCACGCGCTCGTGCAGCAACTCCTCGAGATGTGCGAGCTTGGCGAGCTCCCCTTCGAGCAGCTTCGAGACCGGGATGCCGGTCCACGCGCCCACGACCTCGGCGATCTCGGATTCGGTGACCTCCTCGCGGAGCATCGCCGAACCTGCCTGCAGGTCCTTGAGGCGCTGATCGGCCTCGGCGAGGAGGCCTTCGAGCTGAGGCAGTCGTCCGTAGCGGATCTCGGCGGCGCGCTGCAGATCACCCTCACGCTCGGCACGCTCGCCGTCGAGCCGCGCCTCGTCGAGTTCGGCTTTGAACCGCTGCACGTCGGTGATGATGGTCTTCTCACTCTCCCACCGGGCCTTGAGGCCCGAGAGCTGCTCGGTGAGACCGGCCATCTCGCCGCGAAGGGCGTCCAGCCGCTCGCGACTCGCCTCGTCCTTCTCCTTCTGGAGCGCCTGCTCCTCGATCTGGAGCTGACGATGCTGCCGGTCGAGCCGGTCGATCTCTTCGGGCATCGAATCGATCTCGATGCGCAGCCGACTTGCGGCCTCGTCGATGAGGTCGATCGCCTTGTCAGGCAGGAAGCGGTCGGCGATGTAGCGGTCCGAGAGCGTGGCAGCGGCCACGATGGCGCCGTCGGTGATGCGCACGCCGTGGTGCACCTCGTAGCGCTCCTTGAGACCGCGAAGGATCGCGATCGTCTCTTCCGCCGAAGGCTCGCCCACGAAGACCGGCTGGAAGCGCCGCTCGAGCGCAGCGTCCTTCTCGATGTGCTCGCGGTACTCATCAAGCGTGGTGGCGCCGATGGCGTGGAGCTCGCCGCGCGACAGCGCCGGCTTAAGCATGTTCGACGCGTCCATGGCGCCTTCTGCGGCACCGGCGCCCACGATCGTGTGCAGTTCGTCGATGAACAGGATGAGGCGCCCTTCGGCCTGCTCGATCTCGCGGAGCACAGCCTTGAGGCGGTCCTCGAACTCGCCGCGGTACTTCGCGCCGGCCACCATCGCGCCCAGGTCGAGCGCGACCACGTCCTTGTCCTTCAGGGTGGATGGCACGTCGCCCGCGACGATTCGCTGCGCGAGGCCCTCCACGATCGCGGTCTTGCCCGTGCCCGGCTCGCCGATGAGCACCGGGTTGTTCTTCGTGCGCCGCGACAACACCTGGATCACACGGCGGATCTCCTCGACGCGGCCGATCACCGGGTCGAGCTTGCCGTCGCGCGCTGCTTGCGTGAGGTTGCGGCTGAACCGCTCGAGCGCCTGGAACTGCGCCTCGGGATTCTGGTCGGTCACGCGTGCGCCCGCCCGCAACTCCTCGAGGCTCTCGAGCAGTCGCTTGGTGGTCACGCCCGCCTTGCCGAGGATGCGCCCCGCCTCGCCGCGGTCATCCGCTACCGCGAGCAGCAGGTGCTCGGTGGAGACATAGGCGTCCTTCAGCTTCTCGGCGTGCTTGAACGCGTCGCCGAGCACGCTGTTGAGGCGCGGCCCCACGCCTGCCGGGCCACCAGCGCCCGCGCCGGTCACCTTGGGCATGGCGCCGATGGCCGAGGTGACCTCGGCCTCCACCAGGTCGGGATCGGCGCCCACCTTCTGCACGATCGGGCGAACGATGCCTTCGGCCGCGTCGAGCAGCGCCTTCAAGAGGTGCTCGGGCTCGATCACCTGCGAGGATGCGTCGTCGGCGATGCCCTGTGCCGCCTGGAGGGCCTCCTGTGCTTTCACTGTCAGCTTGTCCAACCGCATGTCACTCAACTCCTACGAGCCACACCCGTCCCCGTTGCGGCAGCCACCCGGGCTACCGGCCGACGGTTCAAGCGGGCGCCGTCCTGTTCTTCATCACGCGTGAGTACACCCACGCCACAAGCAGTCAAAGCGGGCCGCCGTGGATCTCTCCGGCGCGCACGCCCTCGAGCCAGCGGACGAGTCCGCTGCGCCTGTCCGTCATCAGCGACCGTCCCTTCGCACGATGCCGCCGCGCGGCACGTGCACGATGTCGGCCCGCATCGAGCGCCGGAACTCGTTGATCTCGTTCGCCAGCTGCCGCTCGGCGCGTGACGCCGCGGCCTCGGCATCGGCCAGCTGCGATTCGAGCCGCTCCTTCTCGATCTGGAGCTCGATGATCCGCATCACGCCCGCGAGATTGACGCCCTCATCCTGCGTGAGCCGCTGGATGAGCCGCAACCGCTCGATATCGGCCTCCGAGTACAGGCGCGTGCCGCCCGGCGAACGCGTGGGCTGCACGAGCTCCTTGCGCTCGTAGATCCTGAGCGTCTGCGGATGCACGCCCGCCAATTCGGCGGCCACGCTGATCATGTAGACCGGCCGGTCCTTGCCACTGCTGCCTCGCTGCTGTCTCACCACGGCCGGAACTCCTTCCTCATGCGATGTGCGCCCGAACGTCTTCGTCACGCGACGACTCGAATCGGCGCAGCAGTTCCTTCTGCTCGGCGGTGACCTTGTCCGGCACTGCGATCCTCACGCGGACCTTAAGGTCGCCGTTGCCCTTGCCCTTGAGCTTCGGGGCGCCCTTGCCCGGCACCCGTAGAACCTTGCCGTCCGCGGTGCCCGGCGCCACCTTGAGCTTGACCTTGCTTCCGTCCGGCACGGGGACGGTCACGTCGGCCCCGAGCGTCGCCTCCACGATCGTCACCGGTAGGTCGATCAGCACGTCCGCGCCATCCCGAGTGAAGAACTTGTGCGGTGTGATGTGCGTGATCACGTACAGGTCGCCCGCAGGTCCGCCGCCTGTGCCCTGCTCGCCCTTCCCGGCGAAGCGCAACTTGCCGGTGTCGGTCACGCCCGGCGGGATATTCACCGTGACCGGTTTGACGCGCACGACCTTGCCCTTGCCCTTGCATGTGGCGCACGGGCTCTCGACGATCGTGCCCTTGCCGCCGCAGCGCTGACACGGCCGCGAGAAGCCGAAGAGGCCCTGGCCCTGGCTCACGTGCCCGCTACCGTTGCAGGTGGGGCAGGTGACCGGGCTCGTGCCCGGCCGCGCGCCGGTGCCCTTGCAGGCGGCACACGTCTCAGTCCGCTTCACGTCAACCTTCGTCGACGTGCCCTTGAGCGCCTCGTCGAACGAGAGTGTGAGGTCGTACTGCAGGTCGGCCCCGCGGTGCGCCGCCTTTCGGCCGCCACCGCCACCCGCCGCCCCGCCGAAGAGGTTGCCGAACAGGTCGCCCATGTCGACCGTCTGGTAGCCCGCGCCGCCCGGGAAGCCACCGCCGGGATAACCGCCCGGGTAACCCGCGCCTCCGGGACCGGCACCGCCCGGCGGCATGTTCCCGCCGAAGTAGCGGCCGTAGGTGTCGTACTGCGTGCGCTTCTCGTCGTCGGAGAGGATCTCGTACGCCTCGTTCAGCTCCTTGAACTTCTCCTCGGAGCCTCCCGCGTCGGGATGATGCTTGCGCGCCTGCTTGCGGAACGCCTTCTTGATCTCGTCGGTCGTGGCCGTCTTAGGCACGCCGAGTATGTCGTAGTAGTCCTTGTCGGCCATGGCCTACTCCTTCGGCGCGGGGCCTCCGGTGCTCACGACGACCGCCGCGGGCCGGAGCACGCGGCCGTGCATCCGATAGCCGGCCTGGAACATGTCCACCACCGTGCCCTCGGACACGTCGTCGCGCGCGGCCTGTCCGACCGCCTGATGCTCGTTCGGATCGAACTGCTGGCCGAGCGGATCGATACGCTCCACGCCCTCTTTGGCGAAGACGTCGAGCACCTGCTGGACCACCATCCGCACGCCATCCGTGAGCTGCTCGCCCTCGCCGCCTGCTTCCACGTGCGCAAGCGCACGCTCGAGGTTGTCGAGGGCCGGCAGCATCTCGGAGATCACGCGCTGGCCCGCGCGCTTGGCCGCGTCCTCGGCGTCCCTGGCTACCCGCTTGCGGTAGTTGTCGAAGTCGGCCTGCAGACGCTGGGCGGTATCGAGGTGCGCGGCGGCTTCCCGCCGCGCACTCTCGAGTTCGCTCTCAAGCTGATCGCCCCTGAACTCATACTCGGCACCGAGGTCGTCGAGCAGCTCGGAGTCGGTCATGGCGTCGCCGAGAGGGGCCCCGGCGGAGGAGACCCCGAAGGGAACCTCCGCAGGGCGATCTTCCCGAGGACCGAGACCGGAGGGGTCTCCTCCGCCCTGGGCCTTGTCTCTACGGGGATTCATCGCTACTCGTCCCCATCGACGACTTCGTAGTCGGCCACTTCTTCGTCACCCTCGGGAGCAGTCTCGCCTTCGGCGGTCTGCTCGTCGGAGACCTGCTGATACACGATCTCGGCGAGCTTGTAGCTCTTCTCCTGCAGCGCCTGCGTGGCGGTACGGATCGCGTCCGTGTCGTCGCCCTCGAGCGCCTTCTTGACCTCGGCCACCGCGGCCTCAACGTCGCTCTTGGTGTCTGCCGGGACCTTCTCGCCCAGGTCGACGAGCGTCTTCTCGGTGCCGTAGACGAGGCTGTCGGCCGTGTTGCGCACCTCGGCCTCTTCCTTCTTCTGCTTGTCCTCGTCGGCGTGGCTCTCCGCGTCGTTCACCATGCGGTCCACTTCCTCGTCGGAAAGCGCCGTCGTTCCGGTGATGGTGATCTTCTGCTCCTGGCCCGTGCCGCGGTCCTTGGCCGAGACATTCACGATGCCGTTGGCGTCGATGTCGAACGTGACCTCGATCTGCGGGATGCCGCGCGGCGCCGGCGGGATGTTCATCAGATGGAACTTGCCGAGCGTCTTGTTGTAGGTGGCCATCTCGCGCTCACCCTGGAGTACGTGGATCTCCACCGAGTTCTGACCGTCGGCCGCTGTGGTGAACGTCTCGCTCTTGCGAGTCGGGATGGTGGTGTTGCGCTCGATGAGCTTGGTCATCACGCCGCCGAGGGTCTCGACGCCCAGCGAAAGCGGGGTCACGTCGAGGAGCAGGATGTCCTTCACGTCGCCGCCGAGCACGCCGCCCTGGATGGCCGCGCCGACCGCCACGACCTCGTCGGGGTTGACACCCTTGTGCGGCTCCTTGCCGGTGATGCCCTTGACGAGCTCCTGCACCGCGGGCATACGGGTCGAGCCACCGACCAGGATGACCTCGTTGATCTCGCTCGCCTTGATGCCTGCGTCCTTGATCGCGGACTCCACCGGCTTCTTGCAGCGATCGAGCAGGTCGCTCGTGATCTTCTGGAACTCGGCACGCGTGAGCGTGTAGTCCAGGTGCTTCGGGCCGGACGCGTCCGCCGTGATGAACGGGGCGTTGATCTGCGTGGTCTGCGTGGTGGAGAGCTCCATCTTCGCCTGCTCGGCCTTCTCCTTCAGGCGCTGGAGCGCCATCTTGTCGGCGCGCAGGTCGATGCCGTGGTCGGCCTTGAACTTGTCCGCAAGCCAATCGATCACGCGCTGATCCCAGTCATCGCCGCCGAGGTGGTTGTCACCGTTGGTGGACTTGACCTCGAAGACGCCTTCGCCGATGTCGAGGACCGACACGTCGAACGTGCCGCCGCCGAGGTCGAAGACGAGCACCGTCTGGTCCTGGTGCCCCTTGTCGAGGCCGTACGCGAGCGCAGCGGCTGTGGGCTCGTTGATGATGCGCTTGACCTCGAGACCGGCGATCTTGCCCGCGTCCTTCGTGGCCTGGCGCTGTGAGTCATTGAAGTACGCCGGGACGGTGATGACCGCCTCGGTGACCGGATGGCCGAGGTACGCCTCGGCGTCGGCCTTGAGCTTCTGCAGCACCATCGCTGAGATCTCCTCGGGGGTGAAGTGCTTGCCTTCGATGTCGACGACCGAGCGGCCGTCCTTGCCCTTTGAGACGTTGTACGCGATAGTGCCGCGCTCCGAGGAGGTCTCCTCGAACTTGCGGCCGATGAAGCGCTTGATCGACGTGATCGTGTTCTCGGGGTTGGTGATCGCCTGGTTCTTCGCCGACTTGCCGACGATGCGCTCCCCGTCCTTGCGGAACGCGACGACCGACGGCGTAGTGCGGTCACCTTCGGCGTTCACGATGATCGTGGGCTCGCCGCCTTCGAGGACCGCGACCGCCGAGTTCGTGGTACCGAGGTCGATACCGATGATCTTGCCCATGAGTAGTGCTCCTTTCGAATCCTCCCCGGCGCACGTCCGGAGCGGCTTGTTCACGAGACGTGGCGACTGCGGACATGTCCGCTCCTCCGCAGCCCTGCCGAGTCTAAAATCTGAGTGATGCATTGTCAAGTTATCTGCCAGCGCCTCTGAGATATACCCGGGACTCGACGGCACATAACCACACTCGTCTGCCGCCCTTTACAGGAGGGCGCGCGGTCGGTATCATCCGCCGCGACACACCCGCCGCCGCGCATGCGCGGTGCGAGAGCCGAAGGAGACGCCCATGCCCCGACCCATCATCAACGAGGACGAGTGCTCAGGCTGCGGTATCTGCGTGGACGCGTGCCCGGAGGGCGTGCTCGAACTCGTGGATGACGTCGCTCAGCCGGTGAACGAGGACGACTGCACGGGCTGCGGCACCTGCATGGAGGAGTGCCCGATGGGCGCCATCACGGAGATCGAAGAGGACTAGTCCCACCGCATCCAATGACCAGACGGGCGCCCGATGGGCGCCCGTCTGGTGTTCCTTAGAGCTGCTCGTGTCTCTCGAGCGCCTTCAGCTGGCTCCACACGCGTCGCTTGTGCTTCTCATCGCCGAGCGACGCCTCGAAGCCATCCACCGCCAGCACGTCCCGCCCGAGCATGCTGACCACGATGCCGGGTGCAGGCGTCGGCATCCCGAACGCGCGACCGAAGTCCTCGGCGGCGTGCTCGTCGAGCAGCACGATCGTACGCGGGTCGACGGCCTCGGCGAGCAGCCGGAGACGTTCGATTCGCTTCGCCTTCGCCGATCCAACGCGAGTACACACGGCGAAGCGTGCCGACGAAAGACCGAGTGCATCGAGTGCCTTGCCGATTGCCGCACCGTCATCACCTGCGAGCGCGCGCTTCTTGGCACGATCGCCGGGGCCGGGTTCGCCCTTCACGAGCAACACATCTGCGAGCACATCGCCCTGCCCGCGAACCACGCTGGCCCCGGGGACCAGCGCCTCGGCGGCATCCACCTCGGCACGGGCCTTCGCACGGTAGAGATCCTCGATCCTCCGTGCTCCGTCATCCGTTTCCTGAGGTGAGTTCACTGCTGCTGAAGGAACCATGCAGCCGTTCCGCCAAGGCCGGTCTGCAGCTCTACCGCGGCGCGCCAGCCGAAGATGCGCTCGGCCTTCTCGGGCGACAGAACGCTCTCCTCGACGTCACCTGGGCGCGGGTCAGCGTGCTCGATCGTGCCGGGATAGCGCATCGTTACCCGCAGCCCCTCGGCAAGCGTGTTCACCGAGGTGGCCCTGCCGGTGGAGATGTTGTATGCGGGGCCGTTCGCACCGGGCAGCGCCAGCGTGCCCTCGAACTCGGCGGCCTGCACGCATGCGTTCACCACGTCGGCCACGAAGATGAAGTCGCGCGTCTGCTTGCCGTTCCCGTAGATGACCGGCGTCTCACGCCGCGCCATGCGCGTGCCGAACTGCGCCACGACGCCGCCCTCCCCCTCGGCCTTCTGACGCGGACCGTAGACGTTGGCGAAGCGCAGCGCCGCGAAGTCGACGCCGGCGGGTCTCAGGACCTCGGAAAGCACGCCTTCGGCAGCGAGCTTTGAGTGACCGTACGGCACCGCAGGCGCGGTGGGCGACTCCTCGGTGAGCGGAAGCTCGGTCGGGTCGCCGTAGACAGCCGCCGACGACGCGAAGAGCACACGGCGAGCGCCGGCTGCGACCGCTGCCTCGGCCACGGCCCGGGTGCCCTCGACGTTCACGCGGCGATCGAGTTCGGGGTCCGCGATCGAGACGGGCACGCTCACCTGCGCCGCGAGGTGGACGACGACGTCCGGCGATGCCGCTGCGATGGCCTCGGCCAGGCCGGGCCCCGTGATGTCGAGCCTGCGGAAGGCCGCAGCGGGATGGACGTTGTCCATGGATCCCGTGGACAGGTCGTCGATGATCGCGACCTCCGACCTGCCGCTGATGAGCGCATACACCAGGCCGCTGCCGATGAAGCCCGCCCCGCCGGTCACGACGACTCGCATGTGCGTCCCTTACTCCTCGGTTGCCTCGACGCGCCGCACGTCCACGAGCTTGGCCTGGACCGCGATCCGGTACGCCGCGCTGTACAGCGGATGGCATGCAGTGAGCGTCAGCGTCGGCTGCTCGGTCGAGTCCACCACCTCGGTCTGACTCGGCAGCACGATGAGCGTGCCGGTGACCTCGTAGCGGTAGCGGCGGTACGGCGAGTACACGTCGATGGTATCACCCGGTTTGAGCTCATCCACTCGGCGGAACGGAGCGCCGTAGGTCGTGCGATGCCCCGAGATGCCGCAGGTACCTGTGGGCCCGGGCAGGTCCGTCCAGTCGATCCAGCCGGGACCACGGCGAAGATCGTTCGGGCCGACACCCTTCATGACGATCGCATCCAGGCCGATAACAGGGATGACGATCCTGCCGAAGGCCTCGCCTTCGGCGAGCCCGCCCCAGTAGGCCTCGTCCTGTTCGCTCCACCCGGTGAAGTCGAGCGTGGGGCCGGCTGACGTCTCGAGCGACTCTTCGGGATCCTCCGCCGCGAACGCCACGACATCGGCGTACTCGTCACGGAGGTCACGCTGGGCGACCTCGGTGAGCAGCGTTGTGAGGGTGTAGTACGAGAGGAGGCCAAGCGCCACGCCGAGCAGGAGATTGCTCGCCGCACGGGTCCATCGCGCAGAGCGCCTCATGGGGCCTCACCCTCCTCCCGTCGTGCTCAGGCTGTGACGGCACGCACACGAAACCTGTGACGAATCCCACAAACGGACTCAAGTCCACGGCACCTGTGCCGATAGAGACAGTGTAAGTGATTGAAAAGCGAACATCGGAACGCTCCCGAAAAGGCACAGCCGGTCGAAAGGCCGGCTCCGCAAAGTCACGGGTCTAAAGGAAGCCTCGCTTCCCACGACAGCCGGATTACCGAAGGTTCGAGCCCTAGCACCAGTGGCCCGACACCATCCAAACCTTTCAGGGATGAGTCGGGCCGATGCGCGCGAGGACTCGGACAAGGGGCGATCCGAATGGCACGCAAGACCACCTGGAGCAGGAGCCGCTGGCTCCGCTTCGCCGCGACCACCATCACGGCAGCTTTGACCCTCACCCTCGTGGCAGGCATCCTGCCGAACGCCGTCGCCGCTGACGCGGCCACCCGTGCGTCGGACTTCACGAGCAGGATCGCCGCGAGCACGACCGGCACCACCAAACTGGCTGTGGCAACCGAGCAGCCGCTCTCCTCAAGCTTCACCACTCGCGCCCGGACCGAGACGGTCATCCAGCCCGTCGTCACCACGCGGTCCACGACCCGCACGGTGAGCACCGGCTCGGCGACCGCCGCCGCCCCTGCCGCCTCCGGTGACGAACTGGCCCAAGCGCAGAGCATCCTCGCGGGATACATCGCACAGTACCCGATCCTCGCCGGCACCTCGGTGAGCATCGGTGACGCGAACGGCTACCAGGCAGTGGCGTACTACAAGTCAGGCCGCATCGTGATCAGCCCGACGCACACCGCGAGCCTCTCAAGGATCATCGGCCACGAGATCTGGCACATCATCGACTACCGCGACAACGGCGTCATCGACTGGGGCGAGAACGTTCCCCCCAAGTAGATCCACTCAGAACAGTCGCCCCGACGAGACCCCGGAAACTCCCTCCCCGGGGTCTCGTCATGTTCCGGAAGACCACCCATGCACGCGAAAGGCGCGCCTGCTCTCGCAGACGCGCCTCCCTGCAGCCTGGCGACCCCTATGTGCGGCCTGGTCGGATCAGAGCGCACACACGCTAGGCCGCGCTATCCGTCCGTAGCCTGAGCAGCAGTCCGAGTACTGCCGCAGCCACGGCGAATCCGAACAACATCCGATACTCTCCACCCGTGAACGGCAGGTACGGGTCGTCCGGGTTGTAGACGACGCGCTCGTCGTCGCGATTGTTCGTGTAGTTGAAGTCGCGGTCGTCATCAATGACGACAACGTTGTCGATGTAGGTGGTCTTGTCGGGCATGTCGGCCGAGACGCGCGCGGTGTACGTGAGCGTCTGCTTGCCCATCTCGTAGGAGAGCGGACCAGCGAACTTCCAGCTGATCTTGCCGTCCGCGACGGTCCCGCCGTTGGAGTTCACGATGGTGAGGTAGCGCTGGTCGTAGTCGTCCACGATCGTGTAGTCGTAGGCGTCCTCTTCGGTCATGAGGTTCCAGTACGTGAGCGTGTAGGTCACGAGCTGGCCCTCATCGACGGTATGGTCGTCGGCGAGCTTGGTGATGGCGAGATCGAGTTCGGTGAAGCCCAGGAACTCCACGTTCCCGAACCAGACCGACATGGTGTCGTCATCGACCACGACGACGGACTGCGTGAGGCTGGTCGTGTTCTTCCAGCCGGGCTTGAGCGTCTCGACGACGGTGTAGTCGCCGGGGGTAAGGTCGCTGAAGACGAGCAGGCCGTTCGCGTCGGTCAGGCCGCTGCCGGCCACCGCGCCCGTGCTGTCATAGAGCGTGAACTCCCAGCCCGCGAGCATGTCCTCGACGCCGTCGTGCACGCCGTCCTCGTCATCGTCGTAGTACTTGTACACCTCAAGATCGCCGCGGTCACGGCTGTTACCGAACCAGACCTCGGTGCACTGGCCGTTGATGGCGAGCTCACGTGTGAGGGGCGTCGTGTTCTCCCAGCCGGCCTGCGGGGTCTCCGTCACCAGGTACGCGCCATTCGGCACGGGGAAGAAGACGAGCAAGCCGTCATCGTTCGTCAGGCCGGACCTGAGCTCGTTGCCGGCGCTATCGTAGAGGGTGAACTCCCAACCGGAGAGCATGGCCTCTTCATCGTCGTGGCGGCCGTCCTCATCATCGTCGCTGTACTTGTAGACCTCGATGATGGTCCGCTGGGTGAGGCCGAACCACAGACCCGGGTTCTGCTCGCCGGTGGCCTCGATGATCTTGACCCCGCCGCTCGTCATGCACTCCCAGCCGTTGAAGAGCTGGTCGTCGGTGAGCGTTTGAACGACCTTGTACCAGCCGTAGGGATGCGTGCCGAGGTCGGCTTCACCATTGGCGTCACTAGTGGCCGAGGTGATGTAGGTCCAGGGACCGTCCGCGTTCGGGCCGCCATAGAGGTCGTACGCGAAGCCGGCGAGCCACTCCTCTTCGATGCCGTTGTAGATGCCGTTCCCCCACGCGTCTGCGGCGCCGTCATCGTGGAACGTTGTGGTGGCGATCTGTGTAAGGTCGACGGCGGTCGGCGCGACATCCTCGACAGGAGCCGACTCCACCGCAGGTGCCTCGACAGGAGCCGACTCCACCGCAGGTGCCTCGGCCGGCTCCTCGACAACGACCGGCTCCTCGACAACGACCGGCTCCTCGACAACGACCGGCTCGGGCGTGGAGGTCGATTCGTCGGTAGGCGCGGAGGACGCGATGCCCTGCGCGGTCACTCCGATCACGAAGACGAGCACCATGTAGGCGGCAAAGACGCGCCTTCCCTGGTCCCCTCCCGAGATCCTCTTCCACAGCGTGTTCAGTCTACTCGGCATTGCTGTGCCCCCCTTGCTGATGTGCGGACCGTCTCCGACAGACGGCGCATCCCTAAAAGAAGACAAAACCGACCCTTGGGCGGGCCGGTCTCACCATTCGCTCCTCGTCGGACTCCGGTGACCGTGGATAGTTCCGACGTATCCGCGCTCCCTGTTCGTGCTATTCACAACCACGCATGTCAACGCGGACCGCCTGCGATCGGGTCCGCCCTCAGATTAGTACCACTCCGCGGCGATTGCACGCGAATTGTGACGTACGGCACAAAACAACCATCCAGACGGCAACGTCCCTCGACGAACGGCGGCGCACTGCTCCTCGCACGGTCCCCGCACCACCCGGCCCGGTGAAGACCGAGAGGCGCGCCCGCTCTCGCAGACGCGCCTCCCTGCAGCCTAGAGACCCCTATGTGCGGTCCGGTCGGAAGCGGAGCGCACACACTCTACGCTGCGGTATCCGTCCGTGACCTGAGCAGCAGTCCGAGTGCCGCGATGGCCACAGCGAATCCGAGCAACAGGGTGTACTCCCCACCGGTGAACGGCAGGAACGGCTCGCTAACGCTCACGACCACACGTTCCTTGGCCGTGTTGTTGGACAGATCCTCGTCACGCGGATGGGTGATGACGACCGTGTTGTCGACGTTCGTGGTCCCTGCAGGCATATCGGCCGAGACGCGCACGGTATAGGTGAGCGTCTGCTTGCCGGCTTCCTGCGTCAGCGGACCGGGGAACGTCCAGGTGATCTTGCCACCCGAAACGACGCCGCCGTTGGCATTCACCACGGACACGTAGCGCTCGTCGAAGTCGTCGACGATCGTGTAGTTCTCCGCGGGGATGTTGCCGTTGTTCCAGTAGGTGAGCGTGTAGGTGATCAGGGCACCCTCGGCAGCGGTCTCCTTGTCCGCCACCTTGGTGATCGCCAGATCGAGCCACGAGAACGGCAGGAACTCCTCGGCGTTGCCGAACCAAACCTCGGTGTCCTCGCCGGCCACGACCTGAACGGTCTGGACGAGCGGTGTGATGTTGTCCCACCCGTCCTGCGGCGTTTCGGTCACGGTGTACTCGACCGGCCACAGCCCGCCGAAGTACAGCTCGCCGTCCTCATCGGTAAGCCCGCTACCGATGACCGCGATGGCCGAAGGCATGACTTCGAGCTCGGCGTCGATCTCACGCGTGACCGTGAACTCCCAGTCCTCGAGCATCGGTTCGCCGTCGTCATGAACGCCGTTCTTGTTGAGATCGTTGTACTTGTAGATGATGAGGCCGCCCGTTTCAGGCCCCTCTTCCTCGGGCACGTTGCCGAACCACAGCTCGGCGGTCTGGCCCGCCACGACCCCGACGGTCTGAACGAGGGGCGTGACATTGTCCCACCCGGGCTCAGGCGTCTCGGTCACGGTGTAGATGTCGGGCAGCAGCCCGGTGAACTCAAGTTCGCCGTCACCGTCGGTGAAGCCGGAGCCGACGAGCATGATTGCCGAGGCGTCGATCGCGACGTCGCCGATCGCGTCCGACTCGAGGGTAACGGTGAACTCCCAGTCGGCCAGCATGGCCTCGCCAGGATCGTGCACGCCGTTCTCATTGTCGTCCTCGAACTTGTAGATGATCAGGTCGCCGGTCTCCGGCGGGAGCTCGGTCTCGACGTTGCCGAACCACAGTTCCACGGTGCCGTCACCCAGGACGGTGATGGACTGCGTGAGCAGTGTGGTGTTCTCCCAGCCGAGCTTGAGTGTCTCGGTGACGTGATAGTCGCCGGGGGTCAGACCCGTGAACGAAAGCTTGCCGAGCGCGTCTGTCGAGCTGCTCCCGACGAAGAGCATCCCCGTCGTCATACAGGCTGAACTCCCAGCCCGCGAGCATCTCTTCGCCGTCGTCGTAGCTCTCGTTCTCATTCGCGTCCAGGTACTTGAAGACATCGAGGTCGCCGGTTTCCGGCACACTCCTGGAGGTTGCCGAACCACAGGCCGCCGTTGTACTCGCCGGTGGTCTCGAAGATCTTCACGCCCCCGCTGGTGGTCGGATACCAGCCGGCCGCGATCTGCGCGGGGGTGAGCACTTCCACGATCTTGTACCAGCCGAACGGGTGCATCCCAAAGTCGGCCTGGCCATTGGCGCCGGCGCTCGTCGCGGACATCACGTACGTCCACGGACCGTCGGAGTCAGGGCTGGAGTAGAGGTCGAACGCGAAGCCAGCCAGCCACTCCTCGCCGCCCTCATGGATTCCGTTGCCCGCGATGCCGACCGGAGCAATCCCTCCATCGTCATGGAACTTGGTGGCGATGATGTGGACCTGCTTCGGCCCCCCGCTGAAGCAGAAGACGATGTGGCTGATGTCCGCGTACTTGCCGGACGCGTTCACCGGCGCGTGCAGCCCCGTAGCCGAATAGACCGCAGGACTGTAGTTGTAGAACAGCGCGTCATCGCTGCCCTTCACCTTGACCTGGGAGACCGGATAGTTGGAGGTGAAGTCCATCAGCATCGCGCCATCAGGACCGGCGTAGGTGGTGATGGTGATCGAATAGTCCGACGGAGTGGTCGGGGTCTCCTCGGTGAAACTCGTCCCCTCTGTGTAGGTGCCGCTGCGCGGATTCTCGTCCAACTTGACGCCGCCGGCGCAGATCCAGTTGCTGTCATCGGGGTCGGGCACGGCCCCCGCAGCCACGACCGTAGCCGCTGCAACCGTCACTACCGGGACTTCGATCGACTCGACAGCAGCGGCCTCGACCACAGGCTCCGGTGCGACCACCTCGGGTTCCTCGACTACCGGCTCTTCGACGATAATCTCGGGTACTTCTACCACCGGTTCCTCGGGCGGTCCCGCCTCTACAGGCGCCGCCCCATTACCGGCGTGGCCCTCGACCGCATAGACGGAAAGCCCGGGGCCCACCATCGCTACCACGAGTGCGAGCGCCAGGTACGCGGCGAAGAGCCGAGCGCCGGACGACCCTCCCCGTGTCTTGCTCCAGAGTGCGTTTGTCATTGTAGGCACCTCCCCGGCTGCCCCGCGGCAGCCTATCTTCACTCGCTGAAAAACAACAAGACCGACCCTTGTTTGGGCCGGTCTCACCATTGGCTCCTCGTCGGACTCCGGTGACCGTGGATATGTCCGACGTATCCGCGTCTCCCTCTACGAGCCTATCCTCAGGTTGTCAATCACGACATCCTTATCATGCGCTGACTACATGCCCTCCCGCAGCGAAATGTAATCTGCATCACACACTGCTCCGCCGAGCGGGCGCTCCGGGTGGATAGGCGGTTACGTTAGATGCCATAAACCGACCGGCGGTATGCCGAGAAGTAAGGCACGCAACGGTGCGAAGGATGCGAGCAACCGCGCGTGATGCCGGCGGGCCCTAAACCGTGCGGCCGACGAAGGCGCGGTCGAGCACCTCGTCCATCCGCTCGACCGGCACGATCTCCATCTCGGTGCGCACGTGCTCCGGCACGAGTTCGAGGTCGCGCTCGTTCTCCTTCGGGATGAGAACCATCTTGATTCCTGCCCTGTGCGCGGCGAGCAACTTCTCCTTGAGACCGCCTATCGGCAGGACCCGACCCCGGAGCGTGATCTCACCCGTCATGGCGACCTCACGGCGCACCTTCGTGCCCGTGAGCACGGAGGCGAGCGCGGCTGCCATCGTGATGCCCGCCGAGGGCCCGTCTTTCGGGATGGCGGCTGCCGGGCACGTGGATGTGAAGGTCCATCTCCTCGGCGAATCCCGGGTCGATGCCAAGCTCGGCCGCATTGGCGCGGATCCAACTCACGGCCGCCTGCGCCGATTCGCGCATCACGTCACCGAGTTGGCCGGTGAGCATGAGGCCGCCCTTGCCCTTCATCTTCGTGGCCTCGATGAAGATGACGTCGCCGCCCACCTCGGTCCACACGAGACCCGTGGCCACGCCGACCTCGTTCTTCTTCTCGGCGAGTCCGAAGGTGAACCGGGCCGGGCCAAGATAGTCGTGGATGCTCTTGCCGGTGACCGAGGTCTTCCCGGTCTTACCCTCAACGACCTTGCGCGCCACCTGCCGACAGATCGTGGCGATCTGGCGCTCGAGATTGCGGACGCCCGCCTCGCGCGTATGCCTGCGGATGATCTCGCGGATCGCGCTGTCGCTGATCGTGAGGAGCGACGGCCTGAGGCCGTGCTCTTTCAGCTGCTTCGGCACGAGGTACTTCCGCGCGATGTGCAGCTTCTCGTCTTCCGTGTAGCCCGGGAAGTGGATGACCTCCATCCGGTCCTTGAGCGCCGGCGGGATCGGATCGAGCAGGTTCGCGGTGGTGATGAACATGACGTCCGAAAGATCGAACGGCGCCTCGAGGTAGTGGTCCTGGAACGCAGTTGTTCTGCTCGGGATCGAGCACCTCGAGCAGCGCCGAGGTCGGGTCGCCGCGGAAGTCGGCGCCCACCTTGTCGATCTCGTCCATCATGAAGACGGGGTTGTTCGTCCCCGCCTGGCTGATCGACTGGATGATGCGGCCGGGCAAGCGCGCCCACGTACGTGCGACGGTGGCCGCGGATCTCCGCCTCGTCGCGCACGCCGCCGAGCGAGACACGGATGAACTTGCGGTTGAGCGCACGGGCGATCGACTTGCCGATCGACGTCTTGCCCACGCCCGGCGGTCCCACGAAGCACAGGATGGGCCCGCGCATGTGGTCGGTGAGCTTGTGCACCGCGAGGTACTCCAGGATGCGCTCCTTGACCTTCTCGAGCCCGTAGTGGTCCTCGTCGAGGATCTGCCTGCGCCTCCGACAAGATCGAGCTTCTCCTCGTCGGCGGTGTCCCACGGCAGCCCTACGAGCCAGTCGAGGTAGGTGCGGATGACGGCGGTCTCGGCTGCCGCCTGCGGCATCTTCTCCAGGCGGCCGAGCTCCTTCAGGGCCTTCTCGGCGACCTCCTCGGGCATGCCGGCGCCCGCGATCTTGTCCTTGTACTCGTCCATCTCGGCCTGCATCTCGTCGAACTGGCCGAGCTCCTGCTGGATCGCCTTGAGCTGCTCGCGCAGGAAGTACTCGCGCTGGCTCTTGGACATCGACTCCTTCACGCGGTTCTGGATCTTGCTGCCGAGCTCGAGGATCTCGAGCTCTTTGCGCAGGAACTCGGAGGTCTTCCGCAGGCGCTCCTTGGGGTCGAGCGCCTCGAGGATCTGCTGCTTCTCCTCCACTTTGAGCGAGAGATGGAACGTGACGAAGTCGGCGAGCCGACCCGGCTCCTCGATCGCCGTGGCGGCCATCAGCACTTCCTGCGGGATCGGCTTGCCAAGCTGCGAGGCGTTCTCGAAGTCGGCGACGAGATTGCGCATGAGCGCCTGCGCCTCGAGGTCCGCGCGCTCGGGCTCCTCGATCACCTCGACGCGCACCTGCAGATACGGGTCGGTCGCCAGGTACTCGACGATGCGGATGCGCTGGATGCCCTCGACGAGTGCCTTCGCGGTGCCGTCGGGAGCTTCAGCTCCTGCAGCACCGTGACGACGCAGCCCACGTCGTAGATCTCCTCCGGCCCAGGATCCTGGGTCTCGGCCGCACGCTGGGTGACGAGCGCCACGAGGTGGTCGGTGCGCATCGACTGCTCGAGCGCGCTGATCGAGCGCTCGCGGCCCACGAACAGCGGCACGACGAGATTCGGGAAGATGATGAGGTCACGCAGCGGGATGAGCGGCAGGACCTCGGGTATCTGGGTTCGCTCGTCCTTGGTCGACATCTTGCCGCCACCCTCCCGGCTTAAGAATCGGCGCGGGTCGTGTGATAATCTCCCTGGTACTTCGCCATGGTACACGAAGCCTCCTGCCGCCCATGTCCTCGCCGGGACGGCGGATCGGACGTTCGCATGCTGCACACACCGCCTCCGCTCGGCCACTCGCATACTCCTCGCGGTCGCGCTCCTCCTCGGCCTTGCTCCCGCTGATGTGCTCGCCGCTCCCCGAGGAGTCGCCGGTCACCGCTGCTGCCGAGCAGACGGTCGAGCGTCGAGGTCACGCAACCGACGCCTTCGATCGCGCCCGACGGACGGCTGCGCTTTCGGTGGCGGTAACGACCGCGGCACCCGCCGAGTACCTGGAAGTACGCGTGCGGCTGCGGAGCCCCTCCGGCCGGCTCGTCTACCAGAAGACCGAGGTGCGCTCCGACCTCCCGGCCGGACTGCACGTCGATCGCCTACGACTACGATGTCTCCGTCTCTCGACCTGGCGCAGGGCCGGTACCCGATAGAGGTGCGGGTGCTCGCCACCGGCGCGGACGCGACCACGTCTCGAGCCGCCTGCTCGTGGTGGACCCTGACGCCGACGCCCTCCCGTGGCTGTCGTCGTGGCACCCGTGGCATTCCGTCCATCACCATGTCGGGCGCGCTGTCGTCCGACCCTCGGCCGACACCGAGCCTCCGCGACGACCTCTCCTTCCTGACGCAACTCGCGCTCGCCCGGGACGAACCGCTCGCGCTCGCCCTGGCCCCGGTGCTCGCCGAGCAGCTGGCGCGCGTCGCGGGAGGATACGAGACGACCGCCGGCGTGGAGGTCGCCGCGACCGACGATCAGCCGATACGCTACGCGCGGATGCTCGAGGCGCTTCGCAGCGCCGTGGCGACCGGCACGGTCGAGCTTCTCGACGTCCCCTACGGCCTCCCCGACAACGCCGGACTCGCCAGCGATCGGCGGAGCCTCGGACATCTCGGCACCACTGGATGTACACGGATACCGTGAATGCGCTCGTCTTCCCTGCCGCGCCGACGGCAACAGCCGCCTATCTCGGACACACGCTCACTCGGGAGGGCATCGCGAGCGCCGAGAGCCCGGGGCACGGAGTACGTGCTCGCACACGGCGGCGTCGCTGCGCTCCGACGACACGACCGCCACGCCCGGCTGCTACACGCTCGGCGACTCTGACGTCACGCTCATCGTCGTTGACGAAGCGGCTGCCGCGGGAGTCCATATCGGCCCGGACGCTTTCTACGACGCGCTGTTCGACCGTCTCGACGGCGGCCCCGTGGTGGTGCTCCTGGAGACCGGTCCGGGCGCGCCCAACACCACGCTGGACGCACAGCACGCGCTCGACTGGATCGGCAAAGCGTCCTGGCTCGAGGCAACCGACGTGGAGACGCTCGCGCGCGCATGCGAGCCGAGGACGCCACTCTCGTGCGACCGGGCGCAGCGATGCGCCCGCAGAGTACTGGGCCGACGTCGTGGAGAGCCGCTCGGCCACGCTCGCCTATGCCGGCGCCGTCGGGCCGCAGGACCCGGAAGCTGGCGCCGCGCTCCGTTCGCTGCTTGCCGCGGAGAGCTGGCTGCTGACCCGGAGCGAAGCGGGCGACCGCGGGCTCCGCGAGGGCCGCGCGCGAGCCGCCGAAGCGCGCGACTATGTGATTGGGCCAGTTTGCGCTCATCAGGCTGGATGCCAAGGACGTGACGCTGTCCGGAAGCAAGGGAGACGTGCCGCTCACGCTGATCAACGACACTGGCAAGGAACTCGACTCTCACCCTGCACGCACAGTCGGCAACGATGCTCTCCACGGTCGGGAGCAGGAGATCGTCGCCCAGCCCACGCAGAACTTCCTGACGCTGCCGGTCGACCTCGGCAACGCACTGCTCGGACGAGCTCAAGGTCACCGTCAGGGCCGGCGACTTGACGGTCGCCGAGGCGTCTGTGGGCGTGAAGGCGTCCTACATCGATCGGCTCGCCACCGTGGTCATGGTGGTGATCGTGCTCGCGCGTGCTGCTCGTCATCATCCGCCGCCGGGTCAGAGCCGCTGATGCTGATACTATCGTGCAAGACACCGGGCGCCCCGGTGCGGGCCGCGCGGAAGAAGTGAAGAAGGCCATATGCGGACCGTAGTCCTTGATACGAACGTCCTGCTCTCAGACCCGGGGGCCCTGCTCGCCTATCCCGACGCGAACGTCGTGATACCGGAGACGGTGCTGGGCGAGATCGACAAGCTCAAGATCTCGCGCGTCGATCCTGACCTGCGCTTCCGGGGCCGCGAGGTCAGCAGGATGCTCTTCGAGTTCTCCGAGAACGGCAGTCTGATCGAGGGCTTCGCGCTTCCCGACGGCGGGACCATCCGCGTCGCGCCACTCGGCGGCGACGTGAGCCTGCCCGAAGGACTCGGGACCCGCAACGCCGACGACCGGATCCTTGCCACGGCGTATCAGCAGTGTGCCGAAGGCTGCGAGGACCTCACGCTCGTGACCAACGACCTCAACATGCTGCTCAAAGCGCAGACCTACGGCATCAAAGTCGAGCGCCGCATCCGAGGTGAACGCAGGCCTCGGCAAACGCACGATTCGCTGGTTCCAGCGCTACAAGACGCCGATCACCATCCTGGCCATCTCGCTCGCGGTCTTCGCGGGCGTGCTCGCCCTGTCCTTCTATACCTCGCAGCTCACCGGTACGAACAACGGCGGCTCCACCGGCGTGCCCACCGAGTTCCGCGACCTGCTGTCGGCAGACGAGCGCAATCTGCTCGACGGTCTGATCGCCCTTCAGGCGAGCCCGAACGACCCCGCCGCGATCAAGCAGGTGGGCAACGCGTACTACCAGATCCACGAGCCAGACCGGCGGTGCCGCGTACGCGCAGAAGGGCATCGACTACTACACGCGATACCTCGAATCCGAGCCGGACGACACCGATGTCCGCACCGACATGGCGGTCCTGTACTTCTACATCGGCGAGACCGACCGGGCGATCCAGGAGGCCTCCGAGGTCATCGAGGCCGACCCCGGGCACCCGCAGGCGAACTTCAACCTGGGCGTGTTCTACTGGCGTGGCCGCTCGGACTACGAGGCGGCCTCACGTCAGTTCATGACGGTGATCGACCTGCTCGCCGACTCGAGCGAACCGCATGACGAGCTCATCGACGCCGACGCGCGGGAGTACCTCCAGACGATCAAGCAGGAGGCCGAGGAGGCGGGCGTTTCCGTCGACATCGACCCCTCGTACCTCCCGATCGAGGGGAGCAGCTAGTGGAGACCATCGACATCGCCATCATCGGCGGTGGACCCGCCGGCCTGACCGCTGCGCTCTACGCCGGCCGTGCGCGCGCGAAGACGGTCGTCTTCGAGACCGCGCTGCCCGGAGGCCAGATCATCACGACCGACCACGTGGAGAACTACCCGGCATTCCCCGAGGGCATCTCGGGAGCCGAACTCGGCGACCTCATGTATCGCCAGGCCGAGCGGTTCGGCGCCGAGTTCCGCACGTTTGCCTCGGTGGAGAAGATCGAGCCGAGCGACCTGGACTTCGTGCTGACCGACTCGGAGGGGCAGCAGGCGCTCGCCAAGGCCGTCATCCTCGCGACAGGCGCGGTGCCGCGCAAGGCTCGGCATCCCGGGCGAGGCCGAGTTCACCGGCCGCGGCGTCTCCTGGTGCGCCACGTGCGACGGCGCGCTGTTCCGCGACAAGACGGTCGCAGTCATCGGCGGCGGCGACGCGGCCGTGGAGGAGGCGCTCTTCCTGACCAAGTTCGCGGCGAAGGTCTACGTCATCCATCGCCGGGACGAGCTCCGCGCCACCAAGTGCATCCAGGAGCGCTGCTTCGAGAACGAGAAGATCGAGATGAAGTGGAGCCGCGTGCCGGTCGAGGTCAAGGGCGCCGACGGCAAGGTGAGCCGGTCTCCAGCTGCAGGCCACCAACGGCGAGCCGGACGAGTGCCTCCCCCTCGACGGCATCTTCATCTTCGTGGGCGTCGAGCCGAAGAGCGACCTCGTGCGTGACCTTTGCGACCTGGACGGGAAGGGATACGTGAAGATAGACCACAACGGACTCACGTCGTACCCTGGGCTGTACGCGGCGGGCGACGTGACCGTGTCCGACCTGAAGCAGGTCATCACGGCCGCATCCGGCGGGGCCTCGGCAGCGTTCGAGGCGCTCAGGTATATCGACGACCGTCTGTGTCAGATCGGCTGAGAAGCCGATACAGGACGCCCGAAGGGAGCACTCGATGAGCGAGACGCTGAAGCATGTGACCGACGCGAGCTTTGAAGCCGATGTCGTCGGCAGCGACAAGCCTGTCGTGCTCGACTTCTGGGCCCCGTGGTGCGGCCCGTGCCGCATGATGGAGCCCGTGCTCGAGGAGATCGCCACCGAGTACCAGGGCATCACGGTCGCGAAGCTCAATGTCGACGAGAACCCTGCGACCGCGACGAAGTTCGACGTGCTCTCCATCCCGACGCTCCTCGTCTTCAAGGACGGCGTCGTCGTCAAGAAGCTCGTTGGCGCCATGCCGAAGAAGCGCCTGGCCGACGAGCTTGCGGCCTGGCTCTAGCGGCCGACGCGGAGCCACGCGCGTGACCTCTCGCATCATGGTCGTGGACGGCATGGGCGGCCGCATCGGTCAGGAGATCGTGCAGCGCCTCCGCGCGTCCTTCGGCGAGATCGGTCGAGATCCTCGCGGTGGGGACGAACTCCACCGCCACCTCGGCGATGCTCAAGGCCGGCGCCAACCGCGGCGCCACCGGCGAGAACGCCGTGCGGGTCACGGTACGCGAGGCCGACATCCTGATCGGGCCGCTCTCCGCGCTCATCCCCAACTCGATGATGGGCGAGGTCACACCCGGCATGGCCGAAGCGCTCTCGCTCAGCGGCGCGCGGAAGGTTATGCTTCCACTGACGAATCCCAGGCTCGACCTGGTCGGGACCACGAAGGACCCGCTTCCCCATCTGCTCGAGGAGGTCATCGCTACGGTGGCTTCCGCACTCGGCTATGGAGGTGTAAGCGATGTGTGAGGCCCGCGTGGTCATCCAGGGGCCCGACGGCTCCGAGATCGAGACGATCGACGACGTGACGACGATCGTGCCCGAAGACGGACTCCTCAAGCTCTACGACCTCTACGGCGGTCATCGCGCCGTGGAGGCGACGCTCAAGGAGGTGCGGCTGCTCGACCACACCGTGGTCCTGAGCGCCCCCTAGCACGCCCGATCGGGGCAGTCAGTCCGAACGACTAAGGAGCCACTATGTGTGAAGGCGGCATCAACACCGGCCAGATGAAGTTGGCCGTGGCGATGATCAACGACTCGCTCGCGCTCTCGCAGCAGCACCTCGAGCAGCTGCACCACCTGGCCGACCAGGGGCGCCGCTCGGCGACGAGTGCGGAGCTGGCACAGGTCACGGTCATGCTCGGCGAGGCACGCGAGAAGCTCGACGCGGCCGTGAACAGCCTTTCAGCCACCGATGATGACGACGTGACGATCGAGCGGCTCTAGGCCTCGACCGTCTGACTCCCGAACCGGACGTCAGGCCCTTCCGCAGACCGGACATCCCTGGAGCGCAAGCGGCTTCTCCAGACCGCTCGCGTCGAGCAGCGCCTCGTCGCCGAAGATCTCCGCGGTCGGGCCATCGGCCGTGATCGCGCCCGTCGCGCATCACGATCGTCCGCGCGCACACGTCGAGCGCCAGGTCGAGGTCGTGCGTGGCGATGATCTTCGTGTGCTCGAATGAACGGAGCAGGCCGATCAGCCTTCGGCGTGCCCGCGGATCGAGGTTCGAGCTCGGCTCGTCCATCACGAGCATGTTCGGGCGACATCGCCAGCACGGTCGCGATCGACGACCGCGCGCTTCTCGCCGCCCGACAGCCGATAGGGCGGGCGGTCCGCGAGCCTAGTGAGCCGACCCGCTCGAGCGCTTCTCCACGCGCTGGTCGCACGTCCGTCTCCGACAGACCGAGGTTCATCGGCCCGAACGCGACGTCCTCGGCGACCTCGGCATGAACAGCTGGTCGTCCGGATCCTGGAACACCATTCCTACGGTCTTGCGGCATCTCCGAGAGCGTGGACCTCGTGACCGGCACACCGCCGATGCTGACGGTGCCCGTGCGGCGCGAGAAGCCGTTCAGGTGCATGAGCAGCGTCGACTTCCCGCGCCGTTGGCGCCCGACGATCGCGATCGACTCCCCATGCCCGCATGGAACGGACACGCCTGAGAGCGCGGCGGTCCCGTCCGGGTACGCGAAGTGCAGATCGGTCGACATCGATGGTGTGATGGCTCATCGAGATCAACCCCGTAGCAGTCGGCCGAGCAGCAGCGGGACGTTGTAGAGGCGGAACAGCGACGAACGCGGCGCGACCAGCCGAGCATGAAGGCGGCGTCGCGCCCGGTGAACCGCAGCGTGCGGACGACGCGGATGTGGCCGTCGAAGCCCCGCGCAAGCATCGCCTGGTACACGCGCGCGGCGCGGGCGTACGTGCGCAGCAGCAGGTGCCCGAGCATCTGCACGTACACACGCATGCCCATGCCGCGGCTGCCGAAGCGAGCGCAGGGCGCGGGCGCGCGCCATGCGCATCGTCTCCTCACCGAGCACGAAGATGTACCGGTACAGGAGCAGCATCTGTGTGGCCAGCACGTCGGGCAGGCCGAGCCGCTCGAGCGCCGAGCACACGCCCGGCATCCCGGTGGTCGCGACGAGCATCGAGCGCCGCGATGGTGGTGAGGAAGAACCGCAGCAGGATCGAGCGCGAACGACACCCAGCCGCCGGTGATCGCCGACGCCGCCGACGTCGGCGATCGACCGCGCGGTCCAGCAGCGGGTTGAACAGCCCGACGAACACCGCGAACGGCGCCACCGCCAGCGAGCCTTGCGCAGCAGGAAGCCGACGGGCAGTCCGCCCTCGGCTCGCCATGACGACCGGGAAGAGCACGAACGGGCAGCATCGGCAGCAACGTCGTACTTGCCGAACGAGACGACGCACACGAGGAACACGAGCGTGGTGACGACCTTGGCGCGCGGGTCGAGCCGGTGGACCGGCGTGTCGAGCACGCGAGCCGGTCGAGCCGTCCGAGGTCGTAGAGGCCCTTCTTCGAGGGAGGACATCGCGTCGCTCAGACCACGCCGTCGCCGGTGGTGGTGGCCACGAACTTGCCGTGCTTCACGCCCTTGGTGCCGATGAGCTCGGCGGCCAGGCGCTCGATCTCGCGCGCCTGCCCGCGCAGGACGACGACCTCGAGGCAGTGGTGGGCGTCCAGGTGGATGTGGAGCGTCGAGATGATCGCCTGGTGGTGCGAGTGCTGGTGCTCCGTGAGCTTGCTCGGCCAGGTCGCTCGTAGTGGTGGTCGTACACGAGCGTGACCGTGCCCACGGCCTCGTCCTCGCCGCTGCCCACTGCTCCTCCACGAGCGCGTTGCGGATCAGGTCGCGCACCGCCTCGGAGCGGTTCACGTAGCCCTTCTCGGCGATGAGCGCGTCGAATCGCTCGAGCAATCGCTCGTCGGCCGATATCCCGAACCGGATGACCTCAGCCATGTCGGACCCCCTCATTTCGCCGGTCGTGCTACGCAGCGGCACGCTGGCGATGCCACGTCGCGCACGCTCCGAGATGTGTTCGTGCGAACTCCGTCAGATACGGTTGACGGCGCGCCGTTCTGGACCCTACCGTCGGGATGTACGGTAGCACGTTCCTAGGATTCGTAACACCGCAGGGGATCGGACAGGACGAAGGGGGACACGCATGCACATGGCTGACGCGCTCATCTCGCCCGCGGTCGGCGGCGCGATGTGGGCCGCGACCGCGGTCACCGCCGCGTACTGCGCCAAGAAGGTCCGCGAGGAGGCCGACGAGAGCAAGATCCCGCTCATGGCCGTGGCCGGCGCGTTCATCTTCGCGGCGCAGATGCTCAACTTCTCCATCCCCGGCACCGGCTCGAGCGGCCATCTGGGCGGGGGCCTGATACTCGCCGTGCTGCTCGGACCCTATGCGGCCTTCCTGGTCATGGCTTCCGTGCTCGGTGTCCAGGCGCTCTTCTTCGCCGATGGCGGGCTGCTCGCGCTCGGCGCGAACATCTTCAACCTGGGCTTCTTCCCGGCGTTCATCGCGTTCCCGTTCATCTACAAGCTGATCGTGGGCGACAAGCCGACCACGCGCCCGTCTGCTGACCGGTGGGATCCTCGGGGCGATCGTCGGTCTGCAACTCGGGGCGTTCGGAGTCGTGCTCGAGACCACCGCCTCCGGCATCAGCGAGCTGCCGTTCACGCACGTTCGTCGCGCTCATGCAGCCGATCCACCTGGCGATCGGCGTCGTCGAGGGCCTCGTCACCGCAGGCGTCGATCGCTGTTCGTCTAGCAGGCGCAGCCGGAGATCCTCGAGCGCGGACGACGCGCAACGGCCGCTCAGGGGCTGCAGCTCAGGCCGGTGCTCATGGCCCTCGCCGTGCCGCCGTGCTCGCAGGCGCCGTGTTCTCTTGGTTCGCATCGCCGGACCTCGATGGCCTCGAGTGGTCGATCGCGAGAAGGTGGCCGGCGAGCCCGAGATCGAGGGCGCCTCCGCCTCGCGGTCCACGAGGCACTCTGGCGCGCTGCAGGAGAAGACGAGCCTTGCTGCCCGACTACGCGTTCCCAACCAGCGGCGAGCTCCGGAGGCCGAGGAGTCCGAAGTCGCGTGGCCCGCGGTCGATGCCAGGTACGAGCACCGCGGGCATCGTCGGCGCCGCATCGGTTCTTGGGGTCGTGCGGGCTGATCGGGCTTGTGCTCAAGAGGCGCTCGGGACGGGCAACCCGCAGCCGCCTCCTAGCGCGGCTCCAGCCGCATCTGGCGCCCCTCTCGGAGCGACGCCTCCGCGGCTTCCGAGGCGGGTGCGCTCCTGCTACAATCGGCGCATGAGCAAGAAGCATCGCACCACACAGGTCTACCAGCCGCCACACCGCACGGTGTTCGCGCCGAGGCCGACGAGGCGCCCGTGTACTACGAGTGCCCCGTCTGCGGCTACCTCTCGGCCGACCCGTCGTTCCTGGATCACGAGCACCCGTGCCCGATGTGCGGCGCATCCGGCATGGAGCGCCGCGTGTTCCCCACCGAGCGCATCCGCCGCCTCGACGCGCGCATCCGCGCCTACCACCCGACGGGCGATCACGAGATCGTCGTCATCCTCGTGATGGCGCTCCTCGAGGCGGTGCTCGAGGACATCCTGGACCGCATCATGGACGCCCACGGCGCGGACCTGCCGCTCCGCCGCATGGTGATGGACACGCCAGCGCGCCATCGGCACGCGCATCGGCAAGCTCTTCCCCGCGCTCGCCGGCGAGGAGTTCGAGGAGGCGGCCGCCGAGCTCGGCTTCCGCGACTTCCCCTACCGCTGGCGGCAGATGCGCGAGGCGCGCAACGCCTTCATCCACGACTCGCCGTTCAACGGCGCGCAGGAGTCGCTCGACAGCGCACATGGGCAACGACGCGATGCAGCTCCTCGACCAGGCCTACCGGCTGTTCGTGCTGCTGAACAACCGGTTCGTGGCCGACGGGCTACCACGGGAGAGTCGCAGCGCACGCGTGCGCGCGCGTCGCGATGCGCTGCACGTCACCGGCGTCGTCCAGGGCGTCGGCTTCCGGCCGTTCGTCTACAACCTGGCGCTGCGGCCTCGGCCTCACCGGCTGGGTGAAGAACACGACCGACGGTGTCTTCGTCCTCGTCGAGGGCGACGCGGCCGCCGTCGACGCGTTCGTCGCGCGCCGTCCGCGACGAGGCGCCGCCGATGGCGGTCGTCGAGCGTCGTGGTCGCCGAGGACGTCGACCCCGAGGGGCACGACGGCGTTCGAGATCGTGGCCTCCGAGGCGATCGAGGCGCGATGACGCTCGTCTCGCCCGACATCGCCACGTGCCGCGCCTGCCTGCGCCGAGCTGCGCGACCCGGCCGACCGCCGCTACGGCTACCCGTTCACCAACTGCACGAACTGCGGGCCGCGGTTCACGATCATCGAGGACGTGCCGTACGACCGGCCCGCTGACGACGATGCGCGACTTCCCGCTGTGCGACGAGTGCGCCGCCGAGTACGGCGACCCCGCCGACCGCCGGTTCCACGCGCAGCCGACGCGTGCTTCACGTGTGCGGGCCGCGGCTGTACCTCAACGTGCCGGGCGGGCGACGCGTCCCCGGGCTGGGAGTGGGACCCGCGCGGCCGAGACGGTGCCGCGCCGCCATCGCGACGCGGACGCTCGAGCGCGAGCGCGCGGCGGCGATCATCGCGCAGGCCGCCGCGCATGCTGCGCGCAGGCGCGATCGTCGCGGTGAAGGGCCTCGGCGGCTTCCAGCTGGCGTGCGACGCGACGAACGAGGCGGCGGTGCGCGGCTGCGCGAGCGCAAGCGCCGCTGGGGCAAGCCGCTCGCGGTGATGGTGCCGTCGCTCGAGGCGGCGCGCGCGAGTACTGCGAGGTCTCGGCCGACGTGACGAGGCCGCGCTGCTCGGCAAGGCGCCGGCGGCCGCCCCGATCGTGCTGCCTGCGCGCTGCGCGGCGACGCGAGGCCGGCGGACAGTCTGCGCCGGCCTCGCGCCCGTCGCGTCGCGCCCGGGCTGCGCGAGCTCGGCGTGATGCTGCCGTACACGCCGCTGCACCACCTGCTGCTCGACGCCTTCGGCGGCCCGCTCGTGATGACCTCGGGCAACCTGAGCGACGAGCCGATCGCCACCGGCAACGCCGAGGCGCTCGCCCGGCTCGCCGACATCGCCGACGGCTTCCTGCATGCACGACCGCGCCATCTACTCGCGCTACGACGACTCCGTGTGCGCGCGTCGCCGGGCGGGCGGCACCGAGTTCTTCCGCCGGGCGCGCGGGCTACGCGCCGTTCCCGCTGCGGCTGCCGTTCGCGACGCGACGTGGGCATCCTCGCGTGCGGACCCGAGCAGAAGAACACCTTCTGCCTGCTCACCGGCGCGCACGCGTTCGTCTCCCAGCACATCGGCGACATGGAGAACGCCGAGACGCTCGAGAGCTACGAGCGCACGATCGCGCTCTACGAGCGGCTCTTCCGCGTCGACGCCGAGATCGTCGCCTACGACCTGCACCCCGAGTACCTCTCCACGCAAGTACGCGCTCGCGCTCGGGCCTGCCCGCGCATCGGCGTGCAGCACCACCACGCGCACATCGCGAGCGTGACCGCCGAGCACGGCGTCGCGCGACCGGGTGCTCGGCGTCGCGTTCGACGGCACCGGCTACGGCACCGACGGCACGATCTGGGGCGGCGAGGTGGCTGCTCGCGGACCTGGCGGGCTTCGAGCGCGTCGCGCACCTGCGCCGCTGTCCCGATGCCCGGCGGCGCCGCGGCGATCCGCCGGCCGGCGCGCATGGCACTGGGGTTGCGCTCGCTCGAGTGCGGGCTGCTCGACCACCCCGGTGCCGCGCCGCTTCGCTGCCGACTGGCTCGACGACGAGGAACTCACGACGTGCTCGCGATGGTCGAGCAGCGGATCAACACGCCCGCGCACCTCCTCGATGGGCCGCCTGTTCGACGCCGTCGCCGCGCTCGCGGGCGTGCGCGACGACGCGCTCTACGAGGGCCAGGCCGCCATCGAGCTCGAGGCGCTCGCCGACCTCGCGCCGAGAGGGCGCCTACGCGTTCGGCATCGCGCGAGGACGCCGGCGGCCGCCGTCATCGACCGCGCGCCCGGTGCTCGAGGCGGTGCTCGACGACCTCGCGCGGCGGGCACGCGCCCGCGTCGATCTCGACGCGCTTCCACCGGCGGTGGTCGCGGCGATGGTCGACGGTGTCGCCGCGGCGCGCGCGCGGAGCTCGGCATCACGCACGTGGCGCTCGCGGGCGGCGTGTTCATGAACCGGCTCGTGCTCGGCGGCGCCGTCGCGGGGCTCGAGCGCGCCGGCCTCGTACCGCTCACCCACCTGCGACTGCCCGCCAACGACGGCGGCATCGCGTTCGGCCAGGCGGTCGTGGCGTGGCGCGCCGGATGAGGTATAACGGCCGTACCCTCGGACACCGCACGGTGTCGCCACGACGCTCGACGACACCAGGAGGTCTCCGCATGTGCCTCGCCATCCCCGCGAAGATCGTCAGCGAGCCGACGACAACCGCATGGCCGAGGTCGACATCCTCGGCGTCAAGCGCCACGTCAGCCTCGATCATGACGTCCCGACGCCGAGGTGGGTGACTACGTGCTCGTGCACGCCGGCTTCGCGATCCAGGTCGTCGACGAGCAGTTCGCCGCAGGAGAGCTCTCGCGATGCTGCGCCAGATGGGCGATCCGCACCGCCGACGAGCTCGGCGCGCCGAGGCCGAGCGCCGACGCCGCCGACGCGAGGCCGCGGCCTCGTGAGCTCGAGTCCTCGACGGCTTCCGCGACCCGGAGGTCGCGCAGCGGCTGGTCGACGCGATCCACGCGACCGCCACCGCGCCCGTGAAGCTCATGGAGGTCTGCGGCACGCACACCGATGGCCATCGCCAAGCACGGCCTGCGCGGCCTCATGCCCGACGACGATCACGCTGCTCTCGGGCCCCGGCTGCCCGGTCTGCGTCACCGCCAACCGCGACATCGACCTCGCCATCGAGATCGCGCCGCCAGCCCGGCGTGGTGCTCACGACCTTCGGCGACATGATGAAGGTGCCGGGCTCGTACTCCTCGCTCGTCGCGCGAGAAGGCCGACGGCCGCGACGTGCGCATCGTCTACTCCCCGCTCGACGCGCTCAGATCGCCGAGAAGCGAGCCCGACAAGCACGTCGTCTTCCTCGGCGTCGGCTTCGAGACCACCGCGCCCACCGTGGCGCTCACCATCCGCGAGGCCGCGCGGCGCGGGCTCCCCAACTTGTCGGCGCTGTCGCTGCACAAGACGGTGCCCGAGGCGCTGCGCGCGCTCGTGAACGACCCCGAGGTGCAGATCGACGGCTTCATCCTGCCCGGCCACGTCTCCACCATCATCGGCACCGAGCCGTACCGCGTTCCTCGCGACGCGAGTACGGCGTGCCGAGCGTGATCACCGGCTTCGAGCCCATCGACGTGCTGCAGGGCGTGTGGATGCTCGCCGAAGCAGCTCGCCGAGGGCCGCGCCGAGGTGGAGATCGCCTACGGGCGCGGCGTGGACGCCGAGGGCAACCCGACGGCGCGTGGCGCGCGATCGAGGAGGTCTTCGAGCCGGTCGACGCCGAATGGCGCGGCATCGGCGTGATCCCGGGCACGGGCCTGGCGCTCCGCGACCGAGTTCGCGCAGTACGACGCCCGCGTGCGCGTGCCGTGCACGCCGCCCGAGCCGCGCGAGATCAAGGGCTGCCAGTGCGGCGACGTGCTGCGCGGCGTCACGCTCCCCTTCGAGTGCAAGCTCTTCGGCAAGGGCGTGCACGCCGGAGCACCCGATCGGCCCGTGCATGGTCTCGTCGCGAGGGCTCGTGCGCGGCCTACTACCGCTACACCGACTACGGCAAGGACGTAGCGCGCCGAGCCGCCCGCCGACGCGCCGACATGACGGAGGTCCGACCATGCGCCCTGACCGCATCCTGCTCGCCCACGGCAGCGGCGGCACGATGATGCAGGAGCTCATCGAGGAGCTCTTCGTGGCCGAGTTCGGCGACGAGGTGCTGCTGCGCATGGACGACGCGGCCTCGCTCGACCTTCCCCGGGCCGCACTCGCGTTGTCCACCGACACCTACGTGGTGCACGCCGCTCTTCTTCCCCGGCGGCGACATCGGCCGGCTCGCGGTCTGCGGCACGGTGAACGACGTCGCCACCTCGGGCGCGACGCCGCTCTACCTCTCGGTCGGCTTCGTGCTCGAGGAGGGCATGCCGGTCGCGGACCTCAAGCGCATCCTCGTCTCGATGCACGACGCCGCCGCCGAGGCGGGCGTGCGCATCGTCACCGGCGACACCAAGGTCGTGGAGCGCGGGCACGGCGACGGCGTGCTACATCAACACCGCCGGCGTGGGCGTGCTGCCCGACGGGCTCGACCTCTCCGGCTCGCACTGCCAGGCCCGGCGACGTGGTGCTGCTCTCCGGCACGCTCGGCGACCACGGCATCGCGGTCATCTCCACGCGCGAGGGCCTCTCGTTCGCGACCGACATCGTCACCGACGCCGCACCGCTCGACCGCGCTCGTCGCCGCGGTGCTCGCCGCCGCGCCCGAGCGTGCGCTGCTTCCGCGACCCCACCCGCGGCGGGCTCGCCAGCACGCTCAACGAGCTCGCGAGCGCCTCCGGCGTCTCGATCACCGTCGAGGAGCGCGACGTGCCCGTGCACGACCAGGTGCGCGGCGCGTGCGAGATGCTCGGCTACGACGTCTTCCAGGTGGCGAACGAGGGCAAGATGGTCGCCGTCGTGCCCGCCGACCAGGCCGAGGCGGCGCTCGCCGCGATGCGGGCCGCGCCGTACGGCGCCGACGCCGCCGTCATCGGCGACGGTCGCCGAAGCGCCGGCCGGCAAGGTGTACGTGCGCACCGCCTTCGGCGCCACGCCGCATCATGGACATGCTCGTGGGCGAGCAGCTGCCGCGGATCTGCTAGCACGCCATGCCGCACGACGTCGCAGCGACCTCCGGCGAGCGGGTCTCCGGCCTGATCAGCGTCGCGCTCACCGGCGATCGTGTGGGGCACCATCCCGCTCGTGCTGCGCGCCGCCGACGGCGACCCGTCGGTGAAGGTCTTCTACCGCGTGTTCTTCGCCGCGATCGTGATCGGCGTCTGGATGCTCGCGACCGGTGGCTGGCGCGAGGTCACCTCGCTCGACGCGGCGCAAGTGGCTGGCAGGTGATCGCGCAGGGCCTGCTCCTCATGGTCAACTGGCTGCTGTTCCTCACCGCGCTCGACCTCACCGAGGTGGCCACCGCCGAGCTGCTCGGCTACACGGGCCCGGTGTTCGTGGCGGCGCTCACGCCGCTCGTTGACGGGCGAGCGGTTCGACCGCCGGATCGTCGCTCCCGCTCGGCCTCGCGCTCGGCGGCATCGTGGTCATCCTCGCGCAGCACGGCCTCGCGCTCGGCGGCGGACGACAGGCGCTCGGCGCCGGACTCGCTGCGGCCTCGGCCCTCACCTACGCCGCACTGCTCCTGCGCTCGAAGAAGATCATCCGCGACATCTCGAGCGGCGCGCTCATGCTCGGCGAGTATGGCGTGGCCTCGATCGTGCTGCTGCCGCTCGTGATCTGGTCCTACGCCCACGGCGGCGGACCCACGTCGGCCAGGCTCGTACGCGGCGCTCGCCGACGCTCGGCGTCGTTCACACCGCGCTCACCGGGTTCGTCTTCCTCTCGGGACTCCGCCGCGTCCGCGCCGACCACGCCGGCATCCTGATGTACGCCGAACCGGTGAGCGCGGTGATCTTCGCTGCGCTGTTCCTCGGCGAGCCGCTGACCGCGGCCACGCTCATCGGCGGCACACTCGTGGTGCTCGGCGGCGTGCTGGTGGCTAGAATGGAACCGATGCCCGGAATCGAGGCGCCCGATGCGGTGCTCGAGACCGGAAACGCATGAGGAGGCGCCATGGGTTCGCTCGAGCGGCTTGAGGAGTTGGACGCGGTGGCGCGGCTGCGCGCTCGCGATGTGTCGCTGTTCAGTGACGACATCGACCTGCGGATCCCCATCATGCAGCGCCTCGGCTGGACCGACCTCGCCGAGAAGGCGCCGGGCGCGTCTGCCGCTGCTCGACGGACTCGCCGAAGCGCTCGCGTCCGAGGGCGCGGCCGACCTGCTGCTGCTCGGCATGGGCGGCTCGTCGCTCGCACCGCTCGTGATGGCGCGCATCATCGGCGAGGCCGACGGCTTCCCGAAGCTGCACGTGCTCGACACCACCTCTCCGGTTCAGATCACCGAGCTGCTCGCAACGCTCGACCGGGAGCACACCTACGTGCTCATCGCGAGCAAGTCGGGCTCGACGATCGAGCCGCTCTCGCTCTACGCGATCGTGCACGCGTGGCTCACCGCCGAGGGCATGAACCGCCGCGAGGCGGGCCGGCGTTGCATCGTCATCACCGACCCGGGCTCTCCGCTCGAGAAGCTGCGCGAGCGCGAGCTCATGCGCACGGCGCTCACGGGCCCGGCCACTGTCGGCGGCCGCTACTCGGCGCTGTCGCATGTTCGGGCTCGCACCCGCCGCGCTCATCGGCGTCCACCTGCCGACCCTCATCAGCCGCGCGGAGGCGATGGAGCGCGCGTGCGCCGCGCCGCGTGGCCGAGAACCCCGCGGCCCTGCTCGCCAGCTGGATCGCCGACTCGCTGGGAGGCCGGCGCGGACAAGCTCACGCTCGTGACCTGGCGAGCGCTTCCGGCCGTTCGGCCTGTGGGTCGAGCAGCTCGTGGCCGAGTCGCTCGGCAAGGACGGCAAGGGCGTCGTCCCGGTGATCGAGACCGAGCCTTCGACGCCCTCCGGCTACGGCCCCGACCGCGCGGTCGTGGTCATCCGCTTCGGCGACGACACGCGCGCTCGCCGACTGGTCACGGAAGGTCGCCGCCGAGCATCCGGTCTTCGAGCTCACCGTCACCGACGTCTTCGACGTAGCGGCCGAGTTCGTGCGCTGGGAGTTCGCGACGGCGTTCGCGGGCGTGCTGCTCGGCGTCAACCCGTTCGACGAGCCGGCGGTGACCGAGGCGAAGAAGGCGACCACGGAGATCCTCGAGGGCGGAGCCGCCGGCGGTGCCCGCCGCGCGTCGCCGATCTCGGCGGCACGTGGGTCACGTTCGCCGGAGCGCTCGCTGCGCCCGAGCCGCTCCCCGCAGACCGCGTGGCGATGCTCCGTACCGCGATCGACGCCACACGCGAGGGCGACTACCTCGCGCTGCTCGTCTACGCGCCCGAGGACGAGGCGCGGCTCGCGCCGCTGCGTGCGGCGTGCGCCCACCTCTCACGCACGACCGGGCGCGCGGTCTGCCTCGAACTCGGCCCGCGCTACCTGCACTCCACCGGCCAGCTGCACAAGGGCGGCCCGAACACCGGCGTCTTCGTGCTCGTGACCGCGCGCGATCGCGAGGACATCGAGATTCCCGGCAAGCGCTTCACGCTCGCCGCGCTCCACCGCGCGCAGGCCGAAGGCGACCTGGTGACGCTCGCCCGCCACGACCGCCGCGTCCTGCGCCTCGACCTGCCGTCCACGAGCGCTCGAGACGATCGACGGCGCTCGCGGCCGACATCATCGCCGCCGCAGGCTAGGCTCCCCGCGCGAAACGACAGCGCCGGCCCCACCTCTCGGTGGAGCCGGCGCGCCGCGCTCTGGGTCCCCTGGGGGTGGGACCCGAGACGCCGTTACTTGCCCTTGGCGAACATCGTGCCGACCTTGTCGAGGCCGTGCTGCTTCTCGTGACGCTCGCTTGCCGTTCCGTGGATCCGCATCCAGATCTGGTCCACGTTCTTGGGAAGCTGCCCGTCGAGCTTGCTCACGATGATGATCGTGAGCAGGCCGAGCGGGAAGGTGAACAGCACCGGGAAGGTCAGCGCTCCGAAGAAGCCCGAGGATGCCCTTCCTTACCGACCGTGCCGAGCTGCTGCAGGATGTTGAGGAAGATGATCGCGATGGCGCTGAACAGGCCGACCGTGATGCCTGCGGTGGCGCCGCTTCTCGGTCGTGCCCTTCCACCAGATACCGGTGAGCAGCATCGGCACGAAGGCCGAGGCGCCGACCGAGAACGCCCAGGTCACCATCATCGCGATGAGCGCCGGGTACGCCTGGTCCAGACCGAACTTCGGAATGCCGAGCCCGATGAGCATCGCGAGGAGCGCGAATGCGAGCACCGAGATCTTGCCAACGGCCACGCGCTTGGCCTCGCTGGCGTTCGGGTTGACGTACTTCTCGTAGACGTCGTGCCCGATTGCGGAGGCGGCCGCCATGAGCAGTCCGCCGATCGTGGAGAACATGGCCGCGAACGCGCCGGCCGCCACGATACCCATGAGCCACTGACC
>CAVOWY010000008.1:262500-414945 GCA_963700295.1 uncultured Actinomycetes bacterium | reverse complement strand
AGGTCTAATTTCGTTTCCACATCTCTTCCCCCTCAGGGTGCGGCATGTGTCTCCTCTTCCCTCTACGTTCCACCGCTGACCCCTTCGAGTGCGCCCCCTGCGCTCACACCGCATTACCAGTGTTACTCCTCTACTATGAATCAGTCCGACTGCCAATCCGGCGTACCCCTTCCCTCACCTCTGGTCGGCTTGTCGGGGGCTTCCTTGAAACGGATTGGCTCTCCCAGGTTCCGGCATCAACAGTTCGGTCGCCCGCCACGGACTTAGAGCCCGGCACGTTTCCTTGCGCTCACCCTATCGCGCCTATCATTTCCGGCTTCAGAGACATGAAACCCCTGGCCTTCGTAAAGACATGGAGTATTTCGGGGCTCAATACCTTTACTTGCGTTGTGGCTGACTTCCTCCTTCCCTCCGGCTTCATGCAGCCCGTTACCGGCCTGTGCATGCGGAGTTCCGTACTGAACTGGTGGTTAACCTTTATTCAGGCTGGATTGCCCAGCTTGCTGATGCCAGCTTCCCTGGCACACTCATAGTTTCTCCTCTAACTCTCCCTTGATGCCGGCTACTTTGCCCTACCACGCTCATCGGTCGCCGGACCGAGCTACTTTGCTGGCGGCCCGCCGAGGTCTAGTACGAGCGACCCGTACTCCGTCGACCGACGAAGCAACTGTCCCGCGACCTCACGCAGCCGGTCGATGTCGTCAGCCGGGAGCACGAAGCTCGTGGGCAGGTTCATGAAATAGGCGCGTTCCTTCGGATCGGGAATTGCATCGAAGCTGACGTCCAGCACCCGCAAATCGATTTTTGGCACGCTGGCTTGTGCCTGCGCCTCGGTCGCACCGGCTAAACGCGCTTGCGCAACCAGCAGTTCGCGCGCCACTTTTCGATCTCCGCGCGATCCTTCATGGTCTCGATGGTTTCGAACGAATATCGATCGATCGGCAAGCCTGAGGACTGGAGCAGCTGAACGGCGAATCCGGGAGGTGACTCTCGGCGATCCCAGTCGGTGCGGGGTGATGAGTGGGAGTTCACAACAAACAGCACGATCCTGCGAATGTCGCCGAATCCGACCTCTCCGCGGAATGCCGCGCTCGCCGATAGCTCCTCGAGGGCCTCTAACACACCCCGCACCCCGATATTGTCCGAGACACCGCCGTCGACGAGGTGGATGTACGGGCGATCCTTGCTGTTCTGGAAAGCCTGCATCTCGCGGTAACGCTGCACCGCCCGTCCTGCCGGCCGGGCGCGGGTTTCGGGGTTGGCAACGGCTCTCACCCATGCCGGATATTGATATCCGCAGTTGCCGCCATAGTTGTTGAACGTCACCGGTGACAGCACGACCGGAACCGCGGAGGACGTGGCCGCCGCGCGCGACAGGCGAACCTTGTTCAGGTCCGAGCAGAGCAGGTCGAAGTCGTTCTGGAAAAACGCGAGCCGCGATCCGGTTGAGAGGTCGGTCCCGGTCGCGATCACGACCGGCCCGGGCTTGTCGAGGAGGTCGCCGAACGTCGCGCCCTCGAACAGGATCTCGTCGTAGTACTCCGCAGCAAGCTCCGAACGCCCGGCGCTACCGCCGATGAACTTCCACCAGTTGAACGGATTGAGGGTGCGCGAAACCATCGCACCCTGTACGTCGCGCTTGAGGAACCGTCCTTCGTACTCGGAGAACAGCCGATCTCCATAGAGCGCATACGAAAGCGCCGTGAAGCTTCCCCCGACACGCCGGTGATTAGGTCGACTTCGTCGATCAGCCGGCGTCGTTCCCATTGGCAACGACCTCGGTTCTGCGGAGCTCCTCCAGAACGCCATACGAGAACGCTGCCGCCCGCGTGCCGCCACCGGAGAAGGAAAGCACAAACAGCAGGTGCGGGTTGTTGTTCTGGCGCTTCGGTATCAGAAATACGGTCGGTAGCCGCCCTTTGGATTGACCTGGGCGATTCGCTCGTTTATCGGCCGGCTGGCGCATCCTGCGAGCACCACGGCGGCGAGGATCAACAGAGTCACGCGATAACCGCGCAGGATGGATCCCCATCGTACCCGGTGCAGATTCGTTATATTCCACATGATCATAAAACCTTCTAAGTCTATTTCAGCAGGATTTCCAGATGCTCTAAAAATTAAGCTGCATGCGCAGGCCGCCCACGATAACGGTGTTATCAACGCGCTGATTAGCGGACTGAATGATCTGCAGGTCAGGCGTTAGCTGCAACCACGGGGTCAGATATATATTATAGTACAGCTCGCCCCCCTGCTCATTGCCGTTCAGCAGGGACTTGTAGGCGATGGATGGAATCTGGTTGTTGAGCCATGCATGGTAATAACCCACGCCGAAGGTGTCCTGGCAGCGCCCCGGTATCATGCCCTTGCCACCGATACCGAACGAGGCAAAGTATTTAATGGGATTTGCTTTCCCATCTGATACCCCGTAGCGGGCAAACACACCGAAACCCTGGTCCTTGGTGCCTTCCTTCAGATACAGGTAGTGGTCCATGTTATAAAAGAAGGACCAGGAATCTTTATAGGTTTTCAAGGGGATATCCCGGTTGGGCAACAGAATCTGGCTGAGAATTGTCCGCGGGTCCTGATCAAGATTAGTGAATTTTGCGTTACTCCACGTCCCGCCAAACAGCTGGTGCCCGGGCAGCCCTGCTATGCAGGTCTTGAACCGCAGCTGGGAAGCAACCGTTGTACCGTTATGCATCACGGTTTTATTCCCGCTTTTTATCGCACTACCTTCCGTGTCCATTACATTTAAGTTAAACTCCGTTACCTTATTGAGGAAAACCGCCCCGATGGCAACTGAACTGTAGGGACAGGTGCGGAAGGTCACCGGATTTATGACAAACGCGGCGTTGAGAAACTGGGTTTTATAATCATGAGCAAATTCGTTTATATCTCCACCTTCCAGGGTGTTCGTCTTGCCGGCGAGCAGCCCGAAATGCTCTGATAAAAACTGCATGAACAGAAAATCCGTCAGCCCGGTATAATTCCCATTGGGCCAGGGGAACAATGCATCGCTGTTGACCGGCATGAGGGAGCCCGCCACAGAGTTGATGCTCTTGCGGTAATTCGACATGCCCCGCACCTTGAGGAATCCTCCCGGCCACAGCCCCAGCTTGCCAAAGTCCAAATCCATCTCATAGTCAGCACTGCCGCTGTTGCGCCAGTATTTATCACCATTAGTGCCGTCAGTGAAATTGCCCTGGTAAATCTCGGTCACAGAAGCTTTAAAAATGATCCCTTTCTTGGCAAGCTCATTGCGCGCGCATCCCCAGTCGCCGGTGAGCGTTGACCGCGTCCACAGACTGCCGCTGTAGTCAGGGGTAGGTAATTGGGCATTGACGTTCAATGAGGTTAAGAGCACAAGAATTGCAGCAGCCACAAATATATTTATTAAAGAAAATTGTTTGCTTCTGTGCATCATGTTATGCCTCCTTTAATTTACCTTCGAAGCTAGGCCGCTCTATATCCAGCCCTGCTCCTGGAACCAAGCTAAGTTTCTGACATTCCAACAGTATCGTTCCAATAATAACCATTCTGATGCCTTACACCGTCATTTTCCCCCCGCAAAATGGTCTTATAAGGTATTGACGATTCCCTCAGCGCATAACTGCCGTCTGCTTCAATGACCTCACGACCCTGCGCCTTGATCCCAAGCTTCTCTTTCGTGGCGTTCACAAAGGACTCACTGCCCACCGCAATACTCTCCGTCCATGTTCCCTCTCGGCGCCGGTCACCCGTGAGCACCGCGTCTTTAATCCATCTCCGGTAGGCGTTGGCAAGCTCGTCCATGGATCGAAAATTCTTTCTTATGGCACCGATGGGTGATATGCCAAACATGCCCGGGGATGTAATGCCGGTTTGCTCTTGGCATTTCGCCTCCTTCTTAAAGGAACTATTTGCCCGGTAAAAATAACATACTAAGGCCATGAAGAGGGCAATTTATTTATCATTACTTCGGCATTTCAAATAGTTAACTTGGTCCGACCCCGATTACGCCAGATTGCTAGGTTGTCAGCCACAGCCGTCGTCACTAACGCCGCGACGAGCGACGCATGATGTTTAAAAATGCGTTTTTATCATTTGTTTTCTCCTTTATTGGTGTTGTCTCTGACAGTGAAGTCGCAGGCCGTGCCCGGATGACGGGACGGCCTGCACGTTCACAATCGAAACGCTTACTTCGCGTCGGCGCTTCTTCATACCTCTTCGAGCTTCTTGATGTCCTCGGGCGAGAGCTTCGGCGATCCACTTTGATCGTCAGCTTGTTCAGCTTCGCGGTCAGGGTGAACGGCGGCTTGTAGTCGGCGTCGTTGACGCCGGTCAGGGTGTCGGAGCCGATGTCGAAGCTCTCGTCCCATTGCAGGATCATGGGAAGCGTCTTGGGCATGGTGATGGATTTGACTTCTTTGCCATCCACCTTGAGCACGCCGGTGCCGGGACGACCGAGGCCGCTCATGTTGTTGAAGGCAAGCGTGCCGAGGCCGAGGCCGTCATACTTGAAATCGAACTCGACGTATGCTTGCCGGGCGCAAGCGCTTCGGAGCCTTCCCACTTGATGCGTTCGAGGTCAACCATGTTCCAGAGGAACACCGGCTTGCCTTTCAAGAGGTAGAAGCCTAGCCGGCAAACCGACCGCCCGAGGTCAGGATCATCCTTCCGCGCCGCCTTCCGTACTTCGATGTCGGCGGTTATAGTGTACGAGCTGTCGAGTAGGAACGGCGAATCCCCTTGCGGTAAGCCGACCATCGGCTTGGTATACACGAACTCGGTCCGACCGGAGGTGATGTTCGGTCGCGGGGCCACGATGCGGCCGGCCACCGAAGCGTCCAGCGGGAAGACCTGATACTTCTTCGCTTCCTCGATGAACATCTGCTTCATCTCCTTCACCTTGTCCGGATTTTTTGCGGCGAGGTCTTCGGATCGGCTGAAGTCTTTGTTCAGGTTGTAGAGTTGGAGCTCTTGATTGTTGAGCGGGTCGGGGTTTGCAGGGCCAAAGGCCTGCCACGGCGCGCGGTTGACCTTGGTGCTCAGCAGCCAGCCTTCGTGATACAAGGCCCACTGCCCCATCATCTCGAAGTACTGGGTCTTGTGCCGGGACGGTTCCTTGGCGTTCTTCACGTCAAACGTGTAGGCGAAGCTCGTGCCTTCGATGGGCTTTTGCTGGATGCCGTCGACCGTTTCGGGCGCAGGAATGCCGGCGACTTCGAGGATGGTGGGCACCACGTGAATCACGTGCAAGAACTGCTCGCGAAGCGCACCCTTGTCCTGGATGCGGCCGGGCCACGACACCGGCCATGCACTGCCGGATGCCGCCGAGCCGCGAGGCATTTTGCTTGAACCAGGTGAACGGCGTGTCAAATGCCCACGACCAGCCCGCTGACATGTGATTGTAGGTCTGCTCGGTGCCCCAGACGTCGTACCACTTCATCTGCAAGTCGACCGGCATGTCGCTGACGCCGTTGAACCAGGCGACTTCATTGGGTGTGCCGAGAGGGCCGCCTTCGGCGCTCGTGCCGTTGTCGCCGTTGATGTAGATGATGACGTGTTGTCGAGCTTGCCGATGTCCTCGACGGCCTGAATGACGCGGCCGATCTCGCTTGTCGTTGTAGGCTTCGTATGCAGCGAACACTTCCACCTGCCGGATGAAGAGCTTCTTCTCCTCGGGCGTGCAGTCATCCCAGTTCTTGAGGATTTTCGTCGGCCAAGGTTCCAGCTTGGTGTCTGACGGGATCACACCGAGGCGCTTCTGGTTTTCAAAAATCCGCTCCCGCAGCTTGTTCCAGCCGTCGTCGAACAGGTGCATATCGCTGATCTTCTTCACCCATTCCTTGGTCGGATGATGAGGCGCGTGCGTGGCACCGGGGGCGTATTTGATGAAGAATGGCTTACTGGGTTGGATCTGGTTGATCCGATTCAGATACTCGATGCAGTCATCGGCCATGCCGGTGACCGGACTTCCAGCCTGGTTTGCCCTCAAAGGGATAGATTTGCGTCGTGTTGCGGAACAGGTTCGGCTGCCACTGGTTGGCGTCGCCGCCGACGAACCCGTAGAATACTTGAAGCCCATTCCGGTCGGCCACTGGTCGGACGGTCCGACTTGACTGGCAGCAAATGCTGGCGTGTTGTGATTCTTGCCGAACCACGATGTGGCGTAGCCGTTATCGAGCAGAATCCGTCCGATGGTGGCTTTGTCCTTCGCGATGATACTGTTGTAGCCCGGAAGCCAGAACTCTGGTTGCGGAGCAGGTCGAAGCGCACCACGAGGTGCGGGATCGTCGCGTCGCGCAACAGGCGCTCGGACACCGAGCCTGCGAGCAGCTGGTCCATCACCGTCTTGGCGTGCGAGCCGTAGACGACGCCGTCCACCTGGCTCTCGATCGCGAGCGCACCGATCTCCTCGACCGTGTCGCCGGTGGCGACCCGGACCTCGACGAGCAGCCCCGCCGCCTCCAGTTCGGGAGCGAATGCACGGATCGTCTCGAGCGCCTCGTCCACACGCTGTGCGATGAGATGCCCTTCGACGCCCGAGACCTCGATCACGTGAGCGAGGATGACGCGCCGGACCCCGATAGCGGGCAGTCCCTTGGCGAACGCCAGTATGAGCGCATTGTCCTCGGTGAAGTCGACCGGCAGGAGTACTGTACGCAGCATCTCGTTACTCTCCGTCCATCTCGCCGAACAGGTCGGGGCGACCGTCCATGAGTCGCGTGAACGCGCGGAACAGGTACCGTGCGTCGTGCGGGCCGGGAGCCGCCTCGGGGTGGTACTGGACCGAGAACGCGGGCAGGTCGAGCGTGCGCACCCCCGCGGTCGTCATGTCGTTGAGGTTCACGTGCGTGAGCTGCACCCGACCGTGCACTCGACGAGCGTACCACCGGTGCCACACCTGCGCGCACCCACGCCCCAAGATCGTTCGGGTCAAGCTCGAGGCCGCGCGAGTCCTCGGCCACGAGCGGACCGATCGAGCCGAAGTCCACGCAAAAGCCGTGGTTCTGCGACGTGACCTCCACCGCGCCCGTCACGAGGTTCTTGACCGGTTGGTTGCCGCCGCGGTGGCCATACTTGAGCTTGTACGTCTCGGCTCCGAGCGCGAGCGAGAGCATCTGATGCCCGAGGCAGATGCCGAAGATCGGCCGCACGCCGAGCAGGTCCCTGAGCGTGCTGTAGAGGTACGCCACGGCCGCTGGGTCGCCCGGGCCGTTGGCGAAGAAGATGCCATCGGGTTCGAGCGCGAGCGCCTCGTCGGCGGTCGTCGAAGGCGGCACCACGGTGACCTCGCAGCCTGCCTCGGACAGCCGGCGCATGATGTTGTACTTGAGGCCCGAGTCGTACGCCACCACGCGGTAGCGTGGCAGCCCCGCGAGCACGCCCGTGTCCACAGGCACTTCGCATTCGGGCGGCGCCTCTGCGCCCCAACGGTAGCTGCTTCCCGCCGCCGCGCCGCTCACGAGGTCGCGCCCCACGAGCGACTCGGACGCCCTCGCCTTCGCAAGCAACGAGGCCACGTCGAGGTCCACCGTCGAGAGCACCGCGCGCATCGCCCCCGCCTCGCGCACATGACGCGTGAGGCGCCGCGTGTCCACGCCCTCGATCGCGACCACGCCGAGGCGCTCAAGGTACGCGCCCAGCGTCTCCTCGGCACGCCAGTTGGAGGCCGTGGTCGAAAGCTCACGCACCACCAGCCCGGACGCGAAGATGCTGCGCGACTCCACGTCGGCGGCGTTCACCCCGTAGATGCCGATGTGCGGGAAGGTCATCGTGATGATCTGCCCGGTGTAGGAGGGGTCGGTGAGGATCTCCTGGTAGCCGGTCATCGAGGTGTTGAAGACGATCTCGCCGAAGCTCTCGCCGGGCGCGCCGCAGCTGAAGCCCTCAAAGAACGTGCCGTCTTCGAGCACGAGCAGCGCGCGGGCGCGGGCGTCGTTGCTGTCAGCCACCTAGCCGACCACCTTCCCGTTGCGAAGCGCCCACTTCCCGCCCACGAGCACGTCGCTCGCCTTACCGAGCAGGCTGCTGCCGACAAACGCCGAGTTGCGCGACTTGGAGACGAACCAGTCGGCCGTGACCTCAACGCGCGCCTCGGGATCCACGATCGTGATGTCGGCGGGGAAGCCGGCTTCGAGGCGGACCTCGGGCAGGCCGAGCGCTGCGCGCGGGCCGTGGCACATCAGGTTCGTGACCTCGGCCCAGCCGAGCGTGCCTGCGGCCACAAGGTTCGTGATCACCAGCGGGAGCGCCGTCTCCAGGCCGGTGGTGCCGAACGGCGCGAGCTCGAACTCGAGCTCACTCTCATGCGGCGCGTGCGGCGCATGGTCCGTGGCGATGCAGTCCACCGTGCCGTCGAGGAGGCCTGCCACGAGCGCCTGGCGATCTTCTGCCGTGCGCAGCGGCGGGTTCATCTTGAGGTTCGTGTCGTAGGTCGCAAGCGCGTCCTCGTCGAGGAAGAGGTGGTGCGGCGTGACCTCGCAGGTCACGCGCACGCCGCGCGCCTTCGCGTCGCGCACGAGCGCGACCGAGCCTGCGGTCGAGAGGTGCGCGAGATGCAGCCTGCACCCCGTGAGCTCGGCGAGCGCGATGTCGCGCGCGACCATGGTCTCCTCGGCCACCGCCGGAATGCCCGGCAGCCCCATGCGCGTAGAGACGACGCCCTCGTTCACGACACCGTGCCCCGCGAGCGACTCGTCCTCGCAGTGTGCGATGAGCGTGGCGCCGAAGCGCTTGATGTAGTCCATCGCGATGCGGGTCATGCCCGCCGACTGGATCCCCTTGCCATCGTCGGAGAAGGCAACCGCACCCTCGGCGATCATGTCGCCGATCTCGGCGAGCTGCTCGCCGGCCTGACCTTTGGTGATCGCGCCGATCGGATAGACGCGCACCGCTCCGTTCGCAGCCGCGCGCTCCACGATGAAGCGGACCTTGGAGCCGTTGTCGCAGATGGGGTCGGTGTTCGGCATACAGGCCACCGCGGCGAAACCGCCGTGCGCCGCAGCGCGGGTACCGCTCTCGATCGTCTCCTTGTACTCACGACCCGGTTCGCGTAGGTGCACGTGCACGTCCGCGAGGCCCGGCAGCACGACCTTCTCGGCGCAGTCGACCGTCTCGCCACGCTCGAGCTTGAGGTCCGCACCCACGCCGGCGATGTGGCCGTCCTTCACGACGATGTCGAGCACCGCATCGAGCCCGATGGCGGCGTCGACGACCCGCCCTCCCTTAAGCAGCAGCGCCACTGTCGGCACCTCCCAGCAGCAGGTACATGACGGCCATGCGGACCGCCACTCCGGACTCGACCTGGCCGAGGATGACGCTGCGCGAGGAGTCGGCCACATCGGCCGAGATCTCCACGCCGCGGTTCATCGGACCCGGGTGCATCACGATCGCATGCGAGGGCAGCTTGGCCATCCTCGCCATGTTCATGCCGTAGAGCGTCGCGTACTCGCGGTTGCTCGGGAACGGCATCGCCTCAGCGCGCTCGAACTGCACGCGCAGCAGGTAGCACACGTCGAGCGTGGGCAGTACCTCATCGAGGTCCCACGCCACCTCGGCGCCGAGCACGTCCGGCCTCGCCGGCATGAGCGTGGGCGGGCCGATGATGATTGGCGTGGCGCCCATCTTGCGCAGCGCGGGCACGAGCGAGCCGGCCACCCGCGAGTGGCAGATGTCGCCCACGATGCCCACCCGCAGCCCCTCAAGCTTCCCGAGCGCCTGGCGCATCGTGTAGAGATCGAGCAGCGCCTGCGTGGGGTGCTCGTGCACGCCGTCGCCACCGTTCACGATAGAGCAGCCCATCACCTCGGCAAGCATCTGCGGCGCACCTGCGTACTTGTGGCGCACCACCACCAGGTCGCAGCTCATCGCCGCAAGCGTCTTGGCGGTGTCGAGCAGCGTCTCGCCCTTGACGGTCGCCGAAGACGATGCCGAGAAGTTGATGCCGTCCGCCGAGAGGCGCTTTGCCGCGATCTCGAAGGAGGTTCGCGTCCGCGTGGACGGCTCGAAGAAGAGGTTCACGATCGTGCGGCCGCGAAGCGTAGGCAGCTTCTTGATGCGGCGCTGGTTCACTTCGGCGAAGGACTCTGCGGTGTCGAGGATGAGTGCGATCTCCTCGGCCGAGACATCGTCCATCGTCATGATGTGCCTGCCTGAGAGCACCGCTACTCCCCCTTCCCGTCGTCCTCGAGGATGACGACCGCCTCGCGCCCGTCGTGCTCCTTCAGGAGCACCTTCACGCGCTCCCGGCGGGCGGTGGGCACGTTCTTGCCCACGAAGTCCGCGCTGATCGGGAGCTCCCGGTGGCCGCGGTCCACGAGCACCGCCAGCTGGATCGCCGAAGGCCTGCCGTAGTCCATGATGGCGTCCATCGCGGCGCGGATCGTCCGCCCCGTGTAGAGCACGTCGTCCACGAGGACGATCGTGCGGTCCTCGACCGTGAACGGGATGTCGGTCGTGTGCACCTCGGGGCTGAGCCGTGTGGCCACGTCATCGCGGTAGAAGGAGATGTCGAGGCTCCCCACCGGCACCCGGTCCCCTCGATCGCGGCGATCCGCTCCGCGAGGCGGTTGGCCATGTCCACGCCGCGCGTCATGATGCCCGCAAGCGCGATGCTCCCCGCCCCCTTGTTCGCCTCGAGGATCTCGTGTGCGATCCGGGTCAGTGCGCGGTCCATCGCCTCGGCGTCCATCACCTCGGCCTTCTCCCGGTAGCTCACGTGCGGCACCTCCCTGGCTTGGCGTCGGCCGGTTCCCCCCGGGCACAGATAACGCCCTCTTGCGGCTGGCAAGAAGGCGTCTGCTTCGGCTTGCGCGCAATCGCCCTGAGGGGCGGCTGCGGCTCATCTATGCTGTTGGCTCCTTGCCGGCCTCACGGGACCGGTATTAAAGGTCTGTCAGAGGGTACCAGGACGACGGCCGCCTCACAACCCACGCGTGGCAGCCTCCCGACGAGCGGACAACAGGCGCGAGGAGCGCCCGATCCGCGCGTCAGCGTCGGTCCTGCGCGACCGGGATGCGGATCACGAACGAGGCGCCGCCGAGGTCCGAGTGGTGGACGCCGACCGTCCCGCCGTGACGCTCCACGACCTCGCGCACGACCGCCAGGCCGATCCCCAACCCGCCACTCGTGCGGGCTCGTGCCGGATCCGCGCGCCAGAAGCGCGTGAACACCCGCTCGCGGTCCTCGTCGGCCACGCCGATGCCTGAGTCGGCGACCTCGATGACCGCTTCATCGCCGTCGCGGAGCAGCCGCAGCCGCACGCTCCCCCCTTCGGGCGTGTAGCGTGCCGCGTTCGAGAGCAGGTTGCCCACGGCCTGCCTGAGGCGGTCGGCGTTGCCCATCACCACGATTCCCTGCTCGACGGCGTCCTCGAGCGTGTGTCCCGTCGACTCCATCAGCGCGCGCGAGGTCTCAAGCGCGGCCGTCACCGGCTCGGCCAGGTCGATCGGCACGAGCGGCACCGGGCCAGACCCGTTCTCGAGACGCGAGAGCTCGAGGATCGAACCGGTCAGCCTGCCGAGGCGCACCGTCTCGTCGTGGATGAGCGCGAGGCGCTCCTCATCGGTCGGGCAGCACGCCGTCCTGCATCGCCTCGACCGTAGCCTGGATCGCCTGCAGCGGCGTGCGGAGCTCGTGCGCCACGTCGGCCGTGAGCTGCTGCTCGAAGGCACGCTCGGCCTCCACCGCATCCGCCATCTCGTCGAACGTCGCGCCGAGGTCGGCGATCGGGTCGCCGCCGGTCATGCCGGTGCGCGCCGAGCGGTCTCCGTGCCGAAGCGCCTCGGCGGCGCGGGTCACCGCTGCGATCGGGCCGCACGATGCCCCGCGAGAAGCAGAACGCCTGCAAGCGAGGCGAGCGCGACCGCGATGAACGCCGCGAGCGCCAGGCCGCGCAGCGATGCGGCCGCGGAACCAGACGTCGCGCTCGGTCAGCAGGCCGCCGGGCGTGATGCGCACCGACGAGCGCCTCCCCGACGACCTCACCATCCACCACGATATCCGCGCGGGCGCGTGACCTCGGCGCTCAGCGGGCGTGCCGCCGGTCATCATGCGGCCCATCGCGGTCCTGCGTGTAGGCCACCAGGTCGCCGTCGGCGTCGAGCACCTGCACGCTGTAGTCGCCCGTGAGGCCGAGGTGCGCGATGTTGACGAACGCGACCGAGTCCCAACTGCCGGCCTCGCCGTATGCCTCCGAGAACACCTCGGCCACGCGCGTCCGCGCGTTCCTGCACGCCCCGCTGCACGTAGACCTCGAACTGGCGCTGCCAGGTCACCGTGATCACGATGGCGGAGATGAGCCGCGGTGGCGATCGCCGACGAACGCGAACGCGAGCGCGAGCCGGAAGGTGAGGTCCTTTCGCCTCACGAGGTCTCCGGGCGATTCGAAGCGGTACCCAACGCCGAAGACCGTGTGGATGAAGCGGGGCTCCTTCGGGTCGTCATCGAGCTTGGCGCGCAGGTTCTTCACGTGGGAGTCGATTGCGCGCTCGTAACCCTCGAAGTCGTACCCGAGCACCTTCTCCACGAGCTCCATGCGCGAGTACACGCGGCCGGGATAGCGCGAGAGTGTGGTGAGCAGCTTGTACTCGCTTGCGGTCAGCTCGATCTCCTGGCCGTCGACGTAGACCCGGTGGCCGGCGAGATCGATCTCGAGCGGCCCGTACGCCGCGCGGGAGCGCTGCGGCTCGGTCTCGGTGCGCGCACGGCGCAGGAGCGCCCGCACGCGCGCGACGAGCTCGCGTGGAGAGAATGGCTTCACCAGGTAGTCGTCCGCGCCGAGGTCGAGTCCGGCGATGCGCTCCTCTTCGGCACCCTTGGCCGTGAGCATGATGATCGGCACGTCGGAGGTGTCGCGGATACGCCTGCAGACCTCCTCGCCCGACACTTCGGGGAGGTTGAGGTCGAGCACCACGGCATCGTACTGACGCGTGCCGAAGGCCTCAAGGGCCCGCGCGCCATCGCCGACGGCCGTGACCCAGTATCCGTCGCGCTCCAGGTACGCCTCGACCACCGAGCGCGTCTGTGCCTCGTCCTCGACCAGCAGGATCCTGCGCGTCTCCACAGGCGGCCCTTCCTCTCGTGTCCTCCTGACGAGGATAGTACCGCCGTCTGGCGGCCTCGCGCACGAGATGTGGAGGTAGTGTGGAGCCTGAGAACGGCAGCCGGGGTGTTATGCGCCCTGCGGCATGACTATCGGGAGCACCTCGTCGCCCGCCTCGGTCCGCCCCATCGACTCCGGCTCGAGTGCCCGCAGGCGCTTCGCCAACTCCTCGGGCAGCGCGTCGACAAGGTCGATCCGCTCGCCGGTGATCGGATGGTCGAACGCGATCCGGTACGCGTGGAGGTATTGCCTGTCGAGCCTGAGGTCCGCCTTTGGGTGATTGCGCCCGTAGAGCGCGTCGCCCACGACCGGGTGCTTGATGTAGTTCATGTGCACGCGGATCTGATGCGTGCGCCCGGTGTAGAGCTTGCACTCGACGAGCGTGTAACCGTCGTCGTACCTGCCCGCCATGAAGCGCTCGAGCACGCGAAACGTGGTGACCGACTGCTTCGCGTCCGGGTGGTCCGACACGGCCATGCGCATGCGGTCCTTCGCATTGCGCGCAAGCGGCGCGTCGATGATGCCCGTGTCCGGCGCGATGTACCCGTGGACGAGCGCCACGTACCGGCGTTCGATCGTGCGGATCTTGAGCGCCTCAGAGAGCGCCACCTGCGTCTCGTCGTCCTTGGCCACCATCATGAGTCCCGAGGTGTCCTTGTCGAGGCGGTGCACGATGCCCGGACGTTCGTCGCCCTGCTGCGTGCCGAGGGCAGCGGTGTGTCCCAGAAGCGCATGCACGAGCGTACCGGTCGAGTGCCCGCGCGCAGGGTGCACGACAAGACCGGCGGGCTTTGAGAGCACGATCAGATGCGCGTCCTCGAACCGGATGTCGAGCGGGATGTCCTCGGCCTCGAGGGTCGTTTCCTCGGAGGGCGCCGGGAAGACCTCGATCCGCTCGCCCGCTCGCGTGATGTGTCGCTTCTGCGCGATGTCGCCGTTGACGCGCACGTACCCGCCCTCGAGCAGCCGCTGCGCCGCGGAGCGGCTCGGCAGCTCCTCAAGCTGGCCGAGGAGGACGTCGAGGCGCATCCCCGCCTCTTCGCCGCGCACGTTGTGGGTGAACGCCTCACGCATCGTCACTCGACCTCCGTCGAGGTCTGCCCCTCGGCCGGGTCCGGCTCCTCGGGGGAAACCACCGCGGCAACCACCGCATTCTTGCGGTGCTCGGAACTGAACAGCAGCCACCACACGAGGAGCGCTACGCCCACGTCCAGCGAGATGTCCGCCACGTTGAAGACCGGGAACCAGCCCAGATCCAGGAAGTCGGTGACACCGCCCGACACCGCGCGGTCAACGAGATTGCCGAGCGCGCCCGCTGCGATCATCGCGAGCGCGGTGCGCGCGAGCGGGCTCTCGGGACTGACGCGCACGGCGGTCCACCCGATGCCAGCAAGGACCGCGATCGCCACGCCGATCAGGAACCACTGCTGCCCTCGGAACATGCCGAACGCGGCGCCAGTGTTGTGCACATGCGTCAGCCACAGCACGCCTGAGACGACCGGATGCGACTCACCGATCTCGAAGGAGGCTCGCACGAGCGCCTTGGTGATCTGGTCTGCCACCAGGATGCACAGCGCCGTCCCCGCAAGGACCGCCACGCGACGCTTGGTCACTAAGCGCTCTCCTCGCGTTCCTTGCACGAAACGCACAGCTCGGCCTCGGGCATGGCCTCCAGCCGCTCCGGCGGGATCACGTTCCCGCAGCGAGCGCAGACGCCGTACGTGCCGTCGTCCATCCGCGCCAGCGCACGCTCGATCTGCGCGAGGTTCTCGCGTGCCTGCCCCTCGAGCGTCATGTCGAGCTCGCGGGAGAAGGTCGCCGAACCCTGGTCGGCCATGTGGTCGCGGTAGTTGTTCTCGCCCGAGACGTCGGAGAGCGTCTCCTGGTCCTCGCGCTCGTAATCCTCGATCTCGCCCACAAGCCGGTCACGCTCTGCCTCGAGCGCCCCTCTGAGTTTCTTCATGGTCGACGCGTTCAAGGCGGGTCCTCCCTCGCACTTGGGGGATGTATGGCAAAGCGCCCCGCCGAGGGGGCGCCCGAGCTCTGCACGTCACGTGCTACGTTGAGTATACCACCCGACGCGCGAAGCTCCCCTTGAGCAGCCGTTCTCAGCGCAGTGACGCGACGACCTCCGAGCACCGTTCGCACAGGCCGTCATCGCCGAGCGGACGCAGGTTCCAGCACCGCGGGCACTTCTCGCCACTTGCGCGCTCGACCTGGACGCCGACCACGTCATCCGAGGCGGGAAGCAGTTCCACTTCCGAGACGATGAACATCTCGGCGAGCGACTCCCGACCGCGAGCCTCGAGCACGCCGAGCCCTCGCTCGGGGACGGAGAGCACGAGCCGGGCCTCCTGGCTCTTCCCGACGATCCCGCTGTTGCGGGCCTCTTCGAGGGCCTTCGTGGCAGCCTCGCGCGACTCCAACACGACCGCGTAGGCGTCGCGAAGCTCTCCAGCCTCCTCGGCAGGCACGTCGAGTGTCGGCCAGCCTGCGAGGTGCACGCTCACGACATCTCCGCGGAGAGGTGCCGGCATGAACTGCCAGACCTCTTCGGTGGTGAACGAGAGCACGGGCGCCATGAGGCGCACGAGCGTCAGCAGCACCTGCGAGAGCACGGTCTGCGCGCTCCGGCGGCCCGCCGAACGGGCGCCGTCCGCGTAGAGACGGTCCTTCAACACATCGAGGTAGAACGAGGAGAGCTCGGTCACGCAGTAGCCGTGAACCGCGTGGAAGACCTGGTGGAACTTCCACTCCTCGTATGACGCCGTGACCCGTTCGGTCAGATCGGCGAGCTGCACGAGTGCGAACCGGTCGAGTTCGGGCATGTCGGCCCACGCCACCGAATCGGCAGGATCGAAGTCCGCCAGGTTGGAGAGCAGGAAGCGGAACGTGTTGCGAATGCGGCGGTACGCCTCGCCCATCCGGTCGAGGATCTCATCGGAAACCGACACGTCCTGCGAGTAGTCCGACGCGGCGACCCACAGACGGATGATGTCGGCGCCCGACTTGGCGATCACGTCGAGCGGTGAGATCACGTTGCCGAGCGACTTGGACATCTTGCGACCGTCGCCGTCCACGATGAACCCGTGCGTGAGCACGGCCTTGAACGGCGCAGCGTCGTACGCACCCACGCTCGTGAGAAGGCTCGACTGGAACCAGCCCCGGTGCTGGTCAGAACCCTCAACGTAAAGTTCAGCTGGACGGTGTAGCTCCGCACGCTTCTCGAGAACGCTCGTGTGCGAGACACCTGACTCCCACCACACGTCGACGATGTCGTCCTCCGGCTTGAAATCGGAGACGCCGCCGCCGCAGCGACCACACGCAGTATCGGCGGGCAGGTACTCACTCGGCTGCTTGGTGAACCACGCGTCCGCACCGTCTGTCTCGAACAGACGGATGACCGCGTCGAAGGTCGCCTCCGTAGCCACCGTCTCCCCGCATTTGGAGCAGGTGAACACGGGTACGGGAACGCCCCATGCACGCTGCCGGCTGATACACCAGTCGGGACGGTCCCCCACCATCGCAGAGATGCGGTTGACGCTCCAGCCCGGGATCCACTGCACCTCGGCGATGGCCCGCATCGCGTGATCCCGGAGGCCGGTGCGCTCCATGGACACGAACCACTGCTCGGTGGCACGGAAGATGACCGGCTGCTTGCAGCGCCAGCAGTGCGGGTAGCTGTGCGAGATGTTCCCCGTAGCCACGAGAGAGCCTCGCTCGGCCAGCCACTCGATGATCTTCGGATTGGCGTCCCAGACGTTCATGCCTGCGAAGGGGCCACCACCCGCATCGAACCTTCCGTCGTCGAGTACCGGCATCGGCATCGGCAGACCGAACTTGATGCCGACGAGGTAGTCCTCATCACCGTGTCCGGGTGCCGTATGCACGGCACCGGTACCGGTCGAGAGCTCCACGTGGTCGCCGGTGATGATGACGCCCTGCACGCCGTCGTGGATCGGCTGCGCGTAGTGAAGACCGGTGAGGGCGCTTCCTTTCACGCGGGGCCCGACCACCTCGTGACCTTCCCAGCCGGCGTGCGCGACCACCTGCTCGACCAGCTCTTCGGCCATCACGAACACACGGCCACCGACGACTCTCACGCCCACGTAGTCGGCGTCATCGGCGAGCGTGACGGCGACGTTGGCGGGCAGCGTCCACGGCGTGGTCGTCCAGATGAGAACGGACACCGCACCCTCACCATCCCACGGCGTCGGGTCGGCGAACCTGAATGCGACGTAGATCGAGTTGGAGGTCTCATCCCCGTACTCGATCTCGGCCTCGGCAAGCGCCGTATGGCAGCGGATGCACCAGTGGATCGGCTTCGCGCCCTTGTAGATCGCGCCGTCGGCGTACATCTTCTTGAAGATCTCGACGTTGCCCGCCTCGTACGCCGGCTTGAGCGTCAGATAGGGATCCTCCCAGTCGCCGCGCACGCCGAGACGCTTGAACTCCTCGCGCTGAACGTCCACGAACTTGAGCGCGTAGTCCCGGCAGAGCTCGCGCAGTTTCGCCTGGCCGATCGCGGCCATCTTCTCGGGACCGAGGTTCTTCTCAACCTGGTGCTCGATCGGCTGTCCGTGGCAGTCCCAGCCCGGCACGTACGGCGCGCAGTACCCGCGCATCGACTTGTACTTGACGATGAGGTCCTTGAGCACCTTGTTGTACGCGGTGCCCATGTGGATGTGGCCGTTGGCGTACGGAGGGCCGTCGTGGAGCACGAACGGCTCCCCGTCCCTGTTCGCCTCAAGGCCCAGGGCATAGACGTCGATGTCCTGCCAGAACTTCAGCCACTCCGGCTCGCGCGTGCTCAGGTTCGCGCGCATCGGAAACGCGGTCTCCGGCAGGTTCATCGTGCTCTTGTAGTCGTTCTTCTCGGCCATGGAGCTTGTCCTCTCGCCTACGTGCGGTGCCACACAACAGCAAAGCGCGCCCGTCCGCATCTGGGACGAAGCGCGCCTCGGATGAGGTCACTCCGCGGTACCACCCAGCTTGCGCGCCTCAAGACGAGGCCGCGCCACTCGGTCGCCTGGTAACGGGGGCTGATCCGTCGGCGTCTACTTGGCCTTGCGGCCGTTCGGGCCGAAGCTCGGGGGTGATGTTCGGTGCCGTCGTGCCTCGCGGGCTTTCACTGTCCCCGCTCGCTTGCCGAGGCCGAACTTGGCCCTACTCGTCCCCTTCATCGCCGGGTCGAACACTCGGCCTTCCGGCCGCGTACGTGCGATGGTAGCGCCAGCATCATCGGGGGTCAACGCGTGTCGCTCGGCCTCGTCACGCTCGAAGAGGGCGTTGATCGCGCTCACGCACGCGTTCGCCTCCCCCACATCAAGCGCCGCGCCGAAGCGCACCGCGGACCGCCATGACTTCGACCTCGATCCGCGGATGCGGCTTCCCCGCCCGCACCGGCAGCAGTTCGGCGCGCTCCACGATCGTCCGACGGATGTGCAGCCTGATCGGCACCCGACCCGCCTGCCGCATGATCGTGATCCGCTCGGCGTCTATCGTGAGCGTCTCGGTGCCCGTCCGCCCGTACACCGCCGACCATAGCGAGAGCAGGGCGAGGGCATGCAGCGCCACGGTGAACGCGAGCATCACGACCCACAACAGCACGCGCGCAACGATGCCGTCGGGGACTCCCCAACCCAGATACCAGACGCTCGCAACGACGACCGCCACGAGCCACGGAACGCCGAAGAGGGCCGCGGTCCACGTCCAGGCATGATCGTGCGCGGCCGGGCCTCTGATCGCCAGACCATCAGGCGTCATCTCGACAGACACCCGGCCGGACGCTCCGAGGGGCAACTCCACAGGAACCTGACGGACGCCCATCGCTACCCCCGCACGTCCGCAGGCGGTTCGCCAAACGCCCGCGCCACGTCTTCGGCCGTAGCACCCACCACGTCCACCTGCTTGTGTCGCGCGGTCTCGCCACGCACCACGCGCACCGTGGACTTGGGGACGTGGAGTGCGCGCGCCAGCAACTCGCATGCAGCGGCGTTGGCCTTGCCGCCATCGGGAGCGGCTGTCACCCGGAGAGACAGTTCACCCCCGTGCCAGCCCACGACCTCGTCGCGGCCCGACCTGGGGGTGACGTGAACGGCGATCCGCATCGTGCCCCGAACCTAGTCGATCTCCTCGATGTCGACGTCCTCGTCGCGCTCCCCGAACCCGAACTCCGCCACGTCGAACTCCATCGTGGCGTCGGGCTCAAGATCCGGCGTGCCGAGATCGCCGAGGTGCAGGCTCGCAACCACGGCAGGAGTCGCCGACGGAGGCTCCGCGACGGGCGCTGCCGCGGGTGGTGCGGCCGGCTGCTCCGCCACCTGGTCGAAGAGCGGCTCGACAGACGCGTCGAGCGGCTCGGCTGGAGCGAAGCTGGGGACGGGCTCGAAGACGTCGGCGTCGACTACGGTCTCCTGACCGGCCTGACCCATCATCAGCTTGACGTCCTCGGGCACGCTCAACTCGGAGAGCGACCGGAGGTGACGCTCGAGCAGTGCCTTGAAGTTGCCGCGGAACTCCTCTTCGGCCTGCTTGATCCGGCCGAGGTCGGTCGTTGCCTTCTGCTTGCTCGTGAGCGCGTTGTGAATGACCTCCTTGGCCTTCACTTCCGCATCCTTGAGCACGGCATCAGCCTCGCGCTGCGCCTTGTGCATCATCTCGTCCGACGAACGCTGTGCGGACAGCAGCGTGTTGTGCAGCGTGCGCTCCATGTCCTGGTAGTCGCGCACCTTGGCCTCGAGCGCCTCGTTCTTCTCGGAGAGGTCGATGTTCTCCTTGAACAGGCGTTCGAGCTCATCGGCCACCTGGTCGAGGAACGCGTCGACCTCGGCCTCGTTGTAGCCGCGCAGCGCGTGGGTGAACTCCTTGTGGTGTATATCGAGCGGCGTGAGCTTCATGAGGGACCCTTCCTCGACCGCATGGACTACTAGGCGATTCTAACCCAACTGGCACTACAGGAGCGACGATAGAAGCCTCTGGATGAGTTGCAGGACGAGGATCGCGACGAGCGGCGAGAAGTCGATCATCCCAAAGAGCGGAACGATCCTTCGGAAAATGCCGACCCACGGCTCAACGACGGTGCCGAGAGCCGCGTACGCGTCATACAGGATCCCCGACGACGGGCGGAACCACGACATCAGCACGTAGACGATGATCAGCATCTCGTAGAAGTCGATGAGTCGCAGAATGATGCCCATGACGCTCACGAGCCCAGCTCCTTTGCGCGCCGCACGGCGGCCGAGACGGCCGCGTCGACAGTCGGCCGGAAGCCGCCTGCCTCCAGAGCCTCCAGGGCAGCAACCGTCGTGCCGCCGGGGCTCGAGACGCGCCTCGATGAGCTCCTGCGGCTCCATGCCGCTCGCGAGCAGCAGCTCGGCCGTCCCCTTGAACGTCTGGACCGCGAGACGCAGCGCGACCTCGCGCTCAAGGCCCTGGGCTGCGCCCGCCTCCGCCAGCGCATCGACGAACAGCGCCACGTACGCGGGTCCCGAACCGGAGATCGCGGTCGCCGCGTCCTGCACCGCCTCATCCACGACGAGCGCATCGCCGACCGCCTCGAACAGCTCGACGTACCCGCTCCACCTGCGCCGGATCCGCGGCGCGCCGCCGCTCACGACCGCCATGCCCGCTCCCACCATCGCGGGTGTGTTCGGCATGACGCGGACGACCGCGGCTCCCGGCCGGCAGCAGCGCCTCAAGGCGCGCAGTGGTGATCCCGGCGGCGATGGAGACCACGATGGCACCGGTGGGGATGTCGTCGGACAGATGTGCGACCACCGCATCGATGACCTGCGGCTTCACCGCGAAGAGCACCATCTCGGCGCCCGCCAGCACATCGTGACCATCGGCGAACGCAGCGATCCCGTGCCGCTCGAACACGTCCCGACGTGGCGCCGACGGCTCCACGACGGCGATGCTGCTCGCCTCGAGCGTCGGCGGACGATACGAGACCGGCTGCGATGGCCTCGCCCATGCGGCCGCCGCCGATGATGACGAGCGTGTAGGGAGCGCTCACAGCCGCGCTCACCGATCCATGCCGAAGAGACCCCTGTCGCGCATCGCGGCGCGCTGGGCGTCGCTCACGTCCACGTTGGCAGGCGTGAGCATGAAGACCTTGTCGGAGACCTTCTGCAGGCCGCCATTCAGGCCGTAGGTGAGGCCCGACGCGAAGTCCAGCAGCCGCTTCGCCAGATCCTGGTCGGTCATCGTGAGGTTCATGATCACCGGAATGCCCTGCTTGAACTTGTCGGCGATCGCCTGCGCCTCGGAGTACGTCCGTGGCTCGACGATCTGCATCTTCACCTGCGGAACCTGCTGCACGCCGGGGCCCGCGACCACCGAGCCCTTGTCGTGCCGCCTCGCGCGCCCTGTCGAGGTCCGGCTCACGCGTCACGCGACGGATCGACTGCGGCTCACCCTCGTACGGGCTGCGCGGCAGGTCGCGCGCCTCCGTGCCGTCGTCTTCGTCGTCGTACTCGTCGTACTCGTCGTACTCGTCGTACTCGTCATCGCCGAGGCCGAGTCTCGCTTTGATGTCATGGATGAAGCCCACGGTTCGCTCCTCGCCTCGCTTGGCCGATCGTGTCACCGGCCGAAGATGGCCCTGCCGATGCGCACGATGGTAGCACCCTCCTCGATGGCCACGCCGAAATCATTCGTCATGCCCATGGAGAGCTCGGTCAGTTCAACCCCATTGAAACGCATAGCCGAAAGGGATTCAAACAGGTCGTGCAGATCGCGGAAGACCCAACGCACCGACTCCGGTCGCGCATAGGGGGCGATGGTCATCAGACCGCGCACCGCGAACGCCGGGCAGTTCGAGCGAGGCACGCACCAGCTCCTCGGCCTCCCCGGATCCATGCCGTGCTTCGACGCCTCGCGCGACACGTTCACCTCGAGCAGTACCGGCTGCACGACCCCCAGCGCACCCGCGACCCGGTCGATGCGCTCGAGCAGCTTGAGCGAGTCCACCGAGTGGATGAGGAACGCCTTGCCGACCACGTGCTGCACCTTGTTCGACTGCAGTGTGCCGATGAAGTGCCAGCGCGCGTCCGGGAACAACCCGTGCTTGGCCTCGAACTCCTGCACGCGGTTCTCGCCGAAGTCGGTCATACCCGCGGAGATCGCGTCGCGCGACCTCGGGCGGACCTACCGTCTTTGCAACCGCGACGATCGTGATGTCATCGGCATCGCGACCGACAGCGTCCGCGGCATCGCGCACCCGCGTCCGGATCGATTCGTATCGCTCGGCTACCTGACTCACGCGCCCTGCGGCTCCTGACCCTCGGCCGACTCATCGAACGCCTCGAACGCACCGGTCACCATGTAGACGAGCCGCTCGCCGATGTCGACCGCGTGATCGGCGATGCGCTCGAGATAGCGTGACGCGAGCACCATGCTGCTCGCCCACTCGATGTCGTCCTCGTCCTGCAGCCTGCTGAGCTCGCGGAAGAACTGCTTGAAGAGGTGGTCGATCGGCTCGTCCATCTCCTTCAGCTTGTACGCGAGTTCGAGGTCGTTCGTCTCGAATGCCTCGAGCATGGCCTCGAGCACGCGGTGCACGAGATTGCCCTGCGCGCGGATGAGGTCGTAGAGCGTACGCGGCCCCCGGCGTGCAGCGGTGCGACGCGCCGCCTTGGCGATGTTCACGCCGAGATCGGCCATGCGCTCCATATGCATCGAGACGTGCGCCAGCGAGTACAGCAGGCGCAGGTCGCGTGCTACCGGGAACTGCGTGGCGATGATCTCGAGCGTGCGCTCCTCGAGCGCCAGACAGCGCGTGTCGATCACGTCATCGCTGGCTATGACCTGCTCGGCCAGGTCGACGTCGCCCTCGACGAGCGAGGTGATGGCGTCGCGCGTCATCTCGATGACCAGACGCCCGATCTCGACGACCTCGGCCTTGGTGGCCTTGAGTTCCTTGCGGTAGCCTTCGCGCATGATGTGGATCTCCTCAGTCGGGTGACTTCTGCAAAACCCGATTATAGTCAGCGCCGGCGCCTACGAGGTTGCACGCCCGTTACACTCTCCCTACCCGAACCGGCCGGTGATGTAGTCCTCTGTCCGCCGATCGTGCGGACTCGGTGAAGATCTCGGCCGTCCGGCCGAACTCGATCAGCTCGGCCGCTTCGCCCTGGCGTCTCCTGCAGGAAGAACGCCGTCTCATCGGAGACGCGCGCCGCTTGCTGCATGTTGTGCGTGACGATGATGATCGTGACCGAGTTCTTCAGCTCGGCCATCAGGTCCTCGACCTTCTGCACACTCGTGGGGTCGATCGCCGAGCACGGCTCGTCCATCAGGAGCACGTCCGGCTGGACGGCCAGCACGCGAGCGATGCACAGGCGCTGCTGCTGACCGCCGGAGAGCGTCAGCCCGCCGCGGGCCATGATGTCCTTGACCTCTTTCCAGAGGTTCGCGCGCACGAGGGCCTTCTCGACGATCTCGTCGAGCTCGGCCTTCTTCTTCACACCGTGCAGGCGTGGCCCGAACGCCACGTTGTCGTAGATCGACATCGGGAACGGGTTCGGCTGCTGGAAGATCATCCCCACCCGCCGGCGAAGGTCCACCGGATCGACGCCCGGCCCGTAGATGTCGGCCTCGTCGAGGGTGATCTTGCCTTCGACGCGCGTGCCGGGGATGAGGTCGTTCATCCGGTTCAGGCAGCGCAGGAAGGTCGACTTGCCGCAACCGGACGGACCGATGAACGCCGTGACCGAGTTCTCCCGGACATCGATGTTGATGCCGGTGAGGGCGTGGAAGTCGCCGTAGTAGAACTCGAGGTTCCGGACCGCGAACTTGGCGGCGCCGGTGAGCGCCTCGGCCTTGGGCGCCGAGAATGGCGGTGTCATGATTCCGTGACCCTTCTGTTCCGGGCGGCGAGCCACCGGGCCGACAGGTTGAAGAAGAGGATCATCACCATGAGCAGGAGCGCGGTACCGTAGGCCGCATCCATGTTGATGCCCTCCATGGCGAGCACGGTACAGGTGCACCGTCATCGATCGGCCGGGGTCGAGCGGCGAGATCGGGGTGTTGATCGCTTCGCCCATCGTGAAGATGACGACGGCCGTCTCGCCCACCGCGCGACCCATCGCAAGGATGACTCCGGTCAGGATGCGCGGCATGGCCGAGGGCAGCACGATCCGGCTCACGGTCTGCCACTTGGTCGCACCGAGCCCGTAGCTGCCCCATCGGATGAAGCGCGGGACCGAGCGGATAGCCTCCTCCGTGGCGCGCATGACGATCGGCAGCATGAGGAACGAGAGCGCAAGCGCGCCCGAGAGCACCGAGAACCCGAGGCCCATGGCCTCGATGAACAGCGCGAAGCCGAACAGGCCCATGACGATCGATGGCACGCTCGCCAGCGTGTCAGCAGCGAACCGGATCGTGTTCACGAGACGGCCCTGTACCGCGTACTCGGCCAGGTAGACCGCCGCCAGCACGGCGATCGGCGTCACGATGAGCATCGCAAGCCCGGTCACGTACATGGTCGCGACGATGGTCGGGCCGATGCCTCCCTCGGCGTTCACGCCGTGCGGCCGCGTGAAGATGAACTCCGGCGTGATCTGGCCGATGCCCCGCACGAAGACGTACACGATGACCGCACCGAGCACGGCGACGGTGGTGAGGCCGCAGAGCCACAGTGTCGCCGACCGCGAGTCCTGTTCGCCCAGCGCTTGTCCATCGCCTAGGCCCTCTTCTCGTTCAGTCGCGAGAGCGCGCGAACGAGCGCGACGAGTCCCATCGAGATGAGGAACAGGATGATCGCCATGCCGAACAGCGCGGTCCGATGCGTGCCCGATGGCATAGCTCATGTCGATCACGATCTGGCTCGTGATGGTCGCGATCGGTTCGCCGAGACCCTTGAAGAACTGCGGCGCGTTGCCGGCGACCATGACGACCGCCATGGTCTCCCCGATCGCGCGGCCCATGCCGAGGATCGTGGCGTCGATGATCCCGATCTTGGCGGCGGGCAGAAGCACCTTGTGGATGGTCTGCCACGTGGTGGCGCCCATCGCGTAGCTCGCCTCACGGATGCCGGGCGGCACGGAGCCGAGCGCGTCTTCGGTCAGCGTCGCGATCGTGGGAACGATCATCACCGCGAGGATCAGCGACGCCGTGAGCGTGCCGAAGCCCATCCCGCCGGTCATCTCCGCGACGATCGGTCGCAGCGATCACCAGCCCGAAGAAGCCGTACACGACCGAAGGAACGCCCGCGAGCATCTCGACCGCCGGGCGCACGATCCTGCGCATCTGCGGTGAGGCGATCTCGGAAAGGAACACTGCCGTACCGATCGCAAGCGGTGCTCCGAGAAGCAGCGCGCCGAGCGTGATGACCAGCGTGCCGCTCACAAGGGGAAGGATGCCGTAGAGGTCGAGGCTTGAGGAGAACTCAGTTCCTCCGAGGAAGTCCACCAGCCCCGGCTCCTGCACAACGGGCCATCCACGCCACATGGTGAAGACGAAGATGAGCGCCACGGCCGCAACGGCGACGACTGCGCAGATGAGGAAGGTGTTCTTGAGCAGCGCCTCTCTGATGTACGTGGCGCGGGACATCATCTTCAGCGTGCCGGACCGGGCAGGCTGCGGTATCTGCTCCTGCTCAGCCACCGAGGTCCTCCTTGGCGGTGATCGGGATGAAGCCGGCGTCCCGCACGATCGCATCCTGAACGTCAGGCGACAGGACATACTCGATGTAGTCGGCTGTGGCGTCGCTCATCTCACCTTTGGTGAAGAAATGCAGCACCCGCTGCACGGGATACTCACCCGAGACCACAGTGGCCTCCGAAGGCTCGACGCCATCGATCGCGATCGCCCGGACCTCCTCGTTCACGAAGCCGAGCGAGATGTAGCCGATAGCCCCCTCGACCTGGGCCACAACTGCGCGGACCTGACCGGTGCCGGGCAGCACGACGGCACCTCGATCGAACAGCGAATCCCCCATCACGATCTTGTGGAACGCCTCCCTCGTGCCCGAGGCCTCGTCCCGGTTCACCAGGCCGATCTCCATGTCCGGGCCACCGACCTCACGCCAGTTCGTGATCTCGCCCGCGAAGATCGCCCGGACCTCTTCGGTGGTGAGCCCGGTCACGGGATTGTCGGGATTCACGATGACGGCGATCGCGTCGAACGCGACGGGCGTGTCGTCCAGGCCGAGGTCGAGCTCCTCTTCCTTGAGTTCGCGGGAGGAGGTGCCGATGTCCGAGGACCCCTTCGAGACGCTCTCGATGCCTGCCGAGGAACCCAGGCCTGAAACGAGGATCGACGTGCCCTCGTGTCCTTCGGCGTACATCTCGCCGGCGACCTCGGCGATCGGCAGGAGCGTGGTCGACCCCGTCACGATCACTTCCTGGTGCGTGACGCCGCCATCGGAGCAGCCGGAGAGCAGCGCGGTCACAACAACAGGCACGAGCGCGAGGGCGATCAGAGAATGACGACGAGCGCGCCGTGCCGTCCGGTTCGGCCCTCGGCGCGGTGCGAGTAGAAGCGATCGGTGTTGTGCGCGGTACAGATACCGAGGTGACACTGGCGACCTTCCGGGACTCCCGATCGCACGAGGTCTGTTCCCACGACCGCGCCAAGATCCAAATGGGGCGAGGCCGCGGTAATCGTAACAAAGCGGTTATCGAAATGCGACACGCATTCCGGCCCCACTTCGTAACAGCACGGTCCGATGTGCGGGCCGACGAAGGCGATCAGATCGTCATCGCCGGGAAGTGCGCGCAGCAGTGTCGCGGCGTGCCCGACGATACCGGCTGCGGCTCCGCGCCACCCCGCGTGCACGACTGCCACAGCCGGGATTCCCGGTCTCACCAGCACCACCGGGACGCAGTCGGCGAACATCAGCATGAGCGGGACCCCCCGCTCGCGCGTCCAGAGCGCATCCGCGTCTGCGATCGGCGGCCGTCCACCCGCGACGCGGGCTCCCGAACCCGCTGTCGCACCGGTCACCTCGGCGATGCCGGTGCCGTGTACCTGCTCGCCCGTCGTGAGGCGGTCGGCAAGCGCCGCGATGCCGATGCTCTCGAGTAACAGCGCTCTGTTGCGGTCCACGGCGCCCAGGTCATCTTCCACATGCCCGGCCAGGTTCAGGGAGTCGAACGGAGCCGCACTCGTCCCGCCACTGCGCTCGGAGAAGGCGACGCCGACGCCTGCGGTCTCGAAGATCGATGGCGCCGTGTGGATCGCGATCCCGTCGCGCTCGACCCGCTCGAACATGCCGTTCCTCCTCATCGAACGCCCGCTCGCGGTGACTGCTCGCACCACTCGCAACGACAGGCGGTCAGAACCCTGGTCAACCGGGACATCATGCGTCAGACTCCGAGACACGTGGCAGGCCCATCGCGGCCCGCCACCGCAACGATCCTACATGGCTGCTCACCGAAGGGGGGTGACGCGTAATGAAGCGGTCATTCTCGTTTACCACCGCCCTCGCCACCGGCGCCATGAGCCTTCTGTGGGCCGTACCAGCCTGGGCACAGACCTACGACTACTCCACTGACGCAGGTGGCGAAGCCGCTGGACTGATCGTCACAGGCATCTCGTGCTGCATCTGGATCTTCGCCATCGTGGTGGGTGTCTTCCAGATTTGGATGCTCATCGATGCGATCATGCGCCAGGAGCACGAGTTCCCCAACTCCTCGGGCAACAGCAAGCTGATCTGGATCTTGCTGATGGTGTTCATCGGTGGTTCGTCGATCTTCTACTACTTCATGGTCTACAAGAAGATCAAGCGCGGCAAGGGAGGCCAGCCTCCGATGGCAGGTCCTGGCGGCTACCAGCCGGCAGCGGCTCCGCCTATGGCTCCGCCTCAGATGCCCTCGGCTCCCCCGATGGCACCGCCCGCACCGCCGGCTCCTCCGGCACCGCCCGCACCGCCGATCGGCTAGAACACGCACTGCACGTGCACAACGAAGGCCCGCTGCGAGCGCAGCGGGCCTTCTGTTCTCGCGCAAGTCCGTCCTGCCTTGCGGCGACCATGCACCCACGACGCACTGCTGCCGTGTGACGAGCTCCCTGTCTCGTCACACGGCAGCATATCTATGAGCGGCGTCGTGCCGCTTGCTCGCGGTGCCTACATGTTGCGGCGCTTCAGGAACGCGGGGATGTCCAGATCGTCCTCGGCCACACTGGCCGGCATGTCGAAGGTCGGGATCCGCGGACCCTCGTCCTCGGCAGCCGTCGCCTCGAACTCGATGGTCTCCTGGCGCCGCTTTCCGCCGAAGCCTGTGGCGATCACGGTGACCCGGATCTGGTCCATCATGGAGTCATCGATGACCGCTCCGAAGATGATGTTCGCGTCCGGGTGGGCGGCCGCCTGGACGACCTCCGCGGCCTCGTTGACCTCGAACAAGCCAAGATCGCTGCCGCCTGAGATGGAGAGCAGCACGCCGTTGGCGCCCTCGATGCTGGATTCGAGCAGCGGACTGGCAATCGCGGCCTTCGCGGCCTCGTGCGCCCGGTTGTCGCCGGTGGCAACGCCGATGCCCATGAGCGCCGTTCCGGCGTCCTTCATGATCGTGCGCACGTCGGCGAAGTCGAGGTTGATGAGGCCCGGGACGGTGATGAGGTCCGTGATGCCCTGGCAGCCCTGGCGCAGCACATCGTCGGCGATGCGGAACGCGTCCAGAATGGACGTCTTCTTCTCGGCAACCTGCAGCAGACGGTCGTTCGGGATGATGATGAGCGTATCCACGTGCTCCTTCAGGCGCTTGATGCCTTCCTCGGCCTGAATCGCGCGTTTGCGACCCTCGAATGCGAACGGTCGCGTGACAACGGCGACCGTCAGTGCCCCGATTTCTTCCTTGGCGATCTCCGCGATGACCGGTGCAGCACCTGTACCTGTGCCGCCGCCCTGGCCTGCCGTGATGAAGACCATGTCAGCGCCCTGGAGCGCCTCCTTGATCTCGGCCTTGTTCTCCTCGGCCGCCTGAAAACCGACATCGGGGTCGGCGCCCGCTCCGAGACCTTTGGTGAGTCCAACACCGATGTGCACTTTGTAGTCGGCATCCGACATCAGAAGCGCCTGGGCGTCGGTGTTCACCGCAATGAACTCCACGCCCTTCACACCCGCTTCTACCATGCGATTGACAGCGTTCGTGCCGCCGCCTCCCACGCCCACCACCTTGATGACTGCGAGGTAGTTAGCTCCAGTTTCCAGCATCGCACGCCTCCTGAGCTGCCCGTTTGTGATGTAGTCTCAACCTCTACTTGATGTCGACTGTGCTTGGGCAAAGGTCAATCTTCACACGAACCTTATACTAATTGCAAGGGGTTTGCAACGCCAATTCGCATGACGACCTGGATGAACGCTCGTCGTGACTCTGTCGGCAGCTCAGTCGCCAAGCTTCCGAGAGATCGGCCGCTCGATGGACCGGACGTCGATGAACACCACGCGGTCGCCTTCGGCCGCAAGGATGTCGGTCACGATGACGGACTTCTCTTTCATGTTCACTGCCTCGCCCACCATGATCTCCACGCCCGTCGTGGTCAGAAGCGTCGTCTTATCTATGGATGGCGCCGTGATCGATCGGACCGTCGAGCGCAGTTCCTCCGAGAGACCGGACAGCACGTCGAGGGCGTTCAGGAGTGCGACCGACTCACTCGTCACGCCGGGCTCCGCAACGAAGTCCGGGATGTCGCGTATCACCGGCACGACAGTGGCGCTGCTCGGCACGGACTCCGTCAACACGCGCCCCTGGCTCTCCACGAACCAGAACGAGACGCCGGTGTCCACAACCGCAGCGGGTACCCGCTCCGTGATCTCGATCCGGAGCGTCGAAGGAGGCCGTCGCTTCACGGACGCCTCTCTGATCCACGGGTCCTCGAGGAGCCGGGCCACGACCGCATCGCCGTCCACTCGGAGGAGGGTCTCTCCTTCCCCGAGAGCAGCGCGCGCTATCACCGCCTCCGCCGAGAGCGACGAAACCCCAACGACATCCACCCGCTCGATCTCGAAGAGCTGCGATCCGGAGACCGCTACCCAGATCAGCAACACGCCAGCAACAGCAGCGATAACCAGGGCGGTGCGCACCATGAGCCCGCGCCTCTGCTCCGCTTGCTTCCGCCGACGCTCCAGCTGCTTGGGGCTCGGCACTCGCGCGTTCTTCCGCTCGGGCTTGCCGGGTCCGGGGCGCGACGTCTTCGGCTCGCCGCCGGGCGTGTGCGGCGACCTGCGGCCAGATGCTCTCGCAGGCTCCCGAGCGCTGCCGTCCATAGATGCGTGCGGATGTGCGGATGCCTTGCGACTGTTCGTCCCGTGACCGACGTGGACCGTCTTACGCTGGGATGAACGAGCCGAGGAGCCTGATTTCCGGTGTGAGCTCGATGCCATACATGTCCTTGACTGTCATCTGTATCTTCTGGATGAGACCCACGACGTCAGATGCCGTCGCTCCGCCCTCGTTCACGATGAAGTTCGCGTGAAGCTCCGACACCCGCGCGCCGCCGAGCCGGGTGCCCTTCAGCCCCGCCGCCTCGATGAGCCGCCCTGCCGAATCCCCCTCGGGGTTGCGGAACACACTGCCCGCGCTGGGGACCCCAAGGGGCTGCGTGGCCTTTCGGCGGTCGAGACTCCGCTCCATCTCGTGACGGATGCGGGTCTTCTCGGCCTGTTCGAGCTGCAGCACGGTCTCGACGATGACCCCGCGCGCCGGCAGCCCGCTCGTCCGGTACCCCCACGCGATCTCGGCGCCCCTCAGGCGGTCCAGGCCCGTCCCCGGCACGAAGAGCGTCACCGACTCGACGATCGACTGCATCCAAACGCCACGAGTGCCAGCATTCATCGCCAGCGCCCCGCCTACGGTTCCCGGGATGCCTACCGCGAACTCGATGCCGGCGAGCGCCTTGGAGAACGCATCGCGCACGACGTACGCAAGGATGCACGCCGCGCCCGCCTTGATCTCGGCGCCGTCGACGGAGTGCGCCTTGAACTCCCTACCCAGGACTATCACCGCGCCCCGGTAGCCCTCGTCGGCGACGAGCAGATTCGACCCCTTGCCAACCACCGTCCAGGGCACGTCGGCCGCACCACAGATATCGAGCGCCTCCGACAGGTCGGAGAGCGTGTCGCACGTCACCAGGAGGTCAGCAGGACCGCCGATCCGAAACGTCGTGTGCCGCGCCATCGGCTCGTTCGCCCGGACTTCGCCGGAGAGCCGCTCCCGCAGCAACCCGTATGTCTCGGTCAGACTCACGGCGTCACTCCGGCACGTGCATCCAGTGCCCGAACGATCTCCGGACCGATGGTGGTGACGTCGCCCGCACCCATCGTCATGACCAGGTCGCCCGGGCGGGTCCGCGACACCACGTACTCCTCGATGTCGGCCCGATGCGGGAAGTACGCCGCCTGTGACCGCGCATCGGCAAGCAGAAGCGCGTCGAGCACCGTCTTGCCGGAGACACCGGGGATCGGCGTCTCGCCGGCGCTGTAGACGTCCATCAGAACCACGCGGTCGGCGTCGCCGAACGCCGAACCGAACTCGGCTCCCAGCGCCTCCGTGCGCGAGTACCGATGTGGCTGGAAGACCACCCAGATCCGCTCGTACCCGGCCTCACGCGCGCCGGCGAGAGTCGCCCGCACTTCGGTCGGGTGATGCGCGTAGTCGTCCACGACGCTCACGCCTCCGACCTCGCCCACGCGCTCGAAGCGTCGCCGCACGCCGCTGAAGCGCCCGAGAGCCTCCGCGGCGCCCGCCACGTCGAGTCCGAGCGACCATACGGCCGCCAGTACCCCGGTCGCGTTCAGCGCCATGTGTCGTCCGGGCACGGCGACGCCCACCGGAACAGCCGACCCATCGGGGAAGGTCACCGAGAACCGATGGCCCCGACCGTCGCACCTCGAGGTCTTGACACCGAACGTCCGCGGCCTCAGAGAGACCGTACGTCAATACCCGCGCGGGCGAGTGCGTGCGCGCGAGTTCGGCAAGGCGCTCGTCGTCCGCACACGCTATCACGACGCCGTCTGCGGCCGTACGGCCGATGAACTCGGCGAACGTGTCGACGATCGCCTCGAACGAGCCGTAGTGGTCCAGGTGGTCGGCTTCCATGTTCGTGATGAGCGACACCGTCGGACTCATGTACAGGAACGACCCGTCGCTCTCGTCGGCCTCTACCACGTAATAGCCGCCGCTCCCGCACCGCGCGTTGGCGCCCATGTCGTTCAGCTCGCCGCCGATGAGGAACGTCGGGTCCAGCCCGATGGAGTCGAGCGCCATCGCCAGCATCGAGCTCGTCGTGGTCTTGCCATGCGTCCCCGCGACCGTGAGCGCGACATCATCGCCCGCCAGGTGCGCGAGCATCTTGGCGCGGGGCCACACGGGTATGCCGCGCTGCCGCGCTGCCGCAAGTTCCGGGTTGCGTCTCGGGTATCGCCGAGGAGACCACGACCACCTCCGGGTCGCCCAGGTTCTCGGCGCGATGACCTATCATGACCTTCACGCCGGCCTCCTGCAGCGCAGTCGCGTAGCGGGATGCCTTGAGGTCCGAACCGGTCACCACGAGCCCGCGGTCATGCAAGACGCGCGCCAGTCCGCTCACGCCCGCCCCGCCGATACCGATGAAGTGCGCGTACGCGGTGGGTTCCACCGCAGCTCCTCTCACTTGTGTGACTACCCGTCCAGCAGAGCGACGACGCGCTCCGTCGCATCACGCCGGCCGAGTGCCGCCGATGCCGCGGCCATCGCCCTGCGCCGCCCGGCGTCCTCGAACGATCGCCGAGCACGGCGTCCCGGAACCGCTCGCTTCCCAGCTCATCGTCGGGCACGAATTCGGCACCGCCTGCCTCGGCAACAGCGCGCGCGTTCAGCGTCTGGTGATCGTCCGTCGCATACGGATACGGCACGAGGACCGCCGCGCGCCCGATCGCCGTGATCTCGGCGATCGATGTAGCGCCCGCGCGCGAAACGACGACATCGGCCGCCGCGATCGCGTCGCCCATGGCGTCGATATAGTCGACGACCCTGTAGCGCGCGCTGCGTCACCGCCGAGCGCTTCTGCGACGCGCGACGCCACCGAGGCGGCCTCAATCCTACCTGCCGACATGCAGCACCTGCAACGACGGCACCCCCATCAGTTCGGGCGCCAGAGCCGACGAGCGTGTCGTTGATGTGACGAGCGCCTCTGCTCCCGCCGAACACCAGCAACACGGTCGCCTCGGCATCCAGGCCGAATGCGGCCCTGCCGCGGAGCCTGTCCGCGACCAGCACCGCCTCCCGCACGGGGTTGCCCGTCACCACGCCGCGCTCGGGATGAGCCAGGTGTTGAGCGACCCTTCGTAGGTGACGCCCACTGCGCCGCGCCCAACGTGACAGCACGCGGTTCGCGAGTCCCGGTACCGAGTTCTGCTCGTGCAGCACGAGCGGCACGCGCTTGAGCACGGCGGCGAGTCCGACCGGCAGCGACACGTAGCCGCCGAACGCCGACCACCACGTCCGGGCCGAACGGTGCGAGATCGCCCGCGCCGCCCTGCACGATCGACATCGCGATCAGATCGCGGTCGACGAGATGATGCGTCAGCGGGTTGCCGCGGTCGAAGCCCTTCGCCGGCACGCCCACGAACGCGATGCCGGCCTCGGGCACGAGCCGTGACTCCAGTCCGTCGGGCGTACCGACGAACACGACCTCATGCCCTTCGGCCACCAGCCGGCCGGCCACCGTCAACGCCGGATAGATGTGGCCGGCCGTCCCGCCGCCACTCAGCAGTACTCGCACTTTCAGACCCCCTGGTCTTGGTCGGTCGCACCAGCCGCACCCGCGTGCCGGAGCTGCTCCGGGCTACAGCCAGTATGAGGCCGACGCACGCGAGCGTCAGCGTGAGCGACGAGCCGCCGGCGCTCACGAGCGGCAGCGGGATGCCGGTGATGGGCATCAGCCCGGTCACCGCCGCCATGTTCATGACCGCCTGCACGACGATCATGGCGGTCAGACCGCCCGCGAGCAGCCGGCCGAAGAGGTCCTTGCAGTCGAGCGCGATCCGGATCCCGGCGTAGGCGAAGAGCCCGAAGGCCACGACCACGGCAAGCGTCCCGGCAAGGCCCAGCTCCTCGCCGATCACGGCGAAGATGAAGTCGGTGTGCGCCGCAGGAAGGTAGAAGAACTTCTGCCGCGACAGGCCCAGCCCCACCCCGAGGAAGCCGCCCGAACCGAACGCGTATGAGCGACTGGATGATCTGATAGCCGCCCTTCTGCGGATCGGCCCACGGGTCGAGGAACGCCGCAACGCGGTCCACGCGGTAGCCCGCTACGAGCGACGAGCAGACGCCGCCGAAGGGATGCCGATCGCCGCCATGAGCCCGAACCAGCGTCCTTTGACCCCGCCGAGCCAGAGCAGCACCACCGACGCCAAGCAGGAGCGACATCGTCGTGCCCATGTCCGGCTGCAACATGATGAGCAGCACGACCGGGCCGAGCACGATCCAATGCGGATCAGCAGCGCTGCGATCGTCGATCTGTCCTTTGCGCCACGCCACGAGAAGCACCGCGACCACCGCGAGGCACCCGAGCTTCGCGAACTCCGACGGCTGCATGTAGGCGAAGCCGAGGTCGATCGACCGCGTGGCACCCCACTTGCCGACGCCCATGGCCTCGACGACGATCAGGCCCAGCAGCGAGCACGCCCCACAGGCCCCAGGCCACGACCTCGGGACGCCGGATGTCCATCGAGCCACGCTTGCCCGCGCGGAAGTCCCACCACGACGCCAGATAGAGCGCGATCGCGCCGATACCGGCGAAGAGCAGCTGCTTCTTCAGGTGATACGCACTGTCGCCGATAGCTTCTGCGTAGTCCGCCACCGATGACGCCGAGTAGATCATCAGTGCCCCACCGACGACGAGGAAGCAGGTGACCCCGAGCAGCAGGTACGCCAGTCGGCGTCGAGCCTAGGCGTGCGCGGCATCGGCACCGCTCACCCGCCTCGGCCGCGATCGACCAGCGCCTTGAAGCGTCTGCCGCGCTCCTCGTAACCCGACGAACTCGTCGAAGGATGTGCACCCCGGGGACAGCAGCACGACATCGCCGGGCGCAGCCGACTCGCGGGCCGCCTCGATCGCATCGGCCATGCTGCCGACCGACCGCTCACGCGATGGCGAGCGCCCTCGAACGCCCGCTCGAGCTCCTCGCGCAGCCTCGCCGAACAGCACCACGCCGCGCGCACGCCCCGCGACCGCTGCGGCCAGCTCGCGCAGTCGTTGCCCTTGTTGCGCCCGCCGAGCAGCACGATCAGCGGTCGCTCGCCGAACGCCGTGAGGGCCTTGATGACCGCGTCGGGATTCGTGGCCTTGGAGTCGTTGAAGTACTCCACGCCAGCCGACGACGCCCGCCGGCTCGAGTCGGTGCTCGATCGGCTCGAACGACGCGAGCCCGCGCCGCATCGCGTCCAGTCGGCCCCTGCCGCGCGCGCACGCGCCGCGGCGGCCAGCGCGTTGCTCACGTTGTGCTCGCCGCTGATGCCGAGTTCCGCCGACAGAGACGAGCGGCTGCCCCTCGCCGAGCTCGTCGACCGACGAGCATGTCGCCGTGCGAGGTACGCGCCCGCCGGCGGGGCGTCGATCGGCGGCTCACCCGGCACACCGTCACGCCGCCGCTCGCAACCGCGGTCGCCGCGTATGGCGCCGAACCCGCGATCGTCGACATCGATCACGGCCATGTCGCCGGCGCACCTGGTTGCGCGAACACCTTGCGCCTTGTCGGCGGCATACGCCTCCATCGAACCGTGCCAGTCGAGGTGGTCCGGCGTGATGTTGAGCAGCACTGCCACCCGCGGATGGAACGTGTCCGCGAGCGTCAGCTGGAAGCACGAGACCTCCGCGACGATCACGCCCGCGTCGCCCGACCTCGCACGCGACCGCGATCGCCGGCAGGACCGATGTTGCCCGCGGGCTCGGCGGCGATGCCCGCCTCGCGCAAGCAGGTGCGTCGACGAGCGCGGTCGTCGTCGTCTTGCCGTTCGTGCCGGTGATCGCCACCCAGGGCGCCACGGAGACCCGGTACGCGAACTCGATCTCGGAGATCATCGGGCGCGCCGAGCGCGCGGCCGGCGCGCATGAGGTCGGACTTGCGGCGTGATGCCGGGACGACGCGACGATCGAGATCAGCTGGCGGCAGTCGCCGCAGCGATGCCGAGACGCGACCTCGGCCCCCGCGCGCGAAGCGCTCGCGCGCGCGCCTCGAGGGCGTCTCCGCGCACCTCGAGTCCACGACGGTCACTCGCACGTCCGCGCCCGCTGCGCGCACGATCGAGCGCCCACGACGCCGCGGCCTCGCCCGAACCGGCCGAGACCCAGCACCAGGAGGTGTCCGGTCCAGTCCCGCATCCTAGCGCCCGCCTTCGTCACGAACCACAGCGCGAATCCGGCGCCGGCCATGATGCCGGTGACGATCCAGAAGCGCACCATGACCTTGGTCTCGCTACCAGCCCTTCATCTCGAAGTGATGATGCATCGGCGCCATCCGCAAGATGCGCTTGCCGGTGAGCTTGAACGACGCGACCTGCAGGAGCACCGACAGCCCCTCGACCACGTAGATGCCGCCGATGAGCGGCGAGAGCAGCTCCGTCTTGGTGACGACCGCCAGCGCGGCGATGGCGGCGCCCAGACCGAGCGACCCGGTGTCGCCCATGAAGATGTCCGCCGGGAAGCTGTTGTACCACAGGAAGCCGATGCACGCGCCGGCGACGGCGGCGGCGAACAGCGCGAGCTCCAGGTTGTCCTGGCGCGAACGCGATCGCGGCGAACGCCAGCATGACGATCATGATCGTCCCGGCCGCCAGACCGTCGAGACCGTCGGTGAGGTTCACGGTGTTCGAGAACGCTGATCACCATGAACGATACGAGCGCCAGGTAGAGCCACGGGAACTCGAGCGTGAACCGCCCGACCTCGAACGTGGAGGTGAGCACGCCCGAGGTCGAGCGTCCCCGAGCCAGCGGGATCGACACCTTCGGGCTCACGTGCGCCCAGTTGACCGCGAGCAAGCCGAAGCCGAACGCGATCAGCGACCTGCCCGATGATCTTCGCCCGCGCCGTGAGGCCGAGCGAGCGCTCCTTCACGACCTTCGCGTAGTCGTCGACGAACCCGAGCAGCCCGCACGCCGAGCATGCGCGCCGAGCGCGATGAGCCGTCAGCCTGTCCGACCTCGCCGAGGCTCAGGTAGACGCCGCGACCACGAGCAGGATGAGCACGCCGCCCATCGTGGGCGTCCCCTGCTTGACCAGATGCCCCTGGGGGCCGTCCGCGCGCACCTGCTGGCCGATGTTGCGGAACCGCAGCAGGCGGATCCACAGCGGGAACAGCACGCCCGCAAGCGACGAGCGCCAGCACGGCCACCAGGAGGATCTGGTAGGTCGGGTACCGACCTATCTCAGGCAGAAGGTTGAACACGAGGCTCGATCATCCCCTCCACCACTCGCTCCAGTCCCATCACGCGCGACGCCTTCACGAGCACCGTGTCACCGGGCTCGAGCAAGATCGTCCAGCACCTCGGAGGCCTCGGCGGCGGTCGCGCAGGGCCGCACGCGCTCCGGGTCCATGCCCGCAGCGAGCGCACCCTCGGCGATCGCTTCGCCGCGCTCCCCGACCGTGACCAGCACGTCGACCGCCGATCGCGGCGATCTCCTCGCCCAGCTGGAAGTGCGCGAGCTCAGCGAGCGAGCCGAGTTCGGCCATGTCCCCGAGAACGGCGATGCGACGCCCGCGCGTGGGCACGTCGCCGAGGGCCGATACCGCCGCGCTGCATCGAGGTCGGGTTCGCATTGTACGCGTCGTTGACCACCGTCACGCCCGCGGCGCTCTGGAACGTCTCCATCCGCCACTTCGAGAACGTAGCAGCCTGCAGACCGCGCACGATATCGCCGAGCGGCAGACCCAGGTGTAGCGCCGACCGCTGCGGCGGCGAGCGCGTTGTAGGACGTTGTGTCGTCCCGGCATCGGCAAGTTGACCTCGGCCGTCTCCTCGCCGATCGCGAGCGTGAACGATGGCGTCCCGTCCTCGGCGACCTGCACGTCGGCTCGCGCGGACGTCGGCAGCTGCCGAGACCCGTAGCGCGTGACCGGTGCCGCCGCGAACGTCTCGAGCGTATTCGGTCCAGCCGTCGTCGCCGTTGAGGAAGACCCGGCCGTCCGCGGGAATCGCGCGAACGAGTTCGCCCTTGGCCGACGCGATGGCCTCCTCGGTGCCGAGCACCTCGACGTGGCTCAGACCGATGTTGGTCACGAGGCCCGCAGGTGGGTCGCGCGATCGCGCACAGCGTGCTCGATCTGCCCGGGACCGCGCATGCCCATCTCGACCACGAGCACCTCGGTCTCCGCGCCCGCCTCCATGACGGTGAGCGGAACGCCGAGCTCGTTGTTGCGGTTCTCCGCGGTCGCGACGACCCGCAGTCCCGGTCGCGAGCACGCTGCGGCGAGGAAGTCCTTCGTGGTGGTCTTGCCGGTCGAGCCTGTGATGCCGACGACCGGACACGTCAGCCGCGCGCGGTGATGTCGTGCAAGCGCCTCGACGGCGCGCGGCGGGTCGTCCACCCGAACGACGGCCGTCTCCGCGCCGCTGCGCCGCCTTGAATGCGGAGCGAACCGCCTCGTCATCCCGGGTCACCACGATCGCGCGGGCGCCCGCCGACCAAGGCCTGCGCGATGTACGCGTGTCCGTCTGCATGCTCGCCCGGGAACGCGACGAACGCGCACCCGGCTCCACGCTCGCGCGAGTCGATCGCCAGCCCGTTGACCATGGCGTCCGCGGCCCTGCGAGCAGCTCGCCACCGGTCACCTCAGCAGTGTCTCTGCGGAGAGCGTCAGCACAGCCGATACTCAACTCCTCGCGCGCCACTTCGCGATCGTCGAAGTGCACCGTCCGGTCCGCGAAGATCTGGTAGTCCTCGTGGCCCTTGCCCGCGATCAGCACCGCGTCGCCGGCGCGTGCGATGCTCCAGGGCCGCACGCGATAGCCGCACGCCGGTCGACCTCCACAGCGTCTCGCCGTGTCCGTCCGGCGCATGCCGTCCTCGATCTGCAGGATGATGCCGACCGGGTCCTCGCTGCGCGGGTTGTCGCTCGTCACGACCGCCACGTCGCGAGCCGGCCGCGCCGCGGCGCCCATCAGCGGCCGCTTGTCGGGGTCGCGGTCGCCGCCGCATCCGAAGACGGTGATCACGCGTCCCGGGGTGACCTCCCGGACCGCGCGAATCGCCTTCGCGAGGCTGTCCGGCGTGTGGGCGTAGTCGACGAGCACCGAGAACGGCTGCCCCTCGTCGATGCGCTCGAGGCGTCCCGGCACCTGGGGCGCCGGCTCGAGGCCGCCGACGACGGTGCCGAGCGTCGCACACCGAGCGCGAGCGCGCAGCCGCCGCCACGAGCGCGTTGCACACGTTGAACGCCCCGGCCAGCGGCAGCGCAACGTCACGCCTCGCCGACAGGAGTGACCAGCGTGAACGACGTCGCGGTCGGCACTCGGCGCACGTCGTCAGGGCTCGGACCATGGCATGCGCATCGCGCCCGACGGTCCAGCACGGCGACGATCTCGCCGGCAAGCGCGCGCCCAAGGCGAATCGTCGATGTTCACGACCCGTTCGGCCACATCGCATCTCGGTGAACAGGCGCCGCTTGACCGTCGCAGTACTCCTCGAGCGTGTTGTGGTAGTCCAGATGGTCCTGCGTGAGGTTCGTGAATGCCGCGACGGCGAAGTGCGACGCCGTCGACGCGGTGCAGGTCGATCGCATGAGACGAGACCTCCATCGACACACCGGAAACGCCCTCGTCGCGCATGCGCGCGAGCAGCTCCTGCAGGTCGGCGGACTCCGGCGTGGTACGCGCGGACGGCAGCCGCTCGACCCGCGATGCGCGTCTCCACCGTGCCGATGAGGCCCGTCGTCCGCCCGGCAGCGCGCAGGATGCTGTCCAGGAGATACGTGGTGGTCGTCTTGCCGTTGGTGCCTGTGATGCCCACGACATCCAGGGCTCGGCTCGGCTCGCCGAAGAAACGGGCGGAAGCCACCGCAAGTGCGCGCGCGTATCCGGGACCACGAGACTCGGGAACACCAAGGGACTGTCCCCGGGTGCACACGACCGCCGCGGCTCCACGGGCAACGGCATCGGCGGCGAAGTCATGACCGTCATGGCGGAAGCCGGGGATGCAGAAGAAGGCATCGCCCTGCCGCACGGTGTCCGAGCGGTACGCGATGCCTGAGACGCCGACCGACCGGTCGTGACCGGTCGCACCGCATCCATCGAGCAGTTGTAAGAGGTTCGCTTCTGTCACCGATTCCTGCCGCTCCAGAGCCGAATCGATTCTACCATCGCCCTCGCGCCCGCCTTCGTCGGCATCAGGGCTGTGACACTCCCGTTACCGGGTCGCCTGGCGGGACCTTCAGATGCTCCACGCAGAACTGCGCGACCCTCGAAAACGTCGGCGCGGCTACGGTTCCCCCGTAGATCGCATTGGACGGTTCGTCGATGGTCACGATGATGAGGATCCGCGGGTCCTCGGCAGGTATGAACCCCGAGAACGAGGCCACGTACTTGCCCGCCTCGTAGCCCGCCCGTCCGTCGGTGCGCGCCTTCTGCGCGGTGCCGGTCTTGCCGGCAACCTGATAGCCGGCAACAGCGGCCGCCGAGCCTGTACCCTCGTTCACCACGTCAGTCAGCACGATGCGCATCGCCTGCGCGGTCTCGGGAGTGATCACACCGTCTGTCACCGGCCACTCGGCCATCGCCTCGGACGACCCGGGAACCTCGGCGAGAAAGTGCGGCGTCACGAGCGAACCCCCGTTTGCGATCGCCGCAAGCGCGCGCGACAGCTGAAGCGGGGTCACCGACACGCCCTGGCCGAACGGGATCGTCGCGATCGACGAGGACGACCACTGATCGGTCGTCGGCAGCCAGCCCTTGACCTCGCCCGGGTAGTCGACCCCGGTCTTCTCCGTGAGCCCGAACCGCGAGAAGTAGCCGTAGAGGTCATCCTCGCCGAGCGCCATGCCTAAGACTTGACCGCGCCGACGTTCGAGGAGTTGGTCACGATTTCTGTCAGAGACCAGTTCACGGTCCCGCGGTCGTGCGACTCATGAATCGTCCGTCCCCCGACCTCGATCGTCGGTGGCAGTTCGAACATGCTGGTGGGCGCGAACAGCCCGGTGTCCATGACCGCTGCTGCAGTGAACGACTTGATGGTGGACCCGGGCTCGTAGGTGTCGACGATCGGGCGGTTGCGGTAGTTGTCCGTGCCATACGAGCCGAAGTCGTTGGGGTTGAACTGCGGTACCGACGCCATCGCGAGGATCTCCCCGTTCCTCGGATCCATCACGATGACCGACCCCGCAGCAGCCCCCCACTTCTGGACGGCCTCAGTGAGCGCGATCTGCGCCTGATACTGGATGTCCTTGTCGATCGTGAGAATGATGTCCTCGCCGTCGATGGCCTCCTCTTCGAAGGTCACGCCACCGGGAATCGGGCGACCCTGCGTGTCCCGTTCGGCGATCAGCCTACCTTCTTCACCGGCGAGGAGTTCGTCGTAGTACAGCTCGAGTCCGGAAAGGCCCTCATCGTCCACGCCGACGAAGCCGAGCACCTGGCATGCAAGCTCGTTACTCGGATACACCCGCCTCGAGTCCTCGATGAAGCCAAGACCCTCGATACCCAGATCGGCGAGCACCTTCGCCTTGCCGACATCCGCCTTCCGCGCGATGTACACGAAGCTCGCGTCCCGCGAGAGCTTCTCAAGGTAGACCGCGGGGTCCCCCCCGAGCGTGGAGGCGATCGCGTTCGCCGTGCCCTGCTTGTCCACTATCGACGACGGCACCGCGTACACGGTTCTTGCTTCCACCGTCTCGGCGAGGACTTCACCCTCCCGGTCGAGGATGAATCCCCTCTGGGGACTCAGCACGATGTCGCTGGTGCGCTGCTCTTCGGCGGCCGCTGCGTACGTGGGCCCGTTGATCGCCTGGATGTACACGAGCCTGCCCGCGACGACCGTCAGCCCAAGAACGAGAACCACCAGAAGCGACGAAAAGCGCCCTGAACGCGATGGGCGCTTGCTGCTGGCGCTCGGTGTCCTGCGCGCCGCTGTTCGACGGGGCGCGCTCATCTGAACGAGCCGAGTCCCACATCACCGACCAGCATGACCTCGGCCTCTCCCGCTGCCAGATCCATAAGGGTGGCGAGCAGCTCAGCGCCGCCGGAGGAGTCCTCTGCCACTACAGGAGCAGTCGGCTCCGTAGGGGCGGTGCCCTCCGCAGGCAACTGCAGGTATGCGATCTGGGCCGGCCGTCCCATGTTCAACGTCTGACAGGCCACAGCCTCGATGCGCGAGGGAGCAGCGAGCGCGCTGCGGTCGGCCTGGAGGGCACGTCCAGTGAGCCGTTCGGCCTTGACCTCCGCCTTGAGCTCCCAGGCGTCCATCGACGCCTCGGCCGCCTGTGCGGCAAACGTCACCCGGGCGGCGCCAGCCAGCGCTAGGATCGACGAGGCACAGTGTGGCTGCGCGAAACAGGCCCGAGGCAGCGGCTGCTGTGCGCGCGGCGCTCTTGCGGCGCCCGCCACGCACGAGACGCAACGCCGGACGGGCCACACGGGCCGGACGGGCGTCGCGCATGATCTTGTGTGCCGCTGAGCCCACGCTCCGTGGGCCTCCTTCCCGCTACGCTCCCCGCCCTGAGGCGGGTCCCCTTGGTTCACTACACTCGCTCTGCGACCCTCAAGCGCGCACTCCGCGCCCGGGGGTTCCGGTCGACCTCGTCGTCCGTCGGAACGATCGGCCGCTTGGTCACGATCCGGAGTACCGGCTCCTGCCCGCACCTGCAGACCGGCAGGTCGGGAGGGCATACACACCCCTGTGCGAGCTCGCTGAATATGTCGCGGACGATCCCATCCTCAAGAGAGTGGTAGCTGATGACCGCGATGCGACCACCCGGAGCAAGCCATCGAACGGCCGCGCGCAGCCCTCGTTCGAGGACCTCGAGCTCCCGGTTCACTTCGATGCGCAGCGCCTGGAACGTGCGCCGCGCCGGATGGCCTCCGGTCCTGCGTGCCGCCGCCGGAATGGCCGCCTTCACGATCTCGACGATCTCACCCGTGGTGGTAAGGCGGTGTTGGCCTCGCGCGGCTACGACGAATGCTGCGATGCGCGAGGCCCACCGTTCCTCGCCGTACTCGCGCAGGATTCGCGTGAGCTCGGCCTCGGTGTACGTATTGACGATGTCAGCCGCGGTAGGCTGCGATGACGAGGGATCCATCCGCATGTCGAGCGGAGCATCCTCCTGGTAGGTGAAACCGCGGCCGACATGGTCAAGCTGAGGAGATGAAACGCCAAGATCGAAGAGAAACGCATCCGCGTACGGGATCCGGGCTTCGAGCAATACCTCGTCGAGGTTCCCGAAGTTCCCCTTGAGAAGCACGAGTGTCGGAAGTTCCTGCTGGCCGAGGCGTAGTGTGTCTGCTGCTGCGGTGAGTGCGGCGTCATCTTGATCGATTCCCACCACGATCCCGGTGGGTGCTACAAGCTGCGTGATCCGCTCCGTGTGTCCTGCCCCGCCTAAGGTACAGTCAACGAAGATGGAGCCGTCGTGTAAGGTCAGCTGCTGCGTGACCTCGGCCAGCAAAACTGGGGTGTGCCGGTATTCCATTCTCAAGGACCCTAAAGGATGCCGAGTTCGGCGAGCTTGCTCGTCACTTCCTCGATCCGGCCTTCGGTCTCGCTGTTGTAAGCGGCCCAGGCCGCGGAATCCCAGATCTCGACGCGGTCCGCGTTGCCGATGACCGCGGCATCGCGCTCGAGCCTCGCGTACTCGCGCAGGTTCGCGGGGATGCTGATGCGCCCGGCCGAGTCCAGCTCGTCCTCCTTGGCGCCCGCCGCGAAGAAGCGGCGCACCTCGCGGAAGTCCTTGCCGAAGTCCCCCCGCTCCATGAGCTGGCCGAGATACGCTTCGTACCCCGCCGGTGAGAAGACGTAGAGGCACTTCTCAATGCCCTTGACGACCACGTAGTCGCCGCCCAGCTGATTGCGGAACTTCGCAGGCAGCGACAGGCGGCCCTTGGCGTCCAGCGTGTGCTGGTACTCGCCGAGAAACATCCCTGTCCCTCCCCACTTCATCCCGCAATGCGTGCCCCACAGGCACCGGCTTGTGCCTAATGTATGCCACTACATCCCACTTTGCAACACTTTTTGGGCATTTCCTCCACTGCGGCCTACCCCACCCCCCGGGGTCCCCTCGGAGGTGCTCCGCGCACCACCGCGCGACGCTGATCAGGCAGACGTGCGTCGCCGTTCCCGGAATCGGGTACGTCATGGATGAACCCAGACCCCCGAATCGCACGTCATACGGAGCGACAGGCAGGAATCGGACCTTGACAGTGGAATGGAGTAGGGACAGCACCGGTCTCTCGCCGCGGTTGCCCGTGCAGGGCGCTCACGGTAGAATCCGGCTAGCATACGAATCCGATGGAGGTGAACAGCCCCTATGTACGGATGGTTCAACATAGGCAACGAGGTCTCCGGCATCATGTTCAACATGGTGATCGTCGTCTTCGGGGTGGTCGTCGCACTCGCGATCGGCTTCCTCGTCTACGCCGCCAAGAAGCTCAAGAAGGCCGAGGAGACCATCGCCTCTCTCAAGGGCGAGTAGCTCCACTCCATTCTCACTGTCTCGTCCGAGCGCCCTTTGACCTGTCACACGAAGGTCACAAGGGCGTTCGTGCATTCACGGCAAAGGTGCACCGCCCGGAAGGAGGAGCCCGGTCATGAAGCGTAGGACAGCAACACGGGTGGCTGCGGGACTGCTGGCGGCGCTGCTGCTCGTAGGCGTGCTTGCAGGCTGTGCGGGCGAAGAGGCAGCCGTTGATGAGGTCGGCCGTGCCGTAGGAAGCAGCGAGCCCATGCCCGCTACCGACGCAGGCGTCTCCGAGGAGTACGCCGAGTCGGACAAGGCCGTACAGACCACGTCCGCAGAAGGCGTGGCCGCCGATACGGATCGCCTGATCATCCGCACGCAGACGCTTCGCGTCGAGGTGGAGAGCACGCCCGATGCGGTCGAATCGCTCCGCGGGCTCGCGAAGGCCAACGGCGCGGTGATCACCGACCTCCAGGTAGCCACCGACACCGACGAGTGGCTGTACCGCTACGACGAGTACGGATACTCCGTTGGCGACGGAGCGGCCTTGCGGGGCTGGATGACCGTTCGCGTTCCCGCAGAGTCCCTCGACGCGTTCGTCAGCGGGGCCATGGCCCTCGGCAGCGTGAAGTACCAGGCCGAGGACACCCAGGACGTTACCGAGCAGCACGTGGACCTCACCGCCCGCCTGGCGAACCTGCAGTCCGAGGAGGCCAGGCTGCGCACCTTCTTTGATGCCGCGCAGAACGTGACCGACATGCTCGCGGTAGAAGCGGAACTCAACAGAGTCCGCCAGGAGATCGAGAGCATGCAGGCCCAGGTCACCTACCTGGAGCGTCAGGCCGCCATGGCCACCGTGACCATCGAGCTCACCGAGGAGCAGGCGGTCGTCCGTCCCGACGGTGAGGACTGGGGCCTCGAGGATGCGATAACCGACGGGATCCAGGGAGCTGCCGGCGTGCTCGGGTTCGTGATCCGGCTCGTGCTCGCCACGCTTCCGCTCTGGGTGCCCGGCCTCATCATCCTCTTCGTGGTCTGGACGATCGTGAAGCGTCGCCGCGCGAAGCGCCTCGCCCAAGCCACGGCATCGGCGGAGGTCGCCTACTCGGCACCGAGCGATCAGACAGGCGAGTGAACGTGCGGCTCATGCCGCGACTCAGAATGCCGCTGTGGGCGGCGGTCGTCATCCCGGCCGCCGCCTACGCCGTTCGTAGCCTCGTCAGGGGAAGCGCCACTCCCGATCTGCCTGCAGACGCGCTCGCCTTCGGCGCTCTCGCTCTCGTGCTCGGCCTAGCCGCGCGGTACCGCGCGTCCGCGCACGACGGCCGCGACGAGCTGGCCGAACAGGTGCACGGTTGCGACGACGCAGAAGGCACCGAGCGGTAGCAGGCCGAGATCCACAGCGGGATCCAGCCCTGAGACCCCCGGTGCGCCGGAGCCGCCGACAAGCGTAAGCCACCCGCCGAGCGCGACACCGATCGCGGCGCCAAGACCCCAGGACGTGGCCCAGAAGAGCGCCTCGGGCAACCCGAGGCGCTCTCTGCGTTTGTTCAACAGCACGATCTAGCCCTTCTTGTATGGTTCACCCACAGCGGCAGGCGCGACAGCCCGACCGATCACGCCGGCGAGCACCACCACCGTGAGCACGTACGGCAGCATCAGGAAGAACTGCGGGGGGACGCTTATGATTCCGCGCAGGATCTGAAGCTTGATTTGCAGGCCGTCGGCGAAGCCGAAGAGCAGCGACGCGAGATAAGAACCCAACGGCGTCCAACGCCCGAAGATGTTCGCCGCCAACGCGATGAATCCTCGACCGTTGGTCATGTTCTCGGTGAACGAACCGACCTGCTCGATCGTGAGGTTCGCGCCTGCCAGCCCACCAAGGGCACCGCTCATGAGGACGGCCACCCAGCGCCCGCGATAGACATTCACACCGACCGTGTCCACCGCTCGAGGGTGCTCACCCAGTGCCCGAAGCCGAAGCCCCCACTTGGTTCGGTACAGCGCGATTTGCGCGACGATCGCAATGGCGATCGTGATGTACACGATCGGCGTGTGGGTGAGGAAGATGCCGTTCACCCAGCGCCACACCTCGTCGAAGAAGCCGCCGCCGGGCGAGGCGAAACTGAATATGGGCCGCAGCACCTTGATCGGATCGGTCGTGCCCGGATGCCCGTACCACAACTCCATCAGGAAGCCGGTCACGCCGAGCGCGAGCAAGTTGATCGCCGTGCCCGACACGACCTGGTCCGACCGAAGGTTGATCGAGGCGAACGCGTGGACTGCGGAGATGGCGACTCCGGATGCCATAGCGGCGAGAACTCCGAGCCAGGGACTACCGGTCGCGAGGACGACCGCGGTCCCGAAGAACGCTCCCGTGAGCATGATGCCTTCGAGCGCGATATTCACGACCCCTGAGCGCTCGCAGATGGTGCCGCCGATTGCAGCCAGTGCGAGCGGGGTAGCCATGCGCAGTGCGGCCGCGAACAGATCGGGCGTAATGATGTCACCCAGCATGGCTCGTCGCCTCCTTCTGTCGCCGACGGACGAACCACAGGACGATCTCCTCGGCCGCCACGAAGAAGATCACGAGCGCCTGGATGATGAGCACGATCTTCTGCGGCACATCGGCTTCGAACTGCATCGCGCCAGCTCCCGCAGAGAGCGCACCGAACATGAACGCAGCAGGAATGACCCCGATGGGATGGTTCTTCGCAAGCAACGCCACCGCGATGCCCGTGAAGCCGAAACCTGAGGAGAACTGGTCGAACAGCCGGTGATGTACGCCCATAACCTCGACCGAACCGGCAAGCCCAGCCAGCGCGCCTGAAATGCAGAGTGCCTTGACGATCGTCCACTGCACTGAAACGCCAGCCGTCTCTGAGGCCCAGGGGCTGAACCCCACGGCCCGGTTCTCGTACCCAAGCGGGGTGTACTTCAGAATCAGCCAGATCACCACTGCGGCCAGCACGGCGACGACGATGCCCAAGTGCGCGCGACCGAGGTTGAGGAACGGCATGGCCTCCCGCGTGGCCTCGGTGAAGAGCGAGGCGATCCGGGGCAACTGCGCCTCGGGCGCCAGAGCAGCGGTCTGGGGTATCTGGCCGGGCGCCTTCAGTGGGCCGATGACGAGCCAGGACACGAGATAACGTCCGATGTAGGTGAACATCATGGTGGTAATGACCTCGTGCGCCCCGATTCTCGCCTTCAGGATCGCGGGAACGAAGGCCCATGCCGCCCCCGCAGCCATAGAGGCCAGCAGCATCAGGGTCACAAGCACGATCCACGGCAGTCCCACGAACGAGAGCCCGACCCAGGTGGCGGCAAGTCCGCCAAGGAACAACTGTCCCTCCGCGCCGATGTTGAACAGGCCCGCCCGGAAGCCATACCCCACAGCCAGGCCGGTCAGGATGAGGGGGATTGACTTGAGGACGGTGTCGCCGAGCGCTTTTGGGCTGCCCAGAGAGCCCTTGAACAACGCCGCGAAAGCGGCCACTGGATCGTAGCCGGATACCCAGATTATCAACGAACCGACCGCAATGGCCATCGTGGCCGAGATGAGCGGGGTGCCAACCTTCTGCAACACCACCATCCAACGGTTCTGGAGCACCAACACCTCCCTGGCCTCACTCATGAGGCACCTCCGCTCAGGATAGCGGCAGTGGTATCGTCAGCGAGCTTGTCTCCCCCGCCGCCGGTCATGTGGTAGCCGAGCATCTCGGCATCCGCCTCGCCCGGCCCGAACTCCTTCACGATCCGGCCTTCGTACATCACGAGGATGCGATCGGCCAGCGAAAGCACCTCCTCGAGCTCGAGACTCACGAGCAGTACGGCTTTGCCGCTCGCGCGCTCCTCCAGGATCTGGCGGTGCACGAACTCGATCGCCCCCACGTCGAGCCCACGAGTCGGCTGCGCCGCGATCAGCAACTCGGGGTTGCGCCCGATCTCGCGGGCGACGACGACCTTCTGCTGGTTGCCGCCGGAGAGGTTGCCGGCGAGCACGCCCTCCGAGGGAGTGCGGATGTCATAGTCCGCGATACGCTTGCGCGCCATCGTGGTGATGACACGGGGGCGCATCACACCATGCTTGGTGTAGGGCGCCATCCGATGATCTCCGAGCACCATGTTCTCGGCCAGGTTGAACTGCAGAACGAGCCCGCGTCGATGCCGGTCCTCCGGGATATGTGACACGCCGGCCTCGATCGACTTACGGGCGTTGGCGTGTGTGATGTCCGCGCCCTTCAGCAGGATAGAACCGCCCTTGGGCTTTCGCAGCCCCACGATCGACTCGATGAGCTCGGTCTGGCCATTGCCGCTGACCCCGGCGACAGCAACGACCTCTCCACCGCACACGGTGAAGCTGACGCCGGAGACCGCCTCAAGCCCGCGGTCCCCCATCACATGCAGATCCTCGATCTCGAGCACCGGGGCCCCGCACGTGGACGCCGTCTTCTCGATCCGCAAGACGACATCGCGCCCGACCATCATGCGGGCGAGTCCGACATCGTCGGTCTCGGCAGGCTTCGTCTCTCCCACGACTTTGCCGGCGCGCATCACGATGATACGGTCGGCAACTGCCATGACCTCCTCAAGCTTATGGGTGATGAAGACGACCGAGAGTCCTTCGTCGACAAGCGACCGGACGACCGCGAACAACTCGCGGACCTCCTGCGGGGTCAGCACTGCCGTCGGCTCGTCGAGAATCAGCACGCGCGCGCCCTGGTATAGGGCTTTCAGAATCTCGACGCGCTGCTGCATACCGACCTCGAGGTCCATGATGCGAGCGTCTGGATCCACCTTGAGCCCGTAGCGCTTGGAAATCTCCGTCACGCGCTTGCGCGCCGTTGAGAAATCGATGAAGCCGAGCCGTCCGGGCTCCCGTCCGAGCACGATGTTCTCGGTGACCGTGAGCGGCTCGACAAGCATGAAGTGCTGGTGCACCATGCCTATGCCCAAATCGATTGCATGTCTGGGTGACTTGATCTTGACGGGTTCGCCGTCGACCAGAATCTGTCCGCCATCGGGCATGAGCAGTCCGTACACCACATTCATGATGGTGGACTTGCCCGCACCGTTCTCACCAAGAAGAGCGACAATCTCGCCCTTGTTCAGAGTGAGAGAAACCCGGTCGTTCGCCAGGACCCCGGGAAACACCTTGGTGATTTCTCGCAACTCGACTACGGCCATCGGCGTCTCCCCTTCATGCCAGGACAGTGTCACGCCGACACGGGGGCGGCCGGCCCGTCGCCGTCCGCCCCCGTGTGCTCTAGCGCAGGAGCATCACGCGCCCCTCATCCTCAGACGTGAGTTCTACAGCGTGGTCGGTGGTACGGTCTTGCCGCTCACGATGTCGTCGAAAGCTGCGTCGACCGCATCCTTGATCGACTGCGGGACCTTGGTCTCGAAGTCATGGTACGGCGCTAGGTGCATCCAGCCCTCTTCGATACCGCCAACCAACGTCTCGCCACCCCTGAACTCGCCATCCACTGCCGCCTTGACGGCCTCGAAGACCGCGAGATCGGTGCGCTTCATGACCGACGTCAGAATGACGTCTCCTGCACCGGGAACCGTGACATACTGATCGGCGTCGACACCGATGAACAGCGCGCCACGCTCCTGGCAGGCCTGAATCGTGCCGAGACCCACCGCGCCGGCTGCTGCGAAGATGACGTCCGCCTTCTGCTCGATCAAGGACAGACCGAGCTCCTTACCCTTCGCCTGATCGGTGAAGTTGCCGGCGTACAGAGAGATGACCTGCACGTCCGGGTTCACGGACTTGGCGCCGGCTATGAAGCCAGCCTCGAACTTCTTGATGAGCGGGACGTCCATGCCGCCGATGAAGCCGATGACGTTGTCAGAGTTGAGCTTGGCATCGAAGGTGTCCTTGGTCGCCAGACCGGCGGCGACGCCCGCCAGATAGCTGGCCTCCTGCTCCTTGAACAGCAGCGCCACAACGTTGTCCGGAACCTCGGTGAACTCCTCATCAATCCCGCCGAACATCGTGTCGGGATAGTCCGGCGCCAGCTTCGCGACCGTGTCGGTCATCAGGAAGCCGACCGCGAAGATCGGGCTGTAACCGGCGTTCGCGAGCTGGTCGATGTTGCTCTCGTAGTCCGTGATCTCCTTGGACTCAAGAACCTCGATCTCAACCCCGAGCTCCTCCTCTGCCCTCTTCAGACCCTCGTACGACAGGTCGTTGAAGGCCTTGTCACCCAAGCCGCCGACGTCGGTGACCATGGCTGCCTTGAGAACAGGCTCCTCGGTCGTTTCCTCGGTGGTCTCCTCTTCGGGCTCCTCCTCGGTCGTACACGCGGGCACGAACGCCAGGACCAGCGACAGCGCCAACAGTGCGATGAGGACCTTGCTCAGCTTTTCGTTCACTCTGCGATCCGCCTCCTATACAGAATCTGGGTACATCCAATACATTTTACCCCCACCGCTCGTGGACTAGCGCACTTTGCTGACGGAATCTGACGTTCTGACGGCGAGCGCTGAGCGCCCGCTGCGTCTCAGCGAAGCCGAGCGCGGGGATGCGTGGTGAGGTACTCCTCGCGAACGTGCGCGCGATCGACGTGCGTGTACACCTGCGTGGTGCTGATGTCCGCATGTCCGAGCATCTCCTGCAGGGCACGCAGTTCGGCGCCGCCCTGAAGCATGTGGGTCGCGTACGAGTGGCGGAGGGTGTGCGGATGGAGCTGCAGGCCGACCCGGCCGCCATACGTCCGCACCAGCCCGAACACCGCCTGCCGTGTCAGACGGCCGCCGCGGACATTGAGGAAGACGGCCGACGGGTCCTGTCTCGAGGTGGACTTCTTCGCCCGCAGGTAGGGACGCCCGTGCGCGAGATACTCCTCCAGCGCACGCTTGGCCGCGCCAGCGACGGGTACGAGTCGCTCCTTGCCCCCCTTGCCCATCACCCGGACGAACCCGCCATCGAGGTCCAGGTCGAGCAGGTCGAGGCCGGTGAGTTCGCTCACCCTGAGACCGCATCCGTAGAGCGCCTCCAGGGCGGCCCGATCACGGTAGCCGACCGGCCCGGACGGAAACGGCTGCGTGAGGAGCCTGTCCGCATCGTCGATCGAGATGACCTCCGGGAGACGCGTCGGCACCTTCGGCAATGCCAGATCCACAGTGGGGTGGTTGTCGGTGAGGCCCTCCCTAACAAGGAAGGCATGGAAGCTCTTGACCGCGGCGATCTTGCGCTCGACGGTGCTCGGCGCCATGCCTTTGTTCTGGAGCTCCGCCATGAACGATGTGACGTCATCGCGAGTGGCGGTCAGCGGTTCGGCCGACCGGCTCGCCAGATGGGCGACGTACGTGCGCAGGTCGCCGCCGTAGGCGCTGATGGTGTGCGCAGACGCCCCGCGCTCGACGGTGAGGTAACCGAGGAAATCATCCAGCACTCGTTCGCTCATGTTCAAGATAGTAGCGCAATTTCGGAGCGAAAGGCGAAGATTCTGGGACAAGCGGTGCGATTTCGGGTGTCATAATCCTCGATCCCGTGGCGACCGCAGAATCGGACTTCGCCCGGTGCGTCAGGCGGTCGTTGCGTCTGCGGCACACATGCCCGCAGCCACGGATGCGAAGAAGAACGCCGAGTCGTCCTCGGCGGTCCGTCCCATGGTGCGCGCCTCAACGCCTCGCATGTCAGGCAACGCGTCGACCTGCACCATCCGCCGCTCGTGTCGCGCCCAGACCCTGGCTGACTCGAGGGCCTCGGCCACGGCGGCGTCCATCGGCTCGCCGAGGACCGGCACCGGTACGAGCACCGGGGCGAGCGCCACGGCGCCGAGCGCCGTCAGGGTCTGATGGCTCACCGGAACGTGCCGCGGACGCTCGTCGGCAAACGACAGGCGGAGCGCTGCGACCGGCACGCCACCAAGCGAGTGGACCGCGTTGAGCGCCTGCCCCTGCGCGATCCCGCTGTGGCCGAACGGTGTGGCCGTGCCGGGCATCCCCGGCCCGATGGCAACGACGGCCACGTCGGCCCCTAGCACGTGTCGGGCGGCCAACAGGGCGGAGTACAGGTTCACAGCCTCGGTCTGACCGCCGAACGCCTGGCCCGCTGTGATCGTGACGTCCAGGAGTCCCGCATCGAGCAGGCGCGGGACGAGGCGCGAGACGGCCAGCGGGAGCGCCGCCTCATCGGTCATCACATACGCCACGCGCAGCGATGGTGCGCGGTCCTTGACTGCGGCGGCCACCAGCGCGACCTGGCTGTGGAGGCCGCAGCAGACCACCGGCATGCGGCCGATGTCCCGCGCGGCTGCCATCACGTCGTGATGCCCGCTCGCGGGCTCCTCCACGACGGTGACATCACGCTGCAGCGGCGTGTATCGAAGCTTCATGATGTGGCCCGGCACGGCGTCCTCGAAGCTGACGCCCTCCCCCGCCCTGGCAACGACGAAGTGCTCGCCGCCGGTGCCCAGACCGAGGTCGACCGCGGTCGTGTTGCAGAGCACGCGGTCACCCGCAGCACACGGGCCGGTCAGCGACGGGTAGACGACGGCGTCGTGCGGCTCATCGGCACCATCCAGCAGCACGGACACGCGCTGAGAGCCCCACTCGGCGGGCGGCGCTGCCTGCACGGTCCCCCAGACGAGGCGCATGGCTGGCCCTACCCCACCGCGCGACGCACGACTGCGACCAGAAGGTCCGCCAGCCGTTCGAGATCGGCGACGGCAAGCTCCTCGTCGGTCGTGTGCACGTTGCGCATCCCGGTCGCGAGCACGACCGTCGGGACGCCGAGAGCGGCGATGACGTTGCCGTCGCTGCCCCCACCCGTGGCGAAACGATGGGCCGTAACGCCGATGTCCGCGCACGCCGCGTCGAGCAGCGCGATCGGGGATGAGTCCGCAGCGACATCGAAGCCCTCGTACGCGAGCGTCCACTGCGCGTCGACCGCACCGCCGTGTGCGGCGGCAGCCTCATGCAGCGCGGTGTCCATCGACGCCCGTACCTGCTCGACCCGCTCGCGGTCCCGGGAACGGCACTCGCCCGTGACTACGCAGGTCGGCGCGACGACGTTGGTGGCACTGCCGCCCCGAATCGTGCCGATGTTGGCTGTCGTGCTCTCGTCGAGCCGGCCGAGCGCCATTCGCGTGATCGCGTCGGCGGTCATCGTGATGGCCGAGACGCCCTTCTCCGGTTCGACACCCGCGTGTGCTGCCCGGCCAGCGAACCGCGCCTCGAAGGTGTAGTGCGTGGGTGCGGCCGTGACGATGCCGCCCACCGGACCGTCGGCATCGAGCACGAGGCAGATGTCCGACGAAGCATCCTCAAGCGACAGCGCCTTGGCGCCTACGAGACCCTGCTCCTCCGATACCGTGAGCAGCACGCGGACGTCGGCGTGCGGCTCTCCCGACTCGGCCAGACGACGCACCGCCTCAAGAGCGGCTGCCACCCCGGCCTTGTCGTCGCCGCCGAGGACGGTGTCGCCCGCGCTGCGCACGACGCCGGCCTCAACGACGGGCTCCACGCCTTCGCAGGGGTCCACGCAGTCCAAGTGCGCCGAGAACGCAACGACCATGCCCGGTACCGACCCCGCCAGTGTGGCGATCACGTTGCCGGTGTCTGCGCCTGTCTCGGCCTGCGTATCGTCGAAACGCACCACACAGCCCGCATCTCGCAGGACCGCGGCGGCGTACTCGGCCACCTCACGTTCCTTGCCTGTCGGACTCGAGATGCGAACGAGGTCGAGAAAGGTGTCGAGGACCCGGCTCACGATCATGCCTCCCGGGCGGCCCGGTACGCAGCAGCCGCTCCGATGAAGTCGCGGAAGAGCGGCGCCGGCCGCGTCGGGCGGCTCTTGAACTCGGGGTGGCCCTGGTTGCCGACGAACCACGGGTGTTCCGGCAACTCGACCATCTCGACGAGGCGCCCGTCGGGCGAGACGCCGGAGATGACGAGGCCCGCATCTATCAGCTGCTGCCGGTACGCATTGTTGACCTCGTAGCGATGCCGGTGACGCTCGTAGATGACCTCATCACCGTATGCGGCGTGTCCCCGGGTCCCCGGGACGACCTTGCACGGGTATGAGCCCAGCCGCATCGTCCCGCCCATGTCGGCGATGCCCTGCTGGTCTCGCATGAGGTCGATCACCGGGTGTGGTGTGACCGGGTCGAACTCGGCCGAGTTGGCGTCCTCCAGGCCCGCCACATGGCGGGCGAACTCGACGACGGCGACCTGCATGCCGAGACAGATGCCGAGATACGGCACCTTGTTCTCGCGCGCGTAGCAAGCCGCGCGGACCTTGCCCTCGATGCCGCGGACTCCAAAGCCGCCCGGGACCAGGATGCCGTCAAAGTCCTTGAGACGGCCTTCGACCTCCTCGGGAGACAGGCTCTCCGCATCGAGCCAGTGCACGCTCACCTTGTGGTCGTGGAAGATGCCGGCGTGGTCGAGCGCCTCGTTCACGGAGAGGTACGCATCGGGAAGCGCGACGTACTTGCCGACGAGCGCGATGTTCACCGAGCGCGAGAGCGTGCGACGGTGTTCGACGAACGTCCGCCACTCTTCGATCTCGAGCTCTCCGCACGCGAGCTCCAACCGCTCGATCACCATCGCGTCGAGGCCCTGCTCGTGCAATGTCAGCGGCACCTCGTAAATCGAGGGCGCGTCTTCAGCGGAGACCACCGCCTTGGGATCGACGTCGCAGAACAGCGCGATCTTGCGGCGGATACCCGCGTCGATCGGCCTGTCCGAGCGACAGACGATGAAGTCGGGCTGGATACCGATGCTGCGCAGTTCCTTGACCGAGTGCTGGGTCGGCTTCGTCTTGAGCTCCTCGGATCCGGAGATGAACGGCACGAGGCTCACGTGGATGTAACAGACGTTCTCGCGACCGAGGTCCTTGCGCAGCTGGCGGATGGCCTCGAGGAACGGCAACGACTCGATGTCGCCCACGGTGCCGCCGACCTCGGTGATGACGACATCCGGCTGCACCTGCTCGGCGAGGCGCATGATGCGGTCCTTGATCTCGTTCGTGATGTGCGGGATGACCTGTACGGTCCCGCCGAGGAAGTCGCCCTTGCGCTCCTTCGTGATGACCGACTGATAGATCGATCCGGCGGTCACGCTGCAGTCACGCATCAGGGACTCGTCGATGAAGCGCTCGTAGTGACCGAGGTCCAGATCGGTCTCGCCTCCGTCGTCGGTCACGAAGACCTCGCCGTGCTGAAACGGACTCATCGTGCCGGGATCGACGTTGAGATACGGGTCGAGCTTCTGAATCGTGACCTTGAGGCCCCGCCCTTTGAGCAGACGGCCGAGCGATGCCGCGGTGATCCCCTTCCCAAGCCCGGAGACGACGCCACCAGTCACGAAGATGTGCTTTGCCATACCGCTTGCCCCAGTCCTCTCGCTGTCCCCGTGCTCTTGTGAATCGTACCGCACCCGGGAAGGCCTACGCGCCGCCCGTTTCCGCCTCGTCTGCTCCATCGTCCGCCTCGCGCAGACGACCGAGCCTGTCCAGATACCGCAGCGGCGGCACCGCCTCGATGACCGCGCTGAACGACACGCGCTCTGAGAGCGCGTTCAAGCCAAGAAGCACGACCGCCACCGCCGCGAGCGTCGGCAGGTCCAGCGATCCGGCCAGCAAGTACCCGACCACCGCGCCCATCGCGTTGCTTCCCGCATCTCCGAGCATCCCCCGCTCGCCGAGATCGTAGCGCCAGACCGCCAGAACCGGGCCGAGGAGGACGATGAGCATGCACACCACGGTCACCGCGGTGTCTGCGCCCGCCCAGGCGACGCCCAGGTCGGTCGCATACGACTCGTACCGGCCCGCCACGTCGAGCGAGAACACAACGCCCGCCGCGATCGCGAGCACGCTGTAGATCTTGAGCGCCCGCCCGGGTCTCAGATCGGTCAGGTTGAGCAGGTTCGCCGAGAGCGCGATGACGAGCGTTGCCGCGACCCACCAGCCGAGGAGCACGGCGGTGCTGGTCACGCCCGCCTTCTCGGCGCCCTGGACGGCGGCGCGCCAGCCGTACACCGCGGCGATGAGCCCGATGCCGAGCAGCTTGAGCCCCCCGGTCGAGAGCCGCCCGGCCGCAAGCGCACGCAGATGCCCGCGGAAGCCCTTGTCGGCACTCGTTCCGAACACATCGTCAGCCATCCCGAAGAGGACCGCCGAGACGGTGAGGATGATCGGCACCGCGTAGAGCGACATCGTCAGCGGGCCGTCGAAGAGCATCATCTCGACTGAACCGAGTCCAACGTCGGCAAGCGAAGCCACCGCATCGAGCGCGGTGCTCGCCACGAGCAACGAAACCGACCAGGCTGCCCAGACGAGGCCGAGCCCAAGGGCGACCATGCGGCCCCGGTAGTTCTCCGTCACCAGCCTCGAGGCCTCCAGTGAGGGCACCAGGGCCCGGATCGCGAGCGCGGGGACAAGCCATCCCGCCACCACGGCCGTGGCGATCGCGATCGCATAGGCGACAGCCGGCGTCATGAACTCACCGCAACGCTCTCGCCGTCGTCGTAAGCGTGACAGCATGATCTGCAGCAGGCTACCGGTGATATACAGCATCACCAGCGCCGGAATGACGATGCCTGAGTCCTCGGTGAAGTAGCCTGCGAGACTGCCCCACAGGGATGCGGTCATGGCCACCGCGAAGGCCGGATACGCCTTGAGCGTCTCGGCGAACACCCCATGCGGATGCCAGCGCATGTACCCGAGGAAGCCGAGGATGGCGATCATCAGGATCGACCAGTTCGTGGCGCGCAGCACGCGCCAGTTCGTCTCGGCCTTGCGCGCCACGATCGTCCACAGCTCGGAGATGCCACCCGTCCCCGCGCTCTCCCATGCACGCCCGAGATGCGTTTGCGCGCCAGCACCGCCCATCGACTCGTAGATCGAGAAGCCCACCACGATGACGGCGATCACGCCGAGCATCGCGAGGACGGTCTTCCCTGTGATCGGGTGCCCGTTCAACTGCGCCCACAGGATGCCGAAAGCCACGGTGCCCCACGCGATCACGCCGATATTCGCCCCCAGGAACGGTGCGGCCGAGGCGAAGACGACGAGCGCGCCGAGAAGCGGCGGGCCCCACATGCGGACGACGCGGTCCACGCACGTCCCGGAAGGCATCGACCACGAGCGCGAGCCCGACGAGTCCGGCGCCGACGATGATGCTCGCGCCCTCGTTTCCGAGGCCGTAGTAGCGCGCCCCGAGAAGCGGCGAGTAGCTGAAGAGCCCCGAGAACGAGAGCGGCGCACCGAGCAGTTGGTCGAGAAGCAACGTTCCGGCGGTCAGCAGGCCCATCGTCGCGAGCGCCTGTGCGGAACCCCAGCGGCGTGCGATCCCGAGCACGAGCGTCCACACGACCAGGGTGGTCACCGCGAACAGGCCACCGACAGCGAACGCAGAATCCGGGCGTCGCACGAACAGGTACATGAGCGTCGCAGAAACCGGCATGGCAAGGAGCAGCAGGATCACGACGCTGAAGAGTCGTGCCGCCCGCCCCACCCTGCAAGCGCTCGCTCCATCGGCCGAAGCAGCGCCGCACACACGATCAGGATGATCACGGTCAGTGCGATGTAGGTGGACTGTACTGCGGGCCGCATGGTGTCGACCGCAACGGCGGTGTCGTTCATGCCCTGCAGGTACGTGACGCGATCGTCGAGGGACTCATCGGAGGGGCTCGACGATGCGGCGTTGCCGAGGATCTCGACCGGCCTGTCTACTCCGAGGGCCGCCAGAGACGGTGGCCGAGACGTCGAGGTCCGTGATCAGACCCGGGCGATGCGTCGAGGAGGACTCGAGCAGCCCGGCTTCGTAGCCGGGGCCGGCCATGATCATCGGTCCGTACCCGCTCGGCCCTACAGCCGATTTCACCTGCCCGGTGGAAACGACCATCAGCACACCATCGTCCGGAAGCGCCTCGAGCGCGAGCGAGACAACCGCGTCCACCGTAGCTGCGGCGTTCAGCCGATGTTGTTCGGCGGTCTCGGGTGAGGCCTCTGCACGGAATGCGACCGCCCGCTCGGGGTCGCCGGCATCGAGCACGATCAGGGCCGGTCCACCCTGCGCCGCGGTGTCATAGAGCGCGCCTCGATACGCTGACTCGAAGGCGCCCAGGTCCGTCGACACACCGTACGGCGCGTCTGTGTTCTCCGCGAGCAGGCCCGCCGAGACATCGCCATACAGCACGCGCCCGGACGCGTCCATTGCGAGAACCGCGGCGGGGCGCGACCGGTAGGGCTCGCCCTGGCGATGCCCGGCGTCGGAGTTGCCCACTGCGGCCGTGCTGCCGCCGGCACCGGCGATCGCCTCGCCGAGCGCGCCGGGCACGGTGTCGTAGGTGCTTTCGGCCAACGCCGTCAGGATGCGTGGCAGGCCGAGATAGACGATGGCAGCGTCGCCCGGATCCTTCCCCATCGCGCGACGGTACGCTTCGGCTGCCGTACCCGTTTCGATAAGCTGCTCCGCCCCGTACGCGGATGCTGCGGCGGGATCGAACGGCGACGGCGATCCAGCGGACATCGTGAGCACGATGTGCGTCTGCGTGGGGTCGCTCACGTATCGCGTGCTGCTTCGGACGTTGAGATCGCCGATGCTGCCCGACTCGGCGAGCGAACGGGTGACCGGCATGACGCCGCTCACGACATCGGACCACGTGAGATATGGCGCGAGCACGACGACGACCGTACGCGGCTCGGACTGAGCGACAGCGGAAGGGGTCAGAAGCGCCCCAGGAGCGTCGTCACGAGAAGAAGCAACGCGAGCCGGCTGCCGAACCGCTTCATCGCATCTCCTCGCACACATACCGGGCACAGCTGGGCACGGTCAACATCGGGGGACTTGAGCGAACCTGGACCGGCGAGCGTGAGCCTCACCGGAGTGCCCGCGCTGTAGTATACCGAAACGTGACGCGCGCACGGTAACGCGTGCGTGTCGGCTACACTTGCACCATCCGTCCCACCGAGCACGGGAGTCCGCCATCGCCACCCCGTCTGTAGCCCGGTCGACAGCCATGATGTCCGCATCGACCCTGGTCTCACGTCTCACGGGCTTCATGCGCACGTGGGCGATGGGGTACGCCCTCGGCCTGACGGTGCTCGCCGACTCCTACGACATCGCGAACAACCTCCCAAACATGCTCTTCGAGCTGCTGGCCGGCGGCGTGCTCTCCTCGGTCTTCATCCCGCTGTTCATGGAACGCATGAAGAAGGATGGGGAGCAAGACGCGTGGAAGTTCGCGAGTTACGTGCTCAACATCATCGTGCTCGTTCTCGGCGCCATCGCACTCGTCGCCACGCTCTGGCCGGACCCGTTTGTGCGCTCACAGACGCTGACGATCTCCGCTGAGCGGTCCGAGGTCGCCATCTGGCTCTTCCGGTTCTTCGCGGTGCAGATCGTCTTCTACGGCATGGGACTCGTCTTCACGGGCGTGCTGAACTCCTACCGCCGCTTCCTCGCGCCGGCCGTGGCGCCTGTCTTCAACAACCTCGTCGTCACCGTGACGCTGCTGGGCTTCTACGTCCCGTTCCGGAACTCGAACCCGCAGCTCGCGCTCACCGCACTCGCAGTCGGAACGACGCTCGGCGTTGTGACCATGGCGGCAGTGCAGATACCGGCCATCCTCAAACTCGGCGGAAGGTACACCCCGCGCATCGACTGGCATCACCCGGGCATCGTCACGATCGGGGCCAAGATGGTGCCGACGCTCATCTACGTGGTGACCAATCTCATCAGCGTCACGTTCCGAACCAACTTCGCGGTCGCCACGGGCGAAGGCGGCCAGGCGGCACTCCGGTACGCCTGGCAGTTCTACCAGCTGCCGTACGGGATCTTCGCGGTAGCGCTCGCAACCGCGATCTTCCCGGAGCTCGCCGAGCGCGCGAACGCGCGCGACATGACGGGCTTCAAGCAGATGTTCGCCCGGGGACTACGGAGCACCATGGTGCTCATCGTCCCGCTCGCGGGCCTGCTGGCGACCCTCGCGACTCCCGTCATCACGCTCTACCAGGCCGGCCGCTTCACGGCAGATGACGTGCCTGTGGTCGCCGGAGTCCTGAGCTGGTGGGCGCTCGGCCTGACGTTCTACGCCGGCTACATGTTCGTGCTGAAGTCGTTCTACTCGCTTCAGGACACGCGCACACCCATGTACACGAACATCGTAGCGACCACGATCCACATCGTCCTGTACGCCGTGCTCGCTCGCGGAGTCGGGGGCTGGGGCGGTCTTGGCATCATCGGCATTCCGATCGCCGACGGCATCTTCTTCTGCGGTCATCTTCTCGCGCTCTCCATCATCTTACGCAAGCGCATCGGCGCGCTCGATGGCAGGGCGATCGCCCGGACCTTCGTCAAGGTCGTGGCCAGCTCGGCGGCGGGCGCGGGCGCTGCGTGGCTGCTCATGCAGCTCACCGCCAGCCTGGCGGACATCCCGGCCGGCTTCATCGTTCAGCTCTTCGTGGCGGGCACGGGCGGACTCGTGGTCGCGTACGGCGCGATGGCCCTCCTGCGCGTGCCCGAACTTGGTGAGGTCGCCGGACGCCTGACGAAGCGCTTCGGCAGAAAGCGGGTTGGGTCGTGAGCGTGATCGCACTCATACCGGCGCACAATGAGGCCGAGCGTATCGATGCCACGGTGCGAGCGGCTCGAACCGTCTCGGCCATCGACCGGGTCCTCGTGATCGACGATGCCTCCACCGACGGGACCGCGGATCTCGCGGCTTCGGCCGGCGCCGAGGTGCTGCGGCTGGAGACCAACCTCGGCAAGGGCGGGGCGCTGCAGGCAGGGCTGGACCTCGTGGCCGCCGACGCCGATGCGCTTGTGCTGCTCGACGGTGACCTCGGGGCGACCGCCGCGGAGGCCGGGACGCTCCTGGAGTCGGTGCTCGCAGGCGCGGCCGACATGACTATCGCCACGTTGCCGAAGCCGCCCGCCTCGGGCGGGTTCGGGCTCGTGAAGGGCCTGGCTCGCTGGGGGATCAGGCGGCTCTCCGGCTTCGAGCCCACCGCCCCGCTCTCGGGCCAGCGGGCGCTTTCCCGCGCCGCCTGGGAGGCAGCGACCCCGTTCGCCACCGGGTACGGCGTAGAGGTCGGGCTCACGGTTCGGGCAGCACGAGCAGGCATGCGCCTCCTCGAGGTCCCGACCACCATGGCGCACGCCGCGACCGGCCGCGACCTCGCAGGATTCACGCACCGGGGACGGCAGTTCGTCCAGGTGGCGGGAGCCCTTGCGAGACTCGCGTTCGGCAGGCGGCTCTAGGGCGCGAGCGGTGGGTAGAACGACTGCGCTCCGGCACCTGAGCCGAAGTAGCCCTCGGCACGACCCGCGAGTATCCAGACCAGGCTGAACCGTCCCTGCGCGGTGGTCACGTGATCGACCGCCGACAGCCCCTCCGCGGAACACACCGCCGCACACCCGCCGTCGGCCGCCGACGACTCTGCGCCGAGTGCGACGCCGCCCGCAGCATCCATGGAGCGTCCGAGTGCCAGCCCGAATGCGTCACAGCCGCTCTCTTGAGACCCCATCAGGATCACCGCGTCAACGGTCGCCGTGCCGTCCGAACTCTCGATGCTCAGTAGACCGGTGCTCGCCAGGAGTTGCGTGAGCGGCTGATCTGCACCCGCTCGCCACTCGGCCACGAGCGCCTCGGCAACCTGGCGCTCCAGCTCCTCGCCCGGCTCGGCCATCTCGATCCCCCGCAGCTGGAAGTACCCGGCGAGTCCCTCGGGCTCGACCGCGTCGAGGCCGAGCGCCGGCGTCATGATCGCGGCAGTGAGTGTCGTACCGCCCGCACCGCTTACGGCCTCGGAGACGGCGGCGATCCCGTCGACGCGACCGGTCCCGACGATGATCGCCACCCTCTTACCGGCCAGCTGGCCCGCGGTGAGCGGCGCGACCGCCGATTCCGCGAACGCCCGGTCGCGCGCGAGACCAGCCTCCAGTTCGGCGTTCTGAGCAGAGATCTCATCGAACCGTGCCTGCAGGTCGGCGACGAGCTCGGTCGTCTGGTCGGTGATCATGCCTCGCTCGGCCACGACCGTTCCGAGAAGCAGTCCGACCGACAGCGCGATGAACACAGCGACGAGCGAGGCGATGTGGTAGCGCAGGTTGTACATGGCGGGGGTCTCCTAGAGTCCGATGGCTGTGCGCAGCCGGAGCAGCACGAGAGAGAGGATCGTGCGGACTGCCGGCGATATCACGACGATCACGCTGACCAGCCCAAGGCCCGCGGCGACAAGAACGACGAGCTGACTTGGCTGGACCGAGGCGCGGTACAGCTTGCTCACGCCCTTCGCGTCCACCAGTCGCGGTCCGATTCGCAGACGGATGAGGAAGGTCGATGCCATACCCTTGCGGCCCTTGTCGAGCTGTTCGAGCAGATTCCAATGGGTTCCGACTGCGACGATGAGATCCGCGCCCGACTCGCTTGCGAGCATGAGCGCCAGGTCCTCGCTCATGCCGGGACTACGCCACTCGGTCCCCTGCAGGCCGAGTTGTTGCAGCCGCTCCCGACCGGGGCAGCGCCCGTCGGTGTACGCGTGCACGATGAGCTCAGCTCCTGAGGCGAGCGCGGCGTCGCTGACCGAGTCCATGTCGCCGACGATGATGTCGGGCTTGAACCCCTGGTCCATGAGCGCATCGGCGCCGCCGTCCACGCCGATGAGCACGGGCCGCATCTCCCGGATGTATGGCACCAGCGTCCTGAGGTCGGCCTTGTACTCGTAGCCTCTGACCACCACGAGCGCATGCCGACCTTCGATCGTGGTGCGCAGGTGCGGAACCGCGACCTCGCCGGTCAGCAGGGCGCGCTCCTTGTCCACGAACTCCATCGTGTTGCGCACGAAAGCGTCAAGCTGCTGGTCGAGCCGAGAGGTCGCATCCTGCATCGCGGTCTCGATCCCGTCGATCGTCAGGCGGGTTCCGGTCGCGATCGTCTCGCCATTCAGCGTGATCGCGCCGTCAGAGACCTCGATACGGTCTCCCTCTGAGATGCGCTCGAAGACCTCCTGGCCTGCGGCGTCGATAAGCTCGACGCCGCCGCGTACCAGCAGCAGCGGGCCCAGGTTCGGATAGGTGCCCGAGATGGACGATGCGGCGTTGATGACGACGCCCACGCCGGTCTCGAGGAGCGACTCGGCGCTCAGCCGATCCATGTCGACGTGGTCGATGATCGCGATGTCCCCGCGCTTCAACCGTTTCGTCAGGTCTTTGGTGCGTCGGTCGAGGCGTGCAGTGCCAGTGAGCAGCATCCGATGCTATCCTCTCGCGCCGGCCCTTGCGGCGGCTTCCAGAAGCTCGCGTGCGTGCGCCAGGCCGGTGGCCGACGCGCCACCTGCGAGCATACGCGAAATCTCACTCACCAGCTCATCGCCTTCGACCCTTCGCGCCGTCGTGACGGTGCGTTCGCCCGACGAGGACTTCTCGACGATGATGTGGGCGCCCGCGTACGCCGCGACCTGGGGCAGGTGGGTCACGACCAACACCTGGTGCGATGCTGCGAGCGCGGCCAGTCGGCCACCCACCGCAAGCGCGGTCGCGCCGCCGATACCGGCATCCACCTCGTCGAAGACGAGCACCGGCACCGCATCCGCCTCACCGAGCACGCTCTTGAGCGCCAGCATCACCCGCGAGACTTCGCCGCCGGACGCCACCTTCGCGAGCGGCCGCGGACTCTCGCCCTGCCCGGACGCGAAAAGGAACTCCACGCGCTCCGGCCCGTCGGACGTCCAGGAGGCAGGCTCGAGCGGCTGACACGCCACGGCGAACGAGGCGTTCGGGAGCGCGAGCTCGGCCACTGCGTCCGCGAGCGCCCGCGTGAAGGGCTCCGCGCCGGCGTCACGGACGCCCACCAGTTCGGCAGCCGCACGCTTCAGATCGAGGCTCGCCGCCTCGAGTTCTCCGCGCGCGCGGTCAAGACCCGCCTCCCCCTCATCGAGCAGAGCGAGATCACGCGCTGCCTCGTCGCGAGTGCGCAGGACGTCCTCGATCGCCGGGCCGTACTTGCGCTGCAGGTCGGCGAGCTGTTGGAGCCGACGCTCGGTGTCGTCCAGTGCCGTCGGGTCGTGCTCGACGCTGTCCGCGTAATCGCGCAGCGATGCGGCCGCGTCGCCGAGTTCGATGTCGAGATGCTCGAGCACCTCGGCAAGCGCGTCGAGAGCCGGGTCGAGCCCGTGCGCGGGGCCGAGCGCGGCGATCGCGGAGGACAGCGCGTCTGACGCGCCGCCCTCGTCCCGGAGCGCACCCCACGCCGCTCCCGATGCGGCGGTGAGCCGCTCGGCATGCCGCAGGCGCGGCAGCCGGCCCTGTAGCTCCTCGAGTTCGCCCTCCCGGAGGGCCGCCGCGTCGATGTCGGCGAGCTGGAAGCGAAGGTAGTCGGCCTTCCGATCGCGGTCGGCGAGGGCCGACTCGAGTGCGTCGAGGCGCGCTCTCGCATCGGCAGCAGCGCGCCACGCCGTGCGATACCGCTCACCCGCCTGCTCCGCGGGCGGGCCGACGAAGCGATCGAGATAACCCGCGTGCCGCGCGGGCGACAGCAGCGCCTGGTGCTCGTGCTGACCGTGGAGATCGACGTGCGGGCCGAGAAGGTCGGCAAGCATCGTGACGGTGGCCATCTCGCCATCGACGCTGCAGCGCGAACGTCCCTCGGCGGAGAGGCGTCGACGAACCAGCACGTCGCGACCGTCCACGACGAACCGGCCCTCCACGACCGCCTCCTCGGCGCCTTCGCGGACGAGCGTCGAGTCCGCCCGCTCGCCGAGCAGCAGCTTGAGTGCCGAGACGAGGACCGTCTTGCCGGCACCCGTCTCGCCGGTGAGCACGGTGAGGCCGGGCCCGAGTTCGAGCCAGACGTCTTCGACCAGAGCGAGATCCTTCACGTGGAGCTCGGAAAGCATGTCAGGCTCCGAGGAACGTGCCCGAGAGCGTCGCGTAGAAGTCGCGACCGTCGAGCTTCATGAGGCGCACGTCGTGCTCGCCCACCCTGATCTCCACGGCATCGAGCGTGGTCCTGCAAGGGACCGGATCGCCGTCGGCCATCACGCACGCGTCAGCCCGGGCGGGGTTGGGACACGAGATCGACACGATGTCCGACGGCCCCAGGACCATCGGCCGGGCGTTGAGCGCGTGCGCGGCGACCGGGACGAACACGAGACCACGAACGTCCGGTGAGACGATCGGACCGCCCGCCGACAACGCGTAAGCGGTGGACCCCGTGGGAGTAGCCACGATCATGCCGTCGCAGATGAAGCGGTAGAGCGCCTCGCCGTTGACCGACAGCTCGAGTTCGACGCCGCGGGCGAGCCCGCCTCGGCCCACGAAGAGCTCGTTCAGCACCCGGTAGCTCCCCGCCGCACGCCCGCCTGCCGTGACCGACGCTTCGAGCGTCTGCCGGCATTCGATACGCGCCTCCCCCGCCAGAGCGGAGTCGACCGCGTCCAGCAACCCGTCGCCATCGGCGCCGGACAGGAAACCGAGTCGGCCGAGGTTGATGCCGAGGACCGGCGTCTCGGACACGCCCAGCAGGTGGACGGCCTTGAGGATGGTGCCGTCCCCGCCCAGCGCTATTGCCAGTTCCGGCGCGCCTACCTCGGCACGCACCACGCCGTACGGCGCGAGGCCGCACCGCTGCGCGTCGTCATCGACGAGCACCGCCTCGTAGCCGAGAGAATCGAGGTGCGCGGCAACCGCGCCGGTCGCATCGACCGAGCGCGGATTCGCGGGGTTCGGTACCAACAGTACGCGCACTCTAGCCTCCCAATGCCGCATGCGCGGCCGCGACCACTACAGCCGGCTCGTCAGCGCCGCGCTCGCCGGTACGCGCGGCCCAGATCCAGAACTCAATATTACCTTCGGGGCCCGTGATGGGCGACCAGCCAAGACGACGGACGACCCACCCGTGTGACTCAACAGCACTTACGATCGCCTCGAGCACCTCGCAGTGCACTGCGGCGTCCCGCACCACACCCTTCTTACCAACCCGGCCTTTACCAGCTTCGAACTGAGGCTTAACCAGCGCAACGATCGATGCCGATTCGGCCATGAGCGGCAGCACCGACGGCAGCACCTTCGCCAGACCGACGAAGGAGACGTCGATCACTGCCAGGTCGTACGGACCGCCGACCACGACCGGGTCCGCAGTCCTGATGTTCGTGCGCTCGAGCACCCGCACGCGAGCATCGTTGCGCAGACTCCACGCCAGCTGCCCGTACCCCACGTCCACTGCAGTCACGGAGGCGGCTCCCCGCTGCAACAGGCAGTCTGTGAACCCGCCGGTGGAAGCCCCCACATCGAGCGCCCGTGCACCCGCAGGATCGATGCCGAACGAGTCGAGCGCACCCGCAAGCTTGACCCCGCCGCGGGAAACGAACGGAGGTCCCTCGGCGACGACGATCACCGCATCGGACACGACGTTCGCGCCGGCCTTGCTGACCACGGTGCCGCCGACCGTCACCCTGCCGGACAGGATCGCGGCGCGCGCCTGCTCCCGCGAGGCGACCAGGCCCCGGCTAGCGAGCTCGACGTCGAGCCTGCGCCCTGCTGCCATCGCTCCGCTCGCTCTCCGATTCGCGGATATCGCGCAGGCGGCCGAGGACAGCGGCGGTCACCGATTCGGGGGTGAGCCCAACATCGGCGAGCAGCCGGCTCATGTCGCCGTGCGTGACGAAACAGTCGGCGATGGCGAGCCTGAGCACCGGCGTGGCCGACCCGAAGTCCGCGAGCACTTCCAGCACGCCCGCGCCAAAACCGCCGAGGCCGGTGTTCTCCTCGATCGTCACGATCAGGCTCGTGTCTGCTGCGGCGGACACCGCCTCCAGGTCCATCGGTTTGACCCATCGCATGTTCACGACGCGCGCCTCGACGCCCTGTGCCGAGAGCGCCTCGGCGGCCTTCTCGGCCACCTCGACCATGCGCCCGATGGCGAGCACCGCTACGTCTGAACCCTCCCGGCATACCTCGGCACGGCCCGCTTCGAGCACCTCCGGTTCGGCCGGCAGCGCAACACCACGGCCCGTGCCGCGCGGGTAGCGGATGGCAACGGGACCGTCAGCATGCAACGCGGTATGCAGCATATTCACGAGTTCGGCCTCATCGGCGGGAGCCATGATCATGAGGTTCGGCACCGCCCGCAGGTACGTAAGATCGAACACGCCGTGGTGCGTCGGGCCGTCCTCGCCCACAAGCCCGGCCCGGTCGATGCAGAACACGATGTGCAGGTTCTGCAGGGCGGCATCCATGATGACCTGGTCGTACGCGCGCTGCAGGAACGTGGAGTAGATGGCGACCACCGGCACCTCGCCGCCGTGCGCGAGGCCGGCTGCGAGGCCGACCGCATGCTGTTCGGCGATGCCGACGTCGAAGAAGCGATCGGGAAAACGCTCGGCAAACCGGGTGAGGCCGGTCCCGGCGGGCATCGCGGCAGTGATGGCCACGATGCGCTCGTCAGCCTCAGCCTCGGCAACGAGCGCGTGGCCGAACGTCTCGGTGTAGCTGAGCGGACCCTCGCCGGAGCCGTTCACCTTGCCGGTCTCGACCGAGAACGGGCTGATGCCATGGAAGGTGTCCGGACGGTCTTCGGCATGCGCGTAGCCCATGCCCTTACGCGTCACCGCGTGGATGAGCACCGGTCCGTCGTTGCTCTTCGCCCAGGTGACCGCGTTCTGCACTTGCTCGACGTCGTGCCCGTCGATCGGCCCGACGTACTTGATCCCCAGCTCCTCGAAGATCATGCCGGGCACGAGCAGCTGCTTGACGGACTCCTTGGCGGCCTCACCGGCAGCGACCATGGCCGCGCCGAGCTTCGTCTTGGCGAGCGCAGACTCGACGTCATCGCGAAGACGGCGGTAGCGCCGGTCCAGGCGCACGCGCGCGAGATAACTCGAGAGGGCCCCGACGTTCGGCGCGATGGACATCTCGTTGTCATTGAGCAGGATGATGAGCCTGCTGCCGAGGTGACCGGCGTGATCGAGCGCCTCGAACGCCATCCCGCCGGTGAGCGATCCGTCGCCGATGACCGCCACGATCGTCTCGTCGGTGCCGCGCAGATCTCGCGCGGCGGCAAGTCCGAGGGCCACGGAGATCGAGTTGCTGGCATGCCCCGCGTCGTGAACGTCATACGGGCTTTCAGTGCGCTTGGGGAAGCCGCAGACCCCGCCATACGTGCGCAGGGAACCGAATCGCTCCCGTCGGCCGGTGACGAGCTTGTGCACGTACGCCTGATGCCCGACGTCCCAGATGATGCGGTCCTTCGGGCAGTCGAGCGCGCGATGCAGCCCGAGCGTGAGTTCCACCACGCCGAGGTTCGGAGCGAGGTGACCGCCGGTGGACGACACCGTCTCGACGAGCGTATCCCGGATCTCAGCGGCCAGCTGCTTCAGCTGCTGGTCATCGAGCGACTTCAGCGCTGAAGGCTCGGCGATCGAGTCGAGTATCGGTGTGGCACTCACCGTTCAGACACACTCCCGGAGCAGTCCCGCCGCACCTCGTGCGCGGCGGCCGAGCCTGCATCGTACCATCATCCCCGCACGTCACGCGGTGCGGTAACCCAGCCGTAAGAGGGCGGTTTCAGTCGTCGGCGTCCTGATCGGCAGGCAGGCTCTCGGGTTCGTCGATGTCGTCGAAGCCGTCGATGTCGAGCTCAGTGTCATCCGGGTCCGAGACAGCCGCGCCCGCATCCGGCGTCTCGTCGCTTGCACCAGCCTCATCTGCACCGACCGTGTCGACCGCGTCCGCCTCAGCGTCCTCAGTCCCCTGAACGGCCTCGGGGTCGGCACCGGGTTCGTCTGCGGCCTCACCGGTCTCCGGGACAGGCACGCTTGCACTCATGTCGGTGTGGTCCACGAGCTCGGTGCAGATATTCGCCAGCCGCACACCCTCTTCGAGCAGATCGAGGCTCTTCTCGAGCGAGGTGTCCTTCTTCCGGACTTCCAGGGCGATCTCCTCGAGCCTGATCCGCGCCTGCTCGAATGTGTACTTCTCGTCGGCCATGCCCGGCTTAGGCCCCTTCCGTCTCGATACCCGTCGCGCCGTCTTCGTCGCTGACCGGCTCACCCGATGCCGCTGCTGCGTGATCCGATTCGAGCGCGGACCCGTGCAGCTCGGCTATCCTGCCGAGCACGCCGTTGACGAACTTGGGCGAGTCATCCGTTCCGTATGCCTTCGCCATCTCAACCGCTTCGTTGATCGCCACCGAGTCGGGGACATCAGGCTCGAAGAGGATCTCGTAGACCGCCAACCGAAGGATGTTGCGGTCGACGTACGGCATCCGCATGAGCGACCAGTGCTGTGAGGTCGTCTCGATCTCGGCGTCGATCGCCTCGGCATTGCGCTCGGTCCCGATCGCCAACTCGCGGCAGTAGTCCGAGAGCTCGCCGTCTTCCTCGCTGTACGACTCATCGCCAAGGATCTGCGCCACCGTCTGTTCGGTGATCTCGCGCTGATAGAGGATCTGCAGCGCCTGTCGGCGGGCGCGAGTGCGTTCCAGCATCGTCTCGGGTTCCTCGGTCCGCGCGACTTCGCGCTACTGCTCCGGGAAGACCACGCCGTCGACGAACACGTCGACCGACGCAACCTCCTGGCCCGTATGGGTAAGCAGCGCGTCGGTGACGGCGCGCTGAACGTCGCTCGCGATCTCGCGAAGCGGACGGCCGTAGATGGCACTGATGCGGACTGCCGAGACGAGCGTGCCGTCCTCGTTCACCTGGACGCACACGCCACGAGTGCTGCCCTTCTGGACGAGACCGGCCAGCCCGCTTGAGGCACCCGGAACTCCCGCGACGCCCTCCACACCCTCGGCGGCAACGAGCGCAATGGTCTCCAGGACGCCGGGTGCGACCCCGATGCCGTCCAGGGTGATCTCCTCACTCACCGCGTCCCTCCTCCACTGTGCGGCCATGCGTGACGAAGGCCGCAAGATCGCTCGGATCGACGTGCTTCTCAACGTAGTCAGTATAGACCTCGCCGCGTACGAAGTGCTCCTCCTCCACCACGAACTGGTGGAATGGAATGGTCGTCGGTATGCCCGTGATGATGAACTCGTCCAAGGCGCGTCGTGCACGAGCGACCGCTTCCTCGCGCGTCTCGCCCCACACGATGAGCTTGGCCAGCAGCGAGTCATAGTGCTGGGGCACCATGTAGCCGCCGTAGACGTGGCTGTCCACGCGTACTCCAAAGCCACCTGGAGGGTTGAATCCGGTCACAAGCCCCGGATGCGGACGAAAGTTGTGCAACGGGTCTTCGGCATTGATGCGGAACTCGATCGCATGCCCGCGCAGCACCACGTCGGCCTGGGTGGCGTGCTTCATCCGCTCGCCGCCTGCGATGCGTATCTGCTCCTTGATGATGTCCACGCCGGTGACCTGCTCGGTCACGGGATGCTCGACCTGCACGCGCGTGTTCATCTCCATGAAGTAGAAGCTGCCGTCCTCGTCGAGCAGGAACTCCACGGTGCCGGCGTTCTGGTAGTCCACGGCGCGGACCGCGGTCAGCGCGGCCGCCCCCATCGCGGCCCGCAGTTCGGGCGTGAGCGCTGGCGACGGCGCCTCTTCGATGAGCTTCTGGTGGCGCCGCTGCACGGAGCAGTCGCGCTCGTAGAGGTAGACGGCGTTGCCGTGCGAGTCGGCAAGCACCTGGATTTCCACATGACGCGGACGCTTCAGGTACTTCTCGAGGTACACGGTGTCGTTTCCGAATGCCGCCGCGGCCTCGGTCTTCGCGGCGGTCATGTTCGCCTCGAGCTCGCCCTCGTCGCGCGCGACGCGCATGCCCTTGCCGCCCCCGCCTGCTGAGGCCTTGATGAGCACCGGGAAGCCCACCGCGCGCGCGAACTCGAGCGCCTCGGCGAAGGTATCCACCGCACCATCGCTGCCCGGGACGCACGGAACGCCGGCCGCCATCATCGTGCTGCGGGCAACCGACTTGTCGCCCATCCGGTCGATCGCGTCGGCCGAAGGTCCGACGAAGATGAGCCCGGAATCGATGCACGCACGGGCGAACGCCGCGTTCTCGGCGAGGAACCCGTAGCCCGGGTGGACGGCGTCAGCACCGCTGACGAGCGCCGCCGAGATGACGTTCGGCATGTTGAGATAGCTCAGGGACGACTGTGCGGGACCGATGCAGATGGCCTCGTCGGCCATCCGCGCATGCATGGAGTCGCGATCAGCCTCAGAGTACACGGCAACCGAACGGATCCCCATCTCCTTGCAGGACCGCACGATGCGCAGGGCGACCTCACCACGGTTGGCGATGAGTATCTTGCCGATCGGCGCCACTAGGCCACCGGCTCGTAGTAGAACAGGACCGTGCCGTACTCCACCGCGGCGGCGTTGTCTGCCGCGACCTCACGGATCACGCCCGCCTCCTCGGCGGTGATCTCGTTCATCAGCTTCATGGCCTCGAGGATGCAGAGCGTCTGACCCTCGGACACTGTGTCGCCGACCGAAACGAACGGCGCTGCGCCGGGCGATCCGGCGGCGTAGAAGGTGCCGACCATGGGTGCGACGACGGCGCGCCACCCCGCGGGGCGGCCCCCGTGTGTGGACTCGTCGACGATCTGCGGTGACTCCGGCGCGGGGGGCGCGGCGCCGGCTGCCTGCGAGTGCACGACGTGGGGATGCTCGACCGAGGTGCCGCCCTTGCGCACGACGATCCGCTGGTCTCCCTCTTCGACGACGATCTCGGTCACGCCGGACTCCTCGACGAGCTGTACGAGCTCGCGTATCTGATTCACGTTCACTGAGTCATCCTCTCTGGCACTGTCGATGTCCCGGGAGTGCATGAAGACGGCACCCTCGGCGCCTTCCCGGTGCCGCTGTAGGTAGTCGCGCGCTTCGTTCGGGAAGAGGGCGTACATCAGCACGTCCTCCTCGGTGCGAGCGAGATCGCCGATCTCCTCGGCCATGTCGGCGTACGTGGTGGTCACGAGCGAACCCGGCCGCACATCGGCGGCAAGTGGCTCGAGATCGCCGAGGACTCTGGCGACGATCCGGTCGTCCATCGGCCCCGGCGCCTTGCCGTACATCCCGCGGATGTAGTCCTTCATCTCGTTCGGGACCACAGCCCAGCGACGGGCCGTGAGCACGTTGATAACCGCCTGCGTGCCTACGATCTGCGACATCGGCGTCACGAGCGGCGGGTAGCCGACCTCGGCACGGACCTTCGGGATCTCCGTCAGCACATCAGGCAGACGGGCGCTCGCGTGTTGGAGCTCGAGCTGGCTGATGAGGTTGCTCATCATGCCGCCCGGTACCTGGTGGCTGAAGACCTCCATGTGCAGCAGCGAGGTGACACCACGCTTGAGGCCCTTGCTCTGACGGATGCCCTCCCAGTACTCGGCGATCTCGAACAGCAGGTCGAGGTCGAGCCCGCTGTCGTACTGGCTCTCCTTGAGCGCGGCGACGATCATCTCGACGGCGGGCTGGCTGTTGCCGAAGGCCAGCGCAACGACTGCCGTATCGATGATCTCGGCCCCCGCTTCGGCCGCCTTGAGGTAGTTCATCGGCGCCATGCCGCCGATGTAGTGGCAGTGCACGTGGACCGGCAGGCCGATCTCGTCGACGAGCGCCCGCACCATCTTCTCGGTGCGGAACGGCGTCAGCATGCCCGCCATGTCTTTGATGCAGATGGTGTCCGCGCCGAGCTCCTTGAGTTGCTGCGCGTAGGTGAGATAGCTGTCGAGGGTGTGCACCGGGCTCACGGTGTAGCTGATGGCGCCCTCGAAGTGCGCCCCCGCCTCTTTCACCGCGCGCGCCGCTGGCTCGACGTTGCGGATGTCGTTCAGCGCGTCGAACACGCGGAACACGTCGATCCCGTTGCGGTGCGACGCCTTCACAAAGCGATCGACGATCTCATCGCTGTAGTGGTGGTAGCCAACCAGGTTCTGACCCCGTAGCAGCATCTGCAGCGGCGTCTTCGGGCAGTGCTGCTTGATGATCCGCAGCCGCTCCCACGGGTTCTCATCCAGAAAGCGGAGCGCGGCGTCGAAGGTGGCGCCACCCCACACCTCAAGCGACCAGTAGCCGACCGAGTCCATCTTTGGGAGGATCGGCAGCATGTCGGCGAGCTCCATGCGGGTCGCCCAGAGAGACTGGTGCGCGTCACGCAGCGTGGTATCCGTTATCCGTATCGGTCGCATTGCACCGTCCTTGCTGCGGGTAAGCGAAAGCCCTCCGAAGGGGGACACCCCCTCCGCGGGTCGGTCGGAACAGTATAGCCGAGGCTACACGCGCGTGATATAGGACCCGTCGCGGGTATCGATCTTGAGCGTTTCGCCCGACTCCACGAACATCGGGACCTGCACGATGGCGCCCGTCTCCAGCGTGGCCTGCTTCGTTCCGCCCTGGACGGTATCGCCCTTGAAGCCGGGATCGGTCTCCACGACCTTGAGTTCGACGAACATCGGCGGCTCCACACCGATCAGCTCGCCGCCAGCGTACATGACCTGCACCTCGTCGTTCTCCTTCAGCCACTTCGCGGCCTCCCCGACGAACTCGCCGGTGATCTCGAACTGCTCGTAGGACTCCGTGTCCATGAAGTGGAATGACGACCCATCGCTGTACAGGTACTGGAGCCGCTTGTTCTCCACGCGCACGTCGTCCACCTTCTCGCCTGCGCGGAAGGTGATGTCCACCACACGGCCGGTCTTGAGCTCCTTGAGCTTCGTGCGCACGAACGCGCCACCTTTGCCCGGTTTCACGTGCTGGAAGTCAGCGATGATCCACATCTTATCGTTGTAGCTGATGCACATGCCGGTCTTGAACTGGTTGGTGGAGACAGCCATGTCTGTTATGCCTTTCTAGATCTGAATGAGTTCTTTCGACGCGCTGGTAAGGATCCTGACACCGTGCTCCTCCACCACCACGAGGTCTTCGATTCTAACACCGGCTGTGCCCTCGACGTACACGCCGGGCTCTATGGTCATGACTGCGTTCTGGCGCGCTGCGTCGGTGCTCTTCTGCCCCACCGTGGGCATCTCGTGCACGTCGAGGCCGACACCGTGACCGAGGCCGTGTGTGAACGCCGCGCCAAGCCCGTGGCGGTCGAGGACCTCACGCGCAGCAAGATCGATCTCGATGCAGGGCACTCCCGAGCGCACCGCCGACAGTCCGGCCTCGTTGGCCTCGAGCACCGCCTCGTACAGGCGCCGGTGCTCCTTCGAGATCTCGCCGATAGCCACAGTGCGGGTCATGTCCGAGCAGTAGCCGCCGACACACGCTCCGAAATCGAGCACCACGAAGTCCCCCGACTTCAGGCGGCGCTCGCCGGGTATCGCGTGCGGACGCGCTCCGTTCGGCCCAGACGCAACGATGAGCGAGAACGGCATCTCCTCGGACCCCTCGCGACGCATGGCGAACTCGAGTTCGAGCGCGATCTCGGCCTCGGTGACTCCCGGCTTGAGCACGCTGAGGATGTGCTCGAACCCGCGATCGGCGATTGCGGCTGCGGCGGCGATCCGCTCTATCTCCTCGGGCTCCTTGATGTGGCGCAGCGTCTCGACCAGCTGATCGACCACCCGTACCGCACCGCGAAACTGCTCGGAAACGAACTGGAACCTCCCGTACGGGACGCCCGACTCGATGAGCAGCGAGTTCACGTCCATCGAGTGGAGCTCTTCGCAGAACTCCACGTACAGGTTCTCCTTCTGCAGGCGCACCTCCCACGGTCCACCCGCTGCAGCGGCCGTGGCCGCCTCGATGTACCGGCTGTCGGTGAAGAACACCGCGCGATCGTCCGTGATGAGGCCGGCGGCGTTGATACCGCGGTCGATCACTCCGTCGAACGCGGTCATGTACTTGAGGTTCGACGTGAGGGAGATGAGGGCGGCCGGTGCGCCGTCATCCTTGAGCTTGCGGCGGACTCCCTTGAGACGCGCGGCGACGTCCATCACTCCTCCTTGCGTAGGCGGGAAACGAGCGCCTCGAGTCCCTCGAGGTAAGACGCGGGACCCAACCCGGAGATCTGACCGATGCACACGGGAGCCGTGACGCTCACGGCGCGGAAATCCTCACGCGCGGTGATGTCGCTCAGGTGCACTTCGAAGGTCGGAAGCCCTGTAGCCGCGATCGCGTCCCGGATCGCGTAGGAGTAGTGCGTGTACGCCCCGGGGTTGATGATCACGCCGTCGCACACACCGATGGACTCGTGAAGGCGGTCGATGAGCGCACCCTCGTGGTTCGACTGGAAGAAGCACACGTCCACGCCGAGCTCCGCGGCACGCTCGGCCACCATCGTCTCGATCTCGTCGAGCGTGACCAATCCGTAGACGTCCGGCTCCCGCTTGCCGAGAAGGTTCAGATTGGGCCCGTTCATCACCAGGACACGCAGCATGCTCAGGCTTCCCTTCCCTCGAGACGAGATACCCAACGTCCGAGCTCTTCCAGCAGAATCTCGTCGGAGACTACCTCCGTCTGCCACTGCCCGGGGGCGCTGACGAGCACGAACCGCACCGCGCGCTCGCGTGACTTCTTGTCCGACTTCATCGCTGCAAGCACTGCAGCTGGAGGCAGAACCGTGGCCAGCGGGGCCAACGCATCGGTGCAGATCGCCTCCCCTGCGCCAGCCGCGTCCAGCAGCTCCACGGTGCGAGCCGTAGTCTCAGCCGCCGCACCCGAGACGCGCTCGGCGAGTCTGGCGGCGAAGCGCATGCCCTCGGCCACCGCCAGACCGTGCGAGAGTGTGCCATAGCCTGTCAGTAGCTCGAGGGCGTGACCGAGCGTGTGGCCCAGATTGAGGCACTCGCGCATCCCGCTCTCGCGAAGATCGGATGTCACCACACGCCCCTTGAACGCGACAGCGTCCCACACCGCCCCGGCAACAGCCGAGGGCTCCCGCCACAGCAGCGGCGTGAGCGCGCCTTCGAAACGCTCGAGCGCCTCACCGCCCTGCAACAGCGCCGCCTTCGCCATCTCGACGAGACCGTTCGTCCACTCGGCGGCAGGAAGCGTCTGGAGCGCATCGGTGTCCGTGAGCACGAGCCGCGGCGGCCAGAACGCGCCGGCCAGGTTCTTGCCCGCACGCAGGTCCACGCCGGTCTTCCCGCCGACGCTGCTGTCGACCTGCGCGAGAAGCGTCGTCGGAACGTGGACGAGAGCCACGCCACGCATGTACGTTGCGGCGCAGAAACCCGCGAGGTCGCCGACCACACCGCCGCCGAGCGCTATGACCACGGAGGAGCGATCGAGGCCGCCCTGGGCGAACTCCTCGAGCAACGTCCCCGCCCGTTCCCACGACTTCGAGGGCTCGCCGGCGGGGACGACGTGCTCGCTCACGCGAACGCCCGCGTCCCGTAGGGAGGCAGCCACGCGTTCTCCGTACAGCGAATGCACGGTGGCGTCGCTCACGAGCGCGGCCGATGCGACACCGGTCGCCGCGCGGACGTGGTCGCCAACGTGTGACAGCAGTCCCGCGCCCACCCGGACCTGGTATGCGTCGGCCGCCGTGCCCACCGACACGACACGCTCGCCCGAACCGCGAAGCGCGGCGATCATCTCCTCGGCGACCTCGGAAGCCGTCCGCCCGGTCGTTTCCACGACATGGTCGGCCGTTGCCCGATAGAGCGCCAGCCGCGGCTCGAGGATGCTCCGGACAGCCGCCAGGCCGCCCCCCGCAAGCAGCGGGCGGTCGCCTGCGTCGCCGAGCCGCGCGAGTGCCTCTTCGGGCGTGACCGAGAGATAGACGACGGTTCCCGAGCGCTTGAGCAGCGCCTGGTTGTCGGGGCGCAGCACCACGCCGCCACCGGTCGCGATCACCGAGGGTTCCTGCGTGACGAGCCACTCGAGCGCCGCGTGCTCCGCCGCCCGGAAGCCGTCCTCGCCGCGTTCGCTGAACAGCTCGGAGACCGATGCGCCCTCGCGCTGCTCGATCACGGCGTCGGTGTCGGCGAACGGCCGGCCAAGCTGCGCCGCGACAAGCTGCCCAACGGTCGACTTGCCGGCTCCCATGAAGCCGGTGATGAACAGATGGCTCACCAGCCGATCCTCGTCCTGTACGCGGCAAGCGAGCGTGTCATATCGTCGAGCGAGGCACCGCCGAGGAGTCCCTGATACGCGTCGGCAAGCACGAGCGCCACCTCTGCTTCAGCAACGACCGCCGCCGCGGGGACCGCACACACATCGGAGCGCTCTCGAGCGGCATCGGCAACCTCACCGGAGGCGATGTCCACCGTATGAAGCGGGCGCATGAGCGTGGGAATCGGCTTCATCGCTGCGCGGAGCACAAGTGGCTCACCGTTCGACATACCGCCCTCGATACCCCCGGCGCGGTTGGTCGCACGGCGCGGCGCACCATCGCCGGGGACGATCTCGTCGTGCACCTGAGAGCCCGGCCGTGCCGCACAGGCGAAGCCGTCACCGAACTCGACGCCTTTGACGGCCGGTATCGACATGACTGCGGCGGCGAGGCGCGCGTCCAGGCGCGACACCGCCTCTGCGTAGCCGCCGATTCCCGGCACCAGGCCCTCGGCCACCACCACGAACACGCCGCCGACGCTCTCGCCGCCCTCACGCGCTGCGTCGATCGCCGAGCGCATCCGCACAGCCGCAGCCTCGTCCGGACAGCTCACGTCACTCGAAGCGACGACGTCCGCGTCCGCCGATGCAGGATCGAACGGCCCCGTGCTCTCGCCGCCGATCGCCTCGACCCATGAACGCACGGCCACCCCGAGTTCTCCCAGGAGCGCCTTGGCGACCGCGCCCGCTGCGACCCGCGCAGCAGTCTCCCTCGCACTTGCGCGCTCGAGGATGTCCCGCACGTCTGTCGAGCCCGTGCGCTGCACCCCGGGAAGATCCGCATGGCCAGGACGCGGCGCTGTCACGCGCTCCACACCCGAGCCGGTACCCCATGGGTCCATGATCCCGACCCAGTTAGCCGCGTCCCGGTTCTCGATCAGCAATGCCACCGGGCTGCCGAGCGTGCGGCTGAAGCGGACGCCCGAGAGCACGGTGGCTGAGTCGGTCTCGATGCGCATCCGGCCGCCTCGGCCGTATCCGCCCTGCCGCCGTGCGAGGTCCGCGTCGATCGCGTCACGCAGGAGCGGCACACCGGCTGGAACGTCGCTCACGATGGCCACGAGCGCGCGCCCGTGCGACTCCCCCGCTGTGGTATAGCGCATCGCCCGCCCCTTCCCACTCGCGTTGTCAGCCGATTCTACCCTACGTTGTCGACCCGAAACGCACACGGGCGCCGCAGAAGCGACGCCCGGATCTCTCCGCACAGGCGATGAGCGACTACTTCGTGATGCCCTGGCCCACCGACAGGGTGACCTGCACATCTCCGTAGAGCATCGTCACGCTGGACGAAGACACGCGCAGGACCTGCCACGGTGAATTCGGTATCGCACCGCCGGGACCCAACGTGTAACTTGTGCCGTTGTACCGAAGGACCGCCATCATCACGCCATTCTGAGTCACGACACCGTCGAGATAGAGTGTGTTGTTTGCAGTAGGGGTGACGGTGTCGTTGTCCGTGGTGCTGGTAGTGGTCGTCCCCGTTGTGGTAGTCGTCGTCTCTTCCGGCAGCGGCTTGATCAGCGGGACGAAGATGTCCCTGAAGGTGAACACCTCGGAGTTTGCGACCTCCTCCGCCGGAGCCTCGGCCTGCGCCGTCACGCCGTCTGAATCCGACTCGGTGGTCTCGGTGATGGTCGTCTCACCCATCTGGTCTTCGAGCTCCTGAACAGCCTGCGATCCGAAGACGAAGAGCACGATCGCAACGGCGATTCCCGCGATGATCCCCAGCACGCCGAGACCGACGAGGATGGCGACGATCTTGCCGGTGGTCGTGGACAGGAGCCCTGGCCTCTTCCCGGATACCTCATCACCGGTCGGGGGCACCGCCCCGGGTGTGTACAGTTCATCAGACACCGTCGTCACCTCCTCGCTATCGGTCGTCTATGGAGTCGTGGTCGTGGTGGTCGAGCCTGCGGGCACGTTCATTGACGCGACAGAGGCCATGACGTACACCTCGAGCGCGATGTTCGCTTCGACATAGTCCGGGGACATGACCACGCCATCGTCGATAACAGCCTCCACGTACACAACCGATACCTCGGTCACGCGAACGCCCCGCTCGAGAGCGTTGATCCGCCGCAGGTAGTCGATGACCTCGGCCCACTCGCCACGCACCAGCGCGGTCATAGGCACGACGGTGTAGTCTCCCACGACGCCGTCCGCGAGCGGCTCCGGTGGTGCCGGCTCTCCGGGCTCGATCACCTCGAATGAGACGCCCGAGGCGTTCGCGACATCCTGCAGCTCCATGATCACCGAGGGCAGCTGCGGCGAGTCGGGCACCTGGTTCGCGATGCGCATGAGTTCGACCTCGTTGGCAGCCGACTGCGACTTCGCGCTCTGTCGGCGCGCCAGCAGCGCCTCGGCCGCCGAGAGATTCGATTCCTCGGCCGAGATCTCGCCGCCCACGTCCGCCGCCTTCTGGAACTGCGGCAGTATCCCGAGGAAGACCACGGCGAGCGCCACCACCACTATGACCGCGATGGCGATGTACAACTGCAGCTGAGCCGAGAGTCTGCTCATGACAGGGTTCCTCCGCGTCGGCACGTGCGTACTTGGCGGGGCAGGCTCGCCCGTCGCGGATGGTCGACTCGTGTGGTCGGGAGCGTGATCACGGTGTGTCACTCCCTGTCGTGGGCTCGGAGACTACGGCGGTGACGGTGTACTCCAGTGCGGGCTGCTCCAAGTACGCCGACTTGGCCGAGCTGGTCAGCCACACGTCCGTCAGCTGGTCGAGATCGGCAAGGCGCACCAGCGTCTTCGCCATCGTCTTGTGCCCGACATCAGGTGCGTCGTCGGGAGAGTCGATCGCCCAGCCGTACATCTCCAGACCGGTCTCCTCATTGGCGAGCAAGGTCTCTACCCAGACGTCCGAGGGCAACACGAGCGAGATCTCGCTCATGAGTCTCGCCCAGTCGCGTCGGGTCGAGAGCGCCAGGATCGCAATCGAACGACGGCTCTCGAGTTCCGCTGCGCGCTCTTCGAAGATGGCTAGTTGAGCAGCCTCGGCGTTGGTCGATTGCACCTCTTGCTGAATTGACGCCAACTCGTCCTCTTTGCCCTGCAGGCGGAAGAATGCGAACACCCACACACCTGCGAGCACCACGGCGACCATGAGCGCTGCGAGGATGACCCAGCCGAAGCGCCGCTCGGACTTCCTGCGCTCGAGTATCTCCGGTGGCAGCAGATTGATGCGCATCATGACTGCAGCCCTCCGAGTGCGAGGCCAATGGCCGTGACGGCGCCCATCCGATCAGCGGTGACGGTGTGCGTGGCCGACCCACCGACGGCGATACGCTCGAGAGGATCGCCGAGCAGCACCTGCGCCTGGAGGCCCTTCTCGAGATAGGAGGCGAGGTTGCGGAGCTGCGAGCCGCTCCCGGTGAGCAGGATCCGCTGGATCGTCCTCACCTGCGAGGTCTGGGTCAGATAGTAGTCGAGCGACCGCCGAACCTCGGCGATGAACTTGTTCACTTCCCGCTCGAGTGACTGGTGCACGACTTGGAGCTGCTCGGGATTCACGCCCGGCGTGGTGTCGCTCTCACCGGTCTCCACATTCGGCAGGCCCACGAGGATCTTGAGTTGCTCGGCCTCGTCGAACCCGATATTCATAACGTTCGCGATCGCTTGCGTGAACGTGCCACCCGCAAGTGAGGAGATGCGATTGAAGCGCGGAATGCCTCGCTCCACGACCGCGATGTTGGTGATCCCGGCGGCGATGTGGACGATCGCAGTGGCCTGGCCCTCGTCTTCCGGAAGGACCAGCCCGCCCTCCCCCATGAGCGCGCGCACGATCGCGAAGGAAGAAACATCGACCTGCGTCAGCTTGAGGCCGGCGCCCTCGATGGCCGAGACCGTATTGCCGATCATCTCGCGATGCGCCGCGACGAGCAGCACCTCCATCATGTGCTCGTCCGACGGGCTCATGTAGTCGCCGATGATCTGGAAGTCGAGGATCGAGTCCTCAACGGCCATCGGGATGTAGTCCTGCGCCTGGTACTGGATGGCGCTCTGCAACTCGCCACGCTCCATGAACGGAAGGTCGACGAGACGGACGATCACGCGCTGGTTCGAGACACCCGTGCACACGTCCTTGCCGTGCACGCTGGAGACTCGCCACAGCTCTTTGATCGCCGAGGACACGGCTGCGGCGTCGACGATCTCGCCGTCAGCGACTGCGCCCATCGGAACGTCGACCCGCCCGTACGCGGTCAGGACAGGGCCGGACCCGGTCGACTTGACCTGGGCGACTCTGACGTGATCGGTGCCGATGTCCAGGCCTATTGCGCTCTGGCTCGAACCGAAGGAGAGGGAACCCAACGGTGTCCTCCTTCTACTGCTGCGACAAGACTACAACTGCTGGTGCGACGTCTGTTGAACTCCCCAAGTGACGGTCCGGACACGGCCACACTAGCCAAAACATCTCGACCGCGAACGAATCCACACCATATCGAAACCCATTCATGCAACTTTTGTCAACCCGAGACCGTCTCGGGCCTAGTACCGCATCCACCTCGTGGGCGTCATCAGACCCCCGCCAGAACCCGGCAATGAGTCGGGCAGGTAGTCCGGAAGCATGGGGTTCGTGACGAGCCAGATGTTGTTCTGGCCCGAGCGGATCTCGCCTGTGATGATCGATCCCTGCATGAGGAGCTTCTCGGGGAGCACGACGAAGTCCTCGGCATAAAACGCGCCGGCGATATCCGGAACGCGGTCGCGGATCTCGGAAGCATCCGGATTGCCGCCGCTCATCTGGCCGGTGTTGGCGGTGAATGTGATGCCGAGCGGCGTGACGAGACCCAGTGCCCACTCGTTCGCGCGTGCCTGCGGCGTTGTGCCGGCCGGCTTCAGCAAGCCGTTCACCGTGATATCGCCATTGGCGACGATCGTCCCGTTGCCGACGTACGTGATGTTGGGGTTCAGCGTCACATCCCCGTCGACGAACACGGTACCTGAGATGTACAGCGTGTTGGTCGTGGTGTTCCACGCGAAGTCGTCGTGGACGTTCGTGGCGTAGACGCCCGCAGGGTACGAGGACGCGATCGTCACGTAGCCCACGTCGGCGTTGCCGGCATTGATGGGACCCCACCAGCCGAAGGATGGGGTGGCGTCGTTGAGCACGAAGTTGTACGTTCCTTGGCCTTCGGGGGAAAGCACGCCGTTCGCGGCGCCGATGAACTTGTAGTTGGCGTTGGTGGCATCGGCCTTGGTCCGGGCCGAGGCGGAGTACGTTCCCGTGTAGGTCGCATTCGTGTAATCGGACGGCGAGCGCGTGGCTGCGTTGCACTCGTAGTTGGTGATCATTGCCCGGCTGACCGACCCCATGTTGTTGTCCACTGATTCGCCTCGTGCGGTGTTGGCATACGCCTCGAGGTCCTCGGGGTCCACCTGCGGCGTCTCGATGTTCGGCACCGAGGCGTCCACGTTGCCCACGAAGACCTTGTTCCCGCCGTCCTTGAGTGTCGCGGTGCTGCCATCACAGAACACATCGACCGGCACAGCCGAGGTCCCGAACCGCACGCCATTGGCGGTGCGCTTGATGTCGCCGCCGTAGACGAAGATCGGTCCCTCCTGGACGCTCATGGACGCGTCGAGCGTGAGGTCGCCCTTCATGTAGAACGGCCCGACGATGTTCGAACCACCCGTTATCTTGTCACCGCCGCTCACGAGCGACTGGTCGCCTGTGCCGGCGAAGTTCATCTTCCAGAGGTTCATGAAGTAGAACTCCTGGGCGACCGTCTCGACGGAGCCGTCGGAAGCGACACCCTCACACACGAGGCGATACTTGCTGGTGCCGATCATCTCAACCGTGAGGGTGTAGTCACCATCGGGAGTCGAGCCTTCCTTGGGGTAGTTCGTGACCAGATGGTTCTCCTGGAACGTCGCGAGCTCACGATCGAGACCCGAGGCCGCCGCCCGATAGGCCTCGGTCTCGTCTTCAACGCGCGTGGACTCGAGCAACGCCTGCCGGGCGATCGTGTAGGAACCGATCGCGAGCGCGGTGATCACGACCGCGAGGCCAAGGACCGTGATGAGCGCAACGCCCTGATCATCGAGCCGAAGAGAGCTGAGCCGTGCCTTCATCGTGTTCATGTCTGCCTCACCGGTTCCGGAACGTAACGGTCCTTGCGTCGCTATACTGATGCTCTTGGTACTCGGTCACGATCGTGATCATCACCTGACGGGCCTCCGACTCGATCGCGTTTTCGTCAGTGATCTCAATGCCCGCGCCGTCGTAGAACGTCAGCAATGGCACACCCGCCGCCTGATTGTGATTCTCGGTGGACCACGCGACCTCATCGAGTCCGTGCTCGCTGTCCTCCGCCGTGGAGATGAGCAGACGACCATCAGTGGTGGCCTCGAGGATGATGGTCTCGATGTGGCCATCGTGGTCGCTGTCCGTATTGAACGCGACCAGGTAATCCCCTGGATTCACGATGCGGGATTCGTACGACCCCGTAAGGATGTTGTGCTGCTGGATGAGCAGGGTCTCGCACTCCAGCAGCGGAGCCGCGATCTCGCGCGCGGTCATCGACTCCCTGTCGGCCGTGCGCGAGCCGTTGGCGGCGACCGCGTAGCTAAGGTAGGCGGCTGCGAGGATGATCCCCAGGAGTCCGACCACGACGATGAGCTCCGAGAGTGAGAACCCCTCGTCGTTCAGAATGCGTCTCACGGCACCCACACCTCCGCTAGCGTTCCGCTCGACTTCTTGGCGGTGCCCGTGGGACCGGCCACGCTGCTGTTGAACGACTGAACGGCTGAGGCGGTGTTGTCGATGTCGAGGTCCGGCTTCAGCGTCACGGTGCAGCGATAGTACAGCGCAGTACCAGGATAGGACAGGTTCGAGAGCGTGGCGGTGCTGCCCACCAGTGTGGTCCATGGCCCGTTCGGGGATGCCGACCTGTACCACGCGTAGGTGGTGGTGTACTCGCTCGTCTTGACGGGGAAGGTCGGTGCGCTCACTGCGAGGTTCACTTTCGCAGTCGAGGTGCCGTACACCCAGGTGCCGCTTGCACGCGGCGGCGTGATCACCGTCTTCGTCATCGCGGCCACCTGAGATTCGCGGCTGTTCGGCGCGATGCCGATCGCCTTCACTGTAGCGTGGTACCTGGTGAATGGCACAAGTGCGTAGCTATTGGTGGCCACGTTCCCGGCGAACACCGAGAGGTAGTTGTCGTAGCTTCCTGCCGTGTCCCGCTTCCTGAGACTAAGGTAGTAGCCCGTCGCCAGGTCATTGCCGTCGCTGGACGGAGCCCACGTCAGAGAGGGGCCCGCCGCGGTCATCGCCAACTGCGGCACGCCCGGCGCTGCAGGTCCGATGTTATCCACGATGAAAGTGTAGGTCCTCTTGCTGCTGCCTCCGCCGGAGTCCGTCACCGCTATCGTGATCGTGCGGAGCCCGTCAGGAATGACCGGACCCTCCTCGAGGGTGTCGGCATCGATGATGCCCTCCTGCTGGGTGTTCCATGCGAAGTCGGTCAGCGACCACTCCTCGGGCTGTTCGTCTCCTTCGAAATCCCAGATCGCATCTTCGCCTGTGGTGCTCTGCAGCGCCCAGCCATTGTCGGCGGTGATGGCTATCCGACTGATGGTCGTACCTTCGACGGCGAGCACATCGGCCGCGATCCACAGCACGCCGCCACTCGCCTTCGTGCTGCTCCACACTACCTCGCCGTCTGCAGGCATGAGGCCGGTCGACCACTCGACGGCGGGGCCAGAAAGACCCTGGGTGAGGTAGCTCGACTTGTCCCGGATGACAACCTCGGTGACCAGCGTCTCGGGCGCAGCGCTGCCTCGCTGGATCGTCGCCGTGACCTCGAGCCTCTTGAGGTCGCTCGTGGCGCCGGGCATGACGTTGGGAGTGATCGTCATCGTGTAATCGCCGATGGCGATCGTCTCGACGGACGGCAGCTGCCCCGGTCCCGTGCCGATCACGACGTTGTCGAAGTCCATCGCCTGCACGCGCTCGATGTAGGAGTTGACCGCGTTGTTGAACACGGTCTTCTCTTTCGACTGCATGCCAATGGAGATAGTCTGCGTGACGAGGCTGAGTATCGCCGTCATCACGATGAACAGGATCACCGCGGCGATCATGACCTCGAGGATCGTCATGCCCTCGTCACGGCCGGCTCGTGCCCAGATGCCCCTCATCTGTCCCACTTCCATTCCCAGACATCACCCATACAGCCCAAGTCAGACAGGCCTCTGCGGGTTGTATCGGCAGGATTCCAGCTCACCTTGACACCATACACACAGCTCAACCGTAGCTTAACACCGGCTCAGACAAGGCCCGCGAGTCCCAGATACCACTGCCAGAGCGCAGGTCCGCCGAGTGCGGTGAGCAGCCCGCCGGCGGCAAGCCATGGCCCGAACGGGATCTTCGTGTCCGCCGAAGATCGCCCGCGTGCGGCCACGATGCCGGCCACAACCCCCAGCAGGCTCCCAAGGAACATGCACATGATAACGTACGGTCCAAGAAACAGGCCGAGTACGGCAAGCAGCTTCACATCTCCCATGCCAAGCCCGTGCCTTCCGCGCACAAGCCCGTACACACTGGCTAGCCCACCGGAGATGGCCGCCCCGAGCAGGGCCCCGAGCAGGGCCGCAGGAATCGGTCCGGACAGCCAACCTGAGGTCGCCATGCCTACGAGCGGGGCGAGCTTCGCGCCGGTGACCTCCGAGACCGCGGCGCAGGCAAGACCGACACCGCCGAGAGTCCCGACCAGGACATTGGGCAGCCGCATGGTGTCCAGATCGATCACCGAAAGCACGAGAAGGAACCAGAAGAGCACGGCAGCCACCACGGCCGCAGCCGACACGCCGAAACTCGACGCAGCCAGCCAGAAGAGCGCACCCGAGGCGGCTTCGACAAGCGGGTAGCGCACGGGAATCGGCTCATCGCAGGACCGGCACCGCGCGCGCAGGACCAGCCATGAGACCACCGGCATGTTGTCGTACCACGCGATCGGGTGCTGGCAGCGTGGACAGTGCGATCCGGGACTGGCGATCGACTCACCGCGCGGCACACGCCAGATCACCACGTTCGCGAACGAGCCGAACAGAAGCCCGAAGAGCAGAGCGGAAACCGCGAAGAACCACTCGGGCATTCAGACATCTCCCTTTCCGCAAACGAGATCTTCGCTCAAACGTTACGCGACGGGTGGGTCGCCAACGTCACAACGTCGTCGAGAAGTGCGATTCCGCGCAGGCCGGCGAGGGTGACGACACTCACCCACTGCAGCGCAGCACCATCCAACGCACGCCGATTCGCGAAGCACGTGTTCCGGCTCGCGGCGCAGGACACCGCCCCCTCACCGGACGACTGCCTGCCCGCACAACCGTAGCAGTACGACGAGGGATGCGCGAGAGCCGGCGGCAGTTGCCGCCGGCTCTCGAAGCTCGAACGCTGAAGCCTGATACTAGATCCTAGTAGTGACCGTGCGTGGCGCAATCATCGACGACACCGTCGGTGAGCGTGTACGCGGCATTGTCGGTCGGACACGTAGGCTCACTGGCCAGGAAGCCGTCCGTGACCAGATCGTCTACCGCGGCATCGGCGATGACGTTTGTGGTGTCGCTGGCCAGCCACTGCTGCACAGATCCCTCGATCGTGCGCTGGTTCGCGAAGCAGGCGCGCTCACGTGCCGTGTCCTGGGCCGCATTGAACACTGGAATAGCGATTGCAACAAGGATACCGATAATGAGAACGACGACCATGAGCTCGACGAGGGTGAAGCCCTCCTCTTTCTTGAACATCCGCATCGATGTTCACCTCCCTTTCCCGTGCGGTCTGTGAGCATCTGCTCACATTGGATGTTATCGGCATGCCGCTCGGCGACTTGAGCGAATTCCTCGGGAATTCCGCACAATTACTTGACGAGCGTGATCGACTGGAACATCGGCATGTAGAGAGCGATGACCATGCCGCCGACGATAACGCCGAGCGTGGCCATCATCACGGGCTCGATGACCGACGTCAGAGCATCCACGGCCTGCGTCACTTCCTCGTCGTAGAAGTCCGCGATCTTGCTCAGCATCTGATCGAGCGCGCCGGTCTCCTCACCAACCGCGACCATCTGCACGACCATAGAAGGGAACACCGGGGATTCGGAGAGCGGTTTGGCGATCGTCTCGCCCTCTTTGATCGCACCTCGCGCATTCTTCAGCGCCCGCGCGACGACCTCGTTGCCCGCCGTGTCTGCCACGATGTCCATGGCCGAGAGGATCGGCACACCGGCTGCCACGAGCGTGCTGAACGTCCGCGTGAATCGGGCGATCGCCGTCTTGCGCTGCAGTGGACCGACGATCGGCATCCTCAGCAGGATGCCATGCCAGATGAACCGGCCGGACTCGGTCGACTTCCACCACCTGAACATGACCGTGATCGCAATCACCACTGCGACGACTACAGCACCGGGCCAGCTCGTTGCACCGTTCGAGATCGACACGAGAATCTGCGTGGGCAACGGCAGGGTGCCACCCATGTCCGAGAACATCTTCTCGAAGGTCGGTACCACGAAGATCATCATCGCAACCAGGATGATCATGACCAGAGCGAGCATGGCGACCGGGTAGGTCATCGCCGACTTGATCCGCCCCTTGAGGGCGGCATCAGCCTCGAACAGGTCGGCCACCCGCAGGAGCACCTCATCGAGCACACCACCGGTCTCACCTGCCCGCACCATGTTGTAGAAGATCGGCGGGAAGACCTTGGGGTGCTTGAGCATCGCCTCGGACAGCGACTGACCGGCCTCAACGTCCTTGCCGAGCTGGCCGATGATGTCTCGCAGCTCCTTGGATTCGGACTGTGAGCCCAGGATGCTCAAACACTTCGTCAGGGATAGGCCGGCGTTGATCATCGTCGCGAACTGCCTCGAGAAGATCGTGACGTCCTTCGTCTTGACACTCGTGCCGAACTGGATCTTGTTCAGTTTGGCGAAGCGGTCCTCGTCGAGGTCAAGGACGATGTAGCCCATCTGTCGGAGCTTGGTGGCAACCGCTTCGCGGTTCTCGCCCTCGAGCTTGCCGCTGATGACCTTGCCGGTCTTGTCGCGGACGTTGTACTTGAAGGTCACGGTGGCCATGACGCTTGCCCCTTCCGCCTGTGACTAACAGCGTGACGATACCACACGAACGGTTATCGGCAGGTTGGCGGCGGTCCTACACGATGACTCGGACTATCTCCTCGATCGACGTACGACCCAGACGCACCTTCTCGAGCCCATCCATCTTGAGGGTCAGCATGCCTTGTTCGATCGCCACCTCGCGGATTGCCTCGGCGGTGGCCTCACGCACGCACAGCTCGCCGATCTCCTCGGTCACGAGCATGACCTCGTGCACCCCGAGACGTCCGCGGTAGCCGGTGCCGCCGCACTTCTTGCAGCCTTTGGCGCGGAAGAGCTTCTCCGGGAGATTGTCTTCAAGGTAGCCTGCGTCCAGTAGGACCTGCTTGGAGGGCTTGTACTCCTCCTTGCAGTCCGGACAGAGCCGACGTGCGAGCCGCTGTGCGAGCACGCAGTCAACGGAGGACGCCACAAGGAACGGCTCCACACCCATCTCGGTGAGGCGCGTGATAGCGCCGGCGGCGTCATTCGTGTGGAGCGTGGAGAGCACGAGGTGGCCCGTGAGCGCGGATTCGATGGCGATCTGCGCGGTTTCCTGGTCGCGGATCTCGCCCACCAGGATGATGTCGGGCGAGCACCGCAGGAACGAGCGAAGCGCGCGGGCGAACGTGAGGCCGGCTTTCACGTTCGTCTGGATCTGGTTGACGCCGGGCAGACGGTACTCCACCGGATCCTCGGCTGTGAGGATGTGTTTGCCCGGGTCGTTCAAGACGTTGATTGCGGCGTAGAGCGACGTCGACTTGCCCGAGCCCGTCGGACCGGTCACGAGGATGGCGCCGTAGGGCTTCCGGAACGACGACTCGAATCGGTCGAGGGCCGACGGCAGGAAGCCGAGGTCCTCGAGGCGCAGCATGATGTTGTCCTTGCGAAGGATACGCAGGACGATCCGCTCGCCATAGACGGTGGGAAGCGTGGAGACGCGGAAGTCCATACTGTGACCGCCGATGGTGAGCGCGCAGTGGCCGTCTTGCGGCTTGCGGGTCTCGGCGATATCCATGTCCGCCATGATCTTGAAGCGAGAGAGGATCGCTGCCTGCGTACCCTTCGGGCTGCGCATCAGCTCGTGGAGCACGCCGTCGATGCGGTACCGGACGCGCAGGTCCTTCTCCTGCGGCTCGACGTGGATGTCGCTTGCACGGTCCGCCACCGCCTTGTTGATGATGAAGTTCACGAGCTTCACGATCGGGGCTTCGTCGGTGACCTCGGTGAGGTTCTCGAGCGACATGCCCTCAAGCTCATCGGCGCCACGCATCTCGTCATCGCTGAGGGTGGCTGCGACTTTGTAGAACTCCTGCACGGCGGCGACGATGTCATCTTTGGTGGAGATGGCGGGCTTGATCTCGTATCCGGTGATGATTCGAAGGTCATCGAGCGCCAGCACGTTTTGTGGATCGGCCATCGCGACAACGAGTTCGTCATCGACGATCTCTACCGGCATGAGCGTATAGCGGGTCGCGAGGTCCTTCGGCACGACGGCGATGGCGTTGGCGTCGGGGCTCGTCACCGAGAAGTCGATGTACGGGATGCCGATCTGCTTGGCCATCACCGAGAGGATGCCGCCCTGTGTGGCGTAGCCCAGGTCGACGAGGACACGGCCGAGCGGACTCCCTGTGGCCTTGTGGACCTCGAGGGCGTCGTTGAGCTGTCGCTCGGTTATGATGCCGGCGCGCATGAGCAGCACGCCGAGCCGCTGACCCGCCTCCGCCACTGGAGCACCACCCCGTCCGGGCCATCATAAGGAGACGCGGGCGCGCCTCCGCAACGATAGTACGACAGATAGCCTGGAGCGCGACAGACGCAACGCCGGGCTTGGACTACCAGCCCCTCGCGGTGCGCAGGTCCTGGAGCAGGATACCGGCAAGCCGCTGAAACTCGGCGAAGCTGCGCGTGCCCGGCTTGACGCCGATCCGCCCGCTGCCACCGGTGAAGTGCAGCTCCACGGGCGCGACGAGCGCGTAGTCGGCGATCGGGGTCGCGCTCGCGGTAGGAGCAGGGACTCTAGTCGCCGGCGGCACGGGGGTCGGCGTGACCACTGTCGCAGGGACAGCTGCCGAGAGCGGACCTGCCGGCGCGGGCTCGGGAACGGACGCAATCGCGGCCGGTGCGGCTGCTGACGGCGACGACAGGACCTGTCCGACCGAGGGCGGTGGCGATAGTGGCGCTGCGGCCGACGCGAAGTCGGGCTCCGGCGTAGCCGAAGCAGACGGTGATACGACCGCCTCATGCTCCTCCGGAGTGAGCAGCGGCGCCGCTTGCTCGGCGGCCGCCATCAGGCGCTCGAGATCATCGGCAAGCGAGTAGCCGGGTAGCGGTGCTGTGATGCCGGGTTCGGGTTCGGGTTCGGGTTCGGGTTCGGGTTCGGGTTCGGGTGCGGGTGCGGGTGCTGGTACTGGTGCGGGCTCAGGCGGCGGCGCAGGTGCCGGTTCGGGTTCGGGCCCGGGTGCGGGCTCAGGTTCGGGTACGTGTACGGGTTCGGGTACGGGTACGGGTACGGGTACGGGTTCGGGTTCGGGTTCGGGTTCGGGCGTGAACACGGGCTCGGGCACCGGCTCGGGCACCGGGGCGGGAAGTGGCGCAGGAGCGGGAAGCGGCTCCAGTATCGGCTCGGGGAAGAAGGGGGCCTCGGCGACCGGGGCAGGCGCAACGATCGCGCCGACGGGATGCACCTCCGGAAGCGCGAAATCGTGAGGCTGCGCCACTGCTACGTCTGGCACGCCCAAGACCCCGGGTACCTCGGCCACAGGCATGGAGAACACGTCACCCGCGTGCTCGGCGGACGACGCAAGGTAGCGCTCTTCGCCCTCGCTGTCCGCAGCGGGCTTCGCGACCCGCGCACGCCGCACCGCCGACCGATACCGCACGAGCGCGACCACGAAGTAGACGACGAGAACTACCAGGAGCAGTCCCAGCCCGGCGAGCATGTAGTAGCGCTCGTCCACCGCCGTCAGCTCATGCTGTCGAGGATCCGATAGAGCAGCCCGAGCAGCACCGCCTTGACACTCTCCTTCTCGCGCGCGTCGACAGGGAGCAGCGGAATCTCATCATCGAGTTCGATGGCGTTGCGCACCGCCCGGAGCGTCTTCATGTCGGTGGCAGACACCTTGTTCGCCGCCACTACGAAGGGCACATCGGACATGTTGCGGAAGAATGCGATCATCGACCTGGCATCCTCGTACGACTCGCGATCATCGGCATCGACGAGAAGCACGAACCCGAGCATGCCCTCGGAGAGCGTCTCCCACATGAACGAGAAACGCTCCTGGCCCGGCGTGCCGAAGAGATAGAGCACCACGTCGTCGGAGATCGTGATTCGCCCGAAGTCCATCGCGACGGTGGTCTCACCCGCTCCTTCTCCGGAGGTATCGCTGATCTGCCGCTCGGTCGAGAGCACGGTGATCTCGCTGACCGCCTTGATGAAGGTCGTCTTACCGGCGTTGAACGGCCCGGTGATCACGACTTTGACAGACTGCATTCAGAGCTCCGTCCCTCTTAGAGGTTCTCTACGCCTTCAATGATCTTCTCGAGCAGCGTCCGATCGACCATCTGGTCGCGGTGCAGCATGTGGGTCTCGCCCGCCTCAGGAAGCTTCGCGACGGTCGCCACCGGGCGAGACCGTCCGCTCGCACCGCCGGTGAGCGCGGTCAACTCGTCTCCCAGGCCTGCCGACAGGCCGACATCGTCGAACTCCGCCAGGAAAGCATCCGTGGAGATGACGCCTTCGGACTCCGCTTCCGGACCGTAGTCGGTCTCCGAGGCGATGAGGCCTCCAGCGCTCGAATCCACCTCGAGCGATGCGAGCAGCGAGTCCAGGTCCTGATCGGCGGGCGCCGCCCCCGCCTGCGGGAAGAACTCCGAATCGGCGGAGACCTCGCGCGCCGATTCGAACACCGCCTCGGGCGCCTCCGCTGCCACTCCGGACTCGAACCCGGAATCGAACGCACCCTCGAGTTCGGACATCGGCGGGCGAGCTTCAGCCGGCGGCTCGGGCTGGAGCAGCTCCTCGGGGTACTCACCCAGGCCGAGCGAGCGGAGATCCGCTTCGAAGTCACCGCTGGGCGCGAGGGTCTCCCCCGCCGGCGATACCTCGGTCTCGGCCACGGGCGGCGCAGGAATGGCCTCGAGATCCGCCTCAGAGATCGCGCCGAATCCAAACGCGTCCTCGGCCGACGGTTCGGCCAACTCGACTTCCGGCGCGCCCGTCTCCGGCGAGATCCCGGCCTCGGCCGCGAGGGCGGCCTCGATCTCCGCGATCGTGAGCTCCCCTTCCGGGGCAACGTCAGCCCCTTCAGGAGTCTCCAGACCGGTTTCAGCCACCGGCGCCGCCTCGTACTCGGGCACCATGAAGAACTCAGTCTCCGGCTGCGGTTCGGCCATGAGTTCCTGGAGAGCCTCGATGTCGGCCTCCGGTATGGAGACCGCGGGGGCCTCGAACTCGAGCACGGGTTCGGGTTCGGGCTCGGGCTCGGGCTCGGGCACCGCCTCGGGAGTCGGCTCGACCTCGGGCTCCGCGTCCGGTTCGGCGATGGGAGCGGTCACGACCTGCGGCGACAGTACCGAGGCCATCATCTGTTCGAAGACCGCCATGTCGTCCGAGGACGGCGCCTCGGCGCCAGAAGCGAGGAACTCGGGTTCCTCCACCACGCGTTCCGACTTCGCCACGGGCTCGGCCGGTGCAACGGGCGTCTCTTCTGCGACAGGCGCCTCAGTTGCAGCATCCTGTGCGGTCTCCTCGCGTCGGGCCTCGGCGTCGGCCGCAAGCCTCGCCTCGAGCTCGAGGGCCTCCTCCTGCTGCTCGGCGTCGCGCGCGGCGCGCTCAGCCTCCAGGATGGCTCGCTTGTCCTCGCGTCGCGCCCGGTCCGCGCGAAGCCGCTCGACCTCATCGTCGGCCGCGACCTCCAGCAGCCCAGCCGAGAACAGACCGTACACGACGCGCGCTACCTCGAAGTCGGTGCTGTGCGTCTCGACGGCCAGTTCGCGCACCGAACGCGTGCCGTCGATCAGGAGCAGGAGCGCCCACTCGATCGGCTTGAGCGAGATCTCGAACGTACCCTCGCCCGGTGCCGTGGCCATCTTGAAGACCATGTCGGTGGAGGGGACTTTCTTCTTGATGCGCTGCCATTCTTCGAGGCGGCGGCTGCCCTCCATGACGATGTTCTCGACCGAGACCGCGAGACCGATGTCCTCGTGTACGACCTCGGGAAGTACCTCGAAGTCGAACTCACCCTCGTCCCATCGCATCAGGTCGAAGATGGTGTCCTGGATCTGCTCCTGGACGAACGTCTCGAGCACCTGCTGGGTGATGTAGCCCTCTCCAACCAGGATCTGGCCAAGGCGACGTCCACCCTCGCCTTCGGCCTCACGGGCCTCGAGTGCGCGAGCAAGCGCAGCAGGCGTGATCCGCTGCGCGCTCACCAGGCGTTCGCCCAACTGCTCGCGGCGCCAATTGGACTGCGCGAAGAAGACGTCCCCGTCGCGGAACCAGATGCTGCCCTCGGCGTCGGTCCCGACAATGCGCAGCACACCGGTCTTCCCGCTCAATTGAACGAGCTGGAAGACATCGGGAAGGCTGAAGTCCTTGAGATTACCGCGCAGTGCCATGGATCCTTGCCGTCACTCCTCGGCGCATCGTGTGGTGCGGGCCATACCCGGGAGCCTAGCCAAGGATCTGACTGATGCGCTCCGCGGCTGACTTCATGTCGTACAGGACCAGTCCGAGCTTGGCGGCGGGATCCGCCATCGCCGTCAGTACGGCGCGCTCACCGGCCGCCATCAGCAGCACGTACCCGGAATCCCCCTCGATGAAGACCTGCGAGAGATGTCCACGGCCGAGCTCTGCGGCCGCGCGCTCACCCAGACCCAGGATGGCAGCCGACATGGCGCCGACGCGATCGGCCTGCATACCGGCAGGAAGGGCCGAAGCCATGGTGAAACCGTCGAGGCTCACGAGCGCCGACGCCTGGATTTCGGGGTCGTTGCGCATGAGGTCGTCGAGCGCCTCGGCGAGCAGCTGCTCACGCGTCGCCTGCCGAGTGGCCACCTGCGGACGAGCCGTCGCGGCGGGCGCCGCGTACGCGGGCTGGGCCGCGACGGGTGCTGCAGCCACCGGTACGGGCGCAGGAGCAGCAGGCTCCGGCGCGGCCGGCGCCTGCTGTGCCGCACGCTGTGGGATCACGGGCACCACGACCGGAGCCCCGAGCAGGTCGTCGTCCTCGAACGACTCGTCGTCGGTGTCACTGATGAAGTAGTCGCCAACGCCCTTATCTACCATGGTCTCCTCGCTCCATCAGACGCGACACGATGGGCCCCCTGACCGTCGTAATGGCGCACGACAGCCGTCCGGCCCCTCGGGCGAACGGTTTCAGTTTCTCACGACGGGTATGCCGAAACAACCGTGAAGACGCAGGTAGGACGCGTCAGACGACGACTCGCATGACCTCTTCGATCGAGGTGGTGCCCGCAAGGACCTTGGCGAATCCGTCATCGCGGAGGGTCAGCATCCCCTGTTGAACGGCGATACGGCCGATCTCGTCGCCAGAGGCGTGCTCGACGCACGCGCGCTCGATCTCCTCGGTCATCGACATGACCTCGTGGATACCCATGCGGCCCTTGTAGCCGATGTTGTTGCACTTGTTGCAGCCCACAGCGCGGAACAGCTGTGGCGGATGACCCGGCTCGTACGGGAAGCCGATCCGCTGTAGTGCCTCCTCGTCCGGCGTGTACTTCTCCTTGCACTCCTTGCACAGCCGCCGCGCGAGGCGCTGTGCCAAGACGCAGTTGATCGCCGAGGCCGAGAGGAACGGCTCGACACCCATCTCGGTGAGTCGGGTGAGCGCCGACGGAGCGTCGTTGGTGTGCAGCGTCGAGAGCACGAGGTGGCCGGTAAGGGCAGCCTCGATGGCGATCGTCGCTGTCTCCTTGTCACGGATCTCGCCGATCATCACCACGTCAGGGTCCTGGCGAAGGATGGAGCGCAGCGCCGCCGGGAAGGTGAGACCGGCCTTCTCATGCACCTGCACCTGCGAGAGACCCTCGAGGCGATACTCGACGGGATCTTCGACCGTGATCAGGTTCACCGTGGGCTTCGTGGTCTTGTTGATCGCCGCATAGAGCGTGGTCGACTTGCCGGAACCCGTTGGACCGGTGACGAGCAGCGCGCCGTACGGTCTGTCGAGCGCCTCCTGGATGCGCAGCATCGGCTGCTCGAGGAAGCCAAGATCCTCGAGGGACATCATGATCGCGTCCTTGCGCAGGAGCCGCATGACCGACATCTCGCCCTGGACGGTCGGCAGCACGGCGACGCGGAAGTCGACCGACTTCCCGTCGAGCATCACGCCGAAACGGCCATCTTGCGGGATGCGCCTTTCGGAGATGTCCATCGCACACTGGATCTTCAGGCGGCTGAGGAGCTGCCGGTGGATCTTCTTCGGGCTCCGCATGACCTCCTGGCACACACCGTCGATGCGGTACCGAACACGGATGTCGTGCTCGCCGGGCTCGATGTAGATATCGCCGGCGCCTTGCCTGATCGCCTCGGTCACCACGTGGTTGAGGATCTTGGCGACCGGCGCCTCCTCGTCAGAGCCGCCCTCCTCGTCCTCACCTGCCGCAGCGGTGACGCTCTCCACACCGGTCATCATGTCGTCGACGTTCTCCTGCATGGTGGCGAAGCGATCGATCGCCTGCAGAAGGTCGCTCTCGGGGGCGACGACGGGGCGGATGTCATAGCCCGTGACGATTCGCAGGTCATCGATCGCGAAGATGTTCGCAGGGTCCGACATGGCAACCACGAGCTCGTCGTCCTGGATCTTGATGGGCAGACAGATGTGCCGGCGAGCTAGTTCCACCTGCAGGAGCGTCGTCGCCGTGGGGTCGATGTCGATGGCGCCGATGTCGACGAAGGCCAGGCCCATGTTCTCGGCGATCGAGCGGGCGATCATCGTCTCGTCAGCGATACCCTGGTCGACGAGCACGGCGCTCAGAGACCTGCCCGAAGGCTCGGCAAGAGCGAGACCGAGCTGATCCTCGGTGATGAGCCCGGCGTTGACGAGAACGCGGCCGAGCCGCTTGCCCGAGGCGGCGCTCATTCCTCGTCCTCCCGCGGCGGGTTGACCTGGTTCATCGCAGCCTCGGCAGCGGCACGCATAACGTCACGCGGCGCCCGCACCTGCGCGCGCTCGGCCCCGGCCCAGATGTCCACTGCGAGAGCCCCTTGTGCTACGAGCATCCCAAGACCGCTGAGACCCTTCGCTCCGACCTGGCCGGCCTCACGCACGAGTGCGGTCGACCCGGGCCGGTAGACCATGTCGAGCACGACCTGGCCTTCGCGGAGCCACGACTGAGGCACGGGACTCGCGTCTTCGGCACCCATCCCTACCGGTGTCGCGTTGATGACCAGGTCCGCGTTGCGGACCGCCTCGGCCGCCGAGTCGTCCAGACGATGGACACCGACTGACATGCCGCGCAGCCGGTCGCGCACCCGCTCGACGAGCTGTTCGGCGCGGCCGGTGTCCCGGTTGATGAGCGCGAGACTGCCTGCCTTCGCGAGGATCAGCGCCGTGACGGCGGCGCCCGCAGCACCCCCCGAGCCGATAACCGCGACCGCCTTGCCCGCCGGATCGAAGCCCGCGTCGTCGGCGAGCGACTCGAGCATGCCGCGACCATCGGTGTTATAGCCCATGAGCTGGCCGTCAACGCAGTGCACCGTGTTGACGGCGCCAGCCATCTGCGCGAGTGTTGCGACCTCGTCGCACAGCTCCGCCACTGCCTGCTTGTACGGCATCGTGACGTTGAAGCCCACGAACGGCAGCCGCCGGGCCGCCTCGACGAACGATACGAGCGCCCGCTGGTCGGGAACCGCCAGCGGCAGGCAGACCCAGTTGAGCCCCAGCGCCTGATACGCGGCGTTGTGCATCGCGGGCGACAGCGATTGGGCCACCGGCCAGCCGATGACCGCAGTCGGTCGTGTGCGTCCGTTAATCTCCAAGCCGGAGGCCCTCCCCGCGATGCGCGCTAGGCTTCGGGAGCACGTCTTCTCATTATGACCCGCTCGATGCGCCGAAGTACACGCGTATGCGCCATGTCGGCCGACGTGAGCGGATCGACGAGTACCGTGACGGCACCGGCGAGATTGCCGCCGAGGATGTCGGTGAACAGCTGGTCCCCGATGACCGCGCACTCACCCACCTGCACGCCGAGCTCCCGCGCCGCCCTCCGGAATGCGAACGGCAGCGGCTTCTTGGCCTTCCCTACCGCGGGAAAGCCGAGCGCGGCAGCCCGGTCACCAAGATCCGCATGCCAGTTGTTCGACACGAAGCGGACACCGAATCCGGCCCGCGGCAGTGAAGCGAGCCACTCGGGCATACCTGGAACCACCTCAGCGGAATGGTGGGGTGACACCGTGTTGTCGATGTCGAGCAGCAGCGCCCTCACTCCCTCCGTGCGCAGGGCGTCGAGGTCGATAGCGCGCACGTCGGTGTAGTAGTGGTCGGGCCGGAACAACAACGCATCGCTCCTTAGTGATCGGGCACGCCGTCATGGTCGTGGTCATGCTCCATGGAGCCGCCGGCGTCTTCAGGCAGCGCCTCCAGGTACTCGATTTCCGAGACGACGAACGCAGCGAGGTCGTCCCTCCCCGCCGCCTGGAACACAGCTCTCAGAGCCGCGTACGCGTTGGCCTGCTCGGTGTGGTCCTTCCACTGCACGTCAGACCCGATGGCTCGCTCCGCCATCTCAAGCATCAGCTGGCGATCATCGCCGTACAGCTGAAGCAACTGCGCGTAGTTGACTAAGACGATGCCGGACATCGGGTTCGCCTCGACGCCGCGCTTCGCCATGGCCATACCTTCGTCCTCGAGTCCGTTGCCTATGAGTATCCAGGACCCTACGTAGTAGGAGTCGGACAACTCCGGGTCGAGTTCCTGCACTACTGCGATGGTGCCCAGCATGTAGCGCTGCTCCGAAAGCGGCATGCCGCTGTAGTAGCTGTGGAAGACAGGATCCACCCGGTTCCACAGAACCGCTGCCGCATAGCGTCTGATACCGCCCAGGTACGACGAAGCCGCCCGACCGACCGCATCGGCCGTATCGCCTCCGGACGCCCCCACCGCAAGCGAGTCCGCCATGGCCTGCCCCCCGAGAGCGAGGGCAAGACAGACCGCGATCGCAGCGATGTGCGCCGGACGTGTGGCTCGACCCTCCATCGCTACAGGTCCCTTCGCGCCAGAAGCAGACCGCCAACGAGCAGCGATATCCCCGACAGGCCGATGAAGACCACGACCATGCTCAGGAGGCACTGCGCGGGCACACCCGTGCCATGCGCGACCGGATTCACGACATTGAACGCGTCGAGCGACGGCATGAAGGGCTGCAGCGCAAGCGCACCCTCCCCTCCCAGAAGCGTGCTTCGGGAGTGGCCGATGAACAGCGCTGTCAGCGTGGCGGTCACCACGACCACCGGCCCGCTCACGGATGAGATCGCCACCGCGAACGCCGCGACCACGCCCATCTCAAGCCAAATCGCGAGCGCCCCCTGCCAGAGCCGCCACATCGCCTCACCGTAGGTGATGAGACCAACGGCTTGCTCGATGACGGTGAATGCGGCCATCGCGCCGCCCGCGACGAAGAAGATGCCGAGCCACGTACCCACGAGGTATTCCCAGCGGCTCACGCTCTTGGCCACGACGTTGTAGACTGTGCGCCGCTCCAACTCACTGGGGATGCGATTCGCCGCGAGTGCAAGCGTGACCACAAGCGCGGTAACGAATGACAGCGCGAGCGCGACCTCCCGGAACACCGCCACCTCCACCCCAAGGCCGTAGTCCGGCAGCGAGGGAATGGCGAACGCCAGCAGCGCCGCGAAGACGAGCACGACGTAGACGACCTTCCTCCGAAGGCTGTCGGCGACCACGCCGAGCGCTATGGGCCAGATGCGCGTCATCATCGTGCGCCCACCTCCTCGGCGGTTTGCACGAGCGGCCGGGAGAAGTACTCCTCGAGCGAGTCGCGCATCGGCGAAACGGACTCCACGCGTCCGCCGGCGTCATCAACCGCGTCGACCGCCACGCGCACCGCATCGTCGGCCACCGAGAACACCCACAGACCGCCTGATGCGGCCACGCTGCCCGCGAGCGCCGTCAGCACCGGGGGAAGGGTGTCGCCCAACCCGCGGGCCCTGATCGACGTGCGACCCTCGACGTTCAGCAGTGCGTCGAGGTCGCCTTCGGCGGCGACGAGGCCCGCGTTGAGGATCGTCACCTCGTCGCACACGGCCTCCACCTCGGAGAGCTGATGCGAAGAGAGCAGCACGGTCACGCCGGAGTCGCGGAGCGAGAGCATCAGATTGCGCACGTCGCGCTGGCCGACCGGATCGAGCCCGGAGGCCGGCTCGTCGAGCACCACCACCATGGGCTCGTTGATGAGCGCCTGAGCGATGCCGAGGCGCTGCAGCATGCCGCGGGAGAATGTCGAGAGCGTCGTGCGTTCGCGGCCCTCGAGCCCGACCCGCTCGAGAAGTGCGGCCGTCCGGGGTGCGATCTGGTCCTTCGGCACGCCCGAGAGTTGCGCGTACAGCCTGAGTGCGTGGTTCGCGGTGAGATGCTGCGGGAAGTACGGCTGCTCGGGCATGAAGCCGACGCCCCTGCGCCCTGCCGGGCGGGTCGAATCCTCGCCGAGGATCTGGAATGTCCCGGCAGTGGGCCGGACGAGGCCGAGAAGCATCTTCAATGTGGTGGTCTTGCCCGCGCCATTCGGGCCGAGCAGACCGTGGATGGTGCCGGCTTCGACGCTGATGGAAACGTCGCAAACCGCATCGCGGGGCGGTGCACCGACGATCAGCTTGTACGCCTTTCGGGCACCCTGCACATGGATGGCCCGGGCTGAGGGATCGCTCATGGTCGCTACGGTGTCACCTCTCTCGACTTCTCCTTCGCCACCAGGAACTCCTCGAACGTCACGCAGAAGGTGTGCGAGCCGTCCTCGCCGGTGAGCACGTAGTAGATGTAGCCGGTCTGCGCTGGTGCAGCCGCCGCCTCAAGCGAGGCAAGCCCGGGGCTCGCGATCGGGCCGGGCGGCAGCCCCGCGTACAGGTAGGTATTGTACGGGCTGTCCACCGCAAGGTCGCTGTTGAGCAACCTCGGGCGGTTCTTCTTGATCACGTACTCGATCGTGGCGTCGATCTCCAGCTTCATCCCGATCGCAAGACGGTTGTAGATGACCGAGCCCACCAGCGGTCGCTCCTCGGCCAGACGCGCCTCCCGCTCGATCATCGAGGCGAGGGTGACGACCTCGTGGAGCGACATACCGCGAGACGACGGATACGCGAGGTCGACCTGCGCGATCTCCTTGTCGAACTGCGCGAGCATGAGCTCGATCACATCAGCCGGAGCCGAACCCCGGATGATCCGGTAGGTCTTCGGGAAGAGGTAGCCTTCGAGCGACCCGTCGTACGCGTCGGCCAGGTACGGATGGGCCGGCTGGAAGACCGCCGCCTGGCCCTTCGCCAGCGAGATGAACTCGGCGGCCGGGACACCTGCCTGCTCCTCGAGGCGCGTAGCGATCTGCTCGACCGTGAAGCCCTCGGGGATGGTGACGGTGACGTAGTCGATAGGCGGTCCCGCGACGAGCGCGTCACGCACGTCCTGATAGGCCATACCGGTGGTGAGATCGTAGACACCGGACCGGAACTCGCTGTCCACGCCGTCCAGCCGCGCGCGCACCCGGAACATGGCCGCGTTGTCGATGACTCCCGCGTTCTCGAGAATCCCGGCGATGTCGCCCGTGTCCGTGCCCGCCGGAATCTCCAGCTGCACCGGCTCGCCGGACGTCACCTCCACATGGGGCACAAAGAAGAGCTGCCAGGCGCCGTACACCGGAATGCCGACGAGGACGACAGCGAGCACCATCCCGACCACCGTGGTGAGCGTCCGGCGTCGCGAGCGCGCGTCGGGACGACGGACTCCCCTCCCGCCGGTCGGCTGCTGGTGGGTGGTCATGACTATGCCCGCCCGTGTCCGGCATCCAGCCATGACTGGAGCACGAGCGCGGCGGCCACCTTGTCGACCATCCCGCGCTGCTGCTTGTCGCTCATACCCGCCGACCGCATCGCCCGCTTCGCCTCCGCACTCGAGTTCCGCTCGTCGGCGAACGCAAGCGGCAGGCCAAGCCGTGCCGCGAGCCGCTCGGCGGTCTCGCGAACGAGAGCCGCCTGCGGGCCTTCCTCGCCGGCAAGCGTCAGCGGGAGGCCGACGACCAGCATCTCTGCCTCATAGTCCTCGACGATCCGGGCAAGCCGCCCGGAGTCGAGGTCGCGCGCATCCAGCACCGTGACGGGAGACGCCACCGCGCCTGCGGGGTCGGAGACCGCCACGCCGACTCGCACGGACCCGATGTCGAGGCCCAGCACGCGCATCGGCGCTACTCCACTCCCAGGACGCGTCTCGCCTCGGCAAGCGCGGCGTCGATCCCGCCTGCGTCTTTGCCTCCGGCCTGAGCCATCTCGGCACGCCCACCGCCGCCGCCCTTGATGTGCGGTGCGATCGCCCGGATGATCGCGCCGGCGTCGAAGCCCTTCGACACTGCCGAAGCGGTGCCGGACGCGATGAGCAGCGGGGCGCCCGTCTCGGGGTCGGCCGAAGCCAGCACGACACCGCTCGCCTCACCGGCCCGCGCGCGCACTGCGTCGGCCGCCTGCCGAAGCTCCTGCGAGCTCATCGACGGAACGCGGCCGATGGCAAGCTGATAGCCGAGATCGAACGTCGCGACAGCTGACGGGTCGAAGCCTGAGGCCGCGCTCCTCGCGCGGCTGGCTGCACTCTCGAGGTCCTTCGCCCGCTTGACGAGCGCGGCGGCTCGGTCGGCGACCTCGAACCGTGCCACCTTGAGCGCCGCCGCTGACTCGACGAGCTCGGCTTCCACGCGGTCGAGATACGCGAGCGCATCGAAGCTGGTCAACGCCTCGATTCGGCGCAGATTGGCGCCAACGCTCCCTTCGGAGACGATCTTGATGAACCCGATCTCACTCGATCGTGCCACGTGCGTGCCGCCGCAGAGTTCCTTGCTGAAGTTGCCGACCTCGAGCACGCGGACTATCTCGCCGTACTTCTCGCCGAAGAGCGCGGTCACGCCCATCTCGCGAGCGGTGGCGAGCGATGTCTCGTAGTTCCGAACCGGGTGGTTCTCCATCACCTTGTGGTTCGCCATCTCCTCGATGCGCTGCAGCTGCTCGGCGGAGACCGCTTCGAAGTGGGTGAAGTCGAAGCGCAGCCGCTCGGGCGCCACGTAGGAGCCGGACTGACGCACGTGGTCGCCGAGGATGCGCCGGAGCGCCCAGTGCAGGATGTGCGTTGCCGTGTGATTGCGGCGAATGCGCTCGCGTCGCATGACGTCGATGGACGCGGTGACGGTATCGCCCACCGAAAGGGCACCGGACTCCACCGTGCCGGCGTGGGCGATGACGCCCGGAACCGGGAAGTGCGTGTCCTTGACCGCGAAGAGCGCCTCACCCGCGCCGATCGTGCCCGTGTCCCCGACCTGGCCGCCTTGCTCGGCGTAAAACGGGGTCGCAGCGAGGACGATCTCCGCATCCGCACCCGCCTCGACACGGTCGACCGGCTCGCCGCCGACGATGATGCCGACGATCGTGCTTTCGGCCTCATCGCGCGCGTAGCCGAGGAATTCGCTCGTTCCCGTGCGCGCGACCGCGTCGAACGCGCTTCCGATCGTCGACCACGAATCGTCCTTCACGGCGGCGCGTCCGCGCTCGCGCTGCGCCTCCATGGCCGCGGCGAACGTATCGGCATCGACCTCGAGACCCGCTTCGGCAGCGATCTCGCTCGTGAGCTCGTAGGGGAAGCCGTACGTGTCGTGGAGCGTGAACGCCTCGTTCCCGTCGAGGACGATGCCCCCCTCCGAGCGCGTTCGCTCGATGGCCGTCTCGAGGAATGCAAGGCCCTGCCTGAGCGTCGTGCCGAAGCGCTCCTCCTCGGCAGCGACGATGCCCCGGATGAGGTCCGCATGCTCGATGAGTTCCGGATACGGCGCGCCCCACCGCTCGATGACGGTGTCGATGAGCCGCATCATGAAGGCAGTCTCCACACCCAGGAGCCGCCCGTGCCGGATGGCCCTGCGGAGCAGCCTGCGCAGCACGTACCCGCGGCCCTCGTTGGACGGCAGCACGCCATCGGCGATCAGGAACGCCACGGCACGCGCATGGTCGGCGAGGATGCGAAGCGAGACATCGGTCTTCGCGCTCGAACCCAGCGACGCGCCCGTGATGTCCTCGGCGACCGAGACCAAGACGCGCAGATCGTCGGTCTCAAAGTTGGTGTGCACACCCTGCATGATGGCCGCCACGCGCTCGAGCCCCATGCCGGTGTCGATGTTCTTCTTCGGTAGCGGCGTGAGCGTGCCGTCCTCAGCGCGGTCGTACTGCATGAACACCAGGTTCCAGTACTCCACGTACCGATCGCAGTCGCAGCCGGGCGCGCACGAGTCAAGGCCGCAGCCCACCTCGGGTCCCTGATCGTAGTAGAGCTCGGAGCACGGACCGCACGGACCGGTGGGGCCGGCGCTCCAGAAGTTGTCCTTGGCGCCCATCCGGACGATCCGGTCGGCACGCACGCCTACTTCGTCGCGCCAGATGACCTCGGCCTCGTCGTCGTCCTCGTAGATCGAGAACCAGAGGCGTTCCGGATCCATGCCGAGCACACTCGTGGAGTACTCGTACGCCCACGCGCACGCCTCGCTCTTGAAGTAGTCGCCGAAGCTGAAGTTGCCGAGCATCTCGAAGAAGCTGTGATGGCGTCCGGTCGTGCCGATGATGTCGATGTCCGTCGTCCGCGCGCACTTCTGACAGGTGGTCGCCCGCGTCACACCGATGTCGCGCGCGCCGAGGAACACCGGCTTGAACTGCACCATACCGGCCGAGGTGAGCAGCAGCGACGGGTCATCGGGAATGAGCGAGCTCGACGGCAGGCGCTTGGCGCCCTTGCTCTCGAAGAAGGACAGGAACGACTCTCTGATGTCGGCAGACTGCACTTAGGTGTTCTCCTCGGGGGTCTCGAGCTCATCGTCAGCGGTCTGCGTTTCCGGGTCGTCCGTCGGGCACTCGCAGGCGTCGTCGTCCGTCGTGCGGAAGAACGCGCCGTCCTCCGTGGACAGCTTCGAGTCGGTGTACTTCTCGAAGTAGTAGACGAACAGGCCCTTGGCTATGGCAGCCACGGGAATCGCGAGCACGAGGCCCGGGAAGCCGAAGAGCGTACCACCGGCGAGCAGCGAGAATATCACCAGCAGCGGGTGCAGGTCGACCTGTTCGGACATGACGCGCGGCTGCACGAAGATCTCGGTGATCTGCTGCGCGCCGAGACAGACGACAAGTGCGCCCACGATGTGGAGCGGGCTCACGAAGGCGGCGGCGATGACGGCTATGAGCGCGGTCAGGGCGGGCCCGATCCATGGGATGACGTTGAAGACACCGGCAAGCAGGCCGATCACGAGCGAATACGGCACGCCGACGATCGACAGTCCGATCGTGACGATCACGGCCGTCGCCGAGGAGAGGATCAGCTGCCCGCGCAGGTAGCCGCCAAGAATCCGCGACACCTTCTGCGTGACGATGCTCGCCTCTTCCTGACGGCGCGGGCCGGCGAGCAATACGGCCTCTTTGTTGATCGTCGGCAAGTCCTTGAGAATCCAGAAGCCGATCACGAGCGCGAGCACGAAGACGCCAAGGAGTGAAACGGCCGAGCCGCCTGCGCTGAAGACCTCTTTGGCGAGCGTCGACGACCACTGGGCGGACTGCTGAGCAATGGTGTCCTGGAGGTTCGCCAGTGCCGCGTCCACCCAGGGCGGCACGATGAGCGCTTGGTATCGGCCCTGGAGGTCCAGAAGCATGGTGCTGGCCTTGTCGTAGTACTCGGGGAACGCGACGATGAACTGCCGCACCTGCTCCACGAGCGTTGGAACCAGGAAGCCGAGCGCTATGCCGAGGACCGCGAAGCCGATCAGGTAGCACAGACCCACGGCCAGGCCGCGCTTCATCCCACGCCGCTCGAGAGCGGCCACAGGCGCGCGGAGCATGAACACGATGACGATGCCCAGCAAGAACGGCACGAGCGCGCTCGACACCTTGCCGAGGAGCCATCCCGCTCCCGCAAGCAGCAGGCAGATGCCGACGATGGCCCAGGCCACGATCAGGGCCCGCAGCCACCGGTCACGCGGCTCGTGGCGCAGCAACGTGGACACTCAGACCTCCTCGATGACGATATGCTCGCGCAAGACGCGGAGCGTCTTGCGCAGTAGCCGCGATACCTGCATCTGCGAGATGCCGAGCGTCGTGGCTATCTCCGTCTGTGTCAGCCCCTGGAAGAACCGCAGGTACAACACCCTCTGCTCCTGCGGAGCGAGGAACTTGAGCGCTTCGGCGAGCGTAGTGCGGTCGTCAACGAGCGCCATCAGCTGATCGTCTTCGCCGATGTACTCGAGGATGCTGAACGAGTCGCTCCCGTCCACGTTCCGGTCGCTCTCAAGGGATACGAAGTTGTAGGCCTCACTCGTCTCCAGCGCCGCGAGGACGTCTTCGGCTGTGACATGCAGGTACGCCGCTATCTCGATGATCGTCGGGGACCGCTGCAGCTGCTGCGTGAGAGCGTCCACCGCCTGGTTCACCCTGAACGACAACTCCTGGAGCCGGCGCGGCACCTTGATCGCCCAGCCCTTGTCGCGGAAGTACCGCTTGAGCTCGCCCACGATCGTGGGTGTGGCGTACGTCGTGAACTCCACTTCGCGGTCCGTGTCGAAGCGATCGATCGCCTTGATGAGGCCGATCGTGCCGACCTGGATGAGATCGTCGATCGGTTCGCCTCGGTTGCGAAAGCGGCTCGCAAGGTACTTCACCAGGTTGAGGTACATCGTGATGAGTTCGTCTCGCGACTCCTCGTCACCATGTTCGTGGTAGTGGATGAACAGCTGGCGCGTGCGGGCCTTGTCCCATACGAGCCGCCGCTCCTGTCTCTTAGCGCTCCTAGGCAACGTCGTCCCCTGACGACGAGACACGGCGGCAGAGCTGGAGCGTGCATGCACCGGCCTCGTGAGCGATGGCGAACTCGTCGCACACCGACTGCAGGATGAACTCGGCGTAGCTGCCGGAGGTAGTGTGCTCGCCTTCGGGAGTGCAGCACGCCGGCAGAGGGCCGACCTCGACTCGCAGTTCGCCGTCATCAAGGATGAAGACGAACGTCACGTCGGGCTGATCGCCCGCGCACTCGCACGCGTAGACGAACGCCTCCTCGGCAGCCATCCGCACGTCGTCCACCTCGTCGTAGGACATGCCGAGCCTCGCCGCGAGCTCCGCCGCCGTCATCCGCACGGTCCGCGCGTACTCACCGCGCGCCGGAACGACCAGCGTGACACGGTCCTTACTCATGGGTCCTCCTTGAGGAATGCACCCCGACCAGGTACGTCATGACTTGCGGAACGACCGCGCGACCCGGGCGACGCCACTGGCGAGCGAGTTGATGGGTGCCCGGATGATGCCGCTTGCCGTGGAGACCGCGTCCCCGACCTCCTCGGCCTGCGTGACGATCGCGTCCACGCGCAACAGCTCGGCGTTGAGCGCGTCCACCGTGATGTCCGCCTTGTCGAGCAGCGGAACGAGCCGGCTGCGAACGTCCTCGACGGCATCGAGCAACCGCTGCACGGCCTTGAGCAGCACGCGGAGCACGTAGATGGCCGCGATCACGAGAACGATGGTGATGACGGTGAGGGCGATACCGAGCGCGTCTGAGATGTCCACGTCGAGCCCCCTTGCGATGCGTGCCGCACGATACCCGCTCAGTGTAGCAAAGGCCGTGGTCAGCACGTATCGGGATCGCCGCCTTCGCGGACGCTCTCATCGCCGTCATCTGCCGCCTTCGGACGGTAGTACCGGCGGCCGGCGAGTCCATCGGGGAGATACTGCTGCTCGACACGGGCACCCGGGATAGTCGTGCGGGTACTGGTACGCCGGGTAGGCCTCCGCACCCGGTCGGTGACGGTCACGCAGGTGGTCGGGCACGAGGCGACCCTCGCCCTCCCGGACGTCGCGCAGCGCCTCGTCGATCGCGAGGTACGCCGCGTTGCTCTTCGGGGCCAGCGCGAGGTAGATCGCGGCATGCGCGAGGTTGATGCGCGCCTCCGGCCACCCGATCGACTCGGCGGCCTTGAACGCGGCGTGCGCCACCAGCAGCGCCCGGGGATCGGCCATGCCGACGTCCTCCGAGGCGAAGATCATCATCCTCCGGGCGATGAACTTCGGGTCCTCGCCGCCGTGTACCATGCGCGCCAGCCAGTAGACCGCCGCATCGGGGTCGCTCCCCCGCATCGACTTGATGAACGCCGAGATGATGTCGTAGTGCACATCGCCGGTCTTGTCGTACGGCACCGCGCGCACTGCCGTGGCGCGCGTGATCTCGTCGGCGGTTATCGCACCGCCTTCGCGGGTCATGCCGGCGAGCTGTGCCGCGAGTTCGAGCGTGGTGAGCGCGATGCGTGCATCTCCGCCGGCAAGCGTCACGATCAGATCGAGCGCCTCCGGCTCGATCGAGACCGTCTCCCCGAGTCCTCGCTCGGCATCCTCCAGCGCACGGCTCACGATCGTCCTGATGTCCTCGTCGGCAAGCGGCCCGAACTCGACGATGCGCGAGCGGCTGATGAGGGGCGCGTTCACCTCGAAGAACGGATTCTCGGTGGTGGCGCCGATGAGCACCACCAGGCGGTCTTCCACGGCGTGCAGCAGCGCGTCTTGCTGCGACTTGTTGAACCGGTGGATCTCGTCGATGAACAGCACCGTGCGGCGACCCGTCATCTTGAGCCGCTCCCGCGCCTGATCGATCACGGCGCGAACGTCCTTCACCCCCGCGTTCACCGCCGAGAGCTCGGTCACGTGAGCCTGCGTCATCCCCGCGATGATGCGGGCGAGGCTCGTCTTGCCGGTGCCGGCAGGACCGTACAGGATGAGCGACGAGAGCGCATCGAGCTCGATCGCCGTCCGGAGCACTGTGCCGGGACCGAGCGCGGCAGCCTGCCCGACGAACTCATCGAGGGTGCGGGGGCGCATGCGCGCCGCGAGTGGGGCGGCCTCTTCGAGGCGCCGCTCGGCTGCGTCATCAAACAGATCGCGCACGGCTAGCGGGTTGCCCGCTCCACCTCGCGCTTCACGATCTTCTGCTCGGCATACCCCTTCGAACGCCAGGTGATATAGCCGCCACCGTCCACGATGATGATGTACGGAGTGCTGGCTACGCCGAGTTCGCTGGCGTACGTGACCGCATCGAGGGTGGCCGGGTTGTTGTTGTCGGCGCCTACGCTGAAGGTGACGAGGTCGATGAGGCCCCGGTACTCGGCCATGACCGCGTCGATCTCGGCGAGCACCGAAGGCGTGACCTGCTGCGCGTCATCGTAGAAGACGATCATCATCGGACGGCCCGCCGCGAGCTTGTCCGCGAACACCGCTGGCGTGTCGGTCGTGGTGAACGACGGGAAGGCGCCGGGAGGGATGTCGGAGTCGTTCGCCGACTTGTCGCCGAGCTCGTCCACTGCAACGACCTCTTCTGGCGCTGCGACGGTGGTCTCGGCGGTCTCCTCGGCGGGGGCCTCCTCGCCGCCACAACCGACGAGCGTGAGTGCGAGCGCTGCTACGAGTAGTGCTGCGACGATCTTGCGCATCTGGGTCCTCCACTGCCGAATGGGACAGCCGAACCCCGCCCTGCGTGGTCGGCCGGGTGAACCTGCCTAAGCAGGTGGGTGCCCGCACCGTGAGTTCGTGCTTCCCCGAAGGGCTACCAGTCCCTCACGAAATGTAGAGCTCCCGGTGAAGAAGTGTTGGCTCAACCGCTGACACCGATTCCACGCAAGGCAAGGCACCATCATGGTAGCACCAGGGCCCATTGCGCGCACCCGTCACGCGTCTTCGGGGTCTTTCGTGACGGCCGTCAGCCGCTCAGTCAGCCTACGGTGCAACAGCACATAGCCTGCCGCAAACGCGACGCCTGCGAGCACAACGAGCGCCGCCACGAGGGGCGTCTCGATGCGGCTCCACGCCGCCACCCCCGCAAGCGCGACAACGGACACGGCGCCCACGATCCGGGTCCACCGGCCGTAGCCGATCGAGGAAAGGTTCCACTGGTAGAAGTTGCCGATGAACACGAGCGCCACCGAGGCGACGATCACGATAGCGGCCGCGACTATGGTGGTCAGCGACATAGCAGGCCCCTAGTCGGTCTTGAGGTGGACTTCGCGCAGCTGCCGCTGGCTCACCACGTCCGGGGCGCCGGTGAGCGGATCGGCGCCCGAGGAGGTCTTCGGGAACGCGATCACGTCTCGGATGGAGCTCGCACCCGCAAGCAGCATGATGAGACGGTCGAGTCCGAGCGCGATGCCGCCGTGGGGCGGCGCACCGAATGAGAGCGCCTCGAGCAGGAAGCCGAACTGAACGCGCGCCTCCTCCTCGGTGTGGCCAAGGCGTGCGAGCACGCGCATCTGAAGGGCTGCGTCGTGAATTCGCAGGGTCCCTCCACCGATCTCGTAGCCGTTCATCACGAGATCGTAGCTGTAGGAACCGATCTCGAGGGGCGCCGACTCGATCTTCTCGACGTCCTCCGAGCGCGGCATCGTGAAGGGATGGTGGTTCGCGGCGTACCGTCCCTCTTCGGCGTCGTACTTGAACATCGGGAAGTCCATGACCCACAACACGTCGAAGCCGTGTCGCGGAACCTCGAGCTCGTCGGCCATCTTCAGGCGCAGCACGCCGAGCACCTCGTTCGCGAGGTCGTGCTCGTCGGCGATCATCAGCGCGAGGTCGCCCGGCTCGATGGCGAGCACTTCCTTCATGCCCTCCATCTCGGCCTCGGTGAAGAACTTGGCGATCGGCGAGCGCACATCGCCCTCAGTGGGGAACGCGACCCACGCGAGGCCCTTCGCACCTGCGTCGAGCGCGACTTTGTTGAGTGCATCGATCTTGCCTCGGCTCCAGTCCCCGGCGCCCTTCGCGTTCAGCCCTTTCACCATGCCGCCGGAGGCGAGCGCACCGGCAAACACCTTGAACTCGCTTGATGCGAAGACGGAGCGCAGGCAGTGAAGCTCCATGCCGAGCCGTGTGTCCGGGCGGTCGGAGCCGAAGCGGTCCATCGCCTCGGCGTACGTCATGCGGCGAAGCGGTACCTGGAGGTCGACGCCGGCTTCCTTCATGACCTCGTGCATGACGTCTTCCATCATCGCGATCACGTCGTTTTCGGTGACGAACGACATCTCGATGTCCACCTGCGTGAACTCGGGCTGGCGGTCGGCGCGCAGGTCCTCGTCGCGGAAGCAGCGGGCGATCTGGTAGTAGCGCTCGATGCCGCCCACCATGAACAGCTGCTTGAACAGCTGCGGGGACTGCGGGAGGGCGTAGAACTTGCCCGGGCTCATGCGGCTCGGCACGATGAAGTCGCGTGCGCCTTCGGGCGTGGACTTGCCGAGGATCGGCGTCTCCACCTCCATGAAGCCGCGGCCCTCGAGCGAACGCCGGAAGCGCTGCACGACGCGATCGCGCAGGGCAAGCGCCGAGAATACCTCGGGGCGCCGGATGTCGAGATACCGGTAGCGCATGCGCGTGACCTCGTCGGTCTCGATGCCCGCCTCGATCTCGAACGGCGGCGTCTCGCTCGCGTTGAGCACCTCGGCCGAGGTCACGACGACCTCCACCTCACCCGTGACCATGCCCGGATTCTCGGTGCCCTCGGGACGGCGGCGCACCATGCCGGTGAGCTTCACGACCCACTCGGGACGCACCGTCTCTGCGGTCACGAACGCCGCTCCCGCGGTGTCGGGATCGAAGGTGGCCTGCACGATGCCGCTGCGGTCGCGGAGATCGATGAATATCAGGCCGCCGTGGTCGCGGCGCTTGGCCACCCACCCGGCGAGCGTGACGGTCTCGCCGATGCTGGCTGCCGTGAGCGAAGCGGACGTGTGCGTGCGGATGGAGTAGCGTGCGTCGAACATCCGGATGGGTCTCCTCTTAGCCGAGTGCGGCGGTCACGGCGGCCGCAGCCGCGCCAAACGCCACACGTGTCTCTTCTTTGGTGCCCATATCGCGCAAGGTGAACTCGCCGGCAGCCAGCTCGTCGGGGCCGACGACGGCCACGAAGCGTGCGCCGAGCCGGTCGGCCTGCTTGAACTGCGCCTTGAGACTGCGCTGCTGGTGGTCGAGCTCGGTTGCCACTCCGGCGTCGCGGAGCGCCTGCGCCAGCGCATAGACCTCGGCGGACACGCTCTCGTCCACCCGCGCCACGTACACCTCGGCGCGCGCGGGCGCCGGGATGCCCACGCCGGCGGCCTCCATGGCAAGCAGCGTGCGCTCGAAACCGAGCGCCCAGCCGAGGCCGGGTGTCGGAGGCCCGTCGTACTCCTCCATGAGGCGGTCGTACCGCCCTCCCCCGCCGATGCCGTTCTGCGAGCCGAGACCGGCGTCCACCTGCACCTCGAAGACCGTGCGCGTGTAGTAATCGAGCCCGCGCACAAGCTTCGGCTCCTCGATGTACGGGATGCCGAGTCCGTCGAGGAGCGACTTCACGGCCGCGTAGTGCGCGGCGCAGTCGCTGCAGAGCTCGTCTCGCAGCAACGGTGCAGCGGCCATCACGGCCACGCAGCCGGGGTTCTTGCAGTCGAACGCGCGCAGTGGGTTCGTGTCCGCGCGGCGGTTGCACTCCTCGCACAGGTCCGCCGAGTGGTCGCGGATGTACGTGGCCGCCTTCGCGCGGTACGCCGGCCTGCACTGCTCGTCGCCCATGGAGTTGAGGAGCAGCCGCATGCTGTCCTCCGGGATGCCGAGTGCCTCGAAGTAGCGCAAGAGAACCGTGATGACCTCGGCGTCAGCGGTCGGACCGGCGGCGCCGAGCAGCTCGATGCCGATCTGCCAGAACTGCCGCATGCGGCCCTTCTGGGGTCGCTCGTAGCGGAACATCGGGCCGGCATAGTACAGCTTGGCCTGAGCGCCGTTGGCCGTCAGGTTGTGCTCGAGTGCCGCGCGCACCACGCTCGCGGTGCCCTCGGGACGCAGCGTGAGCGAACGCGGCGGGTTGCCGCGGTCGAGGAACGTGTACATCTCCTTGGAGACGATGTCGGTGGCTTCGCCAATACCGCGCGTGAAGACCTCGGTGTGCTCGAACAACGGTGTGTACACCGGCTCGTACCCGTACCGCGCGAACAGCTCCTGGGCGGTGCGCTGCAGGTGTTCCCAGGCGCGCGCCACGTCGGGCAGCATGTCGGCGGTGCCTTTGGGTGCACGAGCGTTCACTGACGAGCGCCTTTCGGGAGGGATACCTGCGGGTTCACAGTGTAGACCATGCCGTGGCTCACGTCCCCATCAGATGCGGACGTCGCCCTATCCGTCGTGCGAAGCGGTGGTCTCGACGCTTCGCCTCACGCGCCGCCACATGAGCGCACCTGCGATGACCGCGGCAACCTCCACGACGTGCTTGACGGCGATTGCCGGCACGAGGTCCCCGCCGAGCGCGCCGAGGTCGTGCGTGTTGAACGTGATGACCCGCGGGATGCCGCCGATGACGATCCAGATCAGGGCGATGTTCGCGAAGCGCGTGAGCGTGGGGTAGGCGCGTGCGAGCGCCTCGAGATCCCCGGGCCCGCCGCGACGGGCCTGGCGCTCGAGCGTCCACATGATGACCGCAGCGCCGATGAGCGTGGCGGTGGCCACGTCGTGGAAGTAGTTGTTCATGATGATCAGGATGTCGAGCACGATCATGTCCTCTCGTCTTCGGCCTTAGCCGAGGTCGTCGCCCCTGGACGCCGAGGCTCTCAGCCCCGGGGCAGGCCTGCGGTTCATGCGCGCGGGAGAAACGGGTTGACCCGCCGCTCCCGGCCGATGGTCGTCTCAGGTCCATGGCCCGGATAGACGCGTGTCTCGTCGGCAAGCGACGCCAGCCGGACGATCGAGCGGCGCATCGCGACCATGTCGCCGCCAGGGAAGTCGGTGCGGCCGATGCTGCCGGCGAAGAGCGTGTCGCCGCTGAGAAGATGGCCGTCCGAGAACAGGCAGACCGAGCCGGGCGTGTGGCCGGGCGTGTGGAGCACCGTGAGCGTCACGCCTCCAGCCGCGATCGTGTCTCCGTCGCCGAAGGTCCGGTCGGCCGCAGGCGCGCTCACGTCGAATCCGAAGAGCGCGCCGCCCGAACCCGCCGCGCTCGTGATCGAGGCCGCGTCGGCCTCATGGATGAGAACCGGGGCTCCGGTGAGTCTTACGAGCTCGGCAACCGCTCCGATATGGTCGAAGTGCCCGTGCGTGAGCACGATCGCTTCAACCGGAGCACCGTCGAGCGCGCTGACGATGGCTTCCACCTCGTCGGCGGGGTCGGTCACGAGCACCGGACCGCCAGCTCCGTCATCGATGAGCCAGCAGTTGGTGTCGAGCGGCCCCAGCGTGAGTCGGCGGACCCTCACGCCTCGCCACCCCGCTTCTTGCCGCCGTCGGGCATCGTGCGCTGCGCGTCGAAGACCCCGTCTACCGCGCGGACCTGGCTCAGCACGCGCTGGAGCTGATCCATGTGACCGAGCTCGAAGAGGAACTTCAGGTAGGCAACGCCCTGCCGGTCGGTCGAGATGGCTGCCGACAGCACGTTCACGCCGGCATCGGCGAGCGCGATCGAGACGTCCTGCAGCAGGCGTGTCCGGTCGAGCGCCTCGATGAGGATCTCCACCTGGTAGGTGCTCGAGGTCTCGGTGTCCCACTCGACCTCGAGGATCCGCTCGCCGCTCGATGAGACGAGTTCACGTGCGTTCGGGCAGTCGGCCCTGTGAACCGACACACCGCGACCGCGCGTGACGAATCCAACGATCGCGTCGCCAGGCACGGGATTGCAGCAGTGCGCGAGGCGCACGAGCACGTCGTCGATGCCTTTCACTCGCACGCCCGTGGCGCTCCTGCGGCGCGCTGCCGCCCGCGACGGCTGGAGCACCGGAAGCGCGACCTCCGGCTCGACCGCCGGCGCCACGTCGTCTTTGGCCAGCACCTTGATGAGTTTCGTGACGACCTGCTTGGGGCTCTGCTTGCCGCCGCCGATCGCGGCGAGCAGATCGTCTCCCTCGGCCAGGTTCATGTCGCGCGCCACCACGTCGAGCGCCTTGCCGAGCGCGTTCGCCCCCGCATGCATCCCCTGCTTGCGGAGCACCTTGCCGAGCTCGTCCTTGCCCTTCGCGAGATCGTCTTCGCGGCTGGCTTTGGAGAAGTAGCTCCTGATCTTGCTGCGCGCCGAGGACGTGCGCACCACGTTCAGCCAGTCGCGACTCGGCCAGGAGCTCTTGTTGGTGAGGATGTCGACGCGATCACCCATCTGGAGTTCGTAGTCGAGGGTGACGATCGAGCCGTTCACCTTCGCGCCCACGCAGTGATGGCCGACCTCAGTGTGGATCATGTACGCGAAGTCGATCGGCGTGGAACCGCGGCGGAGCGACACCACATCGCCCTTCGGCGTGAACACGAACACCTCGTCCTCGAACAGGTCGATCTTGAGCGCTTCCATGAACTCGCGCGGGTCCTTGAGCTCGGTCTGCCACTCGAGCATCTGGCGCAGCCACGAGAGTCGCTCGTCGAACGCCTCGTCGGCGCGCCCGCCCTCCTTGTAGCGCCAGTGGGCCGCGATGCCGTACTCGGCGGTGCGATGCATCTCCTCGGTGCGGATCTGGATCTCGAGCGGACGTCCCGCCGGTCCGATGACGGTCGTGTGCAGACTCTGGTACATGTTGAACTTCGGCATCGCCACGTAGTCTTTGAATCGGCCCGGCACCGGCTTCCAGATGGAATGCACCGTGCCGAGCGCGCCATAGACGTCCTTGACCGACTCCACGATCACGCGCAGCGCGATGAGGTCGTAGATCTCGGAGAAGTCCTTACCGCGGTACGTCATCTTCTGGTAGATGCTGTAGAGGTGCTTCGGCCGCCCCGAGATGTCGCTCTCGACGCCGATCGCCTCGAGTTCGCTCGAGAGCTGATCGATCACCTGGTGAAGGTACGATTCGCGCGCGTCCCGGCTCTCGGCCACCATCTTCTGGATCTGCGCGAACTTCTTCGGCTCGAGGTAGTAAAACGCGAGGTCCTCAAGCTCCCACTTGATCGAGCTGATGCCGAGACGGTGCGCGAGCGGCGCGTAGATCTCCATCGTCTCGATGGCCTTGCGGTGCTGCTGCTCCTCGGTGAGCGCGGCGAGCGTGCGCATGTTGTGCAGCCGGTCGGCCAGCTTGATGAGGATGACGCGGATGTCCTTCGCCATCGCGATGAGCATCTTGCGCATGTTGTTCGCCTGCGCCTCGGCAAGCGAACTGAACTTGATGCGTCCGAGTTTGGTGACGCCGTCCACGAGCACGGCCACCTCGTCGCCGAACAGCTCGCGGACCTCCTTGATGCTCACCGCGCTGTCCTCCACGACGTCATGAAGGATCGCAGCCTGGAGCGTGGCGGTATCGAGGTTGAGCCCCGCGAGAATCATGGCGACCTCGAGCGGATGGCTGATGAACGGCTCACCGCTCTTGCGCATCTGCCCGGCGTGGTGCTCGAGGGCGAAGGTGTACGCCTCCTCGATCCCCCGCAGGTCTGCCGAGGGGTTGTAGGAGCGGATCTGCGCCTCTATGCCTTCGAGCGTCACCGACATCGAGGGTCTCCGAGCGTCACGATTCGGTCTGCGGGGGTCGTGTGGGCAGGATAGGACGATTGAACGCGTGCAGCAACTCGTCCGCGGGCGCCTCGAGGGCGCGGACGCGGAACGCTTCGAAGCCGTCGAGCTCGTCCAGGCCTTCGGCGTAGCGCACGGAACTCGCCAGATCGAGCTTCTGTTCCGGCGCGGGCAGCAGCACCAGCCGCCGGTAGGCGCCGTATCCTTCGCTCGTGAGCAGCCCGAGCTCCCGGAACACGCCGATGCCGGTGGAGACGCCCTTGTCGTTCAGCGTCGCCTTCGGGCGCCTGCGCTTCACGCGCTCGGCGAGGTCCGCGTTCGTGGTCTCGACCGTGCCGTCGCCCTCGCTTGCGATGTCCTTCAGCGCCAGGTAGAGCGCCGCAAGATCGTCGCGCGAAGGAGCCGCCGACTCGAGGATCATCCGGTTCAGGTGCGCGTCTCTGGGGCCGAAGAGCAGATGCACGTGTGCAGGATCGCCGTCGCGTCCGCCCCGGCCACACAGCTGGTTGAACTCGACCTCCCCCATCGGCAGGTGGTACAGAACCACGTCCCGCACATCGGGGATGTTCACGCCCTCACCGAAGGCGCTCGTTGCGACCACCACGGTGATGTCGCCGGTGCGGAACGCACGCTCGACCGCGTGGCGCGATTCGCGCGTCATCCCGCCGTTGTAGAACGCCACCCGGTGCAGCAGCTGGGGCACCCGCGAGCGCAGCTGCCGCGCGAGCTTGACCGAGGTGTCGCGGCTGTTGACGTACACGATCATCTTCTCGCCCGCCGATGCGAGCGACGCGATGCGCGCCACCCGGTCCTCGGTCCCCCGCCCGTCGGCGATCCGCAGGTTGTCGCGCACCGTCGCGTCGAGCACCACATCGGTCACGCCGAGCACCGACGCGATCGTCTCGGCGACCTCGTCCGGCGCCGTGGCGGTGACCGCGAGAAGCGCCGGGCCGCCGAGCGTTTCGAGCGCACGGTCGAGACGCCCGTACGCGGGCCGATGCCCCGCACGCGCCAGTCCGACGTGGTGTGCCTCGTCGATGACCACGAACCCGACGCGAGCTGTCTCGGCAAAGCGCGCCGCGTGGTGGTCGAGGAACTCCGGCGTGGTGAGCACCGCGTCGAGCGAGCCGTCGGCGAGCGCGGCGAACGCCTCGTCGCGGCCCGTAGGAGATGTCTCGCCGGTCAGTGTGGCCACGGAGCAGCCGATCGCGGCGAACGCGTCCACGAGATGGAACGCCTGATCGGCCACGAGCGCCCTGAGCGGGTAGACGAAGACAGATGCCCGGGCGCGCGCGATGGCCTCCCGCGCAGCATGCACGTGGAAGATGAGCGACTTGCCGCGCCCGGTCGCCATCACGGCGAGCGTGCGGTGACCCGCCGCCAGGTGCGCGAGGGCCTCGGCCTGTGCGGCATGAAGCGCCCGCTCGCCGATGAAGTGCCGCACGAGCGCCTCGTCGAGTTCGGCAGGGCCCAGCGCCGCGAGCGCCGCACGCAGTTCGAGCGCCTGCCGGCGTGCCTCCTCGTCGGCCTCCTCGAGCGCCCCGCGCCGGGCGACGAGCACGTTCACGCCGAGCGACGCGCCGTCGGTACCGCCGGTCACGTCGGTGACCTCGATGTCGTACTCGACGCCGGCATCCACGACCGGAGCGAGCACGGCAGCAAGACGGCGGTTGAGGAAGCCCACCTGATCGCCGAACGGGTCGAACAGCGCGCACGCGTTGGCATCGTAGGGGTTGTCTGGCTGGCGCTCGAGGCGCAGCGGCGTGGCCGGCTGCAAACGGGCCACGATCTCCTGCCGTCCCTCGAAGCTCACGCCGGCGAGCTTCGTGTGGAACGACTCAGCGTCGGTGATGCCCGCGTACTCGCCGCGGGCGATGATCTCCTCGGCGTGCTCGAAGAGGTCCTCGACGAGCGCCGCGGCCGGGGCGTCCGACTCATTCGCCTGCAGCGTGAAGTCGCGAGCGAGCATCTGCACGCGCTCGACGCCGCGCCACTCGGTGCAGTCGAGCTCGAAGGCTACGTCCACGGCCGTGTCGGTGCCGGCAAGCGTCGCGATGTCGGGACAGCGGAACGCGATGGCGGAAACGGCCGCGACGCCGTCGTACGCCGTGAAACGGAGGTGCTCCTCGGCCTTGCCCACCCGCTTCCGACTGTTCATGAAGACGCCGCGCACGGCCAGGAGTGGTCGCCGATTCCCGTAGCCGAACGGGCCGAGCAGCGCGAGTTCGCTTGCGAGTTCGCGCGAGAGCGCGTCGAGCGGGACCTCGGTATCGATCGGAAGCCGCGCGATGAAGTCCGCGGCGGGAAGCGATGCCAGCCGCACGCCGAGTTCCTGCCGGAACGCGTCGAGCGAGGCCGCGGGAAGCGCCAGTCCGACCGCCATCGCATGCCCGCCGTAGCGCTCGAGCATCGGCGCCATCTCTGCGATCGCCGCGTGCAGATCGATGCCCTCGATGCTCCTCCCCGAGCCCTGGGCCTGCCCGTCCTCGATGCAGAACACGAGCGAGGGCACGCCGAAGCGGCTCGTAAGACGCGATGCCACGATGCCGCGAACGCCCTCGTGCCACGCCTCGCCCGCCACGACCAGCACGCGATCGCCGGGGGTGAACGTGCGCTCCGCCTCGATGAACGCTGCGTCGTACAGGTCGCTCTCGGCGGCCTGGCGCACGCGGTTGTGCTCGTCGAGCGCATGCGCGAGCGTCTCGGCCTCGGCCGGGTCGCTGCCGAGGAGGAGCTGCACGGCGATCTCCGGGTCGGCCATCCGCCCGGCAGCGTTCAGGCGCGGTGCGAGCGAGTACGCGACCCGGTCGGCGTCGATCGCCTCGGTGGCCACGGCCGCAACGGCGGCCAGCGCGGCCAGACCCGCGCGCGGCGAGCGCCTCAAGTGCGCGAGTCCGTCGGCCACGAGCGCGCGGTTCGCCCCTACGAGCGGGACGATGTCGGCAACCGTGCCGAGCATCGCCAGGTCCGTCAGCTCGAGCCAGACGTCCGGATGTCCGAGCCGCTCACCCACGGCCTGCACGAGCGCCAGCGCCACGCCGGCGCCCGAGAGCTCCGGGCCGGCTTCGGCGAGTTTGGGGTTGGCCACCGGGACGCCTCGTGGCACGTCGCCGCCCGGCTCGTGGTGATCGGTCACGACGGCGTCGATACCGTGCTCCTGAAGTGCCGCGATCTCAGCTGCGCTGGAGATCCCGCAGTCCACAGTGATCACCAGGTCGGGCGCGAGGCCGACAAGCCGCTCGAGCGACGCGGCCGTGAGACCGATACCCCTCCCTGAAGCGATGCGGCACCGTGGCTTCGACCTCACCGCCCATCGCGCGCAGACCGAGGGTAGCTGTTGCAGCTGCCGAGATGCCGTCGAGATCGAAGTCGCCGAAGACCACGATACGCTCGCCCACTCGCACCGCTGCGGCCACGCGGTCTGCTGCCTCCGTCATCCCCGGAATGTCGGAAGCGCCCACCCAATCGCCCGAGAGCGACGGCTCGAGGAAGCGGCGGACACCCTCGGGAGTGTCGATCCCCCGGCCGAGCAGGATCGATGCGGTGATCTCCGAGAGCCCGGTCGCGGCGGCCAGCGCGGCAACGGCGGTCGCGTCGGCCCGCGCGACGTCCCACCTGCTCTGAGCGCATGCGCCGGTCGTACGGTTCATCGTTCCATTCTACCTATCGGGGCCGACACCCTCATGAGGTGCCGGCCCCGTGCGTGTCCGTTCGAGTGAACGCCGCCTACTTGGCCTGCTGCGCCTGGTACTTCTTCTTGAGCGCCTGGAACTTCGGCTCGCGCTCTTTCCACACCGCGTAAAGCGGGCTCGCCAGGCCGATAGACGAGTAGGCGCCGGCGATCAGACCGACGGCCATGGCGAAGGCGAAGTCCCGAAGCGTCTCGCCGCCGAAGAGCAGCAGCGCGATGACCGGCACGATCTGCACGAGGCCGGTGTTGATCCAGCGCATCAGCATCTCGTTGATCGAGTCGTTCGTCATGTCCATGAAGCTGCGCTTCGAGAGACCGGCCGCGTTCTCGCGGATCCGGTGGAACACCACGATGGTGTCGTAGAGCGAGTAACCGAGGATCGTGAGTACCGCTGCCACGGTGTTCGGCGTGACCTCGCGACCGGCCAGCGCGTAGATGCCGAGCACGATGAGCGCGTCGTGGAACAGCGCGAGCACCGCGGTCACGGACATCTTGTACTCGAAACGTACCGAGACGTACGCAAGGATCGCGATGAGTGACACGATGAGCGCCAGCACGGCGGCGTCGGTGACGTTCGCACCCCAACCCGGGCCGATCGTCGTGACGTTGACGTCCTGCGCAGGGAGACCGAGCTCGTCGAGGATGACCGAGAACGCATCCTGTGCCTTCGCCGTGTCGGACTCGGCGGTGCGCACGATGAACCCGCCGTCATCGGTGGGCTGAATGACGGCGTTGGCCGAGTCGGGCACGTCTGCGGTCTGGAGCGCATCGCGCACCGCCTCCGTATCCACGCCCTCGGCCTGGGCGAGCGTCATGACCGTACCGCCCTGGAACTCGACGCCGAGGGTGAGGCCCTTGATCAGCAGCGCGGCCACCGCAATGACCACGAGCGCCGCGGACACGATGAAGAAGATGTTGCGCTTGCCCATGAAGTCGATGCCGCGCTTAGCCACGCTGACCACCGCCCTTCATGCCGAAGAGAGCGGGCGTCTTGGTCATCAGCCCTTCGGCGAGCATGCGCACAACCGGCCCGGTGAACAGAATCGCCACCACGAGGTCGATGATGATGCCCACGATGAGCGTGAAGGCGAAGCCCTTGACCGGGCCGATCGCGAGGAACCACAGGGCGAGCGCGGAGACCAGCGTCACCACGTCGGCGTCGATGGAGGTCGCGATCGCGTGCCGAACGCCCGACTTGGCGGCGCTGCGGTACGTCTTGCCCGCCTCGACCTCCTCCTTCAGGCGCTCGAAGATGAGGATCGAGGTGTCTGCCGCGACACCGATGGTGAGGATGATACCGGCGATGCCGGGGAGCGTCATCGAGAAGATGTTGAGCGAGGACAGAACGGCAAGCACGCCGCCGAAGATGACCCCGTAGAGCGCGAGTGACACCCACGACACGACGCCGAGGCCGCGGTAGTAGAGCGCCATGAACGCCGCAACGAACGCGAGACCGATGAGACCGGCGATCAGGCCCTGGTTGAGCGAGTCCTGGCCAAGCGTCGGACCGACCACGCGCGACTCGTCGATCTCTATCTGGGCGGGCATCGCACCGGACTGGAGGACCGCCGACAGCGCCTTGGCCTCGTCGACCGTGAACGTGCCGCTGATCTCGGTGTCGCCGGTGAGGATCGGCTCGATGACCGAAGGCGCCGACTTTGCGACACCGTCGAGCGCGATCACGACCTGGCCCTGCGTGGCCGACAGCCTGGTGGTCGCCTCACCCCACACCTCGGCACCGGTGTCACTCATCGTGACACTTACCGAGGGGTTGCCGTATTGATCGGTCGAGACCTGCGCATCGGTGATGACCTCACCGGTCATGAACGCCTCGTACGTGCCCGCGTACGGCTCGTCGGTGAGCTTCGGCAAAGTCGCCGTCGGCTCGGTGGACGAGCGCGCCTCGAGCTGCTGGAGGATGAGCCCCGCCGTGGCAGTGTCGGTGATGCTCGCGAAGTCGATGAACTCGAGCTTGCCGGGCTCACCGAGGAGCTTCAGCGCCTCCTGTGCGTTGTCGACGCCGGGCAGCTGGATCAGGAAGGCAGTCTGGCCCTGCCGCTGCACGGTCGCCTCACTGACACCGAAGCCGTTCACACGCTCGACGAGGATGTCCTCGACGCGCTGCATGGTGTCTTCCGACATGGTCTGGCCCGACAGGGGCTCGGCCGACAGGATGACCGACAGGCCTCCTTTGATGTCGAGGCCCTGGGTGATCTTCTCCGAGGGCGGCCACACCTGCCATAGCGAAACGGCTACAAGCACGGCGATGACCGCCAGTGCGATGATGTTGCGAGATCTGGACTCCATCGTGTTGAGCTCTCTCCTCACCCGTCACGCCCTGGCAGGCGCTCTTCTGACTATGCGTGATTGCCGCAGATGCGGCACTTCCTAATCGAGCGACGGCACCTCGGGCTCGAGCTTCTTGGCCACGGCCGCGCGGTCGAACTCGATGACCACGTTCGGTGCTACCTCGACGCCCACGCGACCTTCATCCAGCGTCCGAACGGTGCCATACACGCCGCCGATGGTGGCGACCCGGTCGCCGACCGCCAGAGACGCCATCAGCGCCTGGTGATCCTTGTTGCGCTTCTGCTGCGGTCGGATCAGCAGCAGGTAGAAGGCGAGCGCGATCACCGCGAGCGAAAGCAACTGTCCGTACTGCTCCATGGGAGGACCTCCGAAACGCCGGTCACACAACGACAGCGCGCGACAGCGCGCGCGCATCAACGCATCATAGCATCACGCGAAGCGTGCGCCACTGCCCGAGCGCGATCGCTCCTCAGTAGTCGTCGGCGCCCGGGCCACTCCGCCATGCGGCGAGGAACGCCGCATACGTGCCCGACTCGATCGCCTCGCGCGCGCGGCGCGCCAGATCGATCAGAACATGCAGGTTGTGTATGGAGAGCAGCGTGGAGCCGAGCATCTCCTTCGAGGAGACGAGGTGCCTCAGGTACGCCCGCGTGTACGTGCTGCAGACCGGGCACGAGCACGCCGGATCGAGCGGACCGAAGTCCCGCGTGTACTTCGCATTCCTGAGGTTCATCCGCCCCTCCGAGGAGAACGCGGTCCCCATCCGCGCGGTACGCGTGGGCAGCACACAGTCGAAGAGGTCCACGCCGAGCGCGATAGCCTCGAGCATGGTCGTGGGGTTGCCCACTCCCATCAGATAGCGCGGTCGGTCGGTCGGCAGCAGCTCGGTCACGGGAGCCAGGCTTTCCAGCATGAGGTCGTGCGGCTCCCCCACCGAGTAGCCCCCGATGCCGTAGCCCGGGAAACCGATCTCGGCCAGGCGCGCCACGCTCTCGGCTCGGAGGTCGTCGAACACGCCGCCCTGCACGATGCCGAAGAGCGCCTGGTCCTCCCGGGTGTGAGCCGCCTTGCACCGCCCCGCCCACTCGGCCGAACGGCGCACCGCCTCGGCCACGAACGACTTCTCGGCAGGGTACGGGGGGCACTGGTCGAGCTGCATGATGATGTCGGCGCCGAGCGCCTCCTGGATTGCCATGTTGTCCTCGGGCGTCCAGAAATGCTTGGCGCCGTCGAGGATCGAACGGAAGCCCACGCCCTCGTCGGTGACCTTCACGGTGTCGGCGAGGCTGAAGACCTGGAACCCTCCCGAATCGGTGAGGATCACGCGGTCCCACCCCATGAAGCGGTGCAACCCTCCCGCGTCCCGCACCACGTCCGCCCCCGGCCGCAGGAACAGGTGGTAGGTGTTCGCCAGCACCACGTGCGCCCCGATGCCGCGAAGCTGATCGGGAGTGACGCCCTTGACGGTCGCGCGCGTCCCGACCGGCATGAACATCGGGGTCGGAACGGTGCCGTGCGGGGTCACAAAGGAACCCGCGCGTGCGGCAGTGGTGGCGTCGGTGGCGCTCACCGTGAAGTCGAAGAATGCCATGCGCGGATTCTAGCAGGCCGAGGGGTATGCTGGTGCCTGAACGAACCCGATGCAGGTCGGCCGCGTCTTAAGGGAGTGGATGTTGGTCACTCACGAGATGAGCGACCTAGAGCTGGCGCAGGCGGCGGCACGTGGAGACGAGGCAGCGTTCTCGTCGATCATGCGCGGGCACGCCGACGCCGTGTACGGTCATGCGCTGCGTTTCTTCGGCGATCCGCATGCCGCCGAGGACGCGACGCAGGAGGTGTTCATCAAGGTGTTCCGCACCATCGGCAGTTACGACGGACGCTCCCGGTTGAGCACGTGGCTCTACCGCGTGACACACAATGCGTGCCTCGACATGGCGCGCAGCGGCCGCCGTATACCGCAGCCGGTGGATCCCGTGACCTTCGAGCCGATTCCGGCCGCCGACTTCGCCGACGACGTGGTCTTCGCCGGCGCGCTCGAGGCTGCGATGGCGACGCTCGCTCCCGAAGATCGTGACGCGCTCGGCGCGGTGACGCTCTTCGGCCTGTCGTACCAGGAGGCCGCATCGGCGCTCGATGTCCCCGTCGGCACCGTCAAGTCCCGCGTCTTCCGCGCACGCCGTGCGCTCGCCGCAGTCCTGTTCGCCCCGGAGGGAGGTGTCGAGCATGAACTGTCCGCAGGTCTGTGAGGTGCTTTCGGCCGCGCGAGATGGAGAGGCCGTAGACCCCACGATGCTTACCGAGGCCCGCACGCACAGCGAGAGCTGCCGCGAGTGCGCCGAATTCGTCACGCTGCTCGACCGGCTCGACACGGCTCCCGCCCCGCGGGCGTCCGAGGACCTCCTGGCGCGCCTCGAGGCGCGGACGTCGGCGGTCGCCGCCGACCTGCGCGAAGCACACCCCCGCGCGATCGCCGACGAGCCCCGGTACGCGGAGGTGCATCCCGTGCGTCCGCGCGCATCGTGGTTCCCGCGGTTCGCCGCGTTCGCGTCGGCGGCCGTGGTGATCGTCGGAGCGCTCACCGTAGCCGGCCTCGTGCTCGTCGGAGGCCTCGGCCAGACCGCAAGCGAGCAGGTGGCCGAGGATTCACTGCGCTCGGCGGAGACTGCGCCTGTAGGCAGTGCGGACAGCGAGGCGGGTGCCGAGAGCGACACCGCCGCGGTCATCACGCAGGCCGTCGCTCCCGCCTACGTCACGTTCGGCACCGAGGTGTGGACGCTCGTCCAGGCCGCGGCGCCGGACCCGTCTTCGCTCGTCACCGCAGGCGTCGTGACCAGCACCCTCGACGGGGCGGGCGGCGACAACCCCGCCTACTTCACGGCCACCGGCACCTCGGCGCTCTACGTGAAGACCACCGACGGCCGCTATCTCGCGTTCGAGCGCGTCATCCGCACGCGCGGGCGCTCCGAGTACGTCCTCGTCAGCGGCACGCAGATCACCGCCTTCGGCATGTGGCCGACGCTACCGGAGCGCTTCGAACCGCCGATGGAGGCTGACGGCTCGCCGACGTTCCGCTACTTCGGATTCGATGACGAGCATCTCGACGTGTACGTCCCGCCCGGCGGCAGGATCGAAGACGGGTTCGCGCTCGCGCCTGCCTCGCCGCTCGACGACCCGGCTGCCGGCAATCCGAACTGGACGTGGTGGGAGCGGCTGGATTAGACGCCGCTACAGGATGAGCATCGCGTCGCCGAAGGACAGGAACCGGTAGCGCTCGGTGCGGGCGATGTCGTAGGCGTGCATCACGAGGTCCCGGCCGGCGAACGCGCTCACCATCATCAGCAGCGTGGATCGCGGGATGTGGAAGTTCGTGATGAGTGCGTCGGCCACGCCGAAGCGAAAGCCGGGCAGGATGTAGAGATCCGTCGAACCTTCGGACGCCTCCACCAGACCCGTCTCCTCGTTGAACGCACTCTCCACCGCGCGCACGGACGTGGTGCCGACGCAGATCACGCGGCTCCCGCGCGCACGCGCGTCGTTGATCGCGTCGGCGGCGGTCGCCGGCACGCGGTAGTGCTCGGTGTGGATCGGGTGCTGCGTGGGATCGTCCTCAGAAACGGGCCTGAACGTATCGAGCCCGACATCGAGCTCCACGGTGGCGATGTGCACGCCCGCGCGCTGTGCCTCATCAAGGATCTCGGTGGTGAAGTGCAGTCCGGCCGTCGGCGCCGCGACGCTGTGCTCCTCGGCCGCGTAGACGGTCTGATACTCAGAGGGGTCGCGCAGCGGCTCGGTGATGTAGGGCGGAAGCGGGAGTTCGCCGAGCCGGTGAACGGCGTCGAGGAACGTGCCCGCGGTGGTGTGGAACTGGATGAGGCGCGCGCCCGACTCTTCGATCACGTCCACCACAAGGCCGGTGAGCTCCCCTGCGCCGAAGGTGATGCGCGCACCGGGCTTGAGGCGCCTCCCGGGCCTGACCAGGCACTCCCAGGTGTCGCCGTAAGCCCGTCTCAGCAACAGGACCTCCACGACGCCGCCGGTCTCATCCTTCGCGCCGTGGAGCCTGGCCGGGAGCACCCGGGTCTCGTTCACCACAAGCACGTCGCCGGGCTCGAGATACTCCAGCACGTCACGGAACGAGCGATGATCGATCTGCCCGCTCGTGCGTTCGACCACCATGAGCCGACACGCGTCGCGCGGTTCGGCCGGATGTTGGGCGATGAGCCCGCTTGGCAGCTCGTACTCGAAATCGTCGGTCTTCACTGGTCCGCCCCTTCACCTGCCGCGTCTCACGCAGTGTACCCTAGCCCGCGTGCGCCCTAGCGCTTCCGGCGCGCCTCCCGCCGCTCGGCACGGTCCGCCTCGGCCTCGGCCATGCTGGGAGCACATCCGCAGTAGTTCTGCCGGTACATGCCGAGGCTGCGCGAGCGCCGCGTCGCCTCCGGGTACCGCTCGCGATAGTCGGTCACGAGGAATGCCACGCCTTCGGCCGCACACGCCTGCTCGCCCATCGCCCGGATAGCGTCGGGGTCCTGGTATGGGCTCACGGTCAGGGTCGTTGCCACCGCATCGCATCCGCGGCGCGCGGCCTCGGCCGCCGCCCTGCCGATGCGCAGGGCGTAGCACGCGTGACAGCGCCCGGGGCGCTTCAGTCCGGCCGTCGCCTCCGCCCAGTCCTCGGGCTCGTACGGCAGTTCGACCACGGTGATGCCCGCCTCGTCGGTGTACGCGAGCAGCGTGTCCCGACGGCGTGCATACTCCTCGGCGGGGTGGATGTTCGGGTTCGCGTACACCACCGTGACGTCGTGTTCGGCCGCGAGCGCATCGTAGGGCTCGAGCAGGCATGGTCCACAGCACGCGTGAAGCAGGACCTTCACCGCGTCACCTCCACGAGCAGTGTACCGCCGCGCCGGTCGCACATGTCAGCCGACGAACGCCGAGGCGAGCGTGACCAGGCCGAAGAGCACGAAGATCACGCCTGAGAACCGCGCGATCGTCCGCCGCGGGAGCTTCGCGCCGAGCACGGCGCCGACCACGATGGCCAGCGCGTCGGCCGCCAGGAAGCCAAGTGCCGAACCGAGCCACACGCCGAGGGCGGTCGACACCGTACCCGCTTCCGGCGCCGCGATGCCGTCAGCGACCGCTCCGAGCGTTCGAAGGGCGGCAGCCGGATCGGCGGCGATCGAGACAGTCATGAGCTGCGTCTTGTCGCCGAACTCGGCCAGCAGGAGCGCAGCGGCGACCGTGAGGACCGGCCCCAACGCCAGCTTGCGCGCGCCGGCCTCCTCGGCTTCGTCCTTGTCGGCGCCGCGCCACGTGACAACGCCGAAGACCACGAACAGCACGCCCGCTGCAACGGCGATGACCCGCTCGGGCAGCAGCGCGCCCACTGCCTGGCCGAGCGCCACGCTCACAGCCTGCAGGATCGCGATCGCGATGGCCGCGCCGAGCACCACCTTGAGCGGGCGGTACCTCGCGGCGAAGCCCAGGAGCAGCAGCTGGCTCTTGTCGCCCAGCTCGGCGAGGCCTACCAGGATGAACGCGATGAGGAAGGCGGAGCCCACGACCCTAAGACCAGGTGAAGAAGTCGTCCGAAGCGGGGTCCTCCGACGCAGGTTCGTCGCTCGCGGGCTCGCCCGTAGCGGTCTCCTCGGTGGGCGGATTCCCGGCGTCGGTGCTGCCTGCACGCCGCGCGCGGGTGCGCTCGCGGGCGATCACGACGACCAGAGCGACGATCGCCACCACGAGCAAGCCGAGCAGGATCGGGAGCACCGGCGAGGAGCCGCCGGTCGCGGTCGCCGAACCGGCGCGCGTCCACTCAACGGCGATCTCGTACGAGTCGCCGCTGGCCAGCTGCACGCCAGCGAGCGGGTGAAGCATCGCGCCCGCGTCGTTCGTCTGGACCGTGCCGGAGAGCTCGGGTGTCGTCTTCACTTCGCTGGCGCCCGCTTCCAGGATCACCGACGACGTGACCAGCACGTCCTCACCGGGATTGGTCCACACGACGGAGCTCTTCATCGTGTTGCCCGAGGCCGAAGGCGCGGGAAGCTGAATCTCAAGCTGCGCGGTGTAGGACTGCTCGACCGTGAGCGTGTAGACGTCCATGTCGCCCACCTGCTCGACCGTGGTCGTCCGAACGGGATCGTCGGCCGGCGCGCCACCGAGGACCTCGCCCGCCCACAGAAGCGTCGCGCCCTTCGGAACCGGCACCGTGATGGTGACCGGCAGTGGCGTCTGCGGATTCACGAGCGCGCTGACGATCATAAGCGCCCCGGCTGGGTCTCCGGTCGGCTCGTACTGCAGCTGATACTCACGGACCGCGCCGGCCATGGCCGAGGCGGGCAGCAGCAGCGCAAGCGCGAGTGCAAGTGCGATCGTGTGACGGATGCGGATCATCGTGCGAACCTCCGGAATCGTTCGGCCGAGGCGCCATTGTAGCGCAGTGCCATCGAGAAGATGTGGAGGACTGGCGGAGCCGCGATTCAGGCGCGCGAGGCCGCCTCGGCAGCGGCGATCGTGTTCACCATGAGCATCGCGCGGGTCATCGGCCCCACCCCGCCGGGGACCGGCGTGATCGCCGAGGCGATCGGCTCGACGCTCGCAAAGTCGACGTCGCCGACCATGCCCTCATCGGTGCGGTTGATGCCCACGTCGATGACCACGGCGCCCGGCTTGACGTACGAAGCGTCGACCATCTTCGGACGCCCGATCGCGGCCACCAGCAGGTCGGCCTCGCGGCAGACACCGGGCAGATCACGCGTTCGGGAGTGGCAGACGGTGACGGTCGCGTTCGCCTCAAGCAGCAGCAAGGCCATGGGCTTGCCGACTATGCTGGATCGCCCGACGACCACGGCGCGCATTCCGGAAGGGTCGATGTCGTAGGCGCGCAGCATCTCCATCACGCCTGCGGGCGTGCACGCCCGAAAACCAGCCAGCCCGCGGACCAGCCGGCCCAGGCTCTCGGGATGCAGGCCGTCGACGTCTTTGGCCGGCGCGATACGCGCGAGCACCGCCTCGGCATCCAGGTGTGCGGGGAGCGGCAGTTGCACGAGTATCCCGTGCACGGATTGGTCCGCGTTCAGGGCCGCCACGAGGCCCTCGACTTCCGACTGCGAGGTCGCCTCAGCCAGACGATGGTCGCGACTCTCGATCCCCACTGCGGCGCAGTCGCGCTCCTTCATCCGCACGTACGATGCCGAGGCGGGGTCGTCACCCACGAGGACGACCGCGAGGCATGGCGTCACGCCACGGGCCTCAAGCGCCCGCGCACCCTCTGCCGCACGCTCACGCACGGATGCCGCAACCGCCAGCCCATCGATGATCGTCGCCATACCCCAACTCCCAGCTTCGCCTGCCGTCCGAACCCCTGAGTGCGCAGCCAGTGTACCCGAGGCGCAACACCCCGGTCACTCGTTGAACGGGTGTGCTTTGACAAGCTTGAGCACCTGTCGGAATCCGGGCGTCCCCGCACGCTCGAGCGCCTCGTAGATGACGGACTCGGCCACCGTGACATCAACGCCCGCTGAGCGCAGGCGCGCGAGTGCGACCTCGTGGTCGGCGCGGCGCCTCGAGCACGCGGCGTCCGCGACAACGCTCACCGCATACCCCTCGGCAACGAGCGCGAGCGCGGTCTGCGTGATGCAGATGTGCGTCTCCATGCCCGCAAGGACGACCTGCCGACGACCGAGCGCCTCGAGCCGCGCTGCGAACTCCGGCTCGGCCAGGCAGGAGAACGCCAGCTTGTCGACCGGCTCGTGCGCGCCGAGCGCCTCGCGGATCTCCGAGACCGTGTCCCCCAGCCCGTGCGGGTACTGCCGCGTCACGAGGACCGGTATGCCGAGGATCCCCGCAGCGCGCAGCAGAAGGACGGCGGTCGCCACCACTGGGTCGCGACGCTCCATCACATCGGCGAGCGAGCACTGCATGTCCACGAGCACGAGGACCGCATCAGCTGCGCTGATGGTCATCGGCGATGTCACGGCGGTAACCTCCCATCCCGGCCCGGCTGCGCGGCCGCCATCCCTGCCCGATGGCGACACCGCCACCTATTCTACCCGGCCGGAGGTGTCGTCAATGGGTATGTTCACAGAGATGCCTATCCCGAGGACGAGGGAGACCACCATGTCCGATGCACCGATCTTTGGTCCGCTCAATCTGGTCGACGATCTGGCCTCCGCTGGCGACTTCGAGAAGAAGCACACGCCGCACATCGACGTCGACGAGGTGGATGAGGGCCTGCTCGTGACCGTCACGGTCGGCTGGGACGTCCCGCATCCCAACCAGCCGGATCACTACATCACCTGGATCGAACTGCTCGCCGGTGAAGCGTCGATCGCGCGCTTCGATCTCTCTCCGATCGCCACCGCCCCGGTCGTCTCGGTCGTGGTGAACGTCGATCCGGAGACGGTTCTCCGGGCGATCGAGCACTGCAACCTGCACGGCCTGTGGGCAGCCGACATCACGGTGTGACCTGAGCGCGCATCTTGCTGCCCGTCCCCGGACGGCACGAAGGCCCGCGAGAACGCGGGCCTTCGTCGTGCGAGGCGAGGGTGTGCGAAATCCTAGCCGCCACCCTCATCGTTATCGCGCTCGCGCCTCAGATGCCCCAGCACCGCCACCGTGGTGCCTGCGATCACGATGAGCAATCCGATCACGGCGCCGATGACCACCTGCGGATCGTCGAACATGCGCTCACCCTCTCCCCTGCGACGCGTCTCCCGCGCTCACGGCCACTGCGCCCTCGACGCCCAGGACTTCGGCCAGACGACGCAGCCGACGAGACTCGGCGCGCTCCACCCGTGCGGTACCGCTCGTGGGCGTGTAGAAGATGCCGTCGTACGACAGGTCGCCGTCCGAGATGGTCGTATCGCTCGAGATCGCGCGCTGAAGCGCCGCCAGCATCGGCTGCGGGTCCTTGAGGAGCAGCATGCCTTCGGCATCGGCCTTCTCATACGCCGTGCGGTGGAGCAGCCGGCCCCAGAGGGTGACCATCCAGGCAGCGCCCACGACCGCCGCGTACGTGATGGCCGCGACGATGGCCATGAACACGCCGATGCCGATGATGCCGAGACAGCTGCCTGCCGAGTCGGCGTCGTCGAGGCCGCTGAAGAGGCAGCCGCAGCCGTCCGACAGGCCGCTGCACCCGTCGCCTGCAAGCGCATCGCCGCAGCCGCCACTCGCACAGCCGCCGTCCGCACAACCGCCACTCGCACAGCCGCCAGAGGCGATCGCCTTGCCCGACCCGCGGATCGCCTTGAGTGGACCCATGAGGGCCGCGAGCGCGGTCGCGAAGAGGATGTCTCCCGAGACGACGCGTGCGATAAGCGCGGCTGCCACTGCACGTTGCTCGGCCACGGGCAGCGCAGCCAGCAGGCCGCTCGTCACGCCGATGACCGCGCGGGACCGCGCAGTGCCGAGCGCGTACGCGTTCACTGCCGGCGTATCGAGCACCACGATCCCCGGCACCTGCGACAACCCGGCGGCGATCGCCATGTCGCCCACCGCACGCTCGAGCGCGGGGTAGGTACCCGGAGCGACCTGAACGCCCTTGAAGCGGTTGCGCACCCAGTCCTCGGCATTGGCCAGCTGCACGCCGGCGCCGATCGCGCCCACTGCGAGCAGGATGCCGAGCGAGGCCAGGAGCGTCACGCCGAAGTCCCGCCAGTACCAGCCGCTGGTGAGTGTCTGATCGGAGGCGAATGCGAGACCGATGAGCGTACCGGGCACCGCCACGAGCGCTGCGGTGAGTAGCAGTGCCGAGCCGGAGACGAAGACCATCACGAACCAGGCAATCTTCGCCCGGTTGCGATCCACCCGCACCCAGAGCGGCTGCGGCCGGAAGCGCAGGGGCCGCGTCGCCCCGTCAGACGGCGAGTCCCCGCCCATGGCCTAGAACAACCCGTCTTGCTGAGGCGCGTCGTCCGGCGCCTTGAGCCCGAGGTGCGCGTACGCGCGGGCGGTCGCCTGACGACCCTTCGGCGTTCGCGCGAGGAAGCCGAGCTGCAGCAGGTACGGCTCGTAGACGTCCTCAAGCGTCTCCGGGTCCTCGCTCACGGCGGCCGCAAGCGTGTTCAGGCCCACCGGACGCCCCGCGAACGTGTTCGCAAGCGTGTCGAGAATAGCGAGGTCCATCCTGTCGAGACCGACGTGGTCCACCTGGAAGAACGCGAGCGCCTCGGCCGCGATGTCCTCGGTGATCCGCCCGTCGTGCCGCACCTGTGCGTAGTCGCGAACGCGCTTCAGCAGCCGGTTCGCGAGGCGCGGCGTACCACGCCCGCGTCGGGCGATCTCGGCGGCACCTTCATCGTCGATCGACACGCCGAGGATGCTCGCCGAGCGGCGCACGATCGCAGCCAGCTCGTCGACGGTGTAGTACTCGAGCCGGAACGCCATGCCGAAGCGGTCGCGCAGCGGGCCGGTGAGCAGCCCCGTGCGCGTAGTCGCGCCGATCAGCGTGAACTGCGGCAGGTCGAGACGCAGGCTGCGCGCAGCCGGTCCCTTGCCGATGACGATGTCGATGCTGAAGTCCTCCATCGCCGGGTAGAGGACCTCCTCGACCGCGCGGTTCAGTCGGTGGATCTCGTCGATGAACAACACATCGCGCGGCTCGAGGTTGGTGAGGATCGCGGCGAGATCGCCCGCGCGCTCGATGGCAGGCCCGCTCGTCTGGCGCATAGCAACGCCCAGCTCGCTCGCGACCACGCCGGCGAGCGTCGTCTTGCCCAGTCCCGGAGGGCCGGAGAGCAACAGGTGGTCGAGCGACTCGTCCCGCGCACGCGCGGCGTCGATAAGCACGCCGAGATTGTCCTTCACCCGCTCCTGGCCGAGGTACTCATCGAGCTTGCGCGGCCGCAGGCTGCGGTCGATCTCGAGGTCATCTTCGGTGAACTCGGCGGAGACCAACCGCTCGCCCTCTTCGGGCGACAATCCCTCATTTTCCCACACAGTGCTCACAGCGGCTCACTCCCCGCACCCTCGACGGCTGCCTCTGCGGTCGCCTCCGGAGCCACCGGCTCGGGCACCAGGGCAGCCAGCGAAAGACCACCCCACGCGCCGAGTGCTGCGGCGGGCGCAAGCAGCAGGATCACGATGCCGGTGATAGCCTGCATGTCCTCGGTCGAGCCGAAGCGCTCCGAGAGCGGCACCGCAGCCGCCACCTCGGCAAGGACCAACACCCACAGCACCATCCCGGTCACGCGCACGGATCGCGTCTGACCGCGCAGCGCAAACAGACCGAGGACGAGCAAGACGAGGAGCGGACCGACGACCAGCCCCATGAAGAGCCCCGCCGAGACCCCGCTCGGGCGCATCGCCAGCACGAGCAGCACGAGCAGCAGCACCTCGCCCGCGGGAGCCCAGGTGGCGAGGAGGAACCGGCTCAGCGGGGGCCGTCCGGCAAACACCCAGATCCCGATCGCTGTCGGCACGACCACCGCCGCGATCAGCATCGGCACCATGAGGCTCTCCGGACGGGCCGCGAGCGCGAGCAGCAGACTGCCGATCGCCAGGTGCATGAGCGGCGCGGCAAGCGCGAGCCGCCGCTTCTCCTCCGGCGTCCTCACGAGCCGCCTCCAAGCCGCTTGAGCGCGTGCTTGAGCATCGCCTGGACCTCGTCGATCCCCTCGTAGCCTTTGAGCGCGACCGCCACCTCCGCGGTGCTGAAACCCATGGACGCCAGCGCATCGGCGGCTTCAACGCCCGCACCGCCACGGGAAGCAGAGCGCGCTTTGAGCTCGCCGGCACCGATCTTGTCCTTGAGTTCGATGATGATCCGCTGCGCCGTCTTCTTCCCAATGCCGGGGACCGTGGCGATCAGCGTGTCATCCTCGCGTGCCACAGCAGCGGCAAGGTCGGACGGCGAGAGCGAGGAGAGCGCCGAGAGTGCGACCTTCGGCCCCACACCGCTCACGGTGATGAGCTTCTCGAAGAGGCCCTGTTCGTCCAGGCTTTCGAACCCGAAGAGCGTGAGCTCGTCCTCTCGGACGTGGAGATGGGTGAACACAGTGACTTCGTCGCCCTCGGCGGGCAGATGGGACAGCGAACTCGTGGACATGTAGAGACGCAGACCGACGCCTCCGACCTCGATCACGCACGAGGAGGCATTCCGCGCCGCGATCCTGCCCGTCACCTGCGCGATCATCGGCGCCCGCCCCGCAGGGCGGCCGGCGTGCGGCTGTGCGCGTGACAGATCGCAGCGGCCAGCGCGTCGGCCGCGTGGTCGGGCTCGGGATCGTGCGGCAAGCGCGAGAAGCGATCGGACCATGTACTGCACCTGACGCTTGTCCGCGTCGCCCGTGCCGACGACCGCCAGCTTGATCTCGCCAGGACCGTACTCGCCCACGCTGAGCGCTGAGGCGGCCAGCAGGACAACGCCGCGCGCCTGACCGGTCGCGAACGCCGTCTTGGCGTTGTTGGAGAAGTAGACGCTCTCCACGGCGGCCTCCTCGGGCCGATAGCGGTCGATCACGCCTACGATACCGCAGTGGATCTCGGCGAGACGCTCGGCGTCGGGGCGGCCGGTCTCGGTCGTGATGCAGCCGTAGGCGAGGCACCTGAGGGCGCTCCCCCGCTGCTCGATGACGCCCCACCCGGTGTTCTTGAGACCGGGGTCGATGCCGAGCACGATCAACGTGACCCCCTGCCGACGACTATCGAACGTATGTTCAGTATAGCCCGCCGCGGCACTAGTCTTCCAGCGCAGCCGCGATCTCGTCCGTGAGCTCCATCGAGTGGTACACGGTCTGGATGTCGTCGGACTCCTCCAGCCGATCCACGAGCCGGAACACCTTCTTCGCATCCTCGACCGTGACCGTCATGGGCGTGATCGGCTCCATCACGAGTTCGGCGCCTTTGACCGGCACCCCGGCCGCCTCGAGTGCGGTCTTCACCACCATGACGTCGGCCGCCGCGGTGTAGACGACGTACGTGTCGTCGGCGACCTCCATGTCCTCACCGCCGGCATCCGCCACGAGCAGGAACATCTCGTCCTCCCCCGGTGCACCGGCGCGCTCGATCGCGATCTCGCCCTTGCGTTCGAACTGGAAGGCGACCGAACCGGTAGCGCCCAGGTTGCCCCCCGCCTTCGTGAACGCCGCGCGCACGTCAGCCGCGGTGCGGTTGCGGTTGTCGGTGAGCGCCTCCACGTAGATCGCCACGCCCGCGGCACCATAGCCCTCGTAGACAACCTCTTCGTAGGCCGCAGAATCCGCTCCGGCCGCAAACGCCTTCTTGATCGCGATGTCGATCTTGTCTTTGGGCAGCGAGTACGACTTCGCCTTGGCGATCGCCGCGGCAAGCGAGGCGTTGTTCTCGGGATTCGGGTCCCCGCCCGTTTTGGCCGCAACGGTGATCACGCGCGTCAGCTTCGAGAACAGGGCCGAGCGCTTGGCGTCGACGGCGGCCTTGCGATGCTTGGTGGTCGCCCACTTGGAGTGTCCGGACATGTCGGGTGTCCCTTCTAGCGCGCGCCGATGACGCGATCGAGGAAGTACCGGTGGACCCGCGGGTCCCCGGTGAGTTCAGGATGGAAGGTCGTAGCGAGCAGATCCCCCTCGCGGACGGCCACGATCCGACCGTCATGGTGCGCGAGTACCTTGGCCTGATCGCCGACGTGCTCGATGAGTGGCGCCCGAATGAAGACGCCCCGGAAGGGGTGGTCGAGGTGCGCAAAGTCCAGGTCCGCCTCGAACGAGTCCACCTGGCGGCCGTAGGCGTTCCGACGCACCGTCGCGTTCATCAGTCCGAGAGGCTCTTGATCGGAACGCGCGTCTGCGATCTCGGTCGCCATGAGGATCGCGCCGGCGCACGTGCCCCAGACGGCCATGCCCTCGGTGTGTCTGGTGCGGATGGCCTCGTAGAAGCCGTACGTCTTCATCAGCTTCGCGATAGCGGTGGATTCGCCGCCCGGGATGATGAGACCGGCCAGCCCCTCGAGCTGATCCGGCAGGCGCACGGCAAGGGCCGAGGCGCCCAGCCCCTCCAGGTCGAGTATGTGCTCGCGAAACGCGCCCTGCAGCGCGAGGACGCCGACCCGCACGTCTACCAGCCCCGCTCCTGCATACGCTCGGCGTCGGGAATGTCGGAGATGTTGATGCCCACCATGGCCTCGCCGAGGTTGCGCGACACGCGGGCGATGATGTCCGGATCGTTGAAGTGCGTGGTCGCCTCGACGATAGCCTTCGCGCGCGTGACCGGGTCACCGCTCTTGAAGATGCCGCTGCCCACGAACACGCCGTCGCACCCGAGCTGCATCATCAGCGCGGCGTCCGCGGGTGTGGCGATGCCGCCCGCCGAGAAGTTCACGACCGGCAGCGTCTTGTTCTCGTGGACCCACTTCACGAGCTCGTACGGGGCCTGCAGGTCCTTGGCCGCCCCGAAGAGCTGCTCCTCACGCAGGCCGGCGATCCATCCGATCTCGTCCAGCATCGTGCGCATGTGCCGCACCGCTTCGACCACGTTGCCCGTCCCGGGCTCGCCCTTCGTGCGGATCATCGCAGCACCCTCGCCGATCCGGCGGAGCGCCTCGCCAAGGTTGCGCGCACCGCACACGAACGGGACCGTGAAGTCCCATTTGTTCACGTGGTACTCCTCGTCGGCGGGCGTCAGCACCTCGGACTCGTCGATGTAGTCAACGCCGAGAGACTGCAGGATCTGCGCTTCAACGAAGTGGCCGATGCGGCACTTGGCCATGACCGGGACCGAGACAGCCGCGACGATCTCTTCCACGCGCGTGGGGTCCGCCATGCGGGCCACGCCCCCCGCCGCGCGGATATCCGCCGGCACGCGCTCGAGCGACATGACCGCGACCGCGCCCGCGTCCTCGGCGATCTTCGCCTGCTCGGCGTTGACGACGTCCATGATGACGCCGCCCTTCAGCATCTCGGCAAGGCCGGTCTTGACCCGCAGGGTGCCGGTGATGGGGTTATCGCTCACGAGTATCAGATCGCTCCTTGACATAGCGGGGACGCGAAGCGACCCCGGGGGTACGTGCGTAGTGATTCTACCCGCGCCCGCCAGCACGAACAACCGCGACGGACGCGCTACTGCATCGAGATGTTGACGTCAGGCCTGATGACCTGCATCCATGTGTTGCCCGGCGAGAGCTTCACCTGCGTCCCGTCAGGCGCCTTGAAGACGGGCGGCGCGTCGGCCGTTGCCTCCCAGGTGCAGTCATACCGCTGCCCATTCCGGAACACGGTGGCGAGCCCGCTGCCGGTGAGCACGATCTCGTAGGTCGTGCTGCCCGCCACGTCGCTGCTCGCCGTCTTATGCTGCGCCCACATGACCACCACGTTGGTCGCCCGGAGCTGCTCGCCGGTACCCGCATCCTTGAACACCTTGCCGTTGTTCTCGCGAAGATACGACTTCGTCGCCGGATCGTACGTCCAGGTCACGGTGTTGTAGCTCGAGAACGGGATCGTGACCTGGGTGATGGTCGGTGTGGCTTCGGCAGAGGCCACACGATCGAAGGCGAGCCCCGTGATGCTCATCGTCGCGGGCATTCCCCGCTTCTCACCTTCGGCGCGAAACGCCGACACGCTCGCAAACAGGTTGTGCGGGGCCGAATGCTTCTTCGAGCGGGTGAACGGCCCTGTAACACCCGCGTCCTCGCTCAGGTTCTCGATGTCGGCGGCGTTCACAGCGGCGTTGACGGTCGGGCTCGCGCCCGAGAAGCCGAACAGCGCGTGGTACTGCGGCACGATGTAGGTGTCCGAGAGGCGCGCGGAGCGCACGGGTCCGAGCTCCTCGGGCGCCTGCGAGTGGAACATCGCGTTGAAACGCGTGATGCCGCCCTCGGTCACGCTCTCGTAGACCACGTCGGCAAGCTGGAGGTTCGTCTGCGGACGCGATTCGATGGAGTTCTCGATCTTCACCGAGACGACGCGCTGCGTGACAGCTTCCGCCGAAGGTGCCTCAAGCCCCGTAAGGGGCCAGCGCGGCGGCTCGATGGGCTTGGCGATGGTGCGCTCGGTGTCGGCCTCGGGCCAGTTGCCCACTACTTCCGGGCTTTCCTTCTTGCAGGCGACGAGCCCGACTGCGACGAGCACGAGCGCGAGCACGACGACGAGCACGATCACGATCGTACGACGGGTCATGAACAAGCCTCCTTGGGTTCCCGACAAGGATAGAGAGGCAAGCCGAGGGGGTCAATGCGAACGCGGCAGGGCGTGGACATGTCGTCACCCGGCTCCGGGGTGTCTACAATACAAGCGAGACGACGAGGAGCCCCATGGCCTGCTATCTCCTGCACGTGCTCGAACAACAGGACCCGCGCCCGTACGAGGATCCCGCGGTGAAGGACGTCGTCGGCACGCTGCCGCAGTTCTACTGCACGCAGTGCCAGCCGCTCCTGCGCCTCGCGCCAAGCGATGCCATCAAGTGCCTGGGACGCGAGGAGCCGTGCTGGATGGCGGCGGGAGGGCCACCGTGTCCCGAGGCGAAGCCGGCGGCCGACGCATGGGACCCGAAGACGCAGTTCTAGGGTGTGTCCCCGCGGCTTCCGTCGCGCCCGGATGCCAGTGCGCGCCAGACCAGCCAGCCTCCCGCGAAGACCAGCGGCAGGGTGAGCACCTGCCCCATCGTGAGCGAACCGAAGATGAACCCCAGCTGGGCGTCCGGCTCGCGGAAGAACTCGATGCCCGTGCGGAACACCGCGTACAGCAGAAGCAGCGTGCCGATGATCAGCCCGTCTCCCCGCTTGCGGCGCGACAGCACCCACAGCACGCAGAAGATGACGAGTCCCTCGAGGACTGCCTCGTAGAGCTGTGAGGGGTGGCGGGGCAGGTCGCCGGGTGCCCTCGGGAAGACCATCCCCCACGGTACGTCGGTGGTCCTTCCCCACAGCTCGCCGTTGATGAAATTCGCGACGCGTCCGAAGAAGATGCCGAGCGGCGCGCCTACCGCGCCAAGATCGAACAGCTGGAGTACGCGGGACCCCTTTGCGACGCGCCACGAACCACCCCGCGAGCATGATGCCGACCAGACCGCCGTGGAACGACATGCCACCGTCCCAGAACGCCAGGATGGAGAGCGGGTCGTCCCAGTAGGCGCCGACGCCGTAGAACACCACGTACCCGATCCGGGCGCCTACCACGAGCCCGATCACCGCAGCGAGCACGATATCGAGCAGGTCGTCGTCGGTGAGCGCGACCTTCCAGCGCCTGATGAGCGACCGCGTCACAAGGCCCGCCACGATGAAGCCTGCCACGTATGCTAGCCCGTACCAGCGGATCGCGATCGGCCCGATCTCCAGCATGACCGGGTCGATGTTCGGATATGGGATCGTCGCGATCACATCGCCTCCAGCCGCGCGATGCGGTCCGCCAGTGGCGGGTGCGTGTTGAACAGAGCGTTCATGCCGCCGGCGCGCTGGGCCTTGAGCGGGTTGGCGATGTACAACGACTCCGTCGCCTTGTTCGCCGAGCGAAGCTGATTCTGGTCCGCGCCGATCTTCCGAAGCGCACCCGCAAGGCCCGGCGGATAGCGCGTGAGCATCGCTGCGCTCGCGTCCGCCAGGATACTCCCGTCTCCGGCTGATCGCCATCTGGATGAGCGACGCCGCAAGCGGCGAAAGAATCGCCAGCACCGAGGGCGGCAATCATCATGATCGCGCCCGAGCTGACCGGCTTCACTGTTCCGCCTGCGCCCGCCGCCCCACCAGAAGCTGCGCAGCATCCACTCGGAGATGAGCGTGACCGAGCCGGCCAGCACGGCTGCGAGCGTCTGGAGCAGCGTGTCGTAGTTCTTGATGTGCGAGAGCTCGTGGGCGATCACGCCCTCGAGCTCCTGGCGGTTCATCATCTGCACCAGCCCGGTGGTGAGCGCTATCGCCGCGTTCTCCGGATTGCGACCGGTCGCGAACGCGTTTGGCGCCGGATCGTCGATGAGGTACGCCCTTGGCACCGGCAGTCCCGCAGCGATCGCGAGCCCCTCCACGGTGTTCACCACGTACGGCTCGGTCTCCCGGGCCACCGGGCGCGCGCTGGCTCATCGCGAGAACGATCCGGTCCGAGTACCAGTACGAACCCCAGGACATGACGAACGCCACCACGAGCGCGAGCACGAGGCCGAGGTAGCCCCAGTCCGTCGCCTGGCCGAACACGAAGCCGATGAGCGCGACGAGGAGCACGAACACCACGATCAGTGCCGTGCTCCTCAGCTTGTTCGACGCTATCTGGTCGTACACGAGACTAGAACTGCACCTTCACTGGCTCTTTGGCCGCTTCTTCGATCTCGAAGTAGTCGCGCGGCGAGTGGCCGAACATCCCCGCCACGACATTCGACGGGAACGTCTGCTGTGAGCGTGTTGTACGTCATGACCGAGTCGTTGTAGAACTGCCGCGCATACGCGATCTTGCTCTCGGTACCGGACAGCTCTTCCTGGAGCATCATGAAGTTCTGGTTCGCCTTGAGGTCCGGGTAGTTCTCGGCCAGCGCGAAGAGGCTCTTCAGCGTGCCGGACAGCATGTTCTCGGCCTCGCCCTGCGCCTTCACGCCCTCGGCGCTCATGGCCGCACTGCGGGCCGCGATCACGCGCTCGAACGTCTCCTTCTCGTGCGCGGCGTAGCCCTTGACCGTCTCCACGAGGTTCGGGATCAAGTCGTAGCGGCGCTTGAGCTGGACGTCGATCTGCGACCACGCGTTGTCCACGCGGTTGCGCAGCGTGACGAGCCGGTTGAAGATGCCGATAACGGCGATGACCAGCACCACGAGCAGCAGCACCAGTCCACCCCCGCACAGCGTGAACCATCCCATCGCGTTCCTCCTCGATCGCGGTACCGAATCATGCAGCGCATGCTCTTTCCGAAGATACCCCAACCGGGCGGTGTCCGCCCACCACTCGCGGTACACTCCTCTTCACGGTCCGATGCCTCGGCACGCGCACCTCGCGAAGGACGGAGTCCTGCCTGTGATCCCCATCCGCGACGAGAACCCCACCCGCCGGATACCGTGGATAACGCTGCTGTTCATCGCCGCGAACGTCGCGGTGTTCATCTACGAACTCACGCTCGATCCCGGTCGCGCTCGACGCGCTGTGGACTCGCTGGGCGTTCGTGCCAGGCCGGTTCGGCGCAGACCCCTTCTCGGTCGAACAGATCGCTGACGCTCTTCACCGCGATGTTCATGCACGCCGGCTGGGTGCACGCGATCGGGAACCTCTTGTACCTCTGGATCTTCGGGAACAACATCGAGGACCGGTTCGGACCGGTCGGCTTCATCGCCTTCTACCTCACCTGCGGGGTCGTCGCCTCGCTCGCGCAGTGGCTCGCCGACCCCGGTTCGATGGTCCCGATGATCGGCGCGAGCGGCGCGGTCGCCGGCGTCCTCGGCGCGTACATCCTGCTGTTCCCGGGCGCCTCGGTCGTGACGCTGATCCCCGTCTTCGTCTTCATCGAGGTCGCGCCGCGTGCCCGCGTATCTGGTGATCGGATTCTGGTTCGTCCTGCAGCTCGGCAACGGCCTCGTTTCGCTCAGCGCGGATGCTGCCGCGGCGGGCAGCGTGGCATACTTCGCGCACATCGGAGGATTCGTCGCCGGTCTCTCTTAGCGCTTCCTGCGGCGCTCGCGGCGCGTTCCCGAAGACGGGCACGCGCATCAGCCAGAACCCGGTGAATCAGTCCAGCTCGGCGAGCATGTCCTCAACGCACTCGATCGAGGCGAGCTGACGACGGAAGTACTCGCAGTACGGCTCGCCCGCGAGCTCGCGGCGTGCCCGCAGCTGTTGCTCGGCCGAATCGTCGTCCTTGGCCTCATCGTGCGTCCGACTGCGAATCTCATGGACGGCGCCGTCGTCGAGCTCCTCGGCATACCGGGCGAGCTCCATCGCGGCGACGAGAAGGTTCGGCACCTGCATGGCGGCGCGAAGCGACGCACCGCAGTGCGGGCACACGAAGACCACTTCGACGGACTCCGGCCCTCGGAAGACGACGGTCGAGATGTCCTCGAGACCCAGTTCCACACGGCCATCGTTGGGGCAGATGAGCGTGAACTCCACCGGTCTCGCCTCCTCGCACGCTGTGTCTATGATACCGCCAGAACGCCCGGATTGCTGTGCTAGTATCGCCGCATGCCGACGACCGAACCTCAGCAACTCGCGTGCCCGTCCCGCAGCGCATCGTTCGCGCGGGGGATCAAGCTGGGCCTTCCCATCTTCCTCGGCTACGTGCCGGTGGGTGCAGCATTCGGCGTCGTCGCCCGCAGTCTCGGGTTCACGCCGTTCCAGGCGATCGTCTGCTCGGCGACAGCGCTCGCAGGCGCCGGGCAGCTCATCGCGCTCCAACTTATCGGCTCCGGCGCTTCGGTGCTTGCGGTCGTCCTCACGACCGCGGTGGTGAACCTCCGCTATGTGCTGTTCGGAGCCGCCATGTCACCACATGTGACGGGCGTCCGCCTTCCAGCACAGGCGTTCCTCGCCTTCACCCTGACTGACGAGACGTTCGCCGTGAATATCGACGACCATCGGCGGTCGCTCGCGAACGCCTGGTCTATGACGGGCGTCGGCACGATCGCCTGGATGGGTTGGGTGCTGGGCACCGCCGTCGGGGCATTTGCCGCTGGCGCCATAGGCGACCCCACGCGCTTCGGCGTGCAGTTCGCCATGCCCGCCATGTTCACCGCGCTGCTCGTGGCGCAGGCCGAGGACCGCCGCCATGTGGTCGCCGGTCTTGCCGCTGCGGCGATCGCAGTCGCCCTCATGCTGCTTCTTCCGGACCCGTGGTACCTCATCGCCACGCCCATGATCGCTGCCACGGTCGCGACGGTGGTGACGCGATGAGCGCGACTGCGCTGTGGGCGGTCATCGCAGGCATGGCGATCGCGAACTTCGCGATCCGCTTCCCCTCGCTCGCCATCCTGTCCCGCGCCGAACTTCCGGGCTGGCTACGGCGATGGCTCTCCTTCATCCCCGTGTCGGCGATGGCGACGCTCGTGGTGGGTGGCGTCTTGCGGGCCGACGGTAAATGGCTGCCGCCTCTGACGAGCCCGTACCTGTGGGCGTCGCTCATCACCGGCCTCGTCTACTGGCGGTTCAGGAGCTTCCTCGGCGCCACCCTCGCCGGCGTCATCGCGTTTGTGGCGCTGCGCGCTGCCCTCGGGTAGACTCCCTGCGTGAGACCACACTCCCCGGGAGGCCCCATGTCGCTCGTTCATCCGTTCCGCGCCAGGATGTACCGTCACGAGCCCGGCGCCGACCTCAGCATGCTGACGGCGCCTCCGTACGACGTGGTGACCCCCGAGCGGCGCGCCGAGTTGCTCGCCGCCGAGCCGCACAACGTGGTCGCGCTCGAGCTACCTGAGGGCGCGCTCGACCCGAGCCTGCCTGGCAACCGTTACGAGACGGGCCGGACGTTGTGGCAGTCGTGGTACGAGGAGGGCGTCCTCGTGGACGACGATTCGCCCGCGATCTACGTCGTTGAGCAGTCCTGGGAGTACGAAGGCCGCCACATCCGTCGGCGTGGGTTCGTCGCCGCCGTCCGCCTGCACCCCTTCGCCGACGGCGTGATCCTCCCCCACGAGCGCACGCTGCCCAAGGCGCTTTCCGACCGCCTCGACCTCACGCGCGCCACCGCCGCGAACCTGAGCCAGGTCTTCGGCCTGTTCTCCGACCCCGCTGGCGAGACCGACGGCATCTTCGACGCGCACATCGCAACAGAACCGATGTTCACCGCCACTGATGCCGAAGGGGTGTTGAGCAAGGTCTGGGCGGTCCGCGACGCCGGTACGATAGACGCTGTAGCCGGGATCATCGGCGAGCGCCCCGTCTTTATCGCCGATGGTCATCACCGATATACGACCGCGCTCGCATACCGCGACGAGCGACATGCGGCCAACGCGGCGCTCGGGTACCCCACACCCACCGAGGCCGCATACGACTTCGTCATGATGACGCTCGTGAACATGGACGATCCCGAGCTGGTCGTGCTCCCGACCCATCGACTCGCGCGGACGGACGGTCCGTTCGACGCTGTCGGCGTTCTGGGAAGCCATGGCGAGCACCTTCGACCTCGTGGAGCCGCCCTCGCCCGTCCCCGCCTCGGTCGGCGACACCGGAGCGCACGACGTTCCTCGTTCGGACTGCCGACGGCACCACGCGCATCGCGTCGCTGCGGGCAGATATCGACCCGGCACGCGTCATCACCGCCGATCGCTCAGACGAGTGGAAGCGGCTCGACGTTACCGTCCTCCAGGAGATGGTGCTCAAGCCGCTCTTCGGCATCGACCCCGACCAGCCCGCTACGCTTGAGCGGCTCGGATTCGCCAAGGACGCGCACGAGGCCCTGCAAGTCGAGCATGCCGATGCCGCCTTCGTCGTCGCGCCGACCAGGATGGACCAGCTCAAAGCGGTGGCACTGGCGGGTGACACGATGCCCCAGAAGTCCACGTACTTCTACCCGAAGCTGCTCTCCGGGCTGCTCTTCCGCTCGCTCGCCTAGGTCCGACGAACTCCCACACCGGGAGCATTGCGCTCCACGAGCTTCGGGCAATCCGCCGACAGGCGGCACGCTTCACACCGCGGATCCCGGGGTCGACACCAGTCCCGGCCGACCAGCCATGCGGCGAGATCGAGCGAACCCGGCGCGTCGGGACACGCACGTTGAGCGGCTGCGCGTATCGCGGCAGGCGTGTCCTCAGCCGCCAGACCGCTGCGCAGGAACACACGCCTCACATGGACGTCGTACGCCACCGAACCGCACTCGGCCCCCTCGAGATGCACGCCGAAGTAGCGCATGAGAAGCTCAACGGCCATCGCTGCCTTCTTGTCACCGATCCCGTCGAACTCGAGCAGGCGTCGGGTCACCTCCAGCACGTGCGTCCCCGGCTCCCAGATCGCCGCCGCGCTGCCGTCGTAGTCGCGCTGCACGCGCGCAGCAGCGGCGCAGACCCACACCGGAAGCGTGCGGACGAAACGGTGCAGTGCGGGTGGTGCCGCGATCGCGGCGGCAACAGGCCTCGGGCTCGGCCGCCAGTCGGCTCAGATCGAAGTGACCGAGCCGCTCGGCCAGCACGTAGGGCGCAGCCCATGCGCGCTCGGCGGGAACACCCTGCGTGAACAGGACGCCGATCAGGAACGCCTCGGGGCAGCCCTTCACGAATGCGTCCGCTTCGGGCAGATCGGTGAAGGCGTCGCCCGTCTGCGCGGCGCCTGCCGCTGCGAGCTCGTCGCTGAAGTGGCGCAGCGCCCTCGCGACATCCGCGCTGCGGAGGGCCATCAGAGGCGCGGCCCGTTCGTCAGGAAGAAGACGCACCGCGTGCAGGTCTCCTTGGCGGCAGCATTGAAGTCGATCTCCGGGTTGAAGACGAGCATCGGATCCCCGGTGACCTGATGCGTCGGCCGGTCGCAGTCGGCGTAGTGGCAGCCGAGCGGGCACTGCTCGTCGGGGTCGATCGCGTGCGGGCATCGCCCGCGCATCTCCTCATCGCACCCACGCTCGGACCAACACGCCACTGAACCTGCCTCCTTCATATCGCAGCCACGCACGCAGGCTGCTATTGTATCCGGATAGCGCCTTCCGCCGAAGCCCCCACCAGCGATTCAGCGGCGCTCTGTGTCGTCCGTCCTCACGAGGACGGCACCGTCCGTACTGTCCGTGGACCGCTTTCGTTCCCGAAGGTGAGCTGATGAGCATTCCCGCCCTCGACCACTACGCTACGATCGTCGCAGGTGCCGGCCCCGCCGGCGTTCTCGCTGCACTCCACGCCGCCGAGCGAGGCCCAGTCCTGCTGGCCGACTCAGGCCCGCTCCCCCGCGACAAGAGCTGCGGCGGCATGCTCCACGAGCTGTCGATCGAGACGCTCCGTCCCTACGGCGCTGTGCCCGAGAGCATCGTCAGCACGCCTCGGACGGTCAACTTCCGCTACCACGACTGGGACCGCGGGATCCGCAAGGTCACCGCGCTCGAATTCCTCAACGTCAGCCGGGCCGGGTTCGATGAGTGGTTGCTCGACCTGCTGCCCGCCACCGTGGAGGTTGCAGCGAAGACCGCGATTGCCGACTTCGAGCAGTCGCCCGAGAAGGTTACGGTCACACTGGACATCGGCGGCGAACGCAGGACGGTCTCAGCAGACCTGCTTATCGGCGCTGACGGAGCGCGCTCGCAGGTCCGCCGCATTCTCGGCATACGGGAATCGGCAAGTTACGTCACGCTCCAGGACTTCATCACGATCTCAGCTCCGATCGAGCCGTACTTCGATTGCATCTACATGCGCGACATCGGCGACGAATTCGCGTACGCGTACGTCGTGCCGAAGGGCGATGTCGCGCTGATCGGCTCCGTCTTCTACCCCAAGACGAAGCGGCCCTGGGAGAAGCAGGACCGCGTGGTCTCACTCTTGCGCGAGCGGATTCCGCAGCTTGGAGAGAAGGTACACCGCGAGTCGGCCGCCGCGCTCTACCTGCGATCCCCGGACGACATACTGCCGGGCCACGGGCGAGTGCTGCTTGCCGGCGAAGCGGGCGGGTTCATGTCGCCGTCGTCAGGCGAAGGCATCTCCTACGCGCTGCGCACCGGCCGGGACGCCGGCCGAGCCGCAGCACGAGATCCCGCTGCCGCTCTCGACCGCTACCTCGAGCTCACCGCCCCGATCCGTGGCGACCTCCGCCGCCGCTTCCGCTGGCTACCGTTCATGGAGTCGCGCGCGGGCAAGTACCTCGCCGGCTTCGTTCCTGCGCCCATCGTGAGCAGGGTGACCGAGGGCCTCTAGGCGACTCTCGCGAACGACGGTTATCGGCGGCCCCTATAGGAGCGGCTCGGCGTCGGTTCGACCTGCCCCTGATACTTGCTGCCGAGGCCCGGGCGTGCCGTAGGGGCGGTCCACGGGCGTCGTCATGCGCATGAACGAGATCTGCCCGATGGCCATGCCGGGAGTGAGCACGATCGGGAGATTCGCAACGTTCGACAATTCGAGCGTGAGCGTCCCGTTCCACCCTGGATCGATATAGCCTGCGGTCGAGTGGATGAGCAGCCCGAGGCGGCCGAGCGACGACTTGCCCTCGAGCCGCGCGACGATGTCGCTCGGCAGGGTCACCTTCTCGACCGTCGCACCCAGCACGAACTCACCAGGGTGCAGGACGAACGGTTCTTCCACCGACGCCTCGACGAGGTCCATCAACCCGCGCTGCTCCACCGACGGATCGATGTACGGGTACCGCGAGTTGCGGAACACCTGGAACTGCGTGCCGAGATGCAGGTCGATGCTCGATGGCTGGATGTCCGCCGGATCGCACGGATCGACCACGACCCGGCCAACGGCCATCTCCTCGACTATGGAACGATCACTGAGCACCATCGCGTCGGCCTATGCGCACTTGCTGAAACCGCACGCGCGGCACACCGCGCAACCGCTCTCATGCTCAAGCGCGCCGCCGCACTCGGGGCACGCGCCCGCGAGGTTGACGAGCTCGTCGGTGTTCTTCGACACCATCGTCGAGGCGGTCCCGTCTCCATCCACTCGAGGTAGTGCTCCATCGCGATACCCACCGCGTCCGCGCACGAGAGCACCTTGCCGCCCTGCGCCCAGGCGGGGCTGGGGCACCGGATGCCACGGAGGTGCTTGAGGATCGCCTGCGGATCGACACCGGCGCGCAGGGAGACCGAGATCATCCGCGAGAGCGCCTCGGACTGACTTGCCGCACATCCGCCGGACTTGCCCATCTGTGTGAAGACCTCGCACAGACCCTGCTCGTCCGAGTTGATGGTGACGTAGAGGTTGCCGCAACCCGTCTGGATCTTCTCGGTCCTGCCCATCGTCACCGAGGGGCGCGGACGGGGTTCGATCTCACCGTGGCGCGCAGGCTCTGCCGCAACGCCAGCCTTCCCCGTCTTGCCCGTAGAGAGGACCTGGTTCTCCTTGCTGCCGTCGCGGTAGATGGTGACGCCCTTCACGCCCAGCTCGTGCGCAAGGTCGTACACGTGACGCACGTCCTCGACCGTAGCCTCATTGCTGAAATTGACGGTCTTCGACACTGCGTTGTCGGTCGACTTCTGGAACGCCGCCTGCATGCGAACATGCCACTCCGGCGCAACTTCGTGTGCAGTCACGAACACGCGCTGGATATCGGCGGGCACGCCCTCGACGCCGGCGACCGAGCCGTGCTCGGCGATGAGCGCCATGAGGTCACGACTGTAGAAGCCCTGCTTGAGGGCGAGGTCCTCGAACAGCGGGTTCACCTCGATGAGCCGATCGTTGTCCATGACCGTACGGACGTACGAGACAGCGAACAGCGGCTCGATGCCCGAGGAGCAGTTGGCGATGATCGACAGGGTGCCCGTGGGGGCGATGGTCGTGACCGTCGCGTTCCGGAGCCGGATGCCCTCCGGGGTGTCGTAGACCGAGCCCTCCCAGTTCGGGAACACCCCGCGCTCCTCGGCCAGCTTCATCGACGCCTGGCGCGACTCGGCCAGGATGAATCCCATGACCTTCTCGCCGAGTGCAACGGCTTCCTCGGAGTCGTAGCCGATGCCCATCATGATCAGCATGTCGGCCCACCCCATGACGCCCAGACCGATCTTACGGTTGCCGTGTACGAGCTCGGCGATCTTCGGCAGCGGGTACTCGTTGACCTCGATGACGTCGTCGAGGAAGCGCACGCCCCGATGCACCACGTCCGCGAGGCGGTCCCAGTCGAGGTCCGGGCCGGACTCGGTGTACCGCACCATCTTCGAGAGATTGACCGAGCCGAGGTTGCACGCCTCGTACGGGAGCAGCGGCTGCTCCCCGCACGGGTTCGTGGACTCGATCTCGCCAAGCGCTGGCGTGGGGTTCTCGCGGTTCATGCGGTCGATGAAGATGATCCCGGGATCGCCCGTAGCCCACGCCATCTCCACGATCAGTTCGTAGACCTCGCGCGCATCGAGCTGGCCGGCGGGCTGACCGTCGCGCGGATTGCGCAGATCGTACGACGCGGCTGCGGCGACCGCGTCCATGAAGTCCTCGGTGAGAGCGACCGAGATGTTGAAGTTCTGGAAGTCGCCGTCGAGCTTGCACTTGATGAAGTCCATGATGTCCGGGTGGTCGACCCGGAGGACGCCCATGTTGGCGCCCCTGCGCGTTCCGCCCTGCTTCACGGCCTCGGTGGCCTGGTTGAATACGCGCATGAAGGAGATCGGCCCACTGCTCACGCCTTGTGTTGAGCGCACCTGAGTCGCCGGCCGGGCGCAGCCGCGAGAACGAGAAGCCGGTTCCGCCGCCCGACTTGTGGATGATCGCGGTATCGCGAACGGCGCCGAAGATCGAGTCCATCGAGTCCGCCACGGGCAGGACGAAGCACGCCGACAGCTGCTGGAGCTCGCGCCCGGCGTTCATGAGCGTGGGGGAGTTCGGCAGGAACTCGAGGGAGGTCATCAGATCGTAGTAGTCGCGGGCGGTCTCGGCGACCTGCTCCGGCGTAGGCGCCGAACCTGGCCTCGGCAGACGCGATGTTCTCCGCCACACGAATGAACATGTCCGAGGGGCGCTCGATCGGATTCCCGTCGTCGTCCTTCTTCAGGTACCGCTTCTGGAGGACCTTCACGCTGTTCGGAGACAGCGTCTCGTCGATGGTCCTGGAGTACGTGGCGGTGTCCTGCTCGGGCATTGTGGCTCCTCCTCGCGGTGTTGAACATGACACAGCCACCGCGTCCCCTCGGGCCCCCGGTGACACAAGATGTTGCGATTTCACAGTCTACCGCCGCAAGATATGGGGTGCAATCATCGCCTGACGAACGGTAGTGCCGAACGACCGGGCGGTAGTCAACGACCGTGTTGCGGCGCCAGCACACTGACGAACGCGCGCCACAAACACAGAAAGCGCCGCCCATCGGGCGGCGCTTCGTCGGACGCCTCGGTGATCGGGCGAAGCCTACACTGCCTCGACCCGCACGACCTCCGGGATTTCGTCCTTCAGTACGCGCTCGACACCGTTGGCCAGCGTGAGCTGCGACATCGGGCAGCCGCGGCAGGCGCCCTGGAGCGCAACCTTGACCACACCGTCTTCCGTGACTTCGACAAGCTCGACGTCGCCGCCGTCGGCCTGAAGGGCCGGCCTGATCTTGTCGAGTGCCGCCTGTACGCGTTCTCTCACGAGTGCTCTCCTTCCGCATCGCCCGGCAAGAGCCGGGACGCTCGTGCTCTGGCACACGCGGGGCGACCCCCGCTCGTGCCACATGCAGACACAGGCGCGATTCTAGCAGAAGGCGTGCCGTTCCGACCACGGACCGGAAGGCCACCGCGCGAGCGTCACCGCCCTGCGAAAACGGCAGAGCCGTCGGATGTGTTCAGCGACGTCCTACTCTCCCACGGACTACACCGCAGTACCATCGGCGCTGGAGGGCTTAACTTCCGAGTTCGGAATGGGATCGGGTGTACCCCCTCCGCCAAAGCCACTGAACACATCCGACGGCTCATCGACCGTCGAGTGCACGCACTCTTCTGCTTTCAAATACGGCCTCAGACGGTGCGTCCCGCACCCTGAGAGCTGTATAGCGAGTCGGAAAAGTTGAATAGAAGATCAAGACCTCGGCCTATTAGTACCGCTCGGCTGAACACATTGCTGCGCTTACACCTGCGGCCTATCAACCTCGTAGTCTACGAGGGGCCTTACCTGGTTAACCCAGTGAGAGACCTCATCTTGAGATGGGCTTCCCGCTTAGATGCTTTCAGCGGTTATCCCGACCGAACGTAGCTAACCAGCAGTGCCGTTGGTCGACAACTGGTACACCAGAGGTTCGTCCATCCCGGTCCTCTCGTACTAGGGACAGCCTCTCTCAAGTCTCTTACGCCCGCGGAGGATAGGGACCGAACTGTCTCACGACGTTCTAAACCCAGCTCGCGTACCGCTTTAATTGGCGAACAGCCAAACCCTTGGGACCTACTACAGCCCCAGGATGCGATGAGCCGACATCGAGGTGCCAAACCCTGCCGTCGATGTGGACTCTTGGGCAGGATCAGCCTGTTATCCCCGGAGTACCTTTTATCCGTTGAGCGACGGCCATTCCACTCTGAGCCGCCGGATCACTAGCACCGACTTTCGTCTCTGCTCGACTTGTAGGTCTCGCAGTCAAGCTCCCTTGTGCGCTTGCACTCTACGATCGATTGCCAACCGATCTGAGGGAACCTTACGCGCGCCTCCGTTACATTTTAGGAGGCGACCGCCCCAGTCAAACTACCCACCTGACACGGTCCCCCACCCGGATAACGGTGTGGGGTTAGACCTCCAGCCTGCCGAGGGTGGTATTCCAAGGTTGGCTCCACCGAGACTGGCGTCCCGGCTTCATAGCCTCCCACCTATCCTCTACACGACAAACCAAAGATCAATGTCAAGCTGTAGTAAAGGTTCACGGGGTCTTTCCGTCCTTCCGCGGGTAATTCGCATCTTCACGAATAATGCAATTTCGCCGAGTCTACGGTTGAGACAGCGCCCAAGTCGTTACGCCATTCGTGCAGGTCGGAACTTACCCGACAAGGAATTTCGCTACCTTAGGACCGTTATAGTTACGGCCGCCGTTTACTGGGGCTTAGATTCAGAGCTTCGCCTTGCGGCTAACCCCTCCTCGTAACCTTCCAGCACCGGGCAGGCGTCAGCCCCTATACGTCGTCTTACGACTTAGCAGAGTCCTGTGTTTTTAGTAAACAGTCGCTTGGGCCGTTTCACTGCGACCCCAGTCCGCTTGTACCGCGAAGATACGCACGGGCCAGGGTGATCCTTCTCCCGAAGTTACGGATCCATTATGCCGAGTTCCTTAACCATAGTTCTCTCGATCGCCTTGGTATTCTCTACCTGCCTACCTGTGTCGGTTTGGGGTACGGGCACCCACAGCACTCCCTAGAGGTTTTTCTTGAAAGCATGGGATCACTGACTTCACTCAATCGCTTCGTCATCAGCTCTCAGGCATATGCCGCGGCGGATTTGCCTACCCTGACCCCTACAGCCTTTCACGCGGACGTCCAGAACCGCGCTCAGCTACCCTTCTCCGTCACCCCATCGGTGATAACGCGCTGTCGGTGGTACAGGAATGTCTACCT
>CAVOWY010000008.1:0-257500 GCA_963700295.1 uncultured Actinomycetes bacterium | reverse complement strand
GGGACGATGTCGGCCGCCCCGCTTGCGATGGTCTTCAGCTGTCCGGCGGCGTCTGACACCTGGACGCTCACGCTCCCTCCACACCCTCGCCCGTTACCGAATCGGCACGCCCGCGAAGTGGTCTGGCCCGTCGATTGCAGGTCATACTAACACGACCGCAGGTGCCCGAACGCCGACCTGCGGTACAGTATGGCGGTGGGGTCCGACACCTCACCCTGAACATCCACGAAGGGTTCCGCGAGACAGTGGACGCATCCGACAGCAGCAAGAACGACTCCCGCCAGCGACCGCAGCCGCGCAAGCGCACGAGCGCCGCCGGTTCGCAGCGCGCGGCACAGCCGCCCGCCGACACCGCGCCGACCGCGGGCGGTTCCACGCGCGCAGCCGGTGGCGGGCGTGGAGCCGGATCACGCTCTGCCAAGAACGCGACCGTGATCCGCGGAGGTGCTGCCGCGCGACCCGGAAGCGGTTCGGGACGCCCATCGGCCGGTGGGCCGCGACCCAAGCCGAAGAAGCGCAGTCGCTGGCGCATCTTCTGGCGCGTCACACTCCTCGTACTACTGCTGCTGGCAGTGGCGGGTGGAATCGCGGGATGCGTTGTCTACGAGCGGCTCACTGACGACCTGCCCGACCTCTCGGCAGGCTCAGAGCCGCTCGCAGAGACGAGCATCATCTACGACCGCAACGGAGCGGTCCTCACCGAACTGCATGCGGAACAGAACCGCACCTACGTCCCCATCGCGAACATACCGATGGCTCTCCGACAGGCCGTCATCTCCACCGAGGACCAGAGCTTCTACGAACACAAGGGCGTGGATCCGCTCGGCATCGCACGCGCTCTGTGGGTGAACGTTACCCAGGGCAAGCATCAGGGCGGCTCTACGATCACGCAGCAGTACGTCGTCAACACGTTCATCGAACGTGAGGACAGCGTGACCCGGAAGCTCAAGGAGGCGATCCTCGCCTATCAGCTCGAGTCGAAGTTCTCGAAAGACGAGATCCTCGAGAAGTACCTGAATGCCATCTACTACGGACACGGCGCCTACGGCGTCTCGGCCGCCGCACAGACGTACTTCGGCAAGGACCTGGCTCAGCTCACGACAGCCGAATGCGCCATGATCGCCGGCGTCATCAAGTCACCCGGCAACTTCTCACCCCGCATCGACCCGGAGGCGGCCAAGACGCGTCGGGACACGGTTCTCGCTCAGATGCTCGAGCAGGGCTACATCGACCAGCCGACCCACGATGCCGCAGTGGCCGAGGCCATCACGCTGGCGGCGCCGGCCCCGACCACGACGCCGGCCCCCTACTTCGTCGAGTGGGTCGTCCAGCAGCTCATCAACGACTACGGCGCGGATGCTGTCTACAAGGGCGGTCTGCGTGTGAAGACCACCATCGATCTTGCCATGCAGGCGGCGGCGGAGACGGCGATCGTCTCCGTGCTCGACCGTCCCGAGGACCCGTCGGCAGCGCTTGTCGCCGTAGACCCGAAGACGGGCGAAGTCCGGGCGATGGTGGGCGGCAAGGACTTCAACACCCAGCAGTTCAACGCAGCGGTACAGGGCGGACGCCAGCCAGGCTCGTCGTTCAAGACCTTCGTGCTCGCCTCAGCGCTCGAGCGCGGCATCTCGCCCGAGCAGGTGTACGAGAGCGCCGCGGGCTCCTTCCCGATCCCCGGCGGACAGACATGGAACGTCACCGGTTCGTCTGCGGGCGGGCCGATGCGGCTGCGCGTGGCGACCGAGAAGTCGATCAACGCCGTCTTCGCCCAGCTGATCCTGGCGGTGGGTGCTGAGAAGGTGGCCGACACCGCCAAGCGCATGGGCATCACCACGCCGATCAAGGCGGTCCCCTCCATCGCACTCGGCGCGCAGGAAGTGACGCCGCTCGAGATGGCCTCGGCGTATGGCACGCTGGCCAACGGCGGCGTCCACATGCAGCCACGCGGGATCACCGAGGTCTCCACGAAGGCCGGCGAGATCCTGTACACGGCGCCCACGACCGGGACCGAAGCGATCTCCGCCGCAGTGGCCTACCTGACGACCGACATGCTCAAGGGCGTGATCACCTCGGGAACGGGCACGGCGGCCAAGATCGGCCGGCCGGCAGCCGGCAAGACGGGAACGACGCAGGAGTATCGGGACGCATGGTTCGTGGGCTACACGCCCGATCTCGCGGCCGCGGTCTGGATGGGCCACGTGGAGGGTCAGGTCGAGATGACCAACGTCCATGGCAAGAAGGTCACCGGTGGCTCGTTCCCCGCCGAGATCTGGGCCGCGTTCATGAAAGCCGCGCTTGCGAACACCCCCGCTTCGGAATTCGCGCAGCCAAAGGGGATCACGGCTGCGACGATCTGCCTGGACTCCGGGCAGATCGCGGGCGCGCTGTGCCCCAACCAGGGAGGCGCCATCTTCCTGTCTGCGAGCCTGCCGGTCGCGTGCGAACTGCACGCAACGCCGGCCCTGGTGGACGTGCCAAACCTCATCGGCACGATGAAGGCCGACGCACTCGCGACGCTCTCAAGCCTGGGTCTGGTCGCGACCGTTGAAGAGAAGCCGGTCCCGGGCGTACCCGCGGGCATGGTCAGCGACCAGGACCCGCGCTACGGCGGGCAGGTGCCCGCCGGATCGACGATCAAGGTGATCGTCTCGACGGGCAGCCCCCAGATGGAGGAGCCGATAGCCGCCTTCAAGTTCACACCCGCCGCACCGAAGGTAGGCGATGAGATCAAGTTCGACGCGACCGGCTCGAGCGACCCCGATGGCACCATTGTGAAATACGCCTGGGAGTTCGGTGACGGATCGCCGCTCGTCACGGGCGCAGAGGTGACACACACGTTCACATCTGCAGGGACGTACACGGTCACGCTGTGGGTAACGGACGAGGACGACCTTGTCTCGAGCCTGCCGCTCACGATCGAGGTCAAGTAGCCTCTACAAGAGTCCCCGGTAGAAGTGCCCGCTGGTCGATGGATCGACGAGAGGCTTGTCGGGAGCCCCCGCGCCGCTGCCGACCGCAACGAGCGCCGACCGCACGGCCCGGACCACCTCGGCAACCCGCGCTGGAGTCTCGTCAGAGAAGTCCACGCGGACCGCCGCTACCCCGGCGGCGAGAATCTCGTCGAGCGCCCGGACGAGATCGAGTGTGACCGAGTTCATGACGTGCGAGCGTCCCGAGGGATCGGTTGTCACCGGGAACTCGTACCCCTTCTGGTCTCGCAACCGCCACCACCCCGCTCGCCGACTGCACGAGGCGCAACGCCGCGAGCACGGGCCCGCCGCCTGGAGCACGCACTGCTCGGCGACCATGAGCTCCAGGCGACCCCAGATCACGCAGCCCACCGGAAGCGGCGATGCGGCGGCCAGTCCTGCGAGCTGCCTTCCCGACAACTCAGGCGAGGCCCACACGAAGTCGGCTCCCATCGAGGCAAGCTGGGCGGCAGCATGTGCATTGAGCACGTTCAGCGGCCAGTCGGCAGCGACGCCGCCTCGCTCGGCCGCGCGCCGCAAGAGGCCGAGATTGCCGACCGTAAGACCTTCGGTGCCGAGCACGGAATCGTACCCGCCGACCTCGGACGCCCACGCGACGCGCGGCAGCAGCGGCGCGAAGCCCGACCCGGGGGCGGCACCCGGCGAGCCGAACGTCCGTAGAAGCACGCGGTCGGCGCCAGCGTCGCGTGCGGCCAGAGCGACATCCTCGGTCCATGCGGTGACGACGAGTGCCGGGCTGCGCCCGGCGCGAGCGGCTGCCGGCAGTTGCGGCAGCGCTGGTGCGCTGGCGGTCCGCCCGGCCCAGGGCTGCAGCCTGAGTGCGTCGAGCTTCTCGAGCGCCTGTCGGCGCAGGGCGTGCAGCGAGGAGAAGCCGAGCCCCGCCGCCGCATCCAGGTCGATCTGCCACCCCGCGGCCCGGTATCCCGACCCGCCGAGCCTGCCGACGTGCTCGATGATCTCCTCACCGGTGATCGGCTTCGTGCGGGCGGGCGTCACCTCGGCCCCCTCGGCTTCTACGGTCGCATCGGCGGTGCGCGCAAGCAGCCACAGCGGGCGGCCAACGCGCACGCGAATCTCGAAGTCCACCGGAGTGGCGCGGTGGTCGACGACGCCCGGCCCCGAGAAGGTGCGACGTGCCGCCTGGAGCAGCGCATCGTTCGCTACCCGGAAGACGCGATCGCCTGCCGAGACGTGGCGCTCCGGACGGAACGTCGCCGCCGAGCCTGCGGGGACGGTGGCCGCTGCGGCGCCGCGAACGGTGAGCGGTCCTGCCGTCTGAGCGAAGCGGCCGGAGCCAGTCCAGACCCCCAGTGTGTCTGCAGGGTCGAGCGAGCGCTCGAGCTCGATGGTCGCCTCCCCCGGCCGAGTCTGCCCGATCCGACCGATCAGCACCCCGCGGTTGTTGGGGCGCGTGTAGCTCATGAGCGTCTCGCCCCGCTCACCGGTCAGGTATCCGTGCGTGAAGCCCCGGTTGAAGGCCTCCTCGAGCATCTCCCACTCAGCGGGAGTCACCGCGAAGTCATCCGGCCGAGCAAGCGCGCGATCGAGCGCGGCACGGTACACGCCCGTCACGACCGCGACGTACTCGGGGCCTTCATGCGACCCTCGATCTTGAGCGCGCGCACGCCCGCGCGATCAGCTGCGGCAGATGGGTTATCGCCGCCATGTCCTTCGGCGACAGCAGATACGCTGCCGGGAGCGGCAACGCGCCTCGCCCTGGCCGTCGATCAGGTCGTAGGTGAGGCGGCACGGCTGCGCGCACAGTCCGCGGTTCGCCGAGCGACGGCCGATCATCGAGGACATGAGGCACTGGCCCGAGTACGAGTAGCAGATAGCGCCGTGAACGAACGACTCGACTTCGACACCGCTGTCCGCACACGCGGCGATCGCCTCGAGCGAGAGTTCGCGGGCGAGCGTGACTCTGCTCGCACCGGCCTCGGCCAGTGCGAGCACTGCATCGCGGGTTCATCGCATCGATCTGGGTCGAGGCGTGGATGCGCACGTGGGGCAGCGCGGTTCGGACCGCCCGCAGTACGCCGAGGTCCTGGATGATGACCGCGTCGACGCCCACGGACCATGCGGCATCGATCATCTCCAGCGCGGGACCGAACTCGTGCGGCAGGACCACCACATTGGCCGTGAGGTAGACGCGCGCCTCGCGCAGGTGCGCAAAACGGGTTGCCTCGGCGAGCGACTCGAGATCGAAGTTCGCGGCCCCTCGCCGCGCGTTCAGCTCGCTCAGTCCGAGGTAGACGGCATCGGCCCCGTTGTTGACCGCAGCAATCAGCGCCTCGGGCCCCCCTGCGGGCGCGAGCAGCTCCACTCGGTCGTGTGCTTCCGGCAACGGTTCCCTTTCGGAGCGCTCCGCGCGCACGTCGCGCACGTCGCACGCTATACTATTGCACCGGCCGCATTCGGCCGACGAACCATGCACCGCACGAAGTCATGATAGCCCGTTCATGCGAGAGGGGTCGTGTGTCCAGACGCAGCCGGCTCAGGCGTCAGAAGCATCCGCATACAGCACTCAAGGTGATCACGAGTGCGGTCGCGCTCATGCTTGTGGGCTCGCTCGTCCTGTCGGGCACCGGTGTTGCGGTCGGCCTGGGCATAGCGAGCGACTGGCTCGAAGGACTGCCCGACATCGACGACCCGACGGCCTTCTCGGTTGCACAGACCACGAAGATCTACTCGGCGGATGGCGTGCTCCTGGCCAACCTGTACCTCGAGAACCGCCAGGTGGTGCCACTCGACCAGATCTCGACCCACCTGCTGCACGCGGTCGTCGCTGTTGAGGATGAGCGCTTCTACGAGCACAACGGGGTGGACGTCCCCGGCGTCGTGCGCGCGGCCGTGACGAACCTGACCACCGGACGCACCGAGGGCGCCTCCACGCTCACGATGCAGTACATCCGCAACACGATCCTTGCCGACGATCCCGAGCGCTTCCAGGCGTCGTACCGCCGCAAGGCCCGTGAAGCAGTCCTTGCTCTCGAGCTGGAGAAGAAGCACTCCAAAGACGAGATCCTCGGCATGTACATCAACACCGTCTACTACGGCGAGGGTGCCTACGGCGCAGAGGCCGCGGCACTCACCTTCTTCAACAAGCATGCGAGCGAATTGACGATCGCTGAGGCGGCGCTGCTCGCGGGGCTGCCGCAGGCACCGACCCGGCTCGACCCCTACGACAACGCCGAGGGTGCGGTCGCACGGCGTCAGTGGGTGCTCTCGAAGATGTACGAGCAGGGCTACATCACGAGCGAGGAGTACGAGGCGGCCAAGGTCGAACCGCTTACGCTCGGCAAGTCGCGCCACGCTCGACGAGCAGGGCGTCTACGCCGCGCCGTACTTCGTGGCACACGTGAAGAAGCTCCTCCAGGACGAGTACGGCACCTCGCTCGTCTTCAAGGGCGGTCTCACGGTCTACACGACACTCGACACGACGCTTCAGACCTACGCCGAAGAAGCGGTCGCCGGCGTCCTCGACCGACCGGACGACCCCGACTGCGCGCTCGTGGCGATCGAGCCGACCACCGGGTACGTCAAGGCGATGGTCGGCGGCCGCAACTGGGACACCAACAAGTTCAACTTCGCGACCCAGGCACACCGGCAGCCTGGCTCGTCGTTCAAGGTCTTCACCCTCGTGACCGCGCTCGAGCAGGGCATGCCGCCCACTCGCAAGATCGACTCGTCCTCTCCGGCCACGATCGCCACGGGCGGCCGGCCCTGGAAGGTCGGCAACGCCGAAGGCGGCGGCGGTAAGGGCTACATCACACTCCAGCAGGCCACCGTCGGCTCGGTCAACACCGCATTCGCGCGGCTGATCGCCGAGATCGGCGCCGAGAAGGTCGTGGACACCGCGCACCGGATGGGCATCGAGACCGACATCGAGCCGTTCCTCTCCATCACGCTGGGTAGCCAGGAGGTCACGCCGATCGAGATGGCATCGGCCTTTGGCACGCTTGCCGCCGACGGCGTCCACTACCCGCACACGTCCATCACCAAGATCGTCGATGCCAAGGGCGCGACGATCTTCGAGTACACGCCCACTGGGAACCAGGCGATCTCGCACAGCATCGCCTACGCGGCGACATCCATCATGAGGGGCGTCATCACGAGCGGCACCGCGACGAGGGCGAACATCGGCAGGCCCGCCGCGGGCAAGACCGGCACCACGCAGGACTACCGCGATGCCTGGTTCGTGGGCTACACACCGCAGCTCGTCTGCTCGGTCTGGATGGGCTACACCCCCGAGCGGCCGATGCGCAGCGTCCACGGCCGTAAGGTGTTCGGCGGCACGTTCCCCGCACCGATATGGCACGACTTCATGATCCGTGCACTCGCGAACCAGCCCGTGCTCGACTTCAATCCCGCTCCCGCACCCGACTACACGTGGAAGAAGGACTGGGACATCCCGAGCGAGGTGGTGCCCTCGCTCATCGGCATGTCGCAGGACGGCGCCATCAACGCACTCATCGCGGCAGGCTTCAAGAACTACCAGATCACGTCGACCTACAGCGATACAGTGCCCGCGGGACTCGTGGCGGAGCAGGCGCCGGGACCGGGAGCGACAGCGAATCCCCTGAACCACGTTGTGACGATCGCCATCTCGAACGGTCCGAACCCGGCGACCGCACCTCCGCCCGCGCCTCCGCCGCCCTCAGAACCGGGCACGGGGACGCCGTCGCCGTGAACGCGGAAGACCCCCGACCAGTATCTTGCCGGGGGTCTTCGCTTGCCGACACCAACGATCAGGAACGCCTCACGCGCACCATGCCCGAGGTGCAGATCACTTCGACACCCTGCGTCTCGATACGGTCGAGTACGAGGTTCATTCCGATCGCATCGGAGCTCACGTGGCCTGCGATCACGAGGTTGAGCTTGAGCTCCTCGGCGCGCTTCTTGTGTTCCTCCGAGTAGTGCATCCCCACGAGCGTGTCGACACCGGCCGCTACGAGCTTGTCGAGCGCTTCCTTGGGGCCTTCGGTGCCGCCAGTCATATCGACCACGCACGTGCCGCAGCGCTTGGAGCCTGTTCCCTGGATGAGGATGGGCCCGTAGCCCTTGGTGGCCGCGTCCGCGTACTCCGGAACGCTGTGGAGCAGCTTCACGAGACCGTCGAGGGTTCGGGGTGTCTCGTCATCGATCAGCTTCTGCACGAAGCGGGTCACGCTGTTGTCCGCGGGGGTGTGACAGGACATCGAGGCGAACTCGAGGTGGTTCGCTGCGTCTATGGCCCGGTAGTGGTTGATCGGCATGATGCGTCGCCGAACCTCCTCGGCGCGGGTGTCGATGAGCGCATCGGCGACACCGATCCCGACGCCACGCGCGGCCCACAGGTCGGCCTGCATGTACATCACGCGGTGCAGGTTGGCAAAACCCGGGCCCTCGGGATGGTGGGCGAAGATGAGATCGATCGGCGCTCCCTTTTCGCGCAGTCGATCGGCGAGCAACACCTCCCCGACCTCCATGTCGATGCCGGTGATGAGGCCGCGTACCTCGAGGTCCGGCTCGCCCGCGCAGATGCGCGTATCATCGAAGGGGTTGGTGAGTCGCTCGGTGTCGAAGAAGCGCTTCTCGTCCTCGGCAAGGTCCTCGTACTCCTTCGCCGCCGATGCCAGAAACGCGTCGATCTCCTCGCGCGAGCGCTGGTCGGCCTCGATCCCCGCCTCGATCGCGGTCGTGTAGATGTCGCCAAGCCTCATGTCGTCCCCTTCCCCGCTGCCGGCGCACGCTTCGGCGGCTTCGGCCCCGTCCGTCCCTTTGACACGTACCCGTTCCCCACAGCGTAGAACCTGAGCGGCAGTTCATGGCCCGCCGCCAGCCCGATCCTCCCGCTCACTCCCACCGCGTCGTCCTCCAGCGCCGGAGCGTCGTACACAGCCAGTTCGGACCCGAGCGAGACGGCGTTGTGCTCGAGCGTGATCCCAAGTGCTTCGGCGACTTTGCCCGGCCCGTTGGTGAGATCGGATACCTCGCGACCGCGACGCCGCCGCCTCATGACGTCGATGCCGGCGACCGGCTCCACCGCCCTCACCAGCACGGCGCCTGCGATGCCTTCATCCTCGGTGACCAGGTTGAGCATGTGGTGATTGCCGTAGGTGAAGTACACGTACGCACGGCCCGGCGCCCCGTACATCACGCGATTGCGCGCCGTGACGCCTCGTGTTGCGGCGTGCGAACCCGGATCGCCCGCGCCGAGGTACGCCTCGGTTTCCACTATGGCGCCAGCAGTAAGCTCCCCGCCGATGCGGCTCGCGATCACTTTGCCCACAAGCTCACGCGCCACCACCACGGTCGGGCGGTTGAAGAACGCGGCGGACAGTGGCCGCGCCCGATCGAGGTCGAAGACGCTCACGCGCGGTTCCGCTTGAGCCAGCTGCGCATCGTATCGAGCGACTGCGCGTTCAGGACCTCGGCGGCGCTCATCCATCCGCGGCGCGCCGTGGCGACGCCCCACCGCATGTGGCTGAACTGCGTGGCCTCGTGCGCATCGGTGTTGATGGCGATGCGCACTCCGAGCCTGCGCGCCATGCGCAGGTGCACGTCGTTCAGGTCCAGCCGTTCGGGGTGGGCGTTGAGCTCCATGATCGTCCCGGTCTCGGCTGCCTTGGCGATGACCGCCTCCATGTCCAGGTCGAACGGATCGCGTCTGCCGAGAAGTCGTCCGGTCGGGTGGCCGATGAGATCGACGAACGGGTTCTCCATCGCCGCCAGCAGCCGACGCGTGGCCTGGCTCGCGCGACTGGCTGAAGCCAGCGTGCAGCGACGCGATGCAGTAGTCGAAACGCGCGAGCACCTCGGCGGGATAGTCCACGCCGCCCTCGTCGTCGATGTTGAGCTCGATGGCCTTGAGGAGCACCGGACCGCCGTCGCCGAGGGCGTTGAGCTCGTCGATCAGCGCCCACTGCTCCTCCAGGTCGGCGAGGTCGAGCCCGCCGACCATCCGCAGCTCGTACGCGTGGTCGCTGACGCCGAGGTACTCGTAGCCGAGTTCGGCTGCACGCGCCCGATTCTGCTCGAGCGTCGAGCGGCCGTCGGTGGCGACGGTGTGCGAGTGCAGGTCGCCACGGATGTCGCCGAAGCGTCACCAGCTCCGGTGCGCCGCCTTCGAGCGCGACGTTCGACCTCCCCGGCGTTCTCGCGCACTTCGGGTGGCATGACGCGCCATGCCGAGGGCGGCGTAGACATCGGCCTCGGTCGCACACGCGAGCCGCTCGCCATCCTCGATCCGAAAGACGCCGTACTCGCTCACCTTGAGGCCGCGCGACTTGGCCACCTCGCGCACCCGCACGTTGTGTTCGGCCGAACCGGTGAAGTACTGGAGCGCCGCGCCCCAGCACTCGGGCGTGACCACGCGCACATCCGCCTGGCGGCCCGACGTGGTCATCACACTCGTCTTGGTCTCGCCGCTCGCGATGACCTCGGTCACGATCGGCAGCCCGCGCACCGCCGCCATGACCGCGGGGCCGTCTGCAGCGGCCACCAGCACGTCAATGTCGCCCACCGTCTCCTTCATGCGCCGGATGCTGCCGCGCACAGGCGGCGTCTGACACACCCGGCAGTGACCGCAGCTCCTCGGCAAGCTTCTCGGCGAGCGGCAACGCGTCGGCGAGCAGGATGCGTTCGGACAGGCTGCGATAGCGCTCGATGCCGGCGGAGATGTTCTCGACGGTCTTCGCGCCAAAGCCGGGCAGATCCGCCAGGCGTCCGTCGGCTATGGCCTCCTCGAGGTCGTCGATCGAGGCGATGGCGAGTTCGTCGAACAGCACCTTGGCCTTCTTCGGTCCGAGTCCCTGGACCGCGCATGAGCTCGATGACCGAGGCAGGCACGCGGGCCGCGACCTCGTCGAACTCCGGGAAGACACCGCCTTGAGCATCGATTGAGATGGCCGCGGCGATTTTCGCACCGATGCCGGGTATCTCCGTGAGGCGCCCGGCGAGTGCCGTGGACATGATGTCCTCGTCCCACGCGCGCACGGCGTGAGCGGCCTTGTGATAGCTCAGAAAGCGGTACCTGTCCTCGCCGGCGATCTCGAGCAGATCGCCGAAGTCCTCGAGCGCGGTGGCGATCGCGGCGTTGTCGTAGGAGGGCATGTGGCGGCTCCGTGTGGCCGAGGGCGTGGTGTCGCCTCCGATGATACCCGAGCGTTCGCTCCCGCTAGAGCGAGCGACGCATGAACAGGAAGCCCGCCAGCGTCGTAGCCAAGCGGCGCCTCGCGAAACTGCGCGGGTGACCTCGAATCCGAACGCGCGGTAGATGCGCTGGGCGGTGTTCGTGTGTCGCCGCACCGCAATGAGCAGCATCTCGGCGTAACCCATGACGCGCGCCTGATCGATCGCGGCGCGGACGAGCGCGCGCCCGAGACCCGCGCCGCGGACCCCGGACAGCACGTAGAGCCGCTTGATCTCGCACTCGTTCTCGGAGAGTCCTTTGATCCCCACGCAACCCGCGCGGACGTCCGGACTCGTCCCGAGCGAGCAGAAGCGCGCCGTTCGGTGGCAGGTACGGGGCGGGCAGCGTTGCCAGCTCCGCCGTGAGCGTGTTCTCGCCGAACTCGACGATGAGATCGTCGTGGTACGACTCGAGGATCTCGCGCACGTCACGCACCGAGGCGGGATCGCCGCGATCGACGGTGGTTATGAACCAGTGCGACACCGAAGCGCGCTACTCGTCCGCCACGCCGTGACCGGCGAGCCACTCCTCGTCGCGTGCAAGCGCTTCGCGTGCTTCCGCGAGCTGCGCGGTGACGCGAGAGGGCGCCGTGCCGCCGGCGGTGTCGCGACGCGCGACCACGGCATCGATGTCGACCGTGCCGAGCGCGTCGTCGGCAAAGGCAGGGAGGCCGCGCGGAGTTCGTCGAGCGTGAGCTCCTGCAGCGTGCGGCCGTCGCGCTCGCAAGCGAGCACGAGCTTGCCCGACGATCTCGTGGGCCTCGCGGAACGGCACGCCGCGGGCGGCGAGGTGGTCGGCGAGATCGGTCGCGGCCATGAACCCGCCGAGCGCGCCGGCGCGCATGCGCTCGGCGTTCACGCGCATCGTGGAGAGCATGCCCGCCATCGCCTCGAGCGAGTCCGCGTAGGTGTCGATCGCGTCGAACGCCGGCTCCTTGTCCTCCTGCATGTCCTTGTTGTACGCGAGCGGAAGGCCCTTGAGCGTCACGAGCAGCGCGGTGAGGTCGCCGACAGCGCGACCGGTCTTGCCGCGCACGAGCTCGGCGAAGTCGGGGTTCTTCTTCTGCGGCATGATGCTCGAGCCGGTGGACCAGGCGTCGTCGAGCGTGACGAAACCGAACTCATCGCTCGACCAGAGGATGAGCTCCTCGGCCAGGCGCGAGAGGTGCACCATCGCCGAGCGTGCACGCGTAGGTGAGGTCGACGAGGAAGTCGCGGTCGGACACGGCGTCGAGCGAGTTGGGCGACACGCCGAGAAGCCGAGCTCGCGCGGCGACCGCATCGCGGTCGATCGGGAAGGTCGTGCCCGCGAGCGCCGCGCTGCCGAGCGGCAGCACGTCGGCGGCCTTCGACGCGCGCTTCAGCGCGCTTCGCGTCGCGGGTGAGCATCCACGAGTACGCGAGCATGTGGTGCGCGAAGAGCACCGGCTGCGCCTTCTGCAGGTGCGTGTAGCCGGGCATCACCACGTCGGCATGCGCAGCGGCGAGATCGAGCCAGCACGCGTCGGAGCTCGCCGATCGCGCCGTGCAGCCGCAGCGCCTCGCGCTTCGCATGGAGCCGCGTGTCGGTCGCGACCTGATCGTTGCGCGAGCGTGCGGTGTGGAGCCGCTTGCCCGCATCGCCGATGCGCCGCGTGAGCTCGGCCTCGATGGCCATGTGGACGTCCTCGTCGGACGCGTCGAACACGAACGCCCCGCCCTCGATGTCCTTCAGGATGCCGAGGAGCCCCTCTTCGATGCGACCGGCGTCTTCGGCGGTGATGATGCCCTGCTTCGCGAGCATGCGTGCGTGCGCGACCGAGCCCGCGATGTCCTCGGCGTACAGGCGCCTGTCCACGGAGAAGCGACGCGCCGAAGCGCTGCTGGAAGGCGCCGGGCGTGTGCTCGAAGCGACCGCCCCAGGGTGTCTTCGGCGTGTCGGACATGGGTGCTAGACCTCGCCTTCCTTGCCGACCTTGCGGCGCTGGCGCGCCCAGACCTTCACGGGAAGCCCGTGGAGGTCGATGAAGCCCTTGGCAGCCTTGTGGTCGAAGGTGTCGGCCGCGTCGTAGGTTGCGAGGTTGTAGTCGTAAAGCGAGTACGGCGAGCGGCGGCCGACCGTCACGCACGAGCCCTTGAAGAAGCGCAGGCGCACATCGCCGGTCACGAGCTGCTGCGTGGTCTCGATGAAGCCGTCGAGCGCCTCTTTGAGCGGCGAGAACCACATGCCGTTATAGACCAGCTCGGCCCACTTCTGCTCCACGCCGAGCTTGTAGTGCAGCACCTCACGCTCGAGGCACAGGTCCTCGAGCGCCTTGTGGGCGGTGATGAGCGTGAGAGCGCCGGGCACCTCGTAGATCTCGCGGCTCTTCACGCCGATCAGGCGGTTCTCGATCATGTCGATGCGACCGAAACCGTGCTTGCCGGCCAGCTCGTTCATGGCGTTGATGATCTCGTGGAAGCTCATCACCTCACCGTTCAGAGCAACCGGGATACCCTGGGCGAAGCTGATCTCGGCGTACTCGGCCTCATCGCATGCCGCACCACGCGAGTCGCGCGGTGAGCGTGTAGATGTCGGCCGGCGGCTCGACCCACGGGTCCTCGAGCACGCCACACTCGATCGCGCGGCCCCAGAGGTTGTCGTCGATCGAGTACGGGTTGTCTTTGGTCGTCGGCACCGGGATACCCCGCTCGGCGGCCCAGTCCATCTCCTGCTCGCGCGTCTTGAGGTCCCACTCGCGCACCGGCGCGATGCATCTCGAGGTCCGGATCGAGTGCGGCGATGCCCACCTCGAAGCGCACCTGATCGTTGCCCTTGCCGGTGCAGCCATGCCCGATGTACCGGGCTCCGTGGCGGTGGGCCTCCTCGACCAGATGCTTCACGATGATCGGCCGGCTCATGGCCGAGAGCAGCGGATACTTGTTCTCGTACAGCGCGTTCGCCTTCAGCGCGCGGCTCAGGAACTCCTCCACGTACTCCTCGCGCACGTCCTTGCACGATCGACTCGATCGCGCCGATGCCGAGGGCCTTGGTGCGCACGAACTCGAGGTCCTGACGCTCCTGGCCGACGTCGATCGCGAGCGCGATCACGTCCATATCGTGGTTCTCCTGGATCCATCGGATAGCCACCGACGTATCGAGCCCGCCCGAGTATGCCAGCACGCACTTCTCTCTTGCCACGTGGACTTCCCTCTCCCTCTTGTCGCGCACAGCCCGCCTAGCGCTGGCCGCGGAACTTCTCGATGCCCGCCATGACCGCTTCGGCATCCGCGTCGTTGTCCGTGATGATGAGGATGGTGTCGTCCCCGGCGATGCTGCCGACGATCTGGTCGAGGTGCGCGGCGTCGAGCGCGGCCGCCACTCCCTGACCGCCGCCGGCGGTCGTCTTCACGATGACCAGCTGCTGCGACCGCACGACGCTCTCCACGAGCTCGGCGATCATGCGCTGCAGGTGGATGTCCTCGGCAAGCACGTACGCGCCTTCCGGCAGCTTGCGGAGCCCCATGTCGGCGATGTCGCGCGAGACCGTCGCCTGCGTGCAGGCGTACCCCGCGGCCTTCAGGTGCGTCACCAGATCGCGCTGGGTGCGCACGCGCTCCCGTCGGACGATCGACCGGATCGCCTCCTGACGCTGAGTCCGCTTTCTCATCGGTCGTCCCCTCCCGGCGCTACAGAACGAGCGACATCCAGCGCACGCTGCGCGTGCAGACGGTTCTCGGCCTCATCGAAGACGACGGAAGCCGCCGAGTCGATGACCTCATCGGTGACCTCCTCGCCGCGGTGGGCGGGCAGACAGTGCATGAAGATCGCCGCCGGGTCGGCCTTGGCCATCAGCGCCGTGTCGACCGAGTAGCCCGCGAAGTCCACGACGCGCTTGGCATGCTCGGCCTCCTGGCCCATCGAGGCCCACGTATCGGTGACGACCACGTCAGCTCCCGCAACTGCGGCGGAGGCGTCGGGCGTGACCGACAGCGTCGCACCCGTGCCGTAGGTCGCAACCAGCGACTCGGCGTGCGCGACGACCGCCGCCGAAGGCTGCGTAGCCCTCCGGTCCGGCGATCGCGACGTGCATGCCGGTGAGCGCACCTGCATACAGATAGGTGTGCGCCATGTTGTTACCGTCGCCGACGTACGCCAGCTTGAGACCCTTCAGCGCGCCCTTGTGCTGCCGGATGGTCAGCAGGTCAGCCAGGCCCTGGCAGGGATGGTAGTCGTCGGTGAGTGCGTTGATCACCGGCACCGAGGCGTGCTCGGCGACCTCCTCGACGTGACTATGCGCGAACGTGCGCAGAACGATGCAGGTCGACGTAGCGCTCCAGGACCTTGATGGTGTCGTGCACGCGTCTCCTCGCGCGAGAAGGCGTCGTACGGACCCATCACCACCGGGTGCACGCCGAGCTGCACGCAGCCCACCTCGAAGCTCACCCGCGTACGCAGGGACGGCTTCATGAAGATGAGTCCCGCCGCAGCGCCCTCGAACCGGGGCCACGTCGTTCCGGCGCCGTCGGCCACATCCAGAACGTGGAGGATCTCGTCCGGCGTGAGTTCGGCGAGCGTGAGAAGGTCGCGACCCTTGAAGGTATGCATCAGGCGGCTCCCAGGACGGTCTGCAGTGCATCACCGAGTATAGCCGTTTCGTCTGAACTGCATACGAGCGGCGGCAGGAAGCGCAGGATGCGCATCACCGATGCGCGTTCAGCACGATACCCCGCTCGAGGCAGGCAGCCGCGACATCGCTGTGCGCGTGGCTCCGCCAGCTCGACGGCGATCATCAGCCCGCGACCGCGCACCTCGGCGATGGCACCCGTGGTCTCGGCGAAGTGCCTGCAGCGATCGCCCGGAGGACCGTCGCCGGTGGCGATCGCGTTCCCGCCGAAGTCCTTCGCCCTCGAGCGCGCCAAGCGTGGCGAGCGCAGCGGCGCGCGATGACCGGCCCGCCGCCGAAGGTGGACCCGTGGTCCCCGGGCGCAAACGCCTCGGCGGCGCTTCCGGATGCGATCACGGCACCGGCCGGCAGACCGTTCGCGAGCGACTTTGCGAGCGCCATCACGTCAGGGCGAACGCCGTACCCCTGCCATGCGAACGCCGGGCCGGTGCGGAAGCACCCGCTCTGCACCTCGTCGAACGCCAGCAGCACGTCACGCTCGTCGCACAGCTGCCGCACCGCCTTCAGGTACGCCTCGTCGCACGGATACACGCCGCCCTCACCCTGCACGGGCTCGAGGAGCACCGCGCACGTGCGGTCGGTCACTGCGGCCTCGAGCGCACCGATGTCGTTCAGCGGCACGTGCGTGAAGCCCGGCAGCAGCGGCGCGAACGCCTCCTGCTTGGAGGGCTGACCGGTGGCCGAGAGCGCCGCCATCGTGCGGCCGTGGAAGCTCCGCTCGGCGGTGACGATCTCGAAGCACTCCTCGCCGCGCCGTCGCCTTGCCCCACCGGCGCGCGAGCTTGATCACGCCCTCGATGGCTTCGGTGCCCGAGTTGCAGAGGAACGCCTTCCAGCCGCCCCCCGCGAGCGTGCCGACAACCGCTCGGCAAGCTGGCGCCGATGCTCGACGTGGTAGAGGTTCGACACCTGCACGAGCGTGCGCATCTGCTTCGCGACCGCATCGGCAACGGCCGGATGCGCGTGGCCGAGGTTGACCGAGCCGATGCCGGAAACGAAGTCGAGATACTCTCGGCCGTCGTCGTCGAACAGGCGCATGCCCTCCCCGCGCACGAACAGCACCGGCTTGCGTGCGTAGGTCGGCAGGTGATAGGCCGCATCCAGCGCGGAGATCTCGTCGTAGCGGGCGCCCATGGCTAGAGGGTCACCTCGCCCTCGTATGCGGTGTAGGTCGAATCGTCCGGCAGTCCGAGGCTCGCCGACTCGCCGGTGATCATCGTGCCGATGCCCTCGTCGGTGTACACCTCGAGGAGCAGCGCATGCGGGATCGTGCCGTTCAGGATGTGGGCCCGCTCCACGCCGCGCCTGAGCGCGTGCACGCACGCCCCGACCTTCGGGATCATGCCTTCGGCGAGCTCGCCCGAGGTCAGCATCTCCTCCGCTTCGTCGAACGTGAGCGCGCTGATGAGGGAGTCCTTGTCCGCGAAGTCCGCGTACAGACCGTCCACGTCGGTGAGGAAGATGACCTTCTCCGCGCCGAGCGCCGAGGCGATCTCGCCCGCCACCTGATCGGCGTTGATGTTGAAGCTGCCCCCGTCGTCGCCCGCGCCCACCGAAGCGATCACCGGCATGAAGCCGTCTTCGATGAGGTTCGTGACGACGGTGGTGTCGATCGCCGTGACTTCGCCCACCCTGCCGAGACGCGGGTCTTTCTGCGTGGCGCGGATGAGATTGCCGTCATCGCCGGCGATGCCCACGGCGATGCGGCCGTGGGCGTTGATGGCCGAGACGAGGTCCCCGTTCACCTTGCCCACGAGCACCATCTTCACGAGTTCCATGGCCTCGGGCGAGGTGACGCGCAGGCCGTCGATGAACTCGACCGGCATGTCGAGGCGCTTCATGTATGCCGTGATCTCCGGACCGCCCCCGTGGACGATGACCGGGTTGATCCCGACGAGTTTCATGAGCACGATGTCGGCCGCGACACCGTGCCGCAGCGCCTCATCGGTCATCGCCGCGCCGCCGTACTTGATGACCACGGTTCGGCCCCAGGCGCGCTTGATCCACGGCAGCGACTCCATCAGGATGGCGGCCTTGTCATGCATGTCCCTCATCGGTCCTCCGCTCACGACCGGTAGTCACCGTTGATGCGCACGTACTCGTAGCTGAAGTCGCACGTCCACACAGTCGCCTCGGCCTCGCCGAGGTGCAGGTCGACCAGGAGCTCGACCTCGCGGCTCGGCAAGCGCGCGAGCGGCCTCGTCCTCGTTGAAGCCGGTCGCCGTGCCGTCCATGCACGTCACGATCCCGGCGAAGACGATCTCGAGCTTGTTCTGGTCGACCGCGGCCCCCGACTTGCCGACAGCCATCGCCACGCGGCCCCAGTTCGCGTCCTGGCCGAACAGCGCGGTCTTCATCAGCGGCGAGTTCGCGATAGCGAACGCGCATACCTCAGCATCGGACTCGGTCGACCGCGCCCCGGACGGTGACGGTCACGAACTTCGTGGCGCCCTCGCCGTCCCGGACCACCATCTGCGCGAGCGCGGTCGCCACCTCGAGGACCGCTGAGCGCGACCGCGTCGTAGGCTGGCGATGCCTGCTCGATCTCGGGCCGCCTTCTGCGCCACTCGCCATCAGGATGCACGTGTCGTTGGTGGACGTGTCCGAGTCGACCGTGATGCGGTTGAACGAGCGGGCGACCGCAGAACGAAGCATCGCGTCGCACGCATGACGGCGATAGCGGCGCGTCGGTGGTGATGAACGCCAGCATGGTCGCCATGTTCGGCTGTATCATGCCGCTGCCCTTGGCCATTCCGCCGACGGTGAACGTCCGCCCCTCGGCAGCGACACTGATGGCCAGCTGCTTGGCGAACGTGTCGGTCGTCATGATCGCCTCGGCGGCGTCCTCCCCGTTGGTGGAGTCGAGCTCGCCCGCCGCCTCGTGGATCGCCGGCTGTCGACGAGATCGAGCGGGAGCGGCACGCCGATCACCCCCGTCGAACACACCGCGATCTCCTCGGGCATGCAGCCGAGGGCGTCAGCGGCGGCGGAAGCCATCGCCCGCGCATCGTTCATCCCGGCCTCGCCGGTGCAGGCGTTCGCGTTGCCGGCGTTGATCACAACCGCCCGCAGGTGCCCGGAGGCGAGATGCTCCCGCGATACCAGGACCGGCGGCGCAGCCGTGGTGCTCGTGGTGAAGACGCCCGCGGCCGGAACCGCCTCATGCGCGGCGAGCAGGCAGACGTCCCGCTTCCCCGACTTCTTGAGCCCAGCGCTCACGCCCGGCGGTCAGGAACCCCCGGGGGGCCGTGATGCCGCCTTCGGCGTGGGCGAACTCGTACGACGCGTCCATCGATGCCCCCTATACCACCGGCACGGGCGCGGTGAGCCCGGCCGTCTCGTCGAGTCCGAGGGCGAGATTGGCGCACTGGACAGCCTGCCCGGAGGTGCCCTTCACGAGATTGTCGATCGCCGAGGTGACGATGAGCGTATGCGACTGCTCATCGAGCGCGATGCCCAGGTGTGCGCGGTTCGAGCCACGGACATGTCCTGTGGCCGGCTGCACGCCGGGATCGCAGACCGTGATGAACGGCTCCCCCGCATACGCGGCCGTATACAGCGCATGTGCCTCCTCGGCAAGCAGGCCCGGGTCGACCTCAAGGTACACGGTCGACAGCAGTCCCCGGTCGAGCGGCGCCAGATGCGGCGTGAAGACCACCGACGGGCTCGGAAGGCCGAGGTCTCCGAGCGCCTGCACGATCTCGGGCGTGTGCCGGTGCGAGGCCACCTTGTACGCCGACACTGACTCGGTCGCGTTCACGAAGTGCGAGGTCGTCGAGAGCGAGCGGCCCGCGCCCGAGACGCCTGAGATCGCATCCACGATCACGCGGCTCGAGATGACCGCGCCGGCCCGCACGGCAGGTGCCGCCGCCAGCAGCGTTGCGGTGGGATAGCAGCCCGGACACGCCACGAGGCGAGCACCGGGAATCGCGTCACGCCAGAGCTCCGGCAGGCCGTAGACGGCCTCGTCGAGCAGCGCCGGAGCCGTGTGCGGCTCGGCGTACCAGGCGGTGAAGAGCTCGGGATCGCGAAGCCGGAAGTCCGCCGAGCAGTCGATCACCGTGAGTCCGGCCTCGAGCAGCGCCGGGCGCCATCGCCATAGCAGCTGTATGCGGAACGGCCAGGAAGGCCACCTTCGCCGACGCCGCGACTGTGGCGGCATCATGCGCTGTGTACACGAGGTCGCAGCCCGCGAGAGCCGGGTAGAGATCCCGCACGCGCCGACCTTCGTCCTGGCTCGAGGTGACGCCCACGAGTTCGAACACCGGGTGTCCGAGCAGCAGGCGCGTGAGCTCAGCACCTGCGTAACCCGCGGCACCTACGATGGCGACAGGAATCACGATCAACAGCCTCCTGATGTATCGTCTTGTGGAGACAATACACTGCGGGGTGCATATCGGTCAAACTATCTATCAACAAGAATGCGAATTGCTGCAATTCTATTCGCTATTCGATGCGCTTGTGATGCGTGCGACTGCGCGTTCGTCAGGCGCGCACCTCGGCACCGACCGCACCGCACACCTTCCGGACGAGCTTCTCGTGCACCGGTCGCACGTCATCGTCCGAGAGCGTGCGATCCGCGGCGCGGTACGAGAGCGCGATACGCCAGGGACTTCTTACCCTCGGGCAGGCGTCGCTGTCCTTCTTCTGCACCGGAAGCGTCACGATACACGTCGAACAGCCGCACCGACTCCAGCAGCGGCCCGCCCGCCGAGCGGATCGCGCTCGTGACCCGCTCCGCCGTCACGGCCTCGTCCACCACGAGCGCGACGTCGAGCGCATAGGCGGGCTGGCGCGGGATCTCCTGATACGCGACAGACTCCCGCGATGCCGCCTTCACGAGCGCGGACACGGAGAACTCGAACAGCACGACCGGCGCGGTGATCTCGAACGCGTCGAGGACCTCCGGCGAAACCTCGCCGAGCCAGCCCACCACATCGCCAGCGACGATCACCTCGGCGCTCCTCCCCGCCTGCAGCCACGCCCGCTCGCACGCGCGAACCGTCCAACGGCCGACGTGTAGCGACTCGAAGAGGCTCTCGAGGACGCCCTTGCCATCGAAGAAGTCGAGCGTCCGGCCCGCTTCGTTCCACCCGGGACGGTCCCAGGCGCCGGTGAGCGCCCCACCGATCATCGTGCGCTCCTTCGGCTGTTTGCGCCCCTCAGCGGTCACGAAGACCGCACCCACCTCATAGATGTGCGCGTCAGCGATGCCGCGGCGGCGGTTGTGCGACACAGCGCGCAGGAGGCTCGGCGCGAGCGTCCAGCGCAACACCGATTGATCCTCGGACATCGGGTTGATGAGCTCCACGAGCACCTCGTCCGGGGCGAGCTCCCACCCGAGCCGCGCGAGGTCCGCGCGATCGCCGAACGCGTAGCCCACGTGCTCGTCGAGCCCGGCGGCGCGCAGGCCCTCCCCGATGCGCCGGGAGAAGCGCTGCAGCCGCCGTGCGCCCGCCGACGCGCTCGCGTCCGCCGGGTCGGGTCGAGGCGATGTTCTCGAGCCCGAAGAGGCGAGCCACCTCCTCGACGAGGTCGATCTCCCGCTCCAGGTCGGGCCGGAACGCGGGGACGACGACATCGAGATCATCGCCCTCAGCGGTCACGCCGATGCCGAGCGGCGTCAGGAATGCAGCGATGGCCTCGCGGGTGAGCGCTGTCCCGAGAACCGCGTTGACGCGGGCGGTGCGCAGGTGGAGGAGCTTCGGCTCGCGGCCTGCCCGGATAGACATCGACGATCCCGGGGGCAACCTGCCGCCACCGACCTCGGCGATGAGCGCCGCGGCCCGGTCGGACGCACGCGCCGCAAGGTCCGGGTCCATCCCACGCTCGAACCTGAGCGATGCCTCGGAGATCAGTCCCAGCCGCCGACTGGTCCGGCTCGTCGAGGAGGCATTGAAGCACGCCGCCTCGAGGAGGATGTCGGTCGTTGCATCTGAGACCTCGGTCGTCTCGCCTCCCATAACACCGGCGAGCGCGATCGGACCCGACGGGTCGGTGATGAGGAGCGTGTCGGTGGCGAGCGACCCGGTCCTGGCCGTCGAGCGTTCGGATGGTCTCGCCTTCGGCGGCGGGACGAACGATGATGGCGGCCTTGCCGTCGCGCTGCGCGATGGTGCGCATGTCGAAGGCATGGAGCGGCTGGCCGAGCTCGTACATCACGTAGTTGGTCACGTCGACGATGTTGTTGACCGGCCGCGTGCCCGCCGCAACGATCCGCTCGGCCAACCACGCAGGCGACGGACCGACCGTGACGCCCCGGATGACCCGAGCCGTGTATCGCGGGCACAGTCCGGCGTCCACGATCTCCACGCTCACGAGGTCCGCGGCCGGCGTACCGGACTCCTCCGGAGTGCTCGTGGGCACGCGGTAGGTCGTCCGCGTGACCGCCGCGACCTCACGCGCCACGCCCACCATCGACAGGCAGTCGGGGCGGTTCGGAGTCACCTCCAGCTCGAGCACCGTGTCGCCGATGCCGTAGTACTCGGCGAACGGCGTGCCCACCGGGGCGTCGGCGGGCAACACCAGCAGGCCGCTCGCGTCGCCACCCACGCCAAGCTCGGTGGCCGAGCACATCATGCCCTTGGAGACGAGTCCGCGGAGCTTGGCCTTCTTGATGCTCATGCCGTTGGGGAGGGTCGCCCCCACGCATGCCACCGGCACCTTGTCGCCGGCCTGGAAGTTGGTCGCCCCGCACACGATGTGGAGCGGCTCGGCCCGGCCGATGTCCACCGAGCAGTACGGAGAGCTTGTCGGCATCGGGGTGCTGGTCTCTCGTGATGCACCTGACCGACGACCACACCCTCGAGCGCCGCACCGAGCCGGTGCACTGCCTCGACCTTGGTGCCCGTCATGTCGAGCCGATCGCACAGCTCCTCAACGGGAAGCGTGATGTCGACGAGGTCCTTGAGCCATGTGAGCGAAACGCGCATCGCATGTCCTTCCTGAACGAATCCGGCGGGCAAACGGAGCGGGTCGGGCCCGCTAGAACTGATGGAGGAAGCGCGTGTCGCCTTCGACGAACAGGCGCAGGTCCGGCACGCCGTACTTGAGCATGGCGATCGCGCTCGGCACCCATGCCGAACGCGAAACCCGTGTACCGCTCCGGATCGATGCCCACATAGCCGAAAACGTTCGGGATCGACCATGCCGCAGCCGAGGATCTCCAGCCAGCCCTCGCCACTGCACGTCCGGCACCCCGCACCGCCGCAGATGCCGCACGAGACGTCCACTTCGGCCGATGGCTCGGTGAACGGGAAGAAGTGCGGCCGCAAACGGACGCGCCGGTCCGGACCGAACATCTGATGCACGAAGTGCTCGAGCGTGCCCTTCAGGTCGCCGAGGGTGATCCCCTCGTCGACGACGAGGCCCTCGACCTGGGTGAACTGCGGCAGATGGCTCGGGTCGGCCACGTCGCGGCGATAGACCTTGCCGGGAGCAAGTACGTAGATCGGCGGCTTCTGCGACTCCATGATGTGCACCTGCGTGGGGCTCGTGTGCGTGCGGAGCAGCACGTCGCTCTCGCCTTCGACGACAGCGCGGTCGCCCGAGAGGTCCTTCACGTAGAAGGTGTCCTGTAGCGCGCGTGCGGGGTGGTCCGGCGGGTGGTTGAGTGCCGTGAAGTTGTAGTAGTCGAGTTCGACCTCCGGACCTTCGGCGACCTGATAGCCGAGCCCCGAGAAGATGTCCACGATCTCGTCCATGATCTGCCCGATCACGTGCTGGCGGCCGACCGGGTGTCGGCGACCGGGAAGCGTCACGTCCACGGCCTCGGCGGCGATGCGCGCTGGCCCGGCCCGCGCCCTCCAGCGCAGCCCTCTTGGCCTCGAGCGCCTCCTCGAGGGCCTGCGCGGACCTCGTTCGACACCTTGCCCACCGCCGGACGCTCCTCGGCCGACAGAGCGCCCAGACCGCGCAGCACCGCGGTGAGCGAGCCCTTCTTGCCCGAGGTAGGCGATGCGAACGGCCTCGAGCTGCTCGGGAGCAGTCAGCGCGTGCGACCGCGTCGAGCGCTTCCGCCTTGAGCGCTCGCAGATCGTCGGTGATCGTCATGCGTCCTCACTGCTCCATTCACGAGAAAGGGAGTCGCTCCGTCCTCAGTCACAAGGACGGGAACGACTCCCGCGGTACCACCTTGCTTGACCGGCTCATCGCCGGCCCGCTCATCTCCGCACCGCCTGTCCCACGCGCCGCGGACCGGGTCTTCACCCCGGCTGCCCGGTAACGGGGGCTCCGGCTCCCCTACTGGGCCCGCGGGGCCGTTCAGTTCGCAGCTGATGGAGTGAACCGCGACGCCGCCGTCCCGGGACCCTTCCAGTCGGGAGGTCCCTCCCTGGCGAGCCGGCACTCTTCGCGCCGCGTCTTCTCCGTCATCGCCTGCTGTGCGATTGGTACGACAGTCTAGCATCAGTCACACCGAGGCGGCCAACGCATGGACGGCGCGGCCTGCCGGAACGACCAGGAGCACCTCGCCACGCACATCGGCCGCCGCCACCGGCTCCGTGTCGACGCGACTCGTTCGCGTCACCACGCGTCCTGAGCGTTCCGTCGCGCAGAAGCGCCGCAACGCGATGCACGACCAGCGATCCCCGATGCTCGAACACCACGAGATCGCCTCGGTCCAGCACCGTCGGCCCCCTTCCGGTAGACGATCAGGTCTCCCGGGTACAGCGCGGGCTCCATCGAGCCCCCTTCGACGTACAGGACCCCGTGCGTCCATCCAAGCGCGATCAGCGTCGCCGCGAGCAGCGCCTCGGTGCATCGCCGCAGGCCGGCGTGACGCGGCTCAGTGCGTCTGCTCGGCATCGATGTAGACCGATGCCTTCACGTAGTCGCCCTGCAGGTCGTTCCCCGCATCGGCCGGCAGTGTGACGGCGTACGTGAGTGCGGCGCTGCCGCCCGCGCCGACACGCACCGGCACGGTGCGCATGGCTGATAGCGGACCGTTGTACAGCTCGACTGCCGCCGCAGGTGACCCGGCACTGCAGCGCGTTCCAGAAGTCGGTGATGCCCGCCTTCTTCGCAGCGGTGGTGACCGCATCGAAGCCGAGCGATCCCGTGTTCGCGCACCTCGATCGTCCTGCTTACGGTCTCGCCCGGCGCCAGCGCGTCGATCGTGAGCGGCGCCGACGTGGGCTCGGCCGAGATCGCGACCATACCCGCAGTGATCACGCTGTCCTTCACCTCCGTCTGCGCCGTGAAGTAGGCGCGGGCGCCGCCCACCGACAGCATGGCCGCGACTATCGCCGCATAGACCAGTACTCGCTTCATCTCTCCTCCTCGAGGTGGTGCCGCCGAGGGGAGCGGCTGTGTCCGACATGGCGCGGGGCCCCGCAGGCCACATGATGGGGAGCGGCGACGAGCCTGAACGAAGCGGGACGTAAGCGCGAGGTCAACGCATGGCCAACGGACTTTGGACGCCCAAGGTCGTGGCCCGAGACGCACGAAGGCCCCGCATCAGCGGGGCCTTCGATCGCGTACTGATCTGCGAGAGTCTAGGCGCTCTGCGCGGCCTTCGCGACCTCGGCGAGCTTGGCGAACCCGGCAGGATCGTTCACGGCCATGTCCGACAGCACCTTGCGGTCGAGCGTGACCTCGGCCTTCTTGAGGCCGTTCATGAACACCGAGTAGGACAGGCCGTTCAGGCGCGCGGCGGCGTTGATGCGGGTGATCCACAGCCGGCGGATCTCGCGCTTCTTGTTCCGACGGTCGCGGTACTGATACTGCAGCGAGTGCTGGACCTGCTCCTTGGCGCTCTTGTACCGGCGGCTGCGGTCACCGTAGTAACCCTTGGCCTGCTCGAGTACGGTACGGCGCTTCTTCTTTGCGGTGACTGCACGCTTCACCCTGGGCATCTTCGATCACTCCTTGAAGGAATATGCGAGCGTCGGACTAGCCGATGCCCAGCTGCTTCTTGATGACGTCTGTATCCGACTTGTGCACAAGTCCGTCGTGACGGAAGTTGCGCTTACGCTTGGGGCTCTTCTTCTCGAGGATGTGGCTCTTGAAGGCCTTCGCCCGCTTGATCTTGCCGGTACCCGTGAGCTTGAAGCGCTTCGCGGTACCCTTGTGCGTCCTCATCTTGGGCATGCGTCTCTCCTACTCCTCAGCGTCCGGCGCTTCGGTGACTGCGTCGTCCGCGTCAGCGGTCTCGTCCTTGGCCGGCTTCGGCTTCACGATGTCCTTCTTGGTCGGCGCCACGAGCATGAACATGTTGCGACCTTCGAGCTTCGGCTTGCTCTCGACGAAGGCGAGTTCCGCGATCTCGCTCTCCAGCTTCTCAAGGATCGCGAGCCCGCGCTCCGCATGAACCATCTCGCGACCGCGGAACATGATCGTGACCTTGACCTTCGCGCCGGCTCTCCAGGAAGCGCACGACGTGCTTCTTCTTGGTCTCGTAGTCGTGCTTGTCGATCTTCGGCCGGAACTTGATCTCTTTGATCTCGATCCGCGTCTGGTTCTTGCGGGCCTTCTTGGCCTTCTGCTCCAGTTCGTACTTGTACTTGCCGTAGTCCATGATCTTGCAGACCGGCGGGTCTGCGCTCGGCGCGATCTCCACGAGATCGAGCGCGGCCTCATCGGCCATCCTGAGCGCATCCTCCATCATGAAGATGCCAAGCTGCTCTCCGTCTTCGCCGATCAGACGGCAGCGCGGTACCCTGATCCGGTCGTTGAGCCTGGGCTCTGTCGTGCTGATAGCGTCACCTCCGGTGAACGGGGGCCCGCAAAATGGCCCCTTCAATCAAGAAACGCCCCGCGGCGCACTGCCGTCGGGACGTCCGAGCGGGCGGGACGCATCTGCGCCCGCTCGCTTCATCTGACCAGACAGCTGCACTTCTGTGCGCCGACAGGTGGGGACCTATGCTCGACCCCGAGGGGCGGGGTCCCACTTCATCTCTATGCGGTTTGTAAGCCCGCTCGACTATAGCGACCGGTCGTCGAGCGTGTCCAGCCGCGTGGCCGGCTCACCCCTCCGTGCCCGGGTCCTCCTCGGCCGGCACCTCGCCTGCGAACTCCTCGGCAGCACCCGTGTCGCCTTCGGGGATGCCTTCGGCCACCGCCCACCGGAGCGTCGGACTCGCGAGCGCCAGGTCCGACTCCCCGCGAAGTGCGGCGCGGAACGTGAGCGCATCTCCGAACCGGTCGGTGAGGTTCTTCTGCACGGCGATCGTGAGCGTCGCGGCGCACGCGGTCGGTCAGGTTGGGCAGGTAGTCGTGCGGGTCGACCGGGTCCTCGCCCGCCGAGTACGGCAGCACGCCCATCAGCATCCGGTACGCGAGCACGCCGAGCGCATAGACGTCCGCGCGCACGTCGGCCGGCCTGCCGTCCAGCTGCTGCGGCGAGAGATACGCCTCCGCCTCGGCATACTCCGCGGCCTCCGGCGGCCGGGATGAGCTCGACCCTGCCGGGGCCGGTGACCAAGAACGCGGCCCGGGTGCAGCGCGCCGTCCGCGGTATTCGTCCGGTGCATCTCGCCCACCACGCTGCAGGAGCGCGTCGAGCAGCGCGAGGCCCTCGCCGAGCGGCAACCGCTCGTGCGTGGCAAGGTAGTCGGCCAGCGTACGTCCCGCGAGTTCGTCGCTCATGACGCCCCCCTCACGACGGGTGGTGTGCCCTACGGCCGCTCGGCGCGCACTCTCTCCGCGAACTCGTCGACGCCCATCGCGCCGATGTCGCCCGCAAGCCGCTCGCGCACGCCCACGGTGTCGGACTCGATCTCCTTGTCGCCCACCACGAGCATGTACGGCACCTTCTGCTGCTGCGCCTTGGCGATCTTCACGCGCATCGGCTCGTTCTCGGCGTACACCTCGGCACGTACGCCCGCCTTGTTCAGGCGCTATGCGTACCGACGCTCGCAGTGCTCGAGGTGCCGGTCGGCGATCGGGATGATCACAGCCTGCACCGGCGCCAGCCACGTGGGGAACGCGCCGGCGGTGTGCTCGATCAGGATGCCGAAGAAGCGCTCCATCGAGCCGAAGATGGCCCGGTGCAGCATGAACGGCCGCTCCTCGGTGTTCTCGGCGGTGCGATAGGTGATGTCGAAACGCTCCGGGATTGTTGAAGTCCACCTGGATGGTCGAGCAGCTGCCAGATGCGGCCGATGGCGTCCTTGACCTTGATGTCGATCTTCGGGCCGTAGAAGGCGCCGTCACCCTCGTTGATCTGGTACGGCAGCCCCCACTCCTCGAGCGCGGTCATGAGCGCCTTGGTCGCCAGCTCCCAGTCCGCGTCGCTGCCAACCGACTTCTCGGGCTTGGTCGAGACCTCGGCCGTGTACTCGAAGCCGAAGGTGTCCATGATGAACTTCACGATGTCGAGCATCGCCTTGACCTCGGGCACGATCTGCTCGCCGCGTGCAGAAGATGTGCGCGTCGTCCTGCGTGAAGCCACGGGCACGCATGAGGCCGTGCACCACGCCGCTCTTCTCGTGGCGATAGACCGTGCCGAACTCGAAGAGGCGCATCGGCAGGTCGCGGTACGAACGCACGTCGGCGCGGTAGACCAGGAGCGCGACCCGGGCAGTTCATCGGCTTGACCGCGTAGTCGGTCGGCTCCTTGCCCTCCCCCTCATCGATCTTGAAGGGGTACATGTTCTCCTGGTAGTAGTCCCAGTGGCCGCTCGTCTTCCACACGTCGGCTTTGTAGATGTGCGGCGTGCGGATCTCCACGTAGCCGCGGTCGTAAAGATCGGCCGAGAGCCACTCGATGAGCTCGTGGAGTACGCGGGCGCCCTTCGGGTGGTAGAGCACCAGGCCGCTACCCGCGAGTTCGTCGAAGTGGAACAGGTCGAGCTCCTTGCCGAGCTTGCGGTGATCGCGCTTCTCGGCCTCCTCGAGGCGCGTCAGGTACGCCGCGAGGTCCTTCTCCGAGTACCACGCGGTGCCGTAGATGCGCTGCAGCATCGGGCGCGTCGAGTCGCCACGCCAGTAGGCGCCGGCGACCTTCATCAGCTTGAACGCCTTCACCCACCCCGTGTGCGGCACGTGCGGTCCGCGGCACAGGTCGGTGAAGATGCCCGAGGTGTACGCCGAGAGCTCCTCGGTGTCGGGAAGATCCGCGATCAGCTCGAGCTTGTACGGCTGGCCGTCGAAGACGCGCTCGGCCTCGAGCTTGTCGAGCACCGTGCGCTCGAAGGGCTGCTCCTCGGCCACGATCGCACTCATGCGCTCCTCGATCGCGCCGAGGTCCTCCGGCGTGAACGTGCGATCGATCTCGATGTCGTAGTAGAAGCCGTCCTCGACCGCCGGCCCGATGCCGAACTTGGCGAGCGGGAACAGCTGCTTGATCGCTTCGGCCATGACGTGCGCTGCCGAGTGACGCAGCAGCTCGAGGGCCTCGGCACTGCGCTCGGTGATGATCTCGATCCGCGCGCCGTCGATCACCGTGGCTCGCGTGTCCACCATCCGACCGTCGATGCGGCCGGCGAGTGCCGCCGCCGCAAGACGCGAGCCGATCTTCTCGGCAACGTCGAGCACGGTCGCACCTTCGGGGACACCAAGCGCGCTGCCGTCCGGCAGCGTGACGGAGATCTCGGGCATGATGCATGTCCTTTCGCAGGAACGTGCGGCCCGCTCGCGCGGGCCGTCAGGCTACTGCTTCGTCTTGCAGTACGGGCAGACCTGCCAGTCGAGCTTCAGCGGCTTGTTGCAGCTGATGCACTCCTTGCGGAGCTTCTTCATGCACGACGGACAGATGAGGAAGTCAGGCTCTATCGGCTTGAAGCATGCGGGACACGTTGCCGCCTCACGCTGGAGCTCCGCCTCCCGGGCGCGGATCTCAAGCTCGCGCTCCCGTGCATCCTCGGCATATTCGGGCGGACGGACGACCATGTAGATCATCCAGCCTAAGACGTTGAAGAGCAGCACGACGAGCGCCCAGAACCACGGCATCGCGCCACGACGCTCGGCATCACGCCAGGTCCAGAAGATGAGCGCCACCGAGAAGACCACGAAGAAGAGCAGGCACAGGTTGCTGGCGAGCTTGACCGCCGCACTGTTGATGATCGGGTCGAGAATCTCGCCGAACAGATCGTCCATGCCGTCCCCCTCCGGGTGTGTGTGCGCTCCGAGTGCGGCCCCCGGTCAGATCACGAACGTCACGGAGGCTACCGGGATTCTAGCAGAACAGAGCCCGTGTACACCTAGAGCGCGAAGAGAGCACGCACCGCACCGGCGGTGTACAGGCTGCCCGTGACCACTACGCCCCGCCCCGACATCCCGGCGGCAAGCAGCGCCGCCTCAAGCGCGGGCTCGACCACCGGTGCCACGCCGGTCACGGCCTCGACGATCGATGCAAGCGCCCCGGCCTCCATGCAGCGCGGGGATCCGTTCTCGGTCACGACGAACGCGTGCGCCACGGGAGCGAGCGCACGAACGATGCCCGCGGCATCCTTGTCCGAGAGGATCGCGAGCAGGACGACGGGCGGCTTCTCGCCGAACGCCTCCTGGATGGCCGTGGCAAGCATCCCGGCAGCCTGCGGGTTATGCGCGCCATCGATGACCAGCGGCGGGTCCTCGCGCAGCAGCTCGAAGCGGCCGGGGAAGCGCAGCGTCTTGGCAAGCTTGTCGGCCGCGTCCGCGTGCCCTGTATCCCACAGCGCGGCGCCCACCGCCGCCATAGCCGTGGCGATATTCGGCGCCTGGTACGAAGGTGCGCGCAGCCGCGCGCGGCGCGTCTGCACCCCGTGTACATCAACGTCGACCGTGAGCGTCCCCCCGGGAGTCCTGGGCCGCCGCACGATCTGCCAGGTCACGTCGGGATTCGGCCCGACGCCCACCCGCATCACGTAGGGGCTCGCCATCTGGATCGCCCGATTCTCGAAGATGTGGTCCACACCCTCGCAACCGGGTCCGATGATCGCGAGCGAACCCCGCTTGATGACGTATGACTTGTCGATTGCGATCTCCTCGCGCGTAGCTCCAAGTCGATCGGTATGGTCGAGTCCCACGCCGGTGATCACGGACACCTGGGGGTCCACCACGCTCGTCGCGTCCCACCGGCCACCCATTCCCACTTCGAGCACGGCCCATTCGACACGATGGGCCTTGAACAGAAGGAATGCGGCGGCGGTGAGGAGTTCGAACTCGGTGAACTCCCTGCCGAGCGACTCGGCTGCGGCGAAGACCTCGCTCATGGCATGCGCCAGTTCGTCCTCGGTCACCGGCGTCCCGTCGATCTCGAAGCGCTCGGTATAGGAGATGAGATGGGGGCTCGTGTAGGCTCCGGACGTGTGGCCCAGCGCCGCGAGCGCGGCGGCGATCATGCGGACCACTGACGTCTTGCCGTTGGTTCCCGTGACCTGGATGCAGCGCAACGACTGCTGCGGCATGCCGAGGACCTGCGTGAGTGCTTTGATCCCCTCGAGCGACGGGTTGATGCCGAACTTCAGCGCCTCGCCCAGCCGCGCGATCGCCTCCTCGTACGTGAGTTCGCCGGCGGCCATCTCAGTCCGCAAGCTCCGCAAGCTGGCCAGTCAGCTTGGCGATCGTCGCGGAGAGTTCCCCGGCCTTCGCACGGTCCTTCTCGATGATCTCCGGCGCCGCCTTGGCGAGGAAACCCTCGTTGGAGAGCTTCTTCGTGAGCCGGCCGAGGTCCTCCTGGGCCCGGGCAAGTTCTGCCGCGATGCGCGCGCGCTCGGCGGCGAAGTCCACGAGTCCTTCGAGCGGCACGAACACGGTCATGTCGCCCGCCACGAAGACAGCCGAATGCGGCGGCTTGACCGCGTCCACGCCCGCGCTGAAGTCGGTGACTCCGGCGAGCGACTTCATGTGCCCGAACTCCTCCTGCACCCAGGTGTTGTCTGCGTCGCCGGCGGTCTTGAACTCGACCCGCAGCCCCTGCTTCGGCGAGATGCCGTAGCGAGCGCGAACGGCGCGCACGCCGACCACAAGCTCCACCAGCCTACCGATAGAACGTTCGGCGTCTTCGTCGCGGTACTCCGCGAGCACGGCCGGGTCGGGCCATGCAGCGATCATGAGCGCCGCGGCGCGGTCCGTCTCGGCGAGCGGCAGGCGACCCCAGATCTCCTCGGTCACGAACGGCATCATCGGATGCAGGAGCCTGAGCGCGTGATCAAGCACGAACACGAGGTTGCGAAGCACCGACTGCCGGGCGCTGCCGCCTGCGGCAAGGCGCGGCTTTGCGAGCTCGATGTACCAGTCGCAGAACTCGTTCCAGAAGAACTCGTAGAGCGCGCGCGCGGTCTCGCCGAACTCGTAGGCGAGCAGCCCCTCGTCCACGCGTGCCGAGAGGTCCGCCAGGCGCGAGAGAATCCACGCGTCGGCCACTGACTCGACAACCGGCGGCCCGGGCACGAAGTCCTCGCCGAGGTTCATCAACACGAAGCGGCTCGCGTTCCAGATCTTGTTCGCGAAGTTGCGGGAGCTTGCGAGCTTGTCCTCGGCGAACTTGATGTCCTGGTTGCCGGTCACCTGCAGCATGAGACCGAAGCGCATGCCGTCGGCGCCGTAGTGGGCCATGAGGTCGAGCGGGTCCACGCCCGTGCCGAGCGACTTGCTCATCCGCTTGCCCTCGGCGTTGAAGACCGTGGGATGGATGATGACGTCTTTGTACGGCACGTCGCCGACGAAGTACAGGCCGCTCATGATCATGCGCGCGACCCACAGGAAGAGGATGTCGCGGGCGGTTGAGAGCACAGTCGTGGGATAGAAGAAGCCGAGCTCGGGCGTCTTATCCGGCCACCCAAGCGTCGCGAACGGCCAGAGCTGCGACGAGAACCATGTGTCGAGTACGTCCTCGTCCTGGCGGACCGGGGCGCCGCACGTGGGACAGATTTCCAGGTCGTCCATGCTCGCGCCCTGGTACCCGCATGCGTCGCAGTAGTACACGGGAATGCGGTGGCCCCACCAGAGCTGACGGCTGATGCACCAGTCGCGGATGTTCTCCATCCAGTGGAAGTAGACGTTCTCCCACCGACGGGGGTGGAACACCACCCGATCGTTTCGCACGGCCTCGATCGCGGGAGCCGCGAGCGGCTTCATGTCCACGAACCACTGATCCGAGAGCCACGGCTCCACCACAGTGTGGCAGCGATAGCAGTGACCGACCGCGTGGACGTGATCATCGATGCCGACAAGCAGCCCGGCCGCCTCGAGATCGGCAACGATGCGCTTGCGGGCATCGTAGCGGTCGAGGCCCTCGTAGGGGCCACCCTCGGCGGTGATCGTCGCATCCGCGTTGAGGACGTTGAGCTTCTCGATCCCGTGGCGTTCGGCGATGTCGAAGTCGTTCGGATCGTGGGCCGGGGTCACCTTCACCGCGCCCGTGCCGAACGACGGATCGACGTACGCGTCCGCAACGATCGGGATCTCGCGACCGAGCAGCGGCAACACGACAGTGGCGCCGACGAGACCCGCGTAGCGCTCGTCGTCGGGATGCACCGCGACGCACGTGTCGCCAAGCATCGTCTCGGGCCGGGTCGTCGCAACGACGACATGGTCGCGTCCGGCCACCGGCTCCTTGAGCGGATAGCGGATGTGCCAGAGGTGGCTGTCGAGCTCCTCGTGCTCCACCTCGATGTCCGAAAGCGCGGTCGCGCAACGCGGGCACCAGTTGATGATGCGCTTCCGCGGTAGATGAGACCGCTCTCGAACCAGTCCACGAACACCCTGCGCACCGCACGCTGATAGTCCTCATCCATCGTGAAGTGCTCGTTAGCGTAGTCGCAGCTGCACCCCATCCGCTTGAGCTGCTCGATGATGATGCTGCCGTGCTGCTCCCGCCACTCCCAGCACAGCTCGATGAAGCGCTCGCGGCCCACGTCATTGCGCGACAGACCCTCGGCAGCCAGCTTCTGCTCCACCTTGTTCTGGGTGGCGATGCCGGCGTGATCGGTGCCGATGACCCAGCGAGTGGGGCGCCCGGTCATCCGCGAGCGCCGGATCACCACGTCCTGGATCGTGTTGTTCAGGGCGTGACCCATGTGGAGCGAGCCGGTGACGTTCGGCGGCGGGATGACGACCGTGAACGGCGCCTCCCCCTCCGGGGCCTGCGAGAAGTAGCCCGCTTCGGCCCACAGGCCGAAGATGCGGCCCTCTACGGCGTCCGGTTCGTATGCCGATGGCATCTGGGTCATGGGCTGCGTGACATCCTCTCGAACGGAAGGCTGAATCTGGATTCTACGACAAAGCGGTCAATCGCTCACTTGCGCTCATCGCGCCAATCGCACCATTCGGGAGACAAGCACACCGAATGCGACCGTATCGAGCCGTTATGGGCAATAATGTGAGTGGAGGCACAAGGGCACGCGCGCACGGAGAGGCGGCTGATACGACCATGGCAGACTGCGAACTCCTCGACAACCTGTCCGTTCTTCAACGACCAGATGGCTGAGATGCCTTCGATGTCGAACATCATCAAGGACCGGTACTGCAGGGGCAGCAACACGATGTGCGCACGCCACATGGTGTTCCGCGTCCTCGGACGCGAGTCGGTTCCCAAGGACCTCTACCCCAGCCAGGTCGAACGTGCCGACGAGATCCTCGGCAACGACTGATCCACTCCACTTGCGAAACACGAAGGGCCCCGGCATCCGGGGCCCTTCTCTCTGGTCGCAGCCCGACCGCTACGCGCTCGCGTCCTTGGCTCCGCGGAGCGTCAGCACGGGCTCCATGATCCGCGTACCACGTCCTCGGTGATCGTCACACGCTCCACGTCCTCACGGCTCGGCAGCTCGTACATGGTGTCGAGCAGCAGCTGTCTCGAGGATCGAGCGTAGGCCCCGGGCACCCGTCTGACGTGCGATGGCCTGCGTGGCCACCTCGCGCAGCGCTTCGGGGGTGAACACCAGGTCCACGCCTTCCATCTCGAACAGCCGGCGGTACTGCCGCACAAGCGCGTTCTTCGGCTCGGTCAGGATGCGGACCAGTTCGTCCTCGTCGAGCTCCTCGACGTGCGCCGTCACCGGAATGCGCCCGATGAACTCGGGAATCAGTCCGAACTTGTGGAGGTCCTCGGGCAGCACCTGCGCGAGCAGGACGCCGGTGTCGTGCTGATCGGCGTCGTGGATCTCGGCGCCGAAGCCGACGCCCTTCTTCCCGATGCGGTCTGCAACGATCTTCTCAAGGCCCACGAACGCGCCGCCAAGGAGGAACAGCACGTTGGTGGTGTCGATCTTGATGAGTTCCTGCTGCGGATGCTTCCGGCCGCCCTGGGGCGGTACCGAGGCCTCGGTACCCTCGATGATCTTGAGCAGCGCCTGCTGCACGCCCTCACCCGAAACGTCACGCGGTGATCGAGAGGTTCTCGGCCTTGCGCGCGATCTTGTCGATCTCATCGATGTAGATGATGCCGACCTCGGCACGCGGGATGTCGAAGTCCGCAGCGGTGATGAGCTTGAGCAAGATGTTCTCGACATCCTCGCCCACGTAGCCCGCCTCGGTCAGCGTGGTGGCGTCCGCGATGGCGAACGGCACCTTCAGGATGCGCGCCAGGGTCTGCGCAAGCAGCGTCTTGCCGCAGCCTGTGGGGCCGAGCAGCATGATGTTGCTCTTGGCGATCTCGACCGTCTCGGCCTCGTCGGCGGCGCAGCGCATGCGCTTGTAGTGGTTGTATACGGCAACCGAGAGCGTCTTCTTCGCGAGGTCCTGCCCGACGACGTAATCGTCCAGCGCCGCAAGGATCTCCCTGGGCGTGGGCAGGTCACCAGCGGGGGCCTCGGCTGTTGGCTCGATCGCTTCCTCGTCGACGATCTCGCAGCACAGGTCGATGCACTCGTCGCAGATGTAGACGTTCGGGCCCGCGACGAGCTTGCGCACCTGGTGCTGCGGCTTGCCGCAGAAGGAGCAGACGAGCCGCTCGCTGTCGTCGTGACGGTCCATCGGCACCTATCAGCCTTCCTTCGAAGCGCGCTTCTCGAAGACCTCGTCGATGATACCGTACGCCTTTGCTTCCTCGGCCGTCATGATGTTGTCGCGCTCGGTGTCGGCGTGGATCTTCTCGATCGATCTGTCCTGTGTGCTGCGACATGATGCGATCGAGCGCGTCGCGGATGCGCAGCATCTCCTTGGCCTGGATCTCGATGTCGGTCACCTGACCCTGCGTGCCGCCCCACGGCTGGTGGATGAGGACGCGGCTGTTGGGAAGCGCGAAGCGCTTGCCCGCCGCCCCCGAGGCGAGCAGCACGGCTGCAGCCGAAGCGCACTGGCCGATGCAGATCGTCGAGACATCCGAGCGGATGTACTGGATCGTGTCGTACATCGCCAGCGCCGAGGTGACCGAGCCGCCCGGCGAGTTGATGTACAGGCTGATGTCCTTGCCGGGATCCTCGCTCTCGAGGTGCAGGAGCTGGGCGATGACGAGGTTTGCGCTGATATCGTCGATCTCGGTGCCGAGGAAGACGATGCGCTCGTTCAGAAGACGGGAGAAGATGTCGAAGCTGCGCTCACCTCGCGACGTCTGCTCGACGACGATCGGCACGAGCGCCCTGGGGTCGTTGGTCATGACGGCTCCTCCTCCACGACGGTCACCGAATCGATCAGCCACTTCAGCGCCTTGCGGTGCATGATCTGCTCGCGCATGATCGGCAGCGCGCCGTTGGCGACCAGGCTCTCGCGAAGCTTGCAGCGCTTCGGCCTCGTCGCCGCCAACGATCTCGCGGATCGAGTCATCCATGTCACTCTCGCTGACCTCAGGCCCTGGGCGCGGAACAGGGCCTCAAGCGCCAGTTCCTCTCGCACGCGCACGGCCGCCTGCTCCTTGAGGTCGCCCTGCAGCTTGCTCGGGCGTGACGCCCGGTCATCTGCAGGTACTCCTGGATGGAGATGCCGCGCTCCTGAAGCGTCTCGAAGAAGTCGCCGAGCATCGAGTTCGCACGGCTGTCGATCATCTCCTGCGGAACGTCGCCCTCGAGCCGCTCGACGAGTTCGCGAACGGCCGCAAGTCTCGACCTCACGCATGTGCGCCGTCTCCTTGGTCTCATCGAGGCCCCTGCGGACGTCGGCGCGATAGTCGTCCATCGAGTCGAACCCGCCGGCGCTCGCGGCGAACTCGTCGTCGAGCTCCGGCAAGACCTTGGTCTTCACCTCGTGCACTTCGATCTCGAAGCGCGCCTGCTTGCCGACGAACTCCTCGTTCGAGCTCGTGTCGGGGATCTCGAACTCGGCGACCGTCGCGGCGCCGGGCTTCGTGCCCACGAGCGCAGCATCGAACTCGGCCGGCATCATGCCGCGGCCAAGCTCGTAGAGGTACTTGTCGACGGTGTTGCCCTCGTATGCCTCGCCGTCCACGGTGCCCACGAACGAGATGAGCGCGAAGTCGTTCTCGCCCACGCGGCTGGTCCACCGACCTCGAGCGTGGCGAACCGCTCGCGGGTGTACTCGATCTGCGCGTCGACCTCGCGGTCGGAGGCCGTGCGCGCGGGCACGGTCACCGTGAAGTCGTCGGACTTCGCGAGCGTGAGCTCGGGACGCAGCGACGACCTCGGCGGTGTAGTGTAGTCCTGTCCCGGCTCGATCAGATCGAGCTCACCCACGTCGGGCTGGCCGAACGTAAGGACGTCCTCCTGCGAGATGGCGCGGCCGTACGAGTCGGAGACGACGTCCTCCTGCGCCTCGGCGAGCACGGCCTCGCGACCGACGTGCGTGTCGATGACGGGCCGCGGCGCGTGGCCGGGCCGGAAGCCGGGGATGCGCAGCTTGGTGCCGACGGCCGCATACGCCTTGTCGATGGCCGAGTCGACCTCGGCTGCCGGCACGGTGACCGTGAGCTTCACGCGGTCGCCTTCGAGGCGTTCAACGCTGGTCTGCAAAGGTCCTCCTTCTCGTGTCTGCTCCGATCGCGAGCACGTCCAGTGCCCGGGGAACGCGTTATCGTGGTGCGGGCGAGAGGACTCGAACCTCCACGAGTTTCCTCACCGGGACCTAAACCCGGCGCGTCTGCCAGTTCCGCCACGCCCGCATGCCGAACCTGCTCATGATAGCAAAGGCCGGAGGCGTAGCACGCCTCCGGCTTCAGGTGAGTGCGAATGGTGGGCCGTATAGGGATCGAACCTATGACCTTGGGATTAAGAGTCCCCTGCTCTACCAGCTGAGCTAACGGCCCGAACGCTCGCATATTGTAACCGCTGTCGCGGCGAATGCAAATGGCGCACGAAACCGCTACGAGAGCCCCACCACGTTGCCCTCGGCGTCGATGTCGATGTGCTCGCCGGCCGGCTTACCCGGCAGGCCGGGCATGGTGGTGATGTCGCCGCAGAGCGCGTAGACGAACCCCGCGCCTGCCGAGACGCGCACGTCTCGCACCGGCAGGCGCCACCCGACCGGCGCGCCCTTGAGCTTCGAGTCGTGACTGAGCGACAGGTGCGTCTTGGCCATGCAGACCGGCAGTTCGCACAAACCCGCATCGCTGATCGCCTGCATCGCCTTTGATGCTTCAAACGAGAAGTCGACGCCGCTTGCGCCGTAGATCCGCGTGGCGATCGACGCGATCTTCTCCCGGATGGGTGCATCGCTCGGGTAGGAGAACGTGAGCGACGACGGCGCCTCGCATGCGAGCGCCACCGCTTCGGCAAGTGCAAGCCCGCCGCGCGCGCCCTCGGCGTGCATGTGGTGCGTCACCACGTCGAACGCACCCGCCTCTCGAGCCGCTTCGCCGATGAGCGCGTGCTCGGCCGGCGTGTCGGTCGGGAACGTGTTGATCGCCACGACCACCGGAATGCCGAAGGAGCGCACGTTCTCGATCTGCTTCACGAGGTTCGGCATACCGGAAGTAAGCGCATCGAGGTCCTCAGCGAGCAGCGCCGGGTCGAGCGGGCGCCCGGGTTTGACCTCGAACCGGCCCGAGTGCGCCTTGAGCGCGCGCACCGTGCACACGAGCACTGCCGCGTCGGGCTCGAGTCCCGAGGCACGGCACTTGATGTTCACGAACTTCTCCGCGCCCATGTCGGCGCCAAAACCGGCCTCGGTTATCACGTAGTCGGCGACCTTGAGCGCGATGCGGTCGGCCACGATCGAGCTGTTCCCGTGCGCGATGTTGGCGAACGGCCCTGCATGCACGAACGCTGCCCCGCCATCGAGGTTCTGCATCAGGTTCGGCTTGATGGTCTCTTTCATGAGCACGGTCATCGAACCTGCGACCTTGAGGTCCTCGGTGGTGACCGGCGCGCCCTCGAAGGTCCGGCCGACGATGATGCGCCCGATTCGCGCACGGAGGTCCTGAACGTTTTCAGCCAGCGCGAGGATCGCCATGAGCTCGCTTGCCACGGTGATCTCGAAGTGCGACTCGCGCGGGTTGCCGTCGGTGCGCCCGCCGAGGCCGATCACCACGTTGCGCAGCGCGCGGTCGGAGATGTCGAGAACCCGCGGCCAGCTGATCGCGTGCGGATCGATACCGAGCGCGTTGCCGTGGTAGATGTGGTTGTCGATGAATGCTGCACACAGGTTGTGAGCAGCGGTGATGGCATGCACGTCGCCGGTGAGGTGCAGGTTGATGTCCTCCATCGGCACCACCTGCGCGTACCCGCCTCCGGCAGCGCCGCCTTTGATGCCGAAGACCGGCCCGAGCGATGGCTGGCGGATGCAGGCGACAGCCGTGTGTCCGCTCGCGCGGAAGGCCTCACCGAGCCCGACGGTCGTGAGCGTCTTGCCTTCGCCGAGCGGCGTGGGCGTGATGGCGGTGACGAGCACGTACCGGCCGTTCGGGGCGTCGACCAGCCGCTCGAGGACCTTCAGCGTCACCTTCGCCTTGTAGCGCCCGTTGGGCTCCACTTCGTCGGCCAGGATGCCGAGCTCCTCGGCGACCTCGCGAGCGGGACGTACGCTGGCGGCATGGGCGATCTCGATGTCTGAGAGCATGTACGGCTCCTCGGCTTGTGACTGCGAAGACTCCCCAATGAGTGTAGCCGAGCGTCGCGGCCGCATAACACGACGGCCCGCACTTGAGGCGGGCCGTCGAGCGTGTTTCATGGGGTGGGTAACGGGACTTGAACCCGCGGCCTCCGGAGCCACAGTCCGGCGCTCTAACCAACTGAGCTACACCCACCATGTGGTGTCTGGCACGCCCGGAGGGATTCGAACCCCCGACCTAGAGATTAGAAGTCTCCCGCTCTATCCAACTGAGCTACGGGCGCGTGTGCGAGCGCCTCCGAAGTGCCGAGTGAGAACGGTACCTGCGGCGCCCTATGTTGTCAATCGGCTCGCACGAGTGCGTGCCGGGGGTGATGCTGGAGCGGCGGACGGGACTCGAACCCGCAACAATCAGCTTGGAAGGCTGATGCTCTACCAATTGAACTACCGCCGCGAAATCTGGTCGGGCCGACAGGATTCGAACCTGCGACCCTCTGCTCCCAAAGCAGATGCGCTACCAAGCTGCGCTACGGCCCGACCTCGCTCTCGCGAAGCCCTCGCAGGCCCGTGCTCGAGAGCATCGCCCAGTATAGGGGCGAGCGCGGAAGCGGGCAAATCGTCGCAGTGAGCCGCCGGAGCTGACGAGCAGACTACCCGCCGAGCTGCGCCCGGAGCGCACGAAGAGCAGCACCGCGGTGGCTGATCGCGTTCTTCTCGGCGAGTGTGAGCTCGGCCATCGTGCGGCCGGGAGTCGCGACCGGCAGGAAGAGCGGGTCGTAGCCGAACCCGCCGATGCCGCGCGGCTCGAAACCGATCGCGCCCTCGCAGGCGCCCTCGGCGACCGTCTCATGCCCGTCCTCGCCGACGAGCACGATCACGCTGCGAAAGCGCGCGGTGCGGTCCGGGGCGGGGACCTCCTCGAGCTCGAGCAGCAGGCGCGCGTTGTTGGCCGAGTCGCCGCCGCCGCAGCAGTCGTCAGCGTAGCGCGACGAGTACACACCCGGTGCACCGCCGAGCACGTCGACCTCAAGCCCGCTGTCATCGGCGAGCGCCGCGAGGCCGAACGCCTCGTGATACGCGTGCGCCTTGAGGCGCGCGTTCGCGATGAAGGTGGTGCCCGTCTCCTCGACGCTCGAGCGACTCGGCGCCGAGGTCGGCTGCGGTCACGAACTCCCAGCCCTCGAACGCGAGCGCCGAGCGGATCTCCTCGAGTTTGCCGGCGGTTGGCCGTTGCCACGACCACGCGGCGCGGTCTCAGCCGCGCTCACTGAAGACCTCGATGTCCTCGGCGATCACGCGGCGCTGCAGCTCCACGAGCCTGCCGTGCCTCCGGCCGCCAGGTCGAGCAGCTCGTCGAGGCGAGCACGGTCGAACGGCGTGCGCTCGCCGGTGCCCTGTACCTCGATGAAGCGCCCCTTGCCGTCGCAGACCACGTTCATGTCCACCTCGGCGACGCTGTCCTCGCGGTAGTCGAGATCGAGGCACACCACGCCGTCCACGATCGCCCACCGACGTGGCTGCCACGTAGTCGAGAACCGGCAGATCGGCGATCTTCCCGGCCTCACGCCAGGTGGTGAGCGCATCGTGCACGGCGATGAAGGCCCCGGTGATCGCGGCCGTGCGCGTGCCACCGTCGGCCTGGATCACGTCGCAGTCCACGTTGAGCGTGTGCTCGCCGCCGAGCCCGCCGAGGTCGATCACGGTGCGCAGCGAACGCCCGATGAGCCGCTGGATCTCGTGCGTGCGGCCGCTCGGCGCACCGGAGGCGACCTCGCGCCGCGTCCGCGTGTGCGTGGACGCCGGGAGCAGCGAGTACTCGGCGGTCACCCAGCCGAGGCCGCTGCCCCGCCGCCAGCCGGCGACCGTGTCGGCGAACGTCGCGGCGCAGAGCACCTTCGTGTCGCCGAGTTCGAACAGGCACGAGCCGTGGGCGTGCTTGAGGTAGCGCCTGGTGATCGTGACGGGCCGCATCTGCGCGGTACTCCGGCCTTCGGAACGCTGCATGAAGGCGTCCTTCCCTACTCGATGTCGAGGGTATCCATCTCATCGGCCACGATAACACGGCCGCCGAACGACCTCGCGTGCCTGCTCCGGCCGCCTCGACACGGTCCACGGTCGGCCAGAGGTGCGTGAGCACGAGCGTACGCGGCGCCGGCCTCCTGCGCGAGCGCAGCCGCCTCGAAGGCGGTCATGTGCGGCGCCCGGCCGGCGTACGCGGGAGGGAGCGTCGCATCCGCGAGCAACACCGACGCACCCGCTGGCCGCGGCAGCGACCGCGTCGCCCGGCGCGCGTGTCGGAGGTGTAGCACAGCCGCGCGTCGCCCTCATCGACAACGAGCGCGAAGGTCGTGCCCACGTGGTCGACCGGATGCGGGGTCACGGTCAGGCTCACCGACGCGCACGGGTCGCCCGCAACCAGTTCGTGCACCTCGAAGGCCTCAGCCAGCTCGTGCGCGCCGTGCTCCGTGAGCGCGCGCTGCATGAGTTCGAAGACGCCGGACGGCGCATACAGCGGCAGCGGCGCCACCGGACCGGCGGGTGCGTACCGGAGCGCCGCCTGCAGCGCGTACAGGTCAGCGAAGTGGTCCACATGCGCGTGAGCTGATGAACACCGCCGAGAGGTGGGTCGGATCGATCACCTTGCCCAGGTTCGCCAGCACGCCGTTGCCGCAGTCGAGGAGCACCGAGGTCTCGCCCGACCGTCACCAGGTGGCCCGAGCAGGCGCGCCCGGCATCCGGATACGATGCCGCGCTGCCGAGGACGGTCAGCTGCACGCGCCCCCCTCCTCGAAGGCGCGCTGCCGCGCGCGCAGCTCCCCGGTGACCATCGTCTCGAGTTCGGCGAGCTCCACGTGACTCGGCAGATGCCACCGGGCGACCCAGCACGCGGGCGCCCAGCCCCGCGAACTCCTCGGCATCGCCTGTAGTGGCGAAGGTCTCGGTCCGCTTCGCGCCGGGCTCGGCAAGGTGGCCGCGTGCCGCGAGCGTCTCGGCGACCTCGCGTGCGGTCTCCTCGGCCGAGGAGATCAGTCGCACCTTGGGACCGACGACCTGCTGGATGGGCGCCGCGAGCAGGGGGAAGTGCGTGCAGCCCAGCACCAGGGTGTCGATGCCGCTGCGCTTGAGCGGGTCGAGGTAGTCGCGCGCCATCTCGTAGAACGAGGGGCGGATGTACACGTCGCGCCATCTCGGCGAGCCAGTCCTCGATGGTGCCATCGCCGAGCCGCAGTCCCTGCTCGACCACGTCCACGAAGCGTGGCGTGGCCACCGAGAACACCGTGACCCCGGCATCCAGCGCACGGACCGCGGTGCTGTAAGCGCCCGACTCGACCGTGCCGACGGTCCCGATGACACCCACGCGCCGGTTGACGGTACTCTGCACGGCTGCGCGAGCACCCGGCTCGACGACGCCGAGGACCGGGACGTCGAAGACGCACTGCGCGAGGGGCAGCCCGGCGGCGGTGGCCGTGTTGCAGGCGATGACGATGAGCTTCACCCGCCGCTCAGTGAGCCACTGCCCGATCTGGAGCACGAACTCCCGCACTTCGGCGGGATCGCGCGGGTCCGTACGGACAGCGCACCGTGTCGCCGAAGTAGATGACGCTCTCGTCCGGCAGCGCGCGCATGATCTCACCCGCAACGGTGAGGCCGCCGAGACCGGAGTCGAATATGCCGATGGGGAGCTCTCGCATGCGCCTCAGTATAGCCGTCGCCGGGCGGGCCTACACCGACACCGTGACGCGGCTCGATCTCCGCGGCGATGTCGTTGCACCGGCAGAACGGCGCTCGCCGCGCCCATCTCGATCGCGCGCCCGTGGCATACCCCAGACCGTGGACGTGGCCTCGTCCTGGCAGATCGTCGGCGCTCCGAGATCGTGAAGGTGCTTCAGTCCGCTCGCCCCGTCCACGCCCATGCCGGTGAGCAGCACGCCGAGCGCGTGTGGACCGTACGAGCGCGCCACCGACTCGAAGAGCGTGTCCGCCGAAGGGATGTACAGCTGCCCGGTGAGCGGCTTGGTGAAACGCATGATCGAACCATCGATCTCCATGTTCGAGCCGGTCGCCGCAAGGTACGCCACCCCGGGCTTCACCGGCTTGCCGTTCTCGGCCGCCGCGACCTTCACAGGGCACCCCGCATCGAGCCAGGCCGCCAGACCGGGGACGAATCCCTCCGCGATGTGTTGGGCGATGACGATCGGCAGCGGGAAATCGGGACGCAGACGCCCGAGCACGTTCAACAGCGCGGACGGGCCACCCGTCGAAGAGCCGATCGCCACCAGCTGAACTCGTCCCCGCCTGCCCGAGTCCTTGATCTGCTCCGGTTCGGTGCGATGCATCGGCGCCCTTCGCCCGCGGATGTGGGTGATCACCCGCACCCGCGCGAGGATCTTCACCCGCCTGATGATGTCGCGACCGATCGCCTCGAGCGCAGCCCAGTCGCGCGGCTCGGGCTTCTTGATGACCTCCAGCGCGCCTATCGCGAGCGCGTCGAACGCACGGCCCATGCCCTCACCGTGCACCGATGAGGACACCACGAGGATCGGCGTGGGCGTGTAGGCCATGATGCGTTCCGTGGCCTCGAGACCGTCCATCTTCGGCATGTGGACATCCATGGTGACGAGGTCGGGGCGCAGCCGTGCGACCATGTCCACGGCCTCCTGGCCGTTGACCGCCGTGCCGACCACCTCGATGCCCGGATCGCTCTTCAGGATCTGGCTGAGCATCTCGCGCGCGACGAGCGAGTCGTCAGCGATGAGCACGCGGATGCGGTCACCCTGCGGCGTGGGGGATGTGTCGCCCATCGGCTACCGGATCAATCGTTCGACGGTATCGAGCAACGTGTCCTGGTTGAACACCGATTTGGTGATGTAGGCGTCCGCTCCGGCGCTGATCCCTTCGGCCTTCTCCTCGTCACGCTCGAGCGAGGTGACGATGATGACGGGAATGGCCTTGAGTTCGTCATCTGACTTGATCGCCCTCGTGAGGTCGAATCCGGTCATGTTGGGCATCTGCACGTCGGTGACGACCGCATCGGGGTTCGGGCCCTCGCGCAACCTGGTCAGCCCCAGAGCGCCATCGGTGGCGGTCTCGACCTCGTAGCCGGCCGCCTCGAAGATCGACCGCTCGAGCTCGCGCGTCGTGAACGAGTCCTCGCAGATGAGGATCCGCCTCGGCCCCTGTGCCTTCTCGACGCCCTCGGCAGAACCCGCTCGGCGAGCGCGCACGCCCGTGAGTTGACGGCCGTTGGTCATCAGGTCAGGAACGTTGAGGATCGGAACGACCTCGCCTGCACCGAGTATCGTCACGCCGGCGACGTTGTCCACGCGCTTGAGGTGCGTCCCTAGCGTCTTGATCACGATCTGCTGCTCGCCCACGAACTCGTCCACGATCATGCCGATGCGGTGACCCGAGAAGCCGAGCGTCGCGACCGGGATCTTCACGCCTGTTTCATCCGCATCGGACTCGATGCCGAGGATGTCCCGCAGATGAACGAGCGGGACGGTCCTGCGTTGGCGCCTGATCACCTCATGGCCCTCGACCTTGATGATCGCCGAGCGCTCGATGCGGGCGGTCTCTTCGATCGCCGACGTGGGGAGCGCGAAGGTCTGGCCGCCCACGCGCAGCAGAAGCGCACGGATGATCGCGAGCGTGAGAGGGATGGTCAGGCGGAACGTCGAACCCTTCCCGAGCTCGGACTCCACATCGAGGGTGCCTTTGAGCCGCTCGACCACGAACTCGCGGACCACGTCCATGCCCACGCCACGACCGGATATCTCGGTGATGATCGCCGCGGTGGAGAACCCCTTCTCGAAGATGAGGTATCGGGCCTCGCGATCCGACATCCCGTTGGCCTCTGACTCGGAGATGTAGCCCTTGCGAAGGGCGGCTGCCTTCACCTTGCCCGGATCGATACCGGCGCCGTCGTCCGAGACCTCGATGATGATGTGGTCGCCCTCTTGTCGGGCGCTCAGTCGAATCGTGCCTACGGCGGGCTTGCCCACCGCGACCCGGTCCGCTGCGGGCTCGATCCCGTGATCCACGGCGTTGCGCATGATGTGTATCAGGGGGTCGTTGATCTCCTCGAGGACCTTCTTGTCGAGTTCCGTGTCGCCGCCCTCGATGAACAGCTCGACGTCCTTCTTGTACGTGCGGGCGAGATCACGCATCGCACGGGGAAAGGTATTGAACACCGTGCTCACCGGCAGCATGCGAAGTGACATCGCGTTCGTCTGCAAGTCGCCCACTACCGTGGAGGTGCGCGACGTGTCGTCCGCGTAGTCCTTGGACAGCGAACCAAGGTCTTTGCGCAGAGTGGACAGAAGTTCGTCGAGTAGGTGGAGGTCGTCGTCGAGCGCGGACTGCTCGTCATGCGAGAGCGCGGTCAGCATGGTCTTGATGCGCGCCCAAACCTGCATCGTGTCCGCCGCCTGGATCATAGCGCCACGCATGTCGCGCACGCGCTGCTCGGCCTTGATCTGCGAGATCACGACCTCGCTCACGAGGTTGAGAAGCCGGTCGACCTGGTTCGTGCGAACGCGTACGGTCGTCTGCTCCTTGGTGCGCAGTTTGTCATCGCGCTGGGCGGACTGCGGCCCCGCGGCGTCGATCTCGCTCGGCGCGTGCGAATCCTCGGCCTCGCCTGCGGCCGCCTCTTCGCCATCCGTATCCGCATCGCCGACGTCAGACTGAGCCGACCCCTCGGCGGGCTTCTCCCGGACCGGGGGCGCTTCGTCAGCGGGCTCCACCACGACCGCATTGCCCGCAAGTGCGTTGAGCCGGGCCGTCACGCCTTCGAGTTCGGCCCCGGATGCCGACTCCTTGCCGGCGTGCTCCGCGAGGAACACGACCGTGTCGAGCGCCTCGAAGAACGTGTCGGTCATGTCCGTGGTGTAAGCGAGCGCACCATCGCGAACCTTGACCATCACGTCTTCCATGCGGTGTGCGATGTCGGAGATCTCAATGAGGCCGACCATCCGCGACGAGCCCTTGAGCGTGTGGGCGTCGCGCAGCCACTGGTCGATGAGCGGCCGGTTCGTCGGCTCCCCCTCAAGCGTGATGATGCCCTCGTTCAGGCGCTGTAGGAGGTCGGTCGCCTCCTCCTGAAACTTGGCGATGAAAGCCGAACGGTCGAACTCGACCATCTTGTCTCCTTCGTGCCGCCGACCCGACCGCTACTGGCCGACGATCCTGAACGCTGCGCCGATGTGGCTGGATTCCTTCGCGATGCCCGACAGCTGTTCCGCGGCACCCGCGACCTGGCGCGATGCGGTGGCCGTCTGCTGAGCCACCGACGCCACCTCGTGCATAGCCTTGACGACCTGCTCGGTCGCAGTGCGCTGCTGCTGCGTCGCAGCGGAGATCTCCTTGGCCGCGATGGTCGTCTGCTCGATGGTCTCGAGGATCTGATCGAAGCTGTCGCCCGTGGTGTGGGCGAGATCGACACCGGTGTCGACCTGCTTCAGTTCCTGCTCGGTGGCGATGACCAGATCGTTCGCGGCTCCCTGGATCTCGGTCATGATCGTCTCGATCTCGCCGGTGGAGTCGACCACCGACTCGGCGAGCTTGCGGATCTCGACCGCCACCACGCTGAAGCCCTTGCCGGCCTCACCCGCGCGCGCAGCCTCGATGGCCGCGTTGAGCGCGAGGATCTTGGTCTGGTCGGCGATGCTGTTGATGATGGAGAGGACCTGCCCGATCTGCTGGCTGCGCTCGCCGAGCTGAAGGATCTTCGCCGCCGAGGACTGCGAGCGCGTCTTGATCGACTCCATCGAGTCCAGCGTGTTCATGACCGCCTGCTGCCCGCTCTCGGCATTGCCGAGCGAGGTCTCGGCCATCTTGACCACCTGGTTCGCATTCTCGGCGATCTGGCGGTACGTGGCAGCGAGCTCCTCCATCGTCGCGGTCGTCTCGCTGATCGAGGCGGCCTGCTCGGCCGCACCCGACGCCTGCTGCTCGGTGGCAGACAGGATCTCGCCGGACGCGCCGGCAAGACGCTGGGAGGAGTCCTGCATCTGGCTGATGAGGTAGATGATCAGGTCCAGCATCTGGTTGTAGGAGCGCGTGAGCACGCCGAACTCGTCTTTGGAGTCGACGGCGACCTTGTGGCCGATCTCGCCCTCGCATGACGCTTTGATGCTGCTCACGACGTCGATACAGCGGCGACATCATGCGCTTGCCCATCTGCCGCTGGAAGTACGCGAACACGATGATCACCGCTATGAAGATGCCGATCATCATCAGCACGCGAAGGACCAGGTCGGTGGTGATCTCGCCGAACTCGTCTTTGAAGATGACCCAGCCCGCCGTGATCTGCACGAGGTTCGCCACGGCCACCAGCGTTACGGTGAATATCGAGTACTTCAGCAGGAAGTTGCCGCTGACCTTCTCTATCAATCGCTTGAACATGCTGCGCTCCTAGTCAGACGTTGTCACCGATGGGCTCGAGGACTTTGTCGAGGTTCACGATACCTATGAGCCGGCCGTCGAGGTAGACGGATCCGGCCACGAACTCGGCCTGCGCACGATCGAGCGTCGACAGCGCAGGCTCCACGTCACCGCGTGGGACCTCGGTGATATCGCCGATCTCGTCCACGACCACGGCGGACACACACCGCTCGTTGGCGATGATGATGGCCGAGGGCAGAGCATCGTCGAGCGCACGCTGCGTGCGACTGGGCACGCGGATCATCGTGCCGAGGTCGGTCACCGACACGATCTCCCCGCGCACGTTGACGACACCCAGAATGAAGTCCGGTACGCGCGGGATACGCGTGACCGGTGTAGTCGTTGTAGATCTCGCGAACGCCGTCGATGGGAAACGCGTACCACTCCTCGCCGAGCCGGAAGAGCAACAGCCCCTCGGCATCGGCGATGACCTCCTCCTCCTGGCCCTGCGCGAGCGACTCGGCGCGACGGCGCAGCTCCTCGTGGATCCTCGCATTCTGCAAGTCGTGCAGCGGCGTGCCCCATCGCGCCGCTCATGAGTGCCCGCCTTCCGCAGCGTCTGCCGCCGCGAGCGCGGCGTCCGGCACGAGCCGCTCGATGTCGAGCATCAAGACCAGCCCCTGCGCACAGCCGGCACATGCCGAGCATGCGGTCGGCCATGCTGTAGAGGTTCGACGGCGGCTGCAGGCCCTCGGAGGGCAGATCCACGACGTCCTCCACCGAGTCCACGATGAGGCAGACGACGTGCCCCCTCACTCGGCAGAAGACCATCGGCGTCTCGAGCGTGAAGTCCCGGGGCGGCAGGCCGACCAGGACGCGCAAGTCGATGGCGGGCACCACGAGTCCGCGCAGGTCGATGAGTCCCGACCAGCGCGGGCGCCGAGTCGGGTAGCGGCGTGAACTCTACGAGCTGCTGGATCTCCTGTACGGCCGCGAGCGGAAGCCCGTAGATCTGGCCCTCCAGCCTGAACGTGACCGCCTGGGCCAGGACCGATGACTTCCATCGGCACCCTCGGGTTCCAGTTCGAGCGATCGGGCGCAGCGGGCGTGACGTCTGCGGGGGCCGCCGCGCTCTCTGCAGGCAGCTCCTCGGCGACGATAGCTTCGGCCTTCTTGGTCTTCCTCGGCACGCACTGCTCCTTAGATTCACGAAGCGCAGGACTCTGTTCAGTTCCTCGGCACTTACGTCGCCGCTCTTGACCCGTGCGAGCCCTGATATCAGAAGTGGTCGCATGCCGGCAGCAGCCGCAGCGGCGGCGATCTCCGCATCCGAGGCACCACGGCCGACCGTCGCGCGCACCGGCTCGGTGAACGGCAGCACCTCGTGGATCGCCGTGGCGCCTTTGAAACCGGTCTTGCCGCAGTTCGGACAGCCCGAGCCCGCCTGGTCCCGCAGCCCCGCCGGAGCACCGGGGATGCGGGCCGCGAGCGCACCGTCTGTCTCCACCGAGCAGTTGGGGCAGTTCAGCCGCACGAGGCGCTGTCCTACGCCGAGCGTGAGCGCTGCGGCGAGGCTATGCGGCTCGGCACCCAGGTCGAGCATCCGGCGCACGCCCGACGCGATGTCGGCCGCCGGGAACGTGGCGATGACAAGCTTGCCGAGGCCGGCAGCCTCGACGGCGAAGTGCACGTCCTCGACGGTCCGGAGACCGTCGATCGCGATGACGTCGGTGTCCTGCCGCATCCCGGCGGCGATGTACGCCGCGGGCGACGGACCGCCCGGCTCGACCATCACCTGTGCGACCGCGGCGATCTCGTACTCGATGGACTGCTCCACCGAGTAGACCGTCTTGCCCGACGCCGCCGCGTGCGCCAGCAGCGCGTAGTACGTTGTGGTGGAGCCCCCCGCGACCGGCGCGCACACGAGCAGGATGCCACGACCGCGCTCGACCATCGCCTGGAGCGCGCGGGTCTCGGCCTCGCCCATGCCCAGCTCGGCGAACCCGCGAGGCTGCGGCTTGAACGGCGCGATCGAGACGACGAGCCGCTGACCCGACGACCGTGGGCACCACCGAGACGGTGAGGACCCGGTCCTTGTCGCCGAAGCGTGCGTGCAGCCGTCCGAGCGCTGGACGCCCTGCGGGGACGCCCCCGAGCTTGGCGTACTGCTTGAAACCGTCGACGAGCGCGGCCTGGAGCGAAAGCGGGGCGCTTGCGACCTTCTCGAGGGCGCCCTTCACGCGATAGACCAGGAAGAAGTCCTCCTTGTACGGAAGCAGGTGGATGCGGCTCGCGCCCTTGGCGACCGCGTCGTCGATGATGTCCGCGACGAGGACCGCGACCTTGCGCGCATCAGCGACGGCGAGCACGTCGAGATCGATCGCCGGCCGGGCCCTGAGGTGCTGGCTCGGCCGCCGCCATCTGCTCGATGGTCTCGCCGATCACGCACCTCGGCGACCTGTTCCGAGGGGGCTTCCGCGACCGGAGCCACCGGCACAGCCGGTGTCTCCTCCTCGGCGGTCTCCTCGAAGAAGTCCGATGCCGCGAACTCCTCGATCTCGGCCGCGACAGGTGGAGGCGGGGCCATCTCGGTCTCCGCCGCCGCAGAACCTGACGGATAGTACTGCTCGAGCGTGGACTCGAACGAGCTGCTCTCGGCCAGCACGGGCTCGAGCTCGAGGCCGAGTTCGGCGGCCACCGAGTCGAGCGCGAAGACGTCCATCGGGTCGCCGACCGCAACGGTCAGCATGCCCTCGATCTCGAAGAGCGGCAGGATGCGCCGGTCGCGCGCCAGACGTGCCGGGACGAGCGCAAGCGCTTCGTCTTCGGGCGCGTAGCTCGACAAGTCCACCTGAGGGACGCCCATCTCGTGCTCGAGCACCGAGACGACATCGATGGCGCTCACCATGTCGCGCTCGGCCAGGACGCTGCCCACATGGACGCCGCGGGAGGATGCGGCGTCGATGACGCTGGCGACCTGCTCGGCGGTCATGAGACCTGCCGAGACGAGACTGTCGAGCACCCGCTCGGAGATGCTGCTAGCCGGGGCCATGCGTATCGCCTAACCCTGGGCCTTCGCGAGCTCTTCGGCCACCGCGTTGAGGAGGGTGTCCGGCTCAACGGGCTTGGTGAGGTACTGGTTCGCGCCAGTACGAATGCCCGTGGCCATCGCCTGCTCCTCGGTCTTGGCGGTGAGCATGATGATCGGAATGGACTTATAGTTCTGGTCGAACTTGAGCAGCCGGCAGACCCGGTAGCCGTCGAGCTTCGGAAGCATGACGTCCAGAAGGATCAGGTCGGGCTTCTCCGCACGGGCGGTCTCGAGCGCCTCCGCGCCATCCGTCGCCGTGATGACCTCGTAGCCACCTGCGAGCAGGATGGCCTTGATCATCTCGAGGATGGTGGGGCTGTCGTCAACCGCCAGGATCCGCGCGCCTGCCATTACCGTCTCCCTCCCGCGTCGCCGCCCCGAACGGCCCGTACGGCGCCGTTCCCGGATGACGACGACAGCCTGCGTTCTAGCCGCCCATGGCCTTCCGACACTCTATCAGACTGCGTTCGCACGTTCTGACCAGCAGATCAGCCTGGAATCCGCCGGAAAACTCCGTCCATGCCCCTTCAGGACTGGCCTTGAGGGACTTCAGCGCGTTCTCGTACTCCTTCGCCGCCGCTTCCCACTTGCGCTGCGACTTGTAGATGTTGGCGAGGTTGAGGTGCGCCAGCGCGAAGTCCGTGTCGATGTAGATCGTCTTCTTCAGCTCCGATACCGCCCGCACCGGATCGCCCTGCCGCTGGTAGATGATGCCGAGGATGTAGCGCGCCACCGGCAGCAACGGGTTGATCGCAAGCGCCCTGTGCGATGCGCGCATCGCCTCGTCGTAGTTCGCCGGTGTCGGCATGCACGTATGCCGACAGCAGGTGCGCCTCGGCGTTGTTGGGATCGGCGGCTGAGCACCGCCTCGACGATCTCGAGCACACGCTCGGGACGGCCTTCTCTGAGGTCGATCCGCGCCTGCTCGAGCGGGTCGCACGGAGTCGTCGCGGCGGCTGTGACCACCGGCTCTTGCCGCTGCCTTGGCCGCGCGGGTCGCGGACGTTGACGGCCGCGCGGCTCGTGGCGCCTTCGGGCGCTGGAGACTGACCGAATGCGAACGTCTTGCGCGGCACGGGCTTGCGGTACAGGAAGACGCCGCCGACCTCGACGGCTTCGAACGTGTCGTTCACCGACGTGAGCGTCTCCGAGTGACCGACGAACAGGTAGCCGCCCTCGTTCAGGCTGTTGAAGAAGTTCGAGACGACGCGCCGCGTGGACTCGAGCCGGAAGTAGATGGTGACGTTGCGGCAGAAGATGATGTCCCAGTTGCCCATGAGCGAGAGCGGGTACGGCTCCTTGATGAGGTTCTGGTAGCCGAAGTCCACGTACGAACGGACGCGGTCGTTCACGCGATAGTCGCCGCTCGCCGTGCGCTCGAAGTGCCGGCTCACGACATCTTCCGGCACGTTCATCATGGCCGCTTGCCGTACACGCCGGCCTTGCGCGCGCGCCAGCGCCTTGGTCGAGACGTCGGTGCCGAGGACCTGCGGCTTGTAGCCCGCCATCTCGATACCGGAGTCGATCAGCGTCATGGCGATCGAGTAGGGCTCCTCGCCGGTCGAGCAGCCTGCGGACCAGATGCGCACGCCGCGGTTGTCGCCGGCCTTCGCCGCCATGATCTCGGGGATGATGCTGTTCCTCAGCACGTCGAACTGCGCCGGGAAGCGGAAGAAGCTCGTCTCGTTGATGGTGACGAGGTTGATCAGCTCGCGGAACTCCTGGTCGTCGCGCTCGAGCGACTTGTAGTACTCGGATAACGACTGGTACCCGAGCCGCGTGGCTCGGGTCACGAGCGAGATCCGCAGCGAGTCGAGCTTCGACTCCTCGAGGTAGATGCCCGACTGCTCGTGGAGCAGGTCCCGGAACCGCCGGAACTCCTCGAGCGTCAGGTCCTTCGCGAGCTCGCTCGCCCAGCACGGTAGCCGCCACGCCCTCGGTCATCGTGCCTCGGCCTCCGCGCCAATACGCTCGATGAGACCCGACGGCGTGCATGCCGTACAGGATCTTGGCGGTCTCGAAGTCGTTGTAGCCGGTGAGTTCGATGAGGTCCCGCACCGACCGGCCCCCGTGGAGGTAGCACAGCAGCATCCACTCGCGTGGCTTGAGGTGGATCTCCATGGACTTGTCGCCCGGCGTGGAGGCCATGATGAACTCGGTGTCCATCGATGGTATCTTCTGGCGGATCCTGCTCCACAACTCCAGCCGGCGCGACGCCTCCATGATGATGTTCTCTACCGAGACCGAGATGCCGATATCCTCGTCGTCGCAGGTCTCGTCCGGCTCGAAGCGGAGTCGCCCTCTTCCCAGCGGAAGAGGTCGAACAGCGTGTCGTTGATCTGGTCCTGGATGAAGGTCTCGAGCACCTTGCCGTCGAGGTAGCCCTCGTCCACGAGAATCTGCCCGAGGCGCCGGCCGGCCTTCTCCTTCTTCTGGATCTTCTGCAGGCCGAGCGCCTGCCGGAGTTGCTTCTCCGAGATCACGCCGGCCTTCACCAGGCGCCGGCCGAGCGACTCGCGGTGCCAGTTGCGACGTCGCGAAGAAGACGCGCCCCTTCTTGAAGCAGACCCGGCCCTGCGCGTCCGCCCGCTCGAGATAGAGCGTGCCGGTCTTCCGGCCCGAGGCCAGAAGACGGAACATATCCGCGATCGAGAAATCTCTGAGGTTGCCCTCGAGCGCCACGTGGCTCCACTCCCCGACAGGAGGCCGGACGGCATACGAGACGATGCGGCCGTACGGAGACGCGGCCGCACGACAATCGTAGCACGTCACCAGGGGTGCTCAAACCCGCGGACGACGGTTGGCGCGGCACGTGCCGACCCCTTTTGGAGAACGTGTACCTGAAAGTAGTTGCACTTCGACTTAAGTTGGCTTACGGTTCGCATATGAACATTCGCATATTCGAATGTGACTGAGGTGAGACGTGGAGAACGCGGACTTCTACTGCCAGCACTCAGAGCTCTGCAAGACGCTCGCAAACGAGAAGCGTCAGATGATTCTCGGCGCACTACGCGACGAGGAGCTCTCCGTCACCCAGATCCAGGAGCGCACTGGCGTCCCGCAGGCAACCCTCTCCCAGCACCTCGCGCTGCTGCGTGGTCATGGCGTTGTACGCACCCGGCGCGCCGGCAATCACACCTACTACAGCATCACCAACCCCAAGATCATCGAAGCGTTCGACCTGATCACCGAGGTGATGCTCGAGATCCTCGACGAGCAGCGTGGCGTGGCGGACCGCGCACTGACTCCCGAACCCACGGCCTAGACGCGGCCACACGGACCGCGTGAGAGATACCACGGCACCACGACAAGGAGGAACCCATGAGTGACGATCACAAGAAGAGCCTCGCGATGGTAGTGATGAGCGGCGACATGGACAAGTTGTTCGGCGCCTTCATCATCGCCAACGGCGCAGCCGCAATGGGCATGGATGTGACCATGTTCTTCACGTTCTGGGGTCTGCGCGCCCTCAAGAAGAACGTCAAGACGGGCAAGACCTTCTTCGGCAAGATGCTCGGCCTCATGTACGGCGGCGACATCACCAAGTCCCACCCCTCCAAGTTCGCCTTTGGCGGCATGGGACGGTGGATGTTCGGAAAGATGATGGGTAAGCACAACGTGCAGAAGCTCAACGAGATGCGCGACCTAGCCGTTGAGTTCGGCGTGAACATGTACGGCTGCCAGATGTCGATGGATGTCATGGAGATTCCTCAGGAGTCGTTCATCGAAGGCGTCAAGGAGCCTGTGGGCGTTGGCTTCTTCCTCCTCAAGGCACAGAACGCCGACGTCTCGCTCTTCATCTAGCGCACCTGCCCGCAACACCTACCCGGAAACGACCGCGTGCTGCCGGCGCGCGGCATAACAGAAGGGAACCACCATGTCTGACGAAGTGAAGGTCGATCTGGAACTGGACCTCAAGGGTCTGCTCTGCCCGCTCCCGATGGTCAAGGTCAGCCAGAACATCAACAACGTCGAGGTCGGCGGGGTCATCCGCGCTGTCGCGACCGACCCGGGCGCCATGGCCGACATCCCCGCATGGGCTGCCAGCACCGGCCACGAGGTCCTCTCGGCCGGCAAGGAAGGCGACCTGTTCGTCTTCCTCGTCAAGCGCGTCTAAGTAGCCAGGAGAGGACGCGGTCACGCGCATGGAAACGTATCTCTGGATAACATCCGTCTGGGGCGTGTACCTTGCCCTGGCAGTGTTCATCATCGGAATGGGGTGGCGTATCTAGAGTGGGCCACCACCCCGAAGTCCGCGGTCCGTCTCGGGATGTTCCCGAAGCCTGCAAGCGGCACCGGCCGGTTCTTCAAGATGTTGAAGGACACGTTCATCGCCCCCCACTCGGCGAAGATCGAGCCGGTGATGTGGGTGTTCGCCTTCGCGTTCCACGTCGCTGCGCTCGGCGCGTTCGTGGGCCACGGTCGCCTGATCGCCGAGTTCCCGATCCTTCCCGAGCTTCTCGGCGAGGAGGGCATGAACGCGTTCGCCGCCCTGTCCGGCAGCATCGCTGGCATCCTGATGCTGGTGGGCGTGCTGTTCTGGATCGGTCGCCGCACCTTCGGCCCGTACAAGAGCCTCTCGGTGCCCGAAGACTACCTGCTGCTGGCCCTGCTCTTCGGCGTCATCATCATGGGTGACCACATGCGGTTCGTGTACGGCGGCATCATCCACGCCGCAACGTACCGCGAGTGGTTCCAGAGCCTGCTGATGTTCAAGCCGGCCTTCCCCGCCGAGTTGCTGAATGGAAACGTCGGATGGTCGCTCGGTACGCACATGCTGTTCACGGACCTGTTCCTGATCTACTTCCCGTTCAGCAAGCTCGTGCACACCATCGGCTCATTCTCGTCGAACCTCGTGAGGAGTGAGTAGCGATGGAGACCGTTGAGATGAAGACGCTTGCCGGGGTCATCGACAAGAAGATGAACCGCCAGCTCAAGCAGTACATCGACATCTGCGCGCGATGCGCTATCTGCAAGGATGCCTGCCACCAGTACGTGGGTACCGGGGACTTCAAGTACCTCCCCGCCCGTCCGCGCGGAGCTCATCCGCCAGATCTACAAGAAGTACTTCGATAAGACCGGCAAGTTCGTGCCGGCGCTCTACGAAGCGCGGCGATCCGGACGATAACTTGCTCGACGAGCTCTACGACTCCACGTACGCCTGCACCGGTTGCCGCCGCTGCATGTACTACTGCCCCTTCTCGATCGACACCGCGTGGATCCTCTCGGTGGCCAAGGCGATCCTGATCGCAGCCGGCCGCGGCAATGAGATGCTCGGCCAGCTGGCTGATGCCGCCATCTTCAAGGGCGACAACGCGGCGATGTTCGAGGGCGTCATGCTGAGCGGCTTCGAGGATATCTCGGAGGACGTCCGCGCGATCACGGGCAACCCCGAGCACAAGGTGCACGTGAACAAGCAGGGCGCGGACGTGCTGTATGTGGCGCTCGCCGGTGCGCACTCGATCCGCCCGGCCGCCGTCATCTTCGAGGAGGCTGGCGAGAGCTGGACCATCTCGATGTTCGAGGCGGCCAACTACGGCTACTTCTACGGCGACCCCGAGAAGGCGCGCACTGATCACCAAGCGCTACATCGACGAGGCCGTACGCCTCGGCGTGAAGGAGATCGTGGTCCCCGAGTGCGGGCACGCCTACCGCGTTGCCGAGTTCTTCTATGAGGCGTGGAGCAAAGAACCGATGCCCTTCAAGGTGACCCACATCCTCGAGAAGGTGGACCAGTACATCAAGTCTGGCCGCATCACCGTGGACAAGGGTCTCATCGATGGCAAGGTCACGTACCACGACCCGTGCCAGCTCGGCCGCAACGGCGGCAAGTTCGAGGAGCCACGTGACATCGTCAAGGCCGTCACGGACAACTTCGTCGACCTGATTCCCAACCGCGCCGAGCAGTGGTGCTGCGGCGGTGGCGGCGGCATCGTGGCGATGGAGGAGTTCAAGGACGTCCGGCTCAAGTCGGGCATCAAGAAAGTCGAGCAGCTCAAGGCGAGCGGTGCGAACATCCTCGCCTGCCCGTGCGAGAACTGCCGCCTGCAGATCGAGGAGCTCAACGAGGTCCACGAGCTCGGCATGGAGATCTGGCAGGTGATCGACCTGGTTGTGGCGTCCATGCCGCTGCCGGGCAACACGAAGAAAGCCGAGACACCTGCCGAGGCACCTGCCGAGGCGTAGACGATCGGCTCAGCACTGCATGACAAGAGGGCGCCGGATGACCGGCGCCCTCTCTCGCGTCGCGCTACGCCACCCGCGCTACGTATCGCGAGCAGCCGCGAGCGCGGTCAGCAGGTTCGCGACCTCTTCGGCGGTGGTGATGCCACCGTCGTCAGCTACGAGCAGACCACCTGCCCGGGCGAGGATGCCGATCGAGCTACCGAGCGCCTCGGCGCGCGCCGCGTTCCCAAGCTCGGAGGTGAGCAGGCCCCCGACCATCGCGATCCCCTCCTCGCGAGCCGCCCAGAAGAGCCGTTCGAAGCCGTCGAGTCCGAGTCCCCCGCCCGCGTGCACCGCAACAAAGCCGGCACGCCCGATCGCCGGGAGAAGCGGTCGGATGTCGCCGTCCGAGTGGAAGATCGCCGGAACGCCCAGCGCGTGCGCCGTGCGCACGATCCGCTCGTAGCGCGGAAGCAGCTCGGCAATCGCGAAGTCGGGCGCCACAAGCGGCCCGCTCGTACCCGCAAGGTCCTCGGCGAGCACGATCGCTCGCGCGCCCAGACGCACGCCCCGCGCGGCTTCCCGCACGAGCGCGTCGAGCCCGGCATCCAAGTCCCCGCCGATCTCCTCGGGGTGCGTGAGTGTGGCGCGTAGGCCGTCCAGCGCACCGCGCGACTCGATCACCTGCCACAGCGGGCCGCTCATCGCCCACAGGGGCGCCAATTCAGCCTCGGCGAGCGCCTCCATCGCGGCATCGGCCCAGGGGGCGTCTGCGGGGACGAACGCGAACGAAGCGTCGAGCGAGATGCATGCCTCCACCAGTGCGACGGCAGAGTCGGACGTGTTGCGCGCCACCGGGACGAGCGCCCCTGTCGGCACGAAGCTGAGACCGAACGGGAAGGGCGTTCCCTTGAGAGACAGGCGCTCCATCAGCTAGAAGAGGTCGATGCCGGCGGCCACGAGTTCGGATGCGCCCCAGACGAGCAGGAATGCGCCGATGACGCCGAGGGAAACGGCGATGAACCCCTTCTTGCGATCCATGTTCAGCAGCCATGCGGCTGCGGTGCCCGAGTACGCGCCGGTGCCTGGCAGCGGGATGGCCACGAAGACGGCCAGGCCGAGGAAGCCGTACTTCTCAACGAGCGGATGAGCCTTCACACGAATGCCCTCAAGCTTGCGATGGACCCAACCCCCCTCGGGAAAGCGCTCGTACATGAACTCCAGGAAGTAGTAGCCCGGCCAGTAGATGGCGAGGTTCGCAAGCAAGATCAGCGGCAGGTAGAGCCGTTCCCCCTGCTGGATAGCGAGGGGAATGGCGCCGCGAAGCTCGATCCATGGGATCCACGTAACGACGATATACTTCAGCCACTCGGGAAGGCCGGAGAGAAACTCGGGCATGCTCTACCTTTCGTTCGCGAAGACCGCCCAGACACGCTCGGCCTCGCTCTGCCAGTACGCCGCGGGATCGGACACGTCACGGCCGAGGCGCTCCGCATGGCGGAAGTAGCCGTCGCCGGGAAGTCCGCTGTCGGCGCGCACCACAAGCGTCGCGAGCATGATGCCGTACTTCGCGTCGGCCTCCGTGCAAATCTCGTTCAGGAAGCCCATGATCGCCCACGAGCGCGGCTTGAGGGTGATCGCGGTGACCTCGCGACACAGTTCGGCGTAGGTGAGCGTGCGCCGATTGCGTGCGCGCTGCTGGATGAACGCGTTCGCCTGCTCTTTGGCGGCCTCCCAGGCAGGGGCCGGGAAGCCATATCGCGTGTCTTCGGGCATGAACGAGAGTATGCCACATAGGTCGCGGTAGAATGGCCGCACCGATGGACAACCGCTACGACATACCCGCCGAAGACGCCGATCTCCTTGCCCAGTGCGAGGTGCAGGTCTTTCGCGCGACCGGTCCCGGCGGGCAGAGTGTTAACACCACCGACAGCGCCGTGCGCCTTCGCCATCTGCCGAGCGGAATCACGGTGGTGTGCAGACGCGAACGCAGCCAGCTGCTCAACAAGCGCACATGCCTGGAGCGGCTGCGCCACAAGCTCCAGGAACACAACGCCGTCCTCGACAGACCCAAGCGTGTGCCCACGCGCAAATCGCGTGCGGTCAAGGCCCGGCAGGTGGAAGCCAAGCGGCATCGGGCACGGGTGAAACGGTCGCGGGGCCGTGTGGGGCCGAGTGAGGAGTAGCGGGCGGGCACGCGAACGCGCCCGCCCGCATGCGTTCGCGGACAGGCGCGTGAGGTGTGTGGTGGAGGCGCGGAGAATCGAACTCCGGTCCACGACAGCCCCCTGGGGAGCATCTCCAGGCTCAGTCACATCTTGGGTTTCGGTCGGGGCTACACGGTGTGACGAGCGCGCCCTTCCCTAGCTGGTTCGGTCTTTCGCGTAAGCATACCGGCTACGTCTTATGCGGCAGTCCCCTGAGTGACGTCAGATCCGGTGACGGGGACGCGCACCGGGAGACGTCGCTGCGCTATTTAGGCAGCGAGAGCGTAATTATTGTCGACGTTTGAGCGTCGTTTGCCCCTGTTTAGCGAGGTAAGGCGACCTCGGCCTGCTTCTCCCCTCAGAACTCCCGTGTCGAAACCAGTCGCCCCCGGGTGTGAGGTATGTGAAGGTACGCTGCGCCCGGACAGTATACCCGCTCCGGGACCTCCCTGACACCGAAGCACCATACGTGCCACCGCTGCGCGACGAGCGCCAGAACGGGTACTCTCATGCTGAGGGCCGCGGCGCGCGGCGTACCCGTGAGAGGAGTCACCCCATGGACGGCACGCCCTATCCGCCTCCCACTCCGGAGGTTCCCCCCGCTGGCGCTCCACAGGCACCGTACCCGCCGGCAGCACCTCAGCCGCAGTACGACCAGCAGCAGTACCAGCCAGCCACGCCGCAGCCTCCGTATCAGCAGCCGCAGCCGCCCAAGAAGAAGAAGACCGGACTCATCATCGGGATCGTGGTGGGCGTGCTGCTCTTGTGCTGCGTGGGCAGCGGCGTTGCAGGCTACCTGCTCTACCGCGCCGCCGAAGAGGAGGTCACCAACACCCTCGAAACGACCGATGAGTGGGAGACCGATACGCTCGACCTCGACTCGGATAGCAACGAAGTGGCGTCCACGATGGACACGGGCTGGGAGAACTTCCAGCCCGAGGCGACCGCCGATAACGGCTACGGACCGCTCGAGTCGTTCCACCAGGAGGTCCTCGACGAAGCCGTCGACACACACTACCCCGACCTCGTCGTGGAGGAGGCGCTGGTCCTCCCGAGCGCCGAGTACACAACCGACACACTGGTCGCGCGTGCGACGCTCGCCGACGATCCCGACGTGCAGATCGCGTTCTACCTGGAGATCGAGAACACGGACGCGTTCGATTCGGGCTGGACGAACGACCCCGCGAACGAGGAATACGACTACATGGACTACGGAACGGCCTCGAACGGACGCGAGTACTTCTGGGACAACTCGCAGCTTGTGCCGCTTCTCAGCGGCATCAGCGACTCGTCCGTGACCGACCTGCTCAGCCAGGCCGCCAAGGACTTCCCGGGCGGCGTCATCTACTGGGTTGAGGTGGACGGCGAGAGCGGCTACATCGAGGTGACTCGCTGGGAGGCGTATCCCGACTACTCGGCGGGCTACATCGCCTACTACACCCTCGACGGCGACACCTGGGTGCTCGACTCCGCCGAGCAGTGGTAGTTCCGTTCGAAGCTCACGAGAAGGGCCGCCCCTCGGGGCGGCCCTTCTGCACGCTAGGACGGCTCACCTACTCGCCCTTCGTCCGCTCCTTGAGCGAACGCTCGACGTCGCGCTTCTGATCGCGCTCGGCGATCGCGTCGCGCTTGTCGTAGAGCTTCTTTCCGCGGGCAAGGCCGATCTCGACCTTCACCAGATTCGAGGATGACAGATAGACCTTGAGCGGGACGAGCGTGAAGCCCCGCTCCTTGGTCTTGCCGATGAGGTAGCGGATCTCTGCCTTGCGCAGCAGCAGCTTGCGCTCGCGGTCGGCGCGCACGTTGCTGCGATTACCGTGGCTGTAAGGCGAGATGTGCACGCCGTGGAGCCACACCTCGCCCTTGCGGATCGTGGCGAAGCTGTCGCGCAGGTTCGTCTTGTTCTCGCGGAGTGACTTGACCTCCGTGCCGGTGAGCACGATGCCCGCATCGAAGGTCTCGTCCACGAAGTAGTCGTGGTAGGCCTTCTTGTTGGTGGCTATGTTCTTCTCTTCGCGGGGCACGGGGCGTGACTCCTCGGGGGTAATGCGACTCGGGCGCCCCGTGAGGGACGCCCGAGCATTCTAGCATGCGGGTATGTGCGCACGGTGGCCGCGGCGAGAGGGTGAAGCTAGCACGCGTTCGGCCTGATGCGCTCCTCGTCCACAACACGACCGTCCTTCAGGAACACGATGCGGTCGGCATACGCGGCCATTCGCGAGTCGTGGGTGACCATCACGATCGCCTGACCGTCACCGCGCAGCGTACGCAGCAGGTCCATGATCTCTTCCGCGGCGACCGAATCCAGGTTGCCCGTGGGCTCATCGGCCAGCAGGAGCCGCGGCTCCTTCACGAGCGCACGCGCGATTGCGACCCTCTGCTGCTCTCCTCCCGACAGCTCGCTCGGGAAGTGATCCAGACGATCACCCAGCCCCACGCGCTCGAGCATCTCGACCGAACGCTCACGGCGCTCCTTGGCCGACATGCCCGCGTACTCGGCGGCCAGCATCACATTCTGCAGCGCCGTGCGTGTGGGGATCAGGTTGTAGTTCTGGAAGATGAACCCCACCTCCCGTGCGCGGAGTCGATCGAGCGCCGAAGGCTTCAGCCTGGTGACATCCTGCCCTCCCACGAACACATGCCCGGCGGTGACCTGCGAGAGACACCCGATGACGTTCAGCAGCGTCGACTTTCCCGACCCCGACGGGCCCATGATCGCGATGAACTCGCCCTCCCCGACCGTCAGGTCGGTGCCGCGAAGCGCGTGTACGACATTGTGCTTGCCGAGGTAGTAGAGCTTCTCGATATCGTCAACGACCACTGCTGGCATTGTGTCCTCCTATTCGTGCGCGAGCGCGTCGACCGGATCCATCCGAGACACGCGCCACGCGGGATACAGACCGCCGAGCACACCGACTACAACCGAGAAGACGAGGGCAAGTCCAACGATCTCCCAGGCCACGGTGAAGACGGGGGCCCCACCGTCGGCGAGTGCCGCCTCGTTCATCACCAGCGACGCGGCTACCGCCAACAGGGCCCCGAGCACACCGCCGAGTGCGCCGATGAGCGCCGCTTCTGCAAGGATGTCACGCATGATGCGGCCGGCTGAGGCCCCGAGGGCGCGCTTCACACCGATCTCACGCGTCTGATCGGCGACGGATACCATCATGGTGTTCACGATCGGCATCGATCCGGCGAGCAAGGCGAGGAAGCAGGCGCTCACGAGCAGCGCTTCGGCGACCACCATCCAGCCCATATCGTCGAGCATCTCCATCAGGTCGCCGATGTCCATCACCATGACGCCGGCAACCTCGGCTTCGATGCGGTCCCTCAGCTCCGAGGGGTCGACCCCGCTCACCGGGTAGACGACTGCCTGCATGGTCATGTCGGCCGGATCGAGGGTGCGGAGCGCCGGGGGCAGTGACTCCAACGTGATCGCCTGGGCATCGCGAAGGGGAAGCATCAGGCACTGATCGAGTGACGGCCAGCCGAGACGCTTCATCGATCCAACGATCTCGATCTGGTGGCCGCGCACGGTGACGGTGTCCCCCACCTCGGCGTCAAGGCGCGTGAGCATGTCCTGACCGGCCACGGCCACGCCGGTCTCGCTCTCTTCGAACGCGCGTCCCTCGGCGATCTCCCAGCGGCCCCAGAAGCCCTCGCGCTTATCTCCGGAGCCGGTCGTCCCGCCAAAGATCATGTATGGGATGCCCTGGAGGACCTCCTCGTCGTCATAGCCTGCGGCTGCGGCGCAGAGCACCATGTCGACGCCGTCCACCGCTTCGAGCTCATCGATCATCGCCGCGGTGAGGGGGTGTTCGATACTGCCCGTACCAAGGCTCGACACCCCCGCGGCGTTCAGCACATACACCTTGTCCCCGTGGTAGTCGAGGAGCTGGTTCATCACACCCGCGGCGTTGACGCCCATGCCGCCCATCATCACGAAGATCGCCGCTCCCACCGCCACGCCGAACACCGTGAGCGTGGTTTGGAGCTTCCGCTGCGCGAGGCGCCTGATCGCACTCACCATCGCTCTCTCCCCTTACGAGTGCGCGAGCGCGTCGATTGGATCGAGCCGCGCAGCATAGCGTGCCGGATACAGACCACCAACGACCCCGATCGCACAGGCGAACGCGACCGCGAAGAGCAGGAGCCTTGGCGTGAGCGTGAACATGCCCATGCCCGTGGAGGCGGAAAGCGCGGCATCCGCGGCCCACACCCCGAGCGAGCCCGTCGCGGCGCCGAGCAGGCCACCGAGAACGCCGATCACCGCCGACTCCCACAGCACGTCGCGCATGATCCGGCCCGTGGAGGCCCCCAACGCACGCTTGACCCCAACCTCGCGGGTACGCTCGGTGGCCGAGATGATCATCGTATTGATGACCGAGAGACATCCGGCGAACAGCGCGATGACGCCCATCGACATCACGAGTGAGTCATAGGTGGCGGCAGTTCCCGACGACTCACTCTTGAGTTCCTCGGGCCCGAGTGCGATGACGCCGTCGACCTCGCGCACGATCCGGCTGGCGAGTTCGTCCGGGTCGACCCCGTCGGCGGCGACCACCTCGGCGCTCAGCACCACCGGCTCGCCACTCAGTTGGTCGCGATAGATCTCGTCGAACGACTCCACGAACAGTGTTCGGGCATCATCGAGCGCTACGAACGCCGACTGGTCGAGCATCGTGACCGAGGCACGATCGAGTATGCCGACGACCGTGAAGTCCCCGCTCCGCAGCTGCACCGAGTCACCCACGCGGGCGTCAAGCTGCGTGGCGACATCGGCTCCGAAGACGGCGACGCCGCGCTCCCCTTCGGCGGCGAAGCGTCCGGCCGCCAACGTCGCCTGCTGCGCGAGCCAGTCGGACGAGCAGCCGCCTACGATGGTGGTCGGAACCCCCAGCCAGAACGCGCGGGGGTCGAGCTGGAGGGCGACCCGCGGGAAGACTCCGCGCACCCCCGGCACATCGCGGAGTTCCTCCAGCGCATCGGGGGGAAGCATCCGCGGGACCCAGCTGTGTGTCTGGTAGCTGAACGCGTTCACCGACGCGCCCTCCGCCGCCACGGTCACGGTACCGGCACGGAAGTCCTCGATCGACTCCAGCTGCCGGTTCGAGTTCTCGGCCATCGCCCCGATCAGCACGATCAGGAACACACCGACGGCCACGCCGGCGATCGTCAACACCGAGCGTCCCTTCGCACGGAAGATGTCTCTCAGGACCGGCACTACCTGCCCCCTTCGCCACTGCGAGTCCGAGCGTCTTCCCGATCGCCACGACTCAGCTCGTCTTCGAGTGGAGCCTCGACGGGACGGACATCGCGGATCGCCACCGACCCCGGAGCGCTGTCCGCGGCCTTCCCGATCTTCGACTCCGCAATCTCGAGCCAGCGCAGCGTCGCCTCGGTTCGCAGGATGAACAGGTCGAGCTGCAGGACCTCCGCCAGATCGAGCACCGGGTCTGTGTGCTCCTTGATCGAGGTCAACTCGGCGATACGCCTGAGTTCGTTCTTGCGCTGCGCGTGGATGATCTGTGAGACGTCGACTTCGCTCGTGAGTGCGAGGACGATCTTGGCGAAGAGTTCGTCACGGCGCGCCTCGGAGCCCTCCACCGGAGTGAGGAACCAGCGACGGAGCTCGGCACGACCGGCCGGCGTCACCGTGTAGAGCTTGCGGTCGGGGGCGTCGGAGACGGCGACCGTGCCGGACTGCACCACGAGTCCGTCACGCACCAGGCGCTCGAGGGTGGTGTAGACCTGGCCGTAGTTGAGCGACCAGTGCGAGCCGAGTTCGTCCTCGAGCTCGCGTCGCAGCTCGTAGCCGTGCGCCGAGCGTCGCTCGAGTACCGCGAGTATGCCGTGCCGGACGCTCACCGCTGCGTGTCCCTTTCGGTCGCCTATATACCGAGTATCTACATATCGAGTATATAGTACCGCTCAACCGAATCTGTCAAGCATGCGGACGAAGAAAGAGGCGGCCCGCAGGCCGCCTCTCCCAGAACGCTCGCGTGATGACTTCCCTACGGCGTGAAGTCGGTCCCCGGCTTCAGCCTAAGCACGAACGCCGCGAGCAGCTTGGCGGTGTTCTCCACGTCCTCGAGGCAGAGCACCTCGGTCGGCGTATGCATGTAGCGGAGCGCCACGCTGACGAGCGCCGCGGCCTTGCCGCCGCGCGAAAGCTGGATGGCGTTGGCGTCCGTGCCGGTGCCGCGAGGCGCGCCCTCCACCTGGTACGGGATCTTCTCGGCCTCCGCGGCCTTCACGAGCAGCTCGAAGACCTTCGGGTTGATGTTGGCCCCACGGCTGATGACCGGCCCCTTGCCGCAGACGACCTCGCCGAACTTGCGCTTGTCCACGTCGAGATAGTCAGTGGCGTGCGTGACCTCCACCGCGATGCCGACGACCGGGTCCTGACTGTATGCCGAAGCCGTACCGCCACGTAAGCCGATCTCTTCCTGGACTGTGCCGGCCGCGACCAGGTCGCCCGCAGCACCGCCGGCCTCCTTCACCAGACGCAGCGCCTCGGCGCAGATCCACGCGCCCATCTTGTCGTCGAACGCACGCGAGACAGCCATGCCGTCGCCGAAGGTCTCAAGGCCCACGCCGTAGGTGACCGGATCGCCGATGCGCACCTTCTTCTTGACGTCCTTCGCGCTCATGCCGAGGTCGATGAACATCTTGTGCATCTTCACCACGGCCTTGCGCTCCTCTTCCTCGAGCAGGTGGATCGGCAGTCGGCCGAGCACGCCGCGGAGCACGCCGGTCGTCGTGTGCACGTCCACACGCATGCCGGGCAGGATCTGCGGGTCGTGACCACCGATGGGCGCGAACGCGCAGTACCCGTCGTCGGTGATGTAGGTGACCATGAAGCCGATCTCGTCGATGTGACCGGCGAGCATCACGCTCGGGCCGTTCTTCTTGCCCTTGAGCAGCGCATGGACCGAGCCCATGACATCGGTTGTGACCTCATCGGCGATCGGGGCCATGTACTCCCGCAGGACCTTCGCTGCCGGCTGCTCGTAGCCCGAAGGCGACGGCGCCTCGATCAGCGTCTTGAAGAACTCGAATGACTCAGGACGCATGAAACGGCCTCCCTAGTGAACGTGCAGTGAGAACAGTAAGTGTAGCGCCGGTAGCGCCGGCACACCAGGCACGACCCGAGTCAGGCCAACTCGAAGTCCAGGCGCCGCTCGGAGATGTTCGCGTCGAGGATTCGCACCTTCAGCTGCTGGCCGAGGCGGTAGGTGGTGCCCTTGTTCTCGCCCCAGAGCATGAAACGCTCCGCGTCGAGCCGGTAGTAGTCGTCGGTCATGGCATCCACGTGCACCAGGCCCTCGGCGGTGTTCTCGAGTTGCACGAACAGACCGAAGCCCATCACCCCCGTGATGATGCCGTCGAACACCTCGCCGAGGTGCTCGGCCATGAGTGCCACGAGCTTCACCTTCTGGCTGTCGTCTTCGGCGGCCTCGGCCTCGCGCTCCATCGCCGATGAATGCTCGGCGAGCCATGCGAGCTCGGGCACCATGTTCGCCGTGGGCGGCTTGTCGAGCGACTTGGCGAGTTGCGCGCGCAGCAGCCGGTGCACGATGAGGTCGGGGTAGCGGCGGATGGGACTCGTGAAGTGCGTGTACGCGTCGCTCGCCAGGCCGAAGTGCGGGCCGAGGTAGTCCACGTACCGCGCGCGCTCAAGCGCGCGGAGCAGGAGCGAGTTGATCAATCGCTCCTCGGGCTTGCCGTGCGCGAAGGCCACGATCTTCTGGAACGTCTTGGGCTGTGCACCGTGCATGTCCTGGATCGGATAGCCGAACTCCTTCAGGACCACCGCCACCTGCGCGAGCGCATCGGCGTCCGGGTCCTCGTGGATGCGGTAGACCATCGGCGCCTTGGCGGCGGTCATGTGGCGCGCCACGCATTCGTTCGCGAGAATCATCGCCTCTTCGATCATGTTTGTGGCGTCGGTGCGCGACCGCAACACGACCTCGAGCGGCTTGCCGGCGTCGTCGAGCTTGACCTTGGCCTCCACGGTGTCGAAGTCGAGACCGCCGCGCACCACGCGCCGCTTGTGGATCTCGCCAGCCACCTTCTGGAAGTCGCGGAGCAGCCGCTCGATCTGCTCGTCGGGGAATCCGCCGCCCTCGAGCCAGCCTTGCACCTCGTCGTAGTTGAGACGCCGATCGCTCCGGATGACCGAGGGGTAGAGCCGGTACTGCTCCACCAGGCCGGTTGCGTCGAGCAGCATCTCGGCGGTGAAAGTCAGCCGGTCCTCGTGCGGGTTAAGCGAGCAGATCACGTTCGAGAGATGCTCGGGCAGCATCGGCAGCACGCGGTCCACCAGGTAGACGCTCGTGGCGCGGTGGCGCGCCTCCACGTCCACCACCGTGTCCCAGGAGACGTAGTGGCTCACGTCGGCGATGTGCACCCACAGGCGGAAGCCGCCGCCCTCCCTCTCGATGGAGATGGCGTCGTCGAAGTCGCGCGCGTCGACCGGATCGATCGTGATCGTGAACAGCTCGCGCTTGTCCTCGCGCCCGCGGGCGATCTCGCCCTCCACGTCTTGCGAAAGCGCTTCGGCGGCCTCGGTCACCTCCGGAGGGAATTCGGTGGCAAGCCCGTGCTCGTGAATGATGATCTCCACGTCGACGCCGGGGGCGTCGACGGCGCCGAGCACCTGGATGAGCCGGCCCTGCATCGCGTCGCGGCGATCGGCATAGCGGGTGATGGCGGCCACCACGATCTCGCCGGGCTTGGCCTCCACCGGGGAGGTGGCGAGGTCCACGAACAGGTCACCTTTGATGCGCGGGTCGGTGGGCACCACAATGCCGAGCTTGCCGTGCCGCTCGAAGCGGCCGACGACCTCGGTCACCGCGCGCTCGAGCACCTGCGCCACCGTTCCCGCCCGCCCCTCGCGCGTCTTGCGCGCCTCCAGGCGCACCGCGACGGTGTCGCCGTGCATCGCGCCGTCGGTCTCCCGCTTGCCGATGTAGATGTCGCCGAGCGGTGTCGACACGAAGCCGAAACCGCGGCGGTTCATCGAGAGCCTGCCCGCAACCAGGTTCCGCTCCCGGAGTGCGAGGTACTTCCCCGAGCCGAGCGCCGCTACCGTGCCGGAGCGCTCGAGCTGATGGAGGGTGTGCGCCACTCGTGTGACGTCGAAGCTGCCGCCGCCGTCCAGCTCGATTCGGCCGGCGATCTCCTCGACAGTGAGCGGCGCGTGCGCACTGCGCATGACCTTGATGACGAGCTTGTCCGGCCGCACGTGACCTCCGCTCCCGCACGACCGCCCAGCGGCCGTGCCGTCCGTCCTCCGCTCCCCGAACACCCCCGACCGCTCGGCGGACGGGTCCTGCCCCCGGTTGTGCGTGGGGTAGAATCCAAGTATGGTGCAACCTTACCGCAAGCCACACCGGCAGGAGTCGTGATGGAGTCCCCCCGCCCACTCACCCCGCTGCTTGTCAGCGATGGCACCCTCACCAATCCACGGGACATGGTGCGGGCGCTCGAGACCGTTGAGACGTTCACCTACCGCTACATGGTGGACGGCGAGGAGATCGACGCGGGCAAGGCCACGCTCGTGCGTATCATGCTCGATGACGTGTCGGCCAGCACGATCGTGAACAACTGCGCCTTCCTCAACGTATCGAGCTTCACCTACCTCAACTTCCACACAACCGACGGGCAGGCGCGCTTCGAGCTCTTTTCCGACTGCGCGCTGCTGGAGATCGTGCCGCTGGACGAGCCAGAGCTGCGCTCGGGTCAGCGCCAGGTCATCCGCCTCATGGACGAGAGCGTCTTCGAAGGCGCGTCGTTCGTCTCCCTCGACGATGAGGACGAAGACGAGTAGCGAACGCGCTCGCCGACATGCACACGCACGCGGGGCGCCTCGGATGAGGCGCCCCGCGCTTCGTTCGGTCGCTTCAGCGAACAGCTAGAGCGACGAGACCGCGTAGAACCCGACGCCCTCGAAGTTGAAGAGCCCCGGATACTTGGCGATCACCTGGTCCGCTTCGGCCGCAGACGCGGTGTAGAAGTGGGCCCCGGTCTTGGTGTTGTAGAACCGGTAGATCGCGATCTTGCCCGCACCCGGCGTGGTCGAGACCGGGAACGACCGGCCTTCGTAGCTGAAGATCGTCGGCCACTTGGCGAGCACGGCCGCCTGCTCGTCATCGTATGGCGTGTAGAAGTGGGCGCCGCTCCTGGCGTTGTAGAAGCGGTGGATCCCTGCGGTGCCGGCGGCAGGCAGCGCCGTGAATGCGAAGCCCTCGTAGTACCACACGCCGATGTACTTGCTGAGCACGTAGTTGCGCTCGTCGATCGAAGGCGTGTAGAAGTGGCTGCCGGAGACCGGGTTGTAGAAGCGGTAGACCGCTGCGGTGCCCTCGCTGATCTCCGTGCTCTGCTGCACGGTGATGGTCACGAGCCCGGCATCGAAGTACGTGCCGTTGTCCGACTTGTAGTAGAACGTGTCGGTCCCGTAGTATCCGTCGTCCGGCGCGTACAGGAACGAACCGTCCGCGTTCACTGTCACCATGCCGTGAACCGGATCGGTGTAGTTCGCCGCGGTGAGCGGCGCGTCCTCGGGATCGGTGTCGTTCAAGAGCAGACCTGCCGAAGCGGGAACCGCAAGCGGCATGTTCTGCGTGGCGACATACGCGTCGTCTCCGGCCGTCGGCGGGATGGCCTCGAGGAAGACGGCATAGAGGTCGCTCTCGTCCGTACCGTCGACGTTCACGCCCTCGTCGCGGTGGTCCTGCCATGCCACGATGCCGTCACCCACGGCCGTCCGACCGCCGTATATGGCGCTGGTGGTTCCGAGGTCCGTGGCCTGAAGGAGGCAGGTCTCAGTGTCGGTTGCGATGTCGTACATGTAGACGTCCCAGTACCAGTTGTAGCCGTCGTTGGTGCGGTCGTCGTGCCACGTCACGATCCCATCGTCGATCGACGGCTTGTTCTTGCGACCCCAGCCTTCCCCACCGGAGATCTGCACGGCCTCGTAGCCCGGGGTAGCCATCTCGGCGAGGTCGTAGAGGAAGATGCCGTAGTCCTCGTTGCCGTCACCGGTCCAGCGACCGTTCCCAACACAAGCAACGTAGCCGCTGTCGACTGATGGGTCCCAGTACGCGACGTTGTCGGTGCTGCTGGTGTAGTAGCCCTGCATGATCATGGTCGTCGTGTCAGTCGCGATTTCGTAGACCCAAATCGAGTACAGCCAGGACGAGCCGTCGTAGTAGTAGTTGTGCCACACGATCCAGCCGTCGCCGATCTCGGGGGCGTTCTGCGTAGATCTCGTCCGTGTCATCCGTTAGCAGTCTCCGTCGATGCCGGTGTCCATGTCGTAGAGGAAGATGTCGTTGTAGCCGTCGTCGGACTTGTAGACGACCAGGTTCCCGTCGATCGCCGGGTTGCCGTAGTAGGTCGTGTCGGTGATCCCGTCTGCGACGAGCCTCAACTCACCGGTCACCAGGTTCTGGCGTACACGCTGCAGTAATCGGTGTCGCTGTAGTCACTGTGGGAGTAGACCACCCAGTCCCCCGAAACGCTTGGGTTCGACTCGGGATCCGACATCGTCGTGACCTGCATCTCCTCGCCGGTGGCGAAGTTGTAGGCGTAGATGTCGGTGTTCTCGGTGCTGTTGCAGTTCCGTGCGTCCTTCCAAACGATCCACGGGTAGTCGATGTCCGGCTGCACCTGACCCTCCGCGGCGAGCGAGACCGGGAACGCCTCGTCCACGGTGTACGCCATGGCCGGAGCGGCCCCGATCGGCACCAGCCCGATCACCAGGGCCGTTGCCACTATCAGAGCAAACGCACGCTTCCGCATACCTCCCCCTCTCCGCGCGCCGCCCCCGCAGACGCGCACCCCGAATGTCCTCGTTGGGGGTTGTACCCGTTGGCGGTCGACCTTCCACGGTAGTCCACGTGATTCACGATACAATCCTATGTCGAGTGGTAGGCACACGACAGCGGGGCGCCTCGGATGAGGCGCCCCGCGCTTCGTTCGGTCGCTTCAGCGAACAGCTAGAGCGACGAGACCGCGTAGAACCCGACGCCCTCGAAGTTGAAGAGCCCCGGATACTTGGCGATCACCTGGTCCGCTTCGGCCGCAGACGCGGTGTAGAAGTGGGCCCCGGTCTTGGTGTTGTAGAACCGGTAGATCGCGATCTTGCCCGCACCCGGCGTGGTCGAGACCGGGAACGACCGGCCTTCGTAGCTGAAGATCGTCGGCCACTTGGCGAGCACGGCCGCCTGCTCGTCATCGTATGGGGTGTAGAAGTGGGCGCCGCTCCTGGCGTTGTAGAAGCGGTGGATCCCTGCGGTGCCGGCGGCAGGCAGCGCCGTGAAGGCGAAGCCCTCGTAGTACCACACGCCGATGTACTTGCTGAGCACGTAGTTGCGCTCGTCGATCGAAGGCGTGTAGAAGTGGCTGCCGGAGACCGGGTTGTAGAAGCGGTAGACCGCTGCGGTGCCCTCGCTGATCTCCGTGCTCTGCTGCACGGTGATGGTCACGAGCCCGGCATCGAAGTACGTGCCGTTGTCCGACTTGTAGTAGAACGTGTCGGTCCCGTAGTATCCGTCGTCCGGCGCGTACAGGAACGAACCGTCCGCGTTCACTGTCACCATGCCGTGAACCGGATCGGTGTAGTTCGCCGCGGTGAGCGGCGCGTCCTCGGGATCGGTGTCGTTCAGGAGCAGACCTGCCGAAGCGGGAACCGCAAGCGGCATGTTCTGCGTGGCGACATACGCGTCGTCTCCGGCCGTCGGCGGGATGGCCTCGAGGAAGACGGCATACAGGTCGTCGTACTCCAAGGCGTCGGTGTTGATTCCCTCGTCGCGATGGTCGTGCCACGCGACGATGCCGTCACCCACGGCCGTCCGACCGCCGTACATCGCGCTGGTGGTTCCGAGGTCCGTGGCCTGAAGGAGGCAGGACTCGGTGTCGGTTGCGATGTCGTACATGTAGACGTCGTAGTACCAGTTGTAGCCGTCGTTCGTCCGGTCGTCGTGCCACGTCACGATCCCGTCGCCGATCGCGGGCTTGCCGCTGACGACCGTAGCCCTCTTCACCGGAGATCTGCTCGGCCTCGTAGCCGGGCGTCTCCATCTCGGCAAGGTCGTAGAGGAAGATGCCGTAGTCGGTGTCGCTGTCACCCGTCCAGCGGCCGTTCGCAATGCAGACCACGTAGCCGCCATCAACGGAGGGGTCGTAGTACTCGCGGTAGTCGGCACCGCTCGTGTAGTAGCCTGGCATGATCGTCGGTCGTCGTGCCGGTCGCGAGCTCGTAGGCGACGATCGACTTAGCCAGTGCGAGCCGTCATAGTAGTAGTCGTAGCACACGACCCAGCCGCCGCCGATCTCGGGGGCGTACGCGGAGACCTCGTCGGTGTCATCCGTGAGCAGCGTCGTGATGCCGGTGGCCATGTCGTAGAGGCAGATTTCGTAGTCGCCGCCGGAGTTCTTGTAGACGATCGTGGTCCCGTCGATGGCGGGATTGCCGTAGTCCGCCTCGTCGGTGATCCCGTCTGCGACGAGCTTCAACTCACCGGTCATCAGGTTCTGCGCGTACACGCTGCAGTAGTCGGTGTCGCTGTAGTCGCGGTGGGAGTAGACCACCCAGTCCCCCGAAACACTCGGGTTGGACTCGGGATCCGACATCGTCGTGACCTGCGTCTCCTCGCCGGTGGCGAAGTTGTAGGCATAGATGTCGCCCTGCTCGTCGTTCTCGCAGTTGCGCCCGTCCTTCCAGACGATCCACGGGTAGTCGATGTCCGGCTGCACCTGGCCGTGGATGGCGAGCGAGACCGGGAACGCCTCGTCCACGGTGTACGCCATGGCCGGAGCGGCCCCGATCGGCACCAGCCCGATCACCAGGGCCGTTGCCACTATCAGAGCAAACGCACGCTTCCGCATACCTCCCCCTCTCCGCGCGCCGCCCCCGCAGACGCGCACCCCGAATGTCCTCGTTGGGGGTTGTACCCGTTGGCGGTCGACCTTCCACGGTAGTCCACGTGATTCACGATACAATCCTATGTCGAGTGGTAGGCACACGACAGCGGGGCGCCTCGGATGAGGCGCCCCGCGCTTCGTTCGGTCGCTTCAGCGAACAGCTAGAGCGACGAGACCGCGTAGAACCCGACGCCCTCGAAGTTGAAGAGCCCCGGATACTTGGCGATCACCTGGTCCGCTTCGGCCGCAGACGCGGTGTAGAAGTGGGCCCCGGTCTTGGTGTTGTAGAACCGGTAGATCGCGATCTTGCCCGCACCCGGCGTGGTCGAGACCGGGAACGACCGGCCTTCGTAGCTGAAGATCGTCGGCCACTTGGCGAGCACGGCCGCCTGCTCGTCATCGTATGGGGTGTAGAAGTGGGCGCCGCTCCTGGCGTTGTAGAAGCGGTGGATCCCTGCGGTGCCGGCGGCAGGCAGCGCCGTGAAGGCGAAGCCCTCGTAGTACCACACGCCGAGGTACTTGCTGAGCACGTAGTTGCGCTCGTCGATCGAAGGCGTGTAGAAGTGGCTGCCGGAGACCGGGTTGTAGAAGCGGTAGACCGCTGCGGTGCCCTCAGCGTATGCCGTGCTCTGCTCGACGGTGATCGAGACCTCAGCGACATCGGAGGAGTACTGGCCCCAGCACTCGTACGTGAACGTATCGGTCCCGACGAAGCCGGTGTTCGGCGCGTACAGGAACGAACCGTCCGCGTTGAGTTCGATGCTTCCGTTGGCGGGAGCGTCCACGAGGTATGACATCAGTGCGTCGTCATCGGGATCGCTGTCGTTCGCGAGCAGGCCTGCGGCGGCAGACACCGAAAGCGGCGTGTTCTGCTTGGCGGTGTAGGCGTCATCTGCTGCGACCGGAGGCTCGGAGAGCACGAGCGCGTACAGGTCCTGCGAGTCCGATGTGCCGGTGCCCTCATCACGATGATCGTGCCAGGCCACAACGCCGTCGGCCGTAGTCGTGCGACCCGCGTACACGGTCCAGGTGCTCGTGCCCTCGTCCCACACTGCCGGGACGATGCACGTCTCCACACCCGTGGCGATATCGTAGCCGTAGACCTCGTACTGGCCGACACGGCGGTCATGCCACGTCACGAGACCGTCGCTGATCGACGGATGGTAGCGGCCGCTGTCGTCGGACACGGTGGAGATCATGCTCTCCACCCCGGCGCCCAGATCGTACAGCATGATGGCGTAATCGTAGTCGACGTCGTCATCGAAGTCGCCGTACGCCTCGTATGCCACGAGACCGCGCCATACCGATGGGTCGGTGCAGTAGCGGTAGTCATCGTCATCGACGTAGTAGCCGTCGGCGACCGTCAGCTTCTCGCCCGTCGCGAGGTTCGTTGCCGCGACGTCGTTGTACCCGTCCGTGCCGGTCTCGCGGTACACGACCCAGTCGCCGCTGATCTCAGGCTCACGCTGCTGAAGATCGTCATCCCCCGCGATATCCGAAACGGGGAAAGTCTCGTCGGTACCCAGGTCGTAGCCGATGATGTCGCCTTCATCGGTCCAGTCGTTGAAGACGATGATCTCGCCCTCGATGGCGGGATTGCCGAAGCCGGCCGAGTAGTCGTCACCGTCGATGATCGTTCGCATCTCCTCGGTGGCGAGGTTGTAGGCGAAGACACCGCAGTAGGACGTGGTGCCGTTGTCCGAGAAGACGACCCAGTCACCCGAGATGCTTGGGTTCTCGGCATCGGCACCAGACGTGATCTGTACCGGCGAGTCAGTCACGAGGTTGTACGCGAAAACGTCCTGGCCCGCGTAGCAGTCGTTGCGGTACACGATCCACGGCCAGTCGATGTCGGGCTGGATCTGCTCGTCCTCGTCGAGCGAGACCGGGAACCCGACTCCCAGAGTGTACGACGCCGATGGAGCTGCGATGGCGGGCACGATGCCGACCAACATGACGATCGTCAGTGCCAGTGCGAACGTGCGCTTGCGCATTGACCTCCCCCTTTCGGCGCATCCCCCCAAGACGCGCCTCATGCGTATGGACTTGTCGCAAATGTACGCCTCGGCCAAGCATCGTGCGCGAATCGCCGAGCATGTCTTGACGAATGGCGCCTGGTAGCGATGGACGGCAGCGGCAACGGCATTGCTCCCCAGATGAGCGCACGGAGTGGTCGCGCGCTCCTGCTGCGGCCACGCACACGGGGCGCCTCGGATGAGGCGCCCCGCGCTTCGTTCGGTCGCTTCAGCGAACAGCTAGAGCGACGAGACCGCGTAGAACCCGACGCCCTCGAAGTTGAAGAGCCCCGGATACTTGGCGATCACCTGGTCCGCTTCGGCCGCAGACGCGGTGTAGAAGTGGGCCCCGGTCTTGGTGTTGTAGAACCGGTAGATCGCGATCTTGCCCGCACCCGGCGTGGTCGAGACCGGGAACGACCGGCCTTCGTAGCTGAAGATCGTCGGCCACTTGGCGAGCACGGCCGCCTGCTCGTCATCGTATGGGGTGTAGAAGTGGGCGCCGCTCCTGGCGTTGTAGAAGCGGTGGATTCCTGCGGTGCCGGCGGCAGGCAGCGCCGTGAATGCGAAGCCCTCGTAGTACCACACGCCGAGGTACTTGCTGAGCACGTAGTTGCGCTCGTCGATCGAAGGCGTGTAGAAATGGCTGCCGGAGACCGGGTTGTAGAAGCGGTAGACCGCTGCGGTGCCCTCGCTGATCTCCGTGCTCTGCTGCACGGTGATGGTCACGAGCCCGGCATCGAAGTACGTGCCGTTGTCCGACTTGTAGTAGAACGTGTCGGTCCCGTAGAACCCGCCATCTGGCGCGTACAAGAACGAACCGTCCGCGTTCACTGTCACCATGCCGTGAACCGGATCGGTGTAGTTCGCCGCGGTGAGCGGCGCGTCCTCGGGATCGGTGTCGTTCAGGAGCAGACCTGCCGAAGCGGGAACCGCAAGCGGCATGTTCTGCTGGGCGACATACGCGTCGTCTCCGGCCGTCGGCGGGATGGCCTCGAGGAACATGGCATACAGGTCGGCAGTGGCGTCGTCGCCGTCACCGTCGCGGTGATCGTGCCAGGCGACGATACCGTCGCCTGTCGTCGTGCGGCCGGCGTACAGATCGTCGACAGTCTCGACCAAGCAGGTCTCCGTCTCCGTCGCGAGGTCGTAGACATAGACCTCCCAGTTGCCTGCGCGGAGGTCATGCCAGCTCACCAGTCCGTCATTGATGACAGGGTGCTGACGGTTGTAGGCGCTCGCCGCTGAACCCGAGATCTGGGTCTCGGAGTCGTCCTCCAGGTCATACAGCATGATGGCCCAGCCACGCTCGCCGAGACCGTCCTCGTCGTAGTCCCAGTAGCCGTACGCCTGATACACCATCATCCCAGCGTCGGTCGACGGCCCGTCATAGCTCAGGTTCTCGTCGCCGTCGTCGTAGGAGTACGGCACGGTGACGGGCGGATCGGCCGGAGCGGAGAGGTCGTACGCCTCGATGCCGTATCCCCAGTTGCCCGTGTTGATCGGATCGGTCTGGTAGACCCTGCACACGACCCAGCCATCACCGATCTCCGGGCCGAAACGCTCAAGGCCGTCGTCCTCGCTCACGAGCCACATGCCGGCAGCCAGATCCGTGACGTCGATGGCGTAGATGCCTCCGTCACCACCGGTGTCTGCATCGTTGCGGAACACCACGATGTCGCCATCGATCGCAGGATTGCCGTAGCAGCCCACGGTATCGCTGCCGTCAGCGATCTTGATCGGAGCGGCGATAGTCGCAGGGTCCGTGAGATCGACAAAGTAGATCGAACCGTAACTGTCCTCGGTGTCAGTCCCGAACACGAGCCGATCACCCGATATGCTCGGGTTGTTGAAGCCATAAATCGAGCTGTCCCAGGGCACGATGTGCACGTACTCGCCCGTCGCGAAGTTGTATACGCTGATCTGGGCGGGGCAGGTTACGCCATCGTGATACACGATCCAGGGGTAGTCGATGTCCGGCGACGTTTGGCCTTCGAAGCCGCCGGCGACCATGAAGTCCTCTCCGGCCGTATAGACCGGCGCCGCTCCCGAGCTGATCGGCACGACGCCGATGACCAGCACGGCAGCAAGCAGTAGTACGAGCGTAGCCTTGCGCATGGACCCTCCCTCTCCGCGTCCCCCCGCAAGACGCAACTCACTGTGGACTTGTCGCAAATGTACGCCTCGGCCAAGCGTCGTGCGCGAATCGCCGAGCACGTCTCGACGAACGGCACCTGGTAGCGATGGACGGCGACGCCAACGGCCGTGCTCATCAGACGAGCGCGCGGAGAAACCGCTGCTCGTGTTGCCGTTACGCGAACGGGGCGCCTCGGATGAGGCGCCCCGCGCTTCGTGCATGACAGGATCGGTTGGCTCTACGGCGTGACTACGTAGTAGCCGATCCCCTCGTAGGTGAAGATCTTCGGCCACGTCGCGACGATATGGTCCCTCTCCCACACTGATGTGGTGTAGAAGTGGCTCTTGCTCTGTACGTTGTAGAAGCGGTAAACGGCCACCTTGCCGGTACCCGGCGAGGTGGCGACGTTGAACGTGGTCCCCTCGTAGGCGAACAGCGTCGGCCAGGTCGCGAGCACGTGGGCCTTCTCACCGTCGGATGCCGTGTAGAAGTGCGCACGGGTGGTCGGGTTGTAGAACCGGTGCAGTGGCACCGTGCCGGCCGCAGGGGTGGAGAGGAAGGCCACACCCTCGTAGTACCAGACGCCCGGATACAGCGCGAGCACGCTGTTGCGCTCCTCGACCGAAGAGGTGAAGAAGTGCGCACCGGTCGACGGGTTGTAGAAGCGGTAGACGACGCTGCCCTGTGCGTAGTCACCTGCCGCAATCACCACGATGGTGACCGTCACTCGTGCACTTCCGCACGTGCCATCGTTCGCCGCGTAGGTGAACGAGTCGGTACCCACGAAGCCCACGTTCGGCGAATAGGTGAAGGAGCCATCAGCGCTGAGGGCCAGCACACCATTCGCGACCCCGGACACGAGCTCTGCCGTGAGCGGATCGTCCTCGGGATCGGAGTCGTTGGCGAGCACACCAGGCGCGGCCACGCTCAGCGGATTCCCGGTCACGGTGCCGTAAGCATCGCCTGCGGCAACGGGAGGTACTGAGTACACGAACTCCGCGTAGATATCGGATTGGGAGTCGTCGGCATCGCCCGCGCGATGATCGTGCCAGGCGACGATACCGTCGGCCGTGGTCGTGCGGCCTGCGTAGGCATCGGCGTCCGAGTCAACAAGGCAGGTCTCGGTACTGGTCGCGAGGTCGTAGATGTAGACCTCCATCCTGCCCGATCGGCTGTCGTGCCAGCTCACGAGCCCATCGTTGATGACCGGGTGCTGACGATTGAAGCTGTTCGCGGCCACCGACGAGATCTGGACCTCGGTGTCGGTCTCGATGTCGTAGAGCATGATCGCGTAACCGCGCTCCAGGGCGGCGTCACCCGTGTAGTTCCACCAACCGGACTTCTGGTAGACCATCATGCCATCATCGACCGACGGTCCGTCGTATACGATCCAGTCGGTGCTCGAGGTGTAGTGTCCCGGGATGACGATCGGGGCCGCCGCGGGATCGCTCAGGTCGTAGGCCTCGATGTCGGCGGTCCACCCCCCGGTGTCGGTCCAATCGACCTTGCACACCGCCCACCCGTCGCCTACCTCAGGGCCATAGCGGTCGGTGTCATCATCCTCGCTCACCAGCCACATCCCGGCCTCAGGATCGGCATCTGCCAGGTCGACGGAGTAGATGCCGCCATCGAGATCAAAGCGGAAGACGACCGTGGTGCCGTCGATGGCCGGGTTGCCGTAGCAGTCGCCGTCGGCCTCGCCGTCAGCGATCTTGAACCGCTCCTCGGTGACGAGGTTGTAAGCCCAGATGGAGGAAGCGGAATCCTTATCCTGATGCCAGACGACCCAGTCACCCGAAACGCTCGGGTTGGTGGCGTCTTCGAGCTCGGTGGGATCGCTGATCTGGCGCGTCTCGCCGGTCGCGAAGTTGTACGCGTAGATGGTGCACGGGCACACTCGCCCGTCTTTCCAGACGATCCAGGGGTAGTCGATGTCCGGTAGGATCTGGCCTTCGTAGGCCGATGCGACAACGAACTCCTCCCCGACCGTGTAGGTCGGCCCTGCCGCTGCGCTCATGGGAACCAACCCGAGGATCAGCACACCAGCAACCAGCAGAGCTAATGCACGCTTGCGCATAGCCCCCCCTCTCCCTTGCGCCCCCCGCAAGACGCAACTCACTGTGGACTTGACAGAACTGTAGCTCGCGCACATGCGTTTTCGCGCGGACGAAGCCAATGTCCCGACAAGCGGTGCGTCGAGGTGACAGACGGTTGTGCGTGGCGGTCGAGTGGCGCCCGTAGAGCTGCTTCTGGAGCTCCTTCACGGCCCGCTGGAGCTGCGTGTCGGTGGCCTTGTCGGCCTGCAGCTCGGGCTCCATCTCGACCTCAACGTCGGGCGTGAGACCGATCTTGTCGATCACCCGGCTCTTCGGGGTGACGTAGTGAGCGATGGTGAGCTTGATCGCACCGCCAAATGACAGTTCCTCGATCTGCTGGACGCTGCCTTTGCCGAAGCTCTGCTCGCCGACGAGCTTCGCACGGCCGTAGTCCTGCAGCGCCCCGCCGACGATCTCGCTCGCCGAGGCCGAGTTGCCGTTGACGAGCACCACGAGCGGCGCGTTGGTGGCGACGCTCCCGCTGGCCCGATGCTCTTCAATGGTGCCCTCGCGATCTTCAACCCGCACGATGACGCCGTCTTCGATGAACAGCGACGCGACATCGACCGAGGAGGTGAGAAGCCCGCCCGGGTTGTCACGCAGGTCCAGAACGTAGCCTTCGGCGCCCTGATCGGCCAGCGTGGCGATCGCGTCGCGCAGGTCTTCGTCCGCAAGCTCGGTGAAGCTGTAGAGGCGGATGTAGCCCACGTTGTCCTCGAGCAGTTCGGACTCGATGTTGGGCACCTCGATCTTGGCCCGCGTGATCGTGAAGTCACGCAGCGTCTCGCTGCCGTTGCGGCGGATGCCGAGGGTGACTTGCGTCCCAGCCTCGCCGCGAATGCGGAGCACGGCTTCGTCCGTGTCCCAGCGCTTGCGCGTCTCTCCATCGATCTCGACGATGATGTCTTCTGCGAGCAGGCCGGCCGCCTCGGCAGGCGTTCCCTCGATCACCGACTGGATGACCAGATCGTCATCCTCGTTGGCGATCGTGACGCCGATTCCGTAGAACGTCCCGTCGGCCTGCTCGTTGAAGTACTCGTAGTGCTTCGCGTCAAAGTACGCCGCGTGCGAGTCCTCGAGCGACTCGAGCATCCCGCTGATCGCGCCGGCGGTGATCGACGCCTCGCTCGACGGTTCGAGCGCCTCGCGCTCGATGATGCCCGCGACCTCGCTCACGGCGTCCTCGAGGTCGGCCGAATCGGTCGATGCAACCGGTGCAGTGCCGATCGCCCGCTCGAACCAGACGCCCGTGCCGAAGGCGGCGATGGCGATGATCAGCACGGCCACCAGTGCGGCCGTGATCTTGAGCAGTGTCTTCATGGGGTCAGACCTTCAGGTAGCGCCTCATCGCGAGACCGGAGCCGATGAGGCCGATGACGATGCCGGAGATGACCAGGATCAGCGAGACCTGGGTCGCCGCCGCACCAGAGAGCGTGAGCGGGAGGAACGACAGCGACTCCTTGAGCTTCGGCAGAACGTACAGCCAGACGATGCTCAACGAACCGATGGCGAGCACGGCGCCCACGAGGCTCTGGATGACGCCCTCCATAAGAAACGGCGTGCGGATGAACCAGTTCGATGCGCCCACCAGACGCATGATGCCGATCTCCTTGCGACGCGCGTAGATCGCCAGGCGAATGGCGTTGTTGATGAAGATGAGGCTGATCACGGCCAGCAACGCCACGAACACGATGCTCACGTAGCGCAGCATGCGGGTGAACGTGAAGAGCTGGTTGACGATCTGCTGGCCGTACTTGAGCGACTTCTCCGGATCGTCCGGACGGTCGGCCACCGCAGTGAAGTTGGGGCTCGCCTTGATGGCATCGACGACGACCATGACGTTGCGGGGATCCTTGAGGTCCACGTCGAGCGAGGCCGGAAGCGGATTGCCCTCGAGCTGCTCCACGATCTCAGGGCTGTCCTGGACCATCGTATTCTTGAAGTCCTCGAGTGCCTGCTCTTTCGACGTGTAGGTGACCGTCGAGACCTCGGCGTTGCCGAGGAGCTCCTGCTGCAGCGCGTCCACCGTGGCCGGGTCCGCGCCGTCCTTCAGGTAGATGCGGACGGAGACCTTCTCCTCCACCGACTGGACCACCTGGGTGAGCAGGAATCCCGAGCCGACGGACACGCCAACCAGCAGCAGTGAGAGGTAGATCGTGATGATAGCGCCGAGACTCATCACCCAGTTGCGCTTGAAACTGGTGAATGACTCCTTGGCGAAGTAGCCGAAGTTAATCGCCATAGCCGTAGACACCTCGGTCCTGGTCACGGACGACTTTGCCATTCTCGAGCGCGATGACGCGCTTGCGCATGGAGTCGACCATCTCGCGGTCGTGCGTGGCCACCAGCACGGTGGTGCCGGTCTTGTTGATGCGGTTGAGCAGGCTCATGATCCCGAGCGACGTTGCGGGGTCGAGGTTGCCGGTGGGCTCGTCGGCCAGCAGAAGCGGTGGGCGGTTCACGAACGCACGCGCGATCGAGACGCGCTGCTGCTCGCCACCGGAGAGCTCGTCGGGGTAGCTTTCCAGCTTGTCCTCGAGGCCCACGAGCCGCAGCACCTCGGGCACCTGCGTGCGCACAACATGCTTGCTGCGACCGATGACCTCGAGTGCGAACGCGATGTTCTCGTAGGTGGTCTTGTTCGGCAGGAGTTTGAAGTCCTGGAACACGCAGCCGATGTTGCGGCGCAGGTACGGGACCTTCCAGCCCTTCATCTTGGTGAGGTCCTGACCGGCCACGACGATCTGGCCGCGCGTGGGCAGGAGCTCACGAAGCAGAAGGCGGATGAAGGTGGACTTGCCGGAGCCGGACGGCCCGACGAGGAATACGAACTCTCCCTGTTCGATCTCGACGGTACAGTCGTCGAGAGCGGGGGGTTTGTTCGGAACGTAGATCTTACTGACGTTCCGCATTGAGATCATAGGGATGCTCCATATCCATGCGACGATTCCCGCGATAGTCTAGCAGAATGCGCCCGTTCGGACGCCCGCGGACCCCGTCCGTCACCAAATCCACACGTCTTCCGAATGCGCCGCGCACGCACGGGGCCGAACCTGGAGAAGCACGCGACGTGCCGTTTCGGCGACCGCCTACTTCCGACGCGAGAGCAACTCCCTCGCTGCCGTTGCGATGTCGGCTGCCCATGAGGCCGAAGTGCGCCATCAGCTCGGCCGGCTCGCCGGAGGTGCCGAACACGTCCCTCACGCCCACGCGCACCAGCGGCACGGGCGCGAGTTCGCCGAGCGCCTCGGCCACAGCAGATCCGAGTCCGCCGATGATCGAATGCTCCTCGCAGGTCACGACCGCACCGGTCTTGCGCGCCGAGGCCGCGATCGCCTCGGCAGGAAGCGGCTTGATGGTGGCCACATCGAGCACCTCGGCGTGGATGCCCTCGAGCTCGAGCTCCTCGGCGGCCGCGAGCGCCTGCTCGACCATCACGCCGCACGCAGCTAGCGTGACATGCACGCCCTCGCGGAGCACGCGCGCTGCGCCCAGCTCGAAGCGATAGTCCTCATCGTAGATGACCGGTACGCCGGCCCTGCCCAGGCGGATGTAGAACGGCCCCGGCGTGGCAGCGGCGAGACGGATGGCGGCCTTGGCCGCCACGTAGTCGGCCGGGACGAGCACACGCATGCCGGGCAGCACGCGCATGAGCGCGATGTCCTCGAGCATCTGGTGGCTGCCGCCGTCGGGACCGACGGTGATTCCCGCGTGCGTGGGCGTGAGCTTCACGTTCAGACCCGCGTAGCACACGGTGTTGCGCACCTGATCGTACGCTCGGCCGGTAGCGAAGACCGCGAAGCTCCCGGTGAACGGGTATCTTGCCCTCGACCGCCAGCCCGGCAGCCGTGCCGATCATGTTCTGCTCGGCGATACCCACGTTGAAGAAGCGGTCCGGGTGGGCCTTGGCGAGCTTGGCGGTGGTGGTGGAGCCGGAGAGGTCCGCATCCACCGCGACCACGTCCACACCCTCGGCCACAAGCTCGACGAGGGTCTCGCCGAGCGCTTCGCGCGTTGCACGCTTCTCGCTCACAGCGACCCCCCTTCGGACGACGACTCGTCGGTCAGGAGCGACCCGACGGCGGCCTCAAGCGCCCCTGCTGCCTGTCCCCGCACGGTACCGAGTTCCGCGAGCGCGGTGGCGGTCTGCTCGGCGTTGGGTGACTTGCCGTGCCATCCGGCATCGCCCTCCATGAACGAGACGCCCTTGCCCTTCACGGTGTACGCCACCACGGCCACCGGCACGCCGGGGGTCGCCGGCGGCGCGGAGATCGCGTCGAGCAGGTCTTCGATGTCATGCCCGCCGCACTCGCGGACTTCCCAGCCAAAGGCGTGCAGCTTCTCGGCCACGCCGCCCAGGCACATCACGCTGTCGCAGGTGCCGTCGATCTGCAGTCCGTTGTGGTCCACGATGGCCACCACGTGGTCGAGGCCGTGGTGCGGCGCGAACATCGCGGCCTCCCACACCTCGCCCTCCTGCAGCTCGCCGTCACCCATGAGGCAGAACACGCGCGCGGGGTTGCCGTTCATCTTGAGCGCGAGCCCCATGCCGTTGGCGATCGCCAGCCCCTGTCCGAGCGAGCCAGTGGAGACCTCGATGCCGGCGCACTTCAGGCAGTCGGGGTGGCCCTGCAGCATGCTGCCGAGCTTGCGGAGCGTCTTCAGGTGGTCGCGGCCGAAGTAGCCGGCGCCGGCGAGCGCGGCGTAGAGCACCGGCGCGGCGTGACCCTTGGAGAGCACGAAGCGGTCGCGCTCGGGCCAGTCGGGCGAGGCAGGGTTGTGACGCATGACGCCCCAGTACAGGGTGGCCACGATATCGGCCGCCGAGAGCGACCCGCCCGGGTGGCCGCTGCCGGCCTCGGCGATCATCTCGATGATGTCGTAGCGCATCTGCGCCGCGTGCGCCTCGATGGACGCCATCAGTGCCGCATGCGTCATAGATCCGCCCCTATCTCCTTGAATCCTTCGCCGAGTGCCTCGTGCACGTCGGCGATCACCACGAACGCCTTTGGATCCACAGCATGAACGAGCGCTTTGAGCGCGTCGATCTCGCGCCGTGAGACCACGGTGAAGACCATCTCGCGCGGCTCGGAGGAGTAGAGTCCGCGCGCCATGATGCCGGTCGCGCCCCTACCGAGCTGATGCATGACCGCATCGGCCACGCGGCCGGGTTCGTCGCAGATGATGAAGGCGGCCTTCTCGACCGACAGGCCCTCCTGCACCACGTCGATCACCGGCGCCCATGATGAACACCGCGACCGCGCCGTAGAGCGCCAGGTCCGGGCCGAGAACGAGCGCCGCCACCAACGTCACCACAGCATCGGCGAGCAGCATGAGCTGGCCGATGCCGAGGTTGACCTTCTCCACGAGCAGCTGCGCCACGATGTCGGTGCCGCCGGTGTTGCCGCGCGCCTTGAAGACGAGCCCCATGCCGATGCCGGAAACAGCGCCGCCGTAGAGCACGGCGAGCAGCTGATCGTGCGCGGCCAGGTGCGGCGTGAAGGTCGCAAGCACGTCCACGGCAACCGACATGGCCACCATGCCGTACACGGTCCGGGCGCCGTAGCGCCAGCCCTTGGCGCGTATCCCGATGACGAGCAGGATGCCGTTCATCACGAGCATCTGCAGTCCGATCGGCACGGTCACGCCGAACTTGTCCTGGAACAGGTAGTAGAAGACGGTGGCCAGACCCGACACGCCACCGGCGGCGAGCTTGTTGGGGATGAGGAACGCGTTGAGGCCCCACGCGGTGATGAGGATGCCGATGGTCATGAGCGCGTAGTCGCGCACACGCCGGCTCTTGAGCACGGCAGACGGGTTCGCCATCGCGAGCCCGCGCTTCGCCTCTTTCACCACGTCCTCGCCCCCCTCGCACACGCACACCGCTTCGTCATGCCCTGCGCGTACGCGCCCGCTAGGCTCCTGCCGGCGCGCCCTGCTCCTCGGACACACGCCAGCGATGATAGCCGATGACGAACTCGTCCAGGTCGCCGTCGAGCACGCCGTTCACGTCGCCCGTCTCGATGCCGGTACGCACGTCCTTCACCATCTGGTACGGGTACAGCACGTAGTTGCGGATCTGGCTGCCGAAGGAGATCTCCTGGCGTTCGCCCTTGAGCGCATCGAGCTCGGCGAGGCGCTTCTCCTCCTCGAGCTCGTAGAGGCGCGAGCGCAGGATCTTCATCGCCGTCTCTTTGTTCTTGAGCTGGCTCTTCTCGTTCTGGCAGGTGACCACGAGGCCGCTCGGCATGTGCGTTATGCGGACCGCCGAGTCGGTGGTGTTCACGCTCTGGCCACCGGGGCCGCTTGAACGGTACACATCGACGCGGATGTCCTCGTCGCGGATCTCGAGGACCACGCTGTCGGGAAGCACGGGCAGGATCTCCACGCGCGCGAACGTGGTCTGGCGGCGCTTCTTCTCGTCGGTGGGGCTGATGCGCACCAGGCGATGCACACCGTTCTCCGAGTTGAGCATGCCGTACGCGTTGCGGCCGTGGATGGTGAACACGGCGCGGTCGATGCCGAGTTCCACACCGGCCGGCGCGTCGTGCACGTCGACCTTCCACTTCCGGTTGCCGGCGTACTTGATGAGCATCTTCATGAGCATCTCGGCCCAGTCCTGCGCCTCGAGGCCGCCCTGGCCGGGCAGGATGGTGACGAGCGCGTCGCCGTGGTCGAACTCGCCGGTGAACCAGGTCGCGAGCTCGAGGTCGTTGGTGCGCCGGGTGAGGTCCTTCAGACCCGCGACCGTCTCAGCGCCGAGTTCCTCGTCGGCCTCGGCCACCGCAAGCTCGTTGGCGACTTCGATCTCGTCGAGCGCGTCCACGAGCGACTCGTAAGCCCCGATCTCGTCCCGGAGGCCGGAGGCCTGCCCCATCACCTGCTGCGCCTGCGATTGATCGTCCCAGAAGGCGGGCGCCGTGGTGCGCTCCTCGAGCGCAGCGAGCTCGGTCCGCTTCGCGTCGAGGTGCAGGTACTCGGCGATGTGCGATACGCGCTCGCGCAGCACCTGGATGTCCGCGTTCCGATCTTCGATCACAGGAGTTTCCGTCCGTATCCGGGAGTGCCGGGAAGGCGCCCCGGGCAGACGGATTGTAGCATTACAGCCCGATCCAGAAGGCCGGGCCCTCGTAGCGGTAGATGGTCGGCCAGGTGGCGATCACGTGATCGGCCTCTTCAGGCGAAGCGGTGTAGAAGTGGCTGCCGTTCGTGAGGTTGTAGAAGCGGTAGACCGGGATGCTCCGGGGCACCGACGTCGGGTTCACGGCATACGTGGTGCCGTCGTAGCTGAAGGTGTGTGGCCAGGCGGACAGAACGTGATCGCGCTCGTCGGGAGATGCGGTGTAGAAGTGGCTGCCCGAGCGCCGGTTGTAGAACCGGTAGAGCGGCTGCGTGTTATTCCCCGGGTTGGTGTAGTACGCCTCACCTTCGTAGCGGAAGATAGCCGGCCAGGTGGCGATCACGTGGTCGCGCTCGTCGGCCGAGTCGGTGTAGAAGTGGCTGCCGTTGGTGACGTTGTAGAAGCGGTAGACCGGAAAGCGGCATGTTGCGGTGAGGATCTCCCATTCGCCGCCGTCGGGGTTGCTGAACCACACTATGCGATCGCCAGAGACCCGCGGGTTGTTCGCGCTGCGCGTGTCCTGGGTGACTTGGATGGTCCCGAACCACGGCGTCCAGGTGAAGAGCTCAGTATCGGCTCCCCCATCGCCACCGCCGGCACCCGACCACACGATCCGATCGCCGCTGATGTGCGTGACCGCATCCGAACGCGCGTTGGAGGTAATCTGCAACGTAGCGCCGCTGGAGGCCAACCAGGTGAAGATCTCCTCGTCGACTCCACCATCCGAGCCGCCATAGCCGCGCCACACCACGCGGTTGCCGGAGACCTCCGGGTAGACATCGTCGTACGAGTTGCTCGTTATCCACCCGGCGCCGCCCGAGGGGGTCCAGGTGTAGATCTCCCAGTCGGAGCCGTCGTCCCGGCTCCACACGATACGGTTTCCGGAAACGCGCGGCTCGGTGTCGCTCAAGGCATTGTCAGTGATCTGCTGGACGCCGACCGAGTTGGTCCAGGTGAAGATGTCCCAGTCGCCACCGTCATTAGACTGCCATACCGCCCGGTTGCCGGAGACACGCGGACCTAGATCGTCCTGCGTGTTGAACGTCATCTGGTTGAGCCCCCATATCGGCGACCAGAACCAGATCTCGTAATCGCCGCCGAGATTGCACCGCCACACCACTACATCTCCGGAGACGTCCGGCCCATTGTCGGTCACATCGTTTCGCGTCATCTGGTACACGCCGCCGGCTGGTGTCCAGGTGAAGATCTCGTAGTCGCTCCCGTCGTAACCGGCCCACACGATCCGATCGCCGGAAACCTGCGGCTCGATGTCGTACTGGGTGTTCCGGGTCACCTGGACAGTCCCGCCGGTCGGCGTCCACGTGAAGATCTCCGGGTCGCCACCGCCATCCGAACCGCCGTAGCCCTTCCAAACAACGCGTTCGCCGGAGACCTGCGGGTAGTCATCCACCCCGGTGTTGTCCGTCAGCTGCTGCAGCTGAAAGACCTCGTGCGCGCCGGCAGGCGAAACCGGCAGAAGTGCAGCCAACAGGATCGCCGCTGCAAGCAACGCGATTACCTTGCCCCTCATGCCCCTCATCCCCCTGGTAGGCCCCCGTGCACGCTACATCGGAGGCTACTGCCCGATCCAGAACGCCGGGCCCTCGAACCGGTAGATCGTGGGCCACGTGGCGATCACCATGTCGGCTTCTTCTGCCGAAGCGGTGTAGAAGTGCGAACCGTTCGTGAGGTTGTAGAAGCGGTAGACCGGCGTGCTGAAGGGCACCGGTCCCGGGTTCACCGCGTAGGTCTGGCCGTCGAGCGTGAAGATGTGCGGCCAGGTGGCGAGGATGTGGTTCGCCTCGTCGAGCGACGCAGTATAGAAGTGGCTTGCGCTCACGCGGTTGTAGAAGCGGTAGAGCGGCTGCGTGTTGTTGGCGGGGTTCGTGTAGTAGCAGATGCCCTCGTAGCGGAAGACCTTCGGGTAGTTGACGATGACCGAGTTCGCCTCGTCGAGCGAGGACGTGAAGAAGTGCGTGTTGTTGGTGAAGTTGTAGAAGCGGTAGACGGGTGCGAGCACAATAACCGGCGTGACAGCATCCGCTTCGTAGCAGCCGATGTCCGGCTCGTCGATGCGGTCCCCGTCACCGTCGAGCGCGCGTGCAGTCTCGTAGTAGTCGAACGCCGGGAAGTCGGCAGGGTTCGCCACGTCGATGCACGGTGAGGTAGGGTCGACCTTGCCGATGCCTAGCAGCGTGTTGACCTGCGGATGCGCGTAGACCATCCCAGTGCCGACCGTGTTGAGCGACGTGCCCAGCTCGCTCGCATCGTTGGACGAGCACGTGTACGACACCGTGGCCCGCTCCATCTCCCACCCGCAGTTTGGGTTCCAGTAGATGCAGTTCGTGATGCTCATGGCACCCGTGCCGCCGTCGGCCAGCCGCGCGGCCTGAGGCCCTGCAACCTGTGCCCACAGTGTGTCGTTGCGTTCATCGAGATGGGAGGTATTGTCGAGGTTCCATACGGCGCCAAAGATGGTTGCGCTGTGCCCGGTGAAGTAGTTGTTCTCAGCCGTGATGATGCCCTGCTCGAGGTAGGCGAAGCCGCCGAACGGCGACGAATTGTAGGAGCCGAAGTTGCCATCCACCAGTGCCTTGGTGTGCGCGAAGTAGACCGCCCCGCCTGCGTTCGCCGCTGTGTTGTTCGAGAACTCGTTGAAGTCGACGGTGTGCCGCAGCGAGGAGCCGTGACCCTCCCAGTAGAGCGCGCCGCCCGCCTGGCCTCCTCCTCCGGTGGCCGAGTTCTGGATGAAACCGTTGTCCGAGACGGTGCAGACCGCGTCGTACGTGAAGAGCGCGACCGCCCCGCCTGAGGTGGCCGAGTTGGTGGCGAACGTGTTTCCGACGATGTGAACCGCGCCGTAGCCGTCGTACTTCAGGGCCCCTCCGGTAGAGGCGACGTTGTCCGAGAACGTATTGCCCTGGACGAGGATTGCCGTTGCCACACCGAGTGTCGGGCTGCTGATCACAAGCGCGCCACCCGTGCCGTTGTCGCTATGCGAGAACACGTTGCCGGCGATGTACGGCCGGGTCGCATCGCTCACCGCAGTCTGTAGATTGACCAGCACGGCCGCATTGCCGCCGGTCCCGCCGTTCTCGAAGGTGAAGCCCGCCAGGTTGTCGCCGTCCGCCCAGCCGTTGATGACGAGCAGTTGCTGGCTGCCGTTGCCCTGGATGATCGTGGTGGCCGACCCCGCTGAACTGAAGAGCGTCTCACCGCTGAGCACGATCGGGAGGGTCTCTCCGTTGGCCGAGCTGTACGTGCCCGCCTTGACCCTGATGGAATCCGCCGGGTCCGCCACCGACACCGCGTAGGTGATCGTCTCGAACGGCAGCAGCTCGGTGCCGGGGTTCGTGTTGTCCCCGCTCACGTTGTCCACCCAGTAGGTGTTGTTGGCCGCACTCGCCGCCGGCGCGCCGAAGGGCATCATCACTGCCATCAATGCCACGATCACGCCAAGCCGAAGAACGCGTACCGACCAAGCGTGAATTGCCGACCCCTTGCGCCTCATGGGATGCTGCCCCCTCACAACGGCGCGGCCGACCCCTCACCGGCGGCCGCTACGGGAAATCTACCCGCACTCAGCAGTCCGCAGACGCAAGCGGGGCGCCTCCGAAGAGACGCCCCGTAGCCCGTGCGCTTGCCGTCACGCTAGGCAAACCCCTTCACGCGATCCGGGTACCCTACTGCCCGAGCCAGAAGGCCGGACCCTCGAACCGGTAGATCGTGGGCCAGGTGGCGATCACCATGTCCGCCTCTTCGGCGCTCGCGGTGTAGAAGTGGCTGCCGTTGCGCAGGTTGAAGAACCGGTAGACCGGCATGCTGTTGGGGACCGGTCCCGGGTTCACCGCGTAGGTCTGGCCGTCGAGCGTGAAGATATGCGGCCAGGTGGCGAGGATGTGGTTCGCCTCGTCGAGCGACGCAGTATAGAAGTGGCTTGCGCTCACGCGGTTGTAGAAGCGGTAGAGCGGCTGCGTGTTGTTGGCGGGGTTCGTGTAGTAGCAGATGCCCTCGTAGCGGAAGACCTTCGGGTAGTTGGCGATGACCGAGTTCGCCTCGTCGAGCGACGGCGTGAAGAAGTGCGTGTTGTTGGTGAAGTTGTAGAAGCGGTAGACGGGGGCGAGGGCCACCGGTGGCGTCGGGTCCAGCTTCTCGTAGCAGCCGATGTCGGGCAGAGCCGAGCCATTGTCGTCGCCGTCCTGCGGCCGCACGGTATCGTAGATGTCGATCACGGCATAGGTTGACGGGTCGCCTGCCTCAAGACAGGGCGAGGTCTCGGCCAGGGCTGGCGGGCCTAACGTGCCATCAAAGCCAGGATCGGTGCCGTAGACCATGCCGGCGCCAACGACGTTGTCATGCGTTGCCCCTATGAGCGTAGCCAGGCTGTCTCTGGAGAACGAGTACCTGATGTTGTCAGCGTTCGCAACCTCGTAAACCGTGCCCGGGGGCCCTCCGTTCGAGTAGATGCAGTTCACGATCGTGAGGGACACCGCAGCCGGGTCGGCGTAGGTAGCCCACTGGCCTCCGAAGTTGCCGGCCACCGTGTCGTTGAACTCCGCGAGGGTAGAGGTTGGATCCACCGTCCACACGGCGCCGCCATTCGATGCGGAGTTCTGCACGAGGTAGTTGCTCTTGGCAGAGACGGTGGAGTGTTCGAGATACGCGAAGCCGGTCGATCCCCCTCCACTGGCGGCATTGCCCGAGCAGTCGTTCCCCTCGACATCAAGGGTGACGGAATTGAGGTACATCGCGCCGCCGACGGGTGCGATGTTGGAGTAGATCGTATTGCCGCGCAGCATTTGCGCCGTGGACGTGCCGCTCTGCCAGTAGATGGCCCCTCCAGCCCCGCCGCTGCCAGCGGTGTTGAGGCCCATCACGTTGTGCTCGACGACCGCGTACCCGCCGCTGCCGGTGTAGATGTTGAGCGCAGCACCCCGTGTTGCCACGTTGGTGTCGAACTGGTTCGACCCCAGGGTGAGATTGCCCCACGCGCTGGCCATCATGGCTCCGCCGGCGGTGGCCGAGTTGTTCTGGAACGTGTTCCGGACGACTTTGAGGTCCGCGTTTGTGCCCACTGACACGTACAGCGCACCACCGAGCGTACCGCCGTCGTTGCTCGTGAAGGTGCAGTCGGCGATCGTGGGTGCGGTGAGGGCTTCGGTGGCTGCGGTCAGTTGGACCTCCACGGCAGCGATGGCGGGGATGCCGCCGTCACGGATCGTGAAGCCCTCGAGGCTGTCACCGTCGTCCCACCCCGAGAACGCGAGAAGCTCCTGTGCTCCGTTCCCCTGGATGGTTGTGACTGCGGATCCGCCGGTGCTTATCAGCGACTGCCCGTTCAAGATGATCGGGAAGACCTCGTTGATCGCCCCGTTGTACGTGCCCGGCTCGACCATGATCGTGTCGAGCGAGTCGGATACCGATGCGGCGTAGGTGATCGTGGCAAACGGCTCGGCCTGCGAACCGCGGCCCGGCAAGTTGAGGCCGGTGTTGTCGTCCACCCAGTACGTTTCCGCAGTCAGCGTCTGCGCGCTTGCGGCCGGCACCCCCACGGGCACCATCACCGCCATGAGCCCAACAACAAGCACGCACCTGAATGCGCGCGCGATGACACGGTGAGCCCGCAAGCCCGTCCCCATGGATGACACTCCCTCGCGCCAGTGCGCCACCGGCCCCTGCCAGCGGCTGCTAGAGGGAATCTACCCCGCTACACACGCCGACACACCAGACAGGGCGCTCCTGCTGGAGCGCCCTGTCCAAACCGAGCCGTCCGTCACGATGTGCCTCGGCGGCCTTTCTCCTACTGCCCGAGCCAGAAGGCCGGGCCCTCGAAGCGGTAGATGGTCGGCCAGGTGGCGATCACCATGTCCGCCTCTTCGGCCGCCGATCGCAAGACCGATCGCCACGCCGATCGCAAGGACGCTCACCAGCACGATGACGAGGATCACCCAGCGGGGCTTCCCCTTGCCCCCGGCGGGACTCATCCCCTCAGTGGAGACGTCGCTCGTCTTCTCATCTGCCATTCGGGCACCCCCCGGCGCGCGCACATACTGGACAATCGCCAGTATAGCCCTCGGCACCCTCGGGACTGCACGGTTACTGCCCTAGCCAGAAGGCCGGACCCTCGAGGGTATAGATGTGCGGCCAGGTGGCCATCACGTGCGCCTTCTCGGTCTCAGAGGCCGTGTAGAAGTGGCTGCCGTTTGTGCGATTGAAGAAGCGGTAGACCGGGAGGCTGTTGGCAACCGGCGCGGGGTTCACCTTGTAGGTCGCCCCGTCAAGCTGAAACACGCCCGGCCAGGTGGCAAGGGCGTTGGCCGCCTCGGTGCTGCTTGCGGTGTAGAAGTGACTCCCGCTCACCTTGTTGTACAGGCGGGTGAGCTGCGTGGAGTTGTTCGCGGGGTACGTGTAGTAGGTCGGGCCCTCGTCGGTGTAGATGTGAGGCCACGTGGCGTTCACCGTGTCGCGCTCTGCGGCTGAATCCGTGTAGAAGTGCGTGCCGTTCGTGCGGTTGTAGAAGCGGTAGACGGGGACGAGCGCTGGTGGTGTCTCATACAGGAAGAAGGCCAGGTCATACGAGGCGTAAGACGCCCATCCGCCCGCTCCGTAGGCCGCGAAGTTGCCCGAATGAGTCGGAGAGGAACTGTCGTAATAGGAGATCACCGGATCCGACGGGGCGTTGGTGCACTCGAGAACGATGAAGTACTTCGCCCCCTCGGTCAGCAGTACCGTGTTGTCGAAGCGGAAATTGACCAGCTCTCCCCCGCTGCCGAACGTCGTCACGTCCACAGGCGCTGACGCGGCCAGCGGCGCCCCGGTCGGCACCCCGTCGAGCCCGAAGGTTCCCGAATGCGCGTACAGGAGCGCACGGGTGGTCCCCACTGCGGTAGTCGCCCTGCCAACATACAACGTGACCGAGTCGAGGGTGCCGCGAGTGGCCGTGAACGACTGCCCTACCCGCGGCTGGGTGGCGGACACAGACCAGGTTGCGCTGATGTTGCTCTCGGAGTAGGCGTCAACGAGCTCCAGCGCCCCAAACGCGGACGACGCTCCCAGCGCGAAGGTGAGCAGCGATCCGAGTAGGATGACGAACGTGAGCCGACGACGGGCGCTCATGAAGATCTCCCCCTCAACACCGTGCGGACGGCCCCCCGCCATCCGCTGACTTACGTTTAGTCTACCCCCGGGCGTCGATCGGAAGACGCCGCAGCCCTACTGCCCCAGCCAGAACGCCGGGCCCTCGAAGCGATAGATCGTGGGCCAGGTGGCGATCACCATGTCGGCTTCTTCTGCCGAGGCGGTGTAGAAGTGGCTGCCGTTGGTGAGGTTGTAGAACCGGTAGACCGGCGTGCTGTTGGGAACCGGCGTCGGGCTCACGGCGTAGGTCTGGCCGTCGAGGGTGAAGATATGCGGCCAGGTGGCCAGGATGTGCGCCGCTTCCTCAGCGGAGGCGGTGTAGAAGTGGCTGCCGCTGTTGCGGTTGTAGAAGCGATAGAGCGGCTGCGTGTTGTTGGCGGGGTTCGTGTAGTAGCAGATGCCCTCGTAGCGGAAGACCTTCGGGTAGTTGGCGATGACCGAGTTCGCCTCGTCGAGCGATGGCGTGAAGAAGTGCGTGTTGTTGGTGAAGTTGTAGAAGCGGTAGACGGGGGCAACCTGTTCCACTGTCATCGTGACCGTAGCGGTATCCGTACCGCCATGGCCGTCGGAAATCGTGTAGGTGAATGCGTCAGTGCCGCTGTAGCCAGCGGCAGGCGTGTAGGTGAAGCCGCCGTTCGCCGCCCAGGCGACCGTCCCGTGGGCGCCGTTCGTGGCGCCGGTGACCGTGCGGGCATCGCCTTCGGTATCGGTGTCGTTGGCCAGTACGCCGGGGGCGGCAACCGTTCTGGCCAGGTCCTGATCGGTCGTGTAGGCGTCGTCCGTCGCTACCGGCGCGTCGTTCACGGCGTTCACTGTGAGCTCAACGGTAGCCGCGGCGGAGTCCTCGGTCCCGTCGCTCGCGGTGTACGTGAAGCTATCGCCACCGCTGTAATTCGCGGCAGGCGTGTAGGTGAACGAGCCGTCGCTGTTGAGCGTCAGCGTCCCGTGATCCGGGTCATCCACCACAGTGGCTGTGAGGGGATCCGTGTCGGCATCGGTGTCGTTTCCGAGCACGCCAGGGGCAGCCTCCGTAAGGGGGGTGTCCTCGCCCGTGCTGCAGGCGTCGTTCGTCGCTACCGGCGCATCTTGCACGGCGTTCACCGTGAGCGTGACGGTAGCTGTGCCGGAGTCCTCGGTCCCGTCGCTCGCGGTGTAGGTGAAGCTATCGGCACCGTTGTAGTCCCCGGTAGGCGTATACGTGAACGAGCCGTCGCTGTTGAGCGTCAGCGTCCCGTGATCCACGTCATCCACCACAGTGGCCGTGAGAGGATCCGTCTCGGCATCGGTGTCGTTGTCGAGCACGCCAGGGGCAGCCTCCGAGAGTGGGGTGTCCTCGTTCGTGCTGTAGGTGTCGTCAGCTGCCACTGGGGCATCGTTCACGGCGTTCACCGTGAGCTCAACGGTAGCCGCGGCGGAGTCCTCGGTCCCGTCGCTCGCGGTGTAGGTGAAGCTGTCGCCGCCGTTGTAGTCCCCGGTAGGCGTATAGGTGAACGAGCCGTTGCTGTGGAGCGTGAGCGTCCCGTGATCCACGTCATCCACCACAGTGGCTGTGAGGGGATCCGTGTCGACATCGGTGTCGTTTCCGAGCACGCCCGGGGCAGCCTCCGAAAGGGGGATGTCCTCGTTCGTGCTGTAGGCATCGTCAAGAGCTACTGGAGCTTCGTTGCTCAGGTACGTGAGCGCAACCGAGCGGAGCACCGGCGCCAGCACGCCCGCCGACTCGATGCGTACCACGATGTCGATATACCGGCCGGCAGGAAGACCGGTGATTACCTCGCGGGCCGCCGCATCGGTGACCGCGTGTCCGAGGTAGTTGCCGCTGCCGGTGGTCCAGTCGATCGGCTGACCATCCGCGCCAAGCGGCTCCGACCATGTTGCGCCATCGGAAGACACGCGCACCGCGAACTTGACCGCCTCGCCCGGTCTCAGCATCGCCGTCTCGGCTGTGATGCGCGCCCAGTGCTGCATCGTGGTGGGTCCCACCGCGCGGAGCCCGACCTCGGCACCCGATCCGCCGATCTGACCGGTGCGGGCGCCAAGGCCCGTGGACACCCAGCTCGAAACGTTAAGCTGACCACAGTCGTTCTGTCCGATCGCGGTCACGACGCCGGCCTGGGAGAGGCCGAGCGTGTGACTGAACCCGCACGTGATCTCGCTCATGTCCTCCCACGCACCCACGAGAAGCTGCCCGTAGGTGTCGGTCCCCACGGAATCGGCAGTGCCGTCACGCATCAGCGCGATCGTCCCATGATCGCCGGCGGCCGCATTCGTCACGCCCGCGAGCGTGCCCACGTTGCATTGGCCGTCTACGTTGTAGCCGGTGGCAACCATCGTGCCGTCAGAGTGAACGCCGACCGTGAAGCCCTGGCCTGCCGCGATCGCGCGGATACCCGTCCAGTCACCCACGTCGCACCTGTCGTGGTCCTGCATGCCCACAGCCAGCACCGTGCCGTCCGACCTAAGCCCGACGGTGTGGTAGAAGCCCGCATCGATTGCCACGATGTCGGTCCATGAGTCCACGTTGCACTGGCCCAGCCCGTTGGATCCCGCCCACACAACGGTGCCGTCCGGCTTGAGGCCGATGGTGTGGTATGCGCCCGCCGCCACAGCCACGATGTCTGTCCAGGCGCCAACCTCGCTCTGGCCGAAGTCGTTCGGGCCGGCCGCGATCACCGTTCCGTCCCGGCGAAGCCCCACGGTCGTATAGAGGCTCGCATCAACAGCGACGATGTCCGTCCACGCGCCAACGTCGCAGCTGCCGTAGTCGAACAAACCGGTTGCATTGCACGTGCCGTCTGATTTGACGCCCGCAGTGTGGCTCATCCCGCCGGTCATGCCGGTGTAGTTGATCCAGCCCCCCACTTCGCGTTGCCACTCGTCGTTACGCCCGGTGGCCCGCGCGGTGCCGTACGCATCCACCGACACGCTGTGACCGTCGCCCGCGGCGATCCCCACCACGTTGCTCCAGCTGCCCACCGTGGTCTCGCCGTAGTTGTCGGCCCCGCACGCTACCACCGTGCCAGCCGAGGTGAGGCCAAGAGAGAAGTCAGCTCCGCCCTCAACTGCGACGATGCCGGCCCAGTCCCCCACTTCGAGTTCGCCATAGAAACCAGGACCAGCCCCGGTGACGGTGCCGTCGGAGCGCACGCCGAGGGAGTGGTAGTCGCCCGCGCCAATTGCCACGATTTCGGACCAGCCGTCCACGGTAGTCGCGCCGTAAGGCTCATAACCCACTGCCACACACGTCCCGTCGGACTCGAGCCCGAGGGTGTGGAACCCGCCGCCCGCGATCGCGGTGATGCCGGTCCATCCGTCCACGTCACACTGGTCGTAGTCGTTCCCGCCCACGGCCACCACCGTGCCTGCCGCGGTGAGTCCGATGGTGTGGTAGAGCCCTGCCGAAATGGCGACGATGTCCACCCATGTGGAGACATCCGAGACCTGGCCGGATGCATCGTAGCCGGTCGCGACCACCGTTCCGTTCGACCTGAGGCCCACGGTATGCCGCTCACCAGCGGCGATCGCCACGATATCGGTCCACGTGCCAACGTTGCACTGGCCATCATCGTTGCCGCCGACCGCAACGACGGTGCCGTCCGACTTGAGGCCGACGGTGTGCCACGTGCCCGCGGCCACAGCGACCATCGGCCCGGGCAGCGTCACGGACCCGGGCGCCATCTGAAGCGAGGTGCCCATCTGGGTCGTTGGCTCGCTGGTCGTGGCCGCGTTCGTCTCAAAGTCCGCCGTGGTGTCCCATACGAACTGATGATACGAGCCGGCCCGCGCCGGCGCGGGTGCCACCACTAGACCGGGAATCACGAGCAGGCCGACTAGGAGAAGGGACACCCCCGACCGCCACAGACGTGCGCCGAACGTGCACCGTCCGCTGATGCCCATAGTGCGCCCCCCTCCGCGCTTGTGGATGCGGCGCGCGGGACCCCCCTGCGGCCGCTATCCATTCCCCACTACGCTACCCGCTTTCGACGCCAGATAACGCGAGGGTCGCCCCTACGCGCTGGCCCCGTGGCAGTGCTTGTACTTCTTGCCGCTGCCGCAGGGGCACGGCTCGTTGCGGCCCACGTTGGGCGCACACGCACGCGGGGCGCCTCGTGTGAGACGCCCGGCGGCAACTATGCGATGCGCGCTGCCCTCTACTGCCCGATCCAGAACGCCGGACCGTCGAGGCGGTAGACGTTGCCGTAGTTGGCCAGCACACTGTTCTTCTCGTCCTCGCTCGCGGTGTAGAAGTGGCTGCCGTTCTTCAGGTTGTAGAAGCGGTAGACCGGCAGGCTGTTTGAGACAGGACCCGGGTTCACGGCATAGGTGGGGCCGTCCATGCTGAAGACGTTCGGCCACTTCGCGAGCGCGTCCGCGGCTTCGCCCGGACTCGCCGTGTAGAAGTGGCTCCCGCTCACCCTGTTGTACAGGCGCGTGAGGCGCGTGGTGTTGTTCGCCGGGTTCAGGGAGTAGGCGACCCCGTCAAGACGGTAGACGTTGCCCCAGGTTGCGAGCACGTAGTCCTTCTCGCCTGCTGAGTCGGTGAAGAAGTGCGTGCCGTTGACGAAGTTGTAGAGGCGGTAGACGGGAACGAGGGTGACAGGCGTGGGCGTGGAGCCGCCCGTGCCACCAACGGTGATGTTCACGCCACTCGATACGACCCCCACCTCGACCGTCGTCTTCACTGTTGCGTCAGTGTACGAGGTACCGTAGAGGTCGTTGTGGTAGTCCGTCTCGGCAGCCACATTGAAGAAGCCAGGCGCCACGCCACGGAGAACATACGTGCCGTCCGCTTCCGTCAGAGTCTCCGGCCGCAGTCCGAAGCCCGAGTAGGCGTCAACCACGATATCCCGCAGGGGCGTGATCCCATCAGGAGCAAACACCTTCCCCGAGATCGTCCCGCCGACTTCGAGCACTGCATCCACATTGGTGCCTCCGGCTGAGACATCCGCCGCACTCAAGACGTAGTCGGAGTCCATGTAGAATTCGCCGAGATAGTCGGTGTCGTAGGCGTAATTCGATACCCATGGGTCGAACGCGATCTTGAACGACGACGGCGCGCCGGCGTCGAGCACGAGCGTGTAGTACCCGTTCGCGTCGGTCTCAGCCGAGCCGTAGTCGTGATAGCTGTACGTCGCCGAATCGACTGCCAGCACCTCGACGTCCGGAATGCCCGCACCGCCAGCGTTTGTCACCCGTCCAGTTACGGTCAGTGAAGTGGCCGCCGCCGGAATGGCGGGCATGAGGACGGCTACGGCCGCCACAGTGGCAGCCAGCAGCCAGACAGCTTTGCGACCTACTACTCCCCCAGCTCTCATCGCGCTCCCTTTCGTCCACAGTCGTGTCGTGCATGACTCGCCGAGGGGATCTGGCGCGCGCAGTGCGCAGCCGAGTCCTCCTCCAGATACCAGCCAAAGGTTATGTTCGGCGAAACGGCTGCGGAACCTGCCGATGAATTCGACCGTGCGGCAGAAGGGACGCGAACTCAGGCAGGCGTTGGCGAAGCCTGCACACTGCTAGTTGGCCCCGTGGCAGTGCTTGAACTTCTTGCCGCTCCCACACGGGCAGGGCTCGTTGCGGCCCACGTTGGCGTAGGGGTCTTCCTTGTCCTTCACCACAGTCGCGCCGCCGGGCGTGGCCGGGCGCGCGGCACCCGCGGCGGCGGCCTTGGCCATCGCCTCGCTCGCTCCCCCGCCCACCTGCGCCATGGCCGACTCGTTGCTCGCAGCCTGCTGGCGCGCGCCGCCGAAGATGCTCTGCTCGGAGGGCGCCGAGTAGGTGACCTTGCTCACCTCGGGCGCCTCGGGCACGGGCTGAGGCGCCGCGGCGAGCTGGATGTGCATGATCGTGCGCAGGAAGTCGCGGCTGATCTCGCCCACGAGGAACTTGAACATCTCGTAGGCCTCGCCCTTGTACTCGATGAGCGGGTCGCGCTGGCCGATGGCGCGCAGGCCGATGCCGTCGCGCAGGTAGTCCATCTCGAGCAGGTGGTTCATCCAGCGCGCGTCGATCACGCGCAGCATCACGTGGCGCTCGAGCGCGCGCAGCTGCTCGCTGCCGAGGGTGGCCTCTTTCGCCTCGTAGGCGGCGAGGATCTTCGGCCGAGAGGATATCGCCGAGCTCGTAGGGGCTGTCGGCCTTGCGCGCCTCGTCGTCCACGAGCGGCAGACCGGTGACCTCGGTGAGTGCCTCGGCAAGCCCGTCCCAGTCCCACTCCTCCGAGTAGGTCTTCTCCGGGCAGAACTCCGCGGCGATGGACGCCACGGTCTCCTCGATCATCTCCTCCACGCGGCCGCGGATGTCCTTGCCGTCGAGGATCTCGTTGCGCTCGGCGTAGATCACCTGGCGCTGCTTGTTCATCACGTCGTCGTACTCGAGCACGTACTTGCGGGAGGCGAAGTTCTGCGCCTCCACCTGCCGCTGCGCGCTCTCGATCGCCTTGGAGACCATGCCCGCCTGGATGGGCATGTCGTCCGGGATGTCGCTCTTGGCCATGAAGCTGCTGATGCGGTCCATCCTGCCGCCGCCGAACAGGCGCATGAGGTCGTCTTCGAGCGAGAGGTAGAACTGCGAGAGGCCCGGGTCGCCCTGGCGCCCGGAACGGCCGCGAAGCTGGTTGTCGATGCGGCGCGAGTCGTGGCGCTCGGTGCCGATGACCGCAAGCCCGCCCGCGTCCACGACCTCGATGTGCTCGGCCGCGCAGGTGACCTTCGCATCCTCGAGTGCCGAGGCCTTCTGCTCCTCGGTGGCCTCCTCGGGCTGCACGCCGCGCTCGCGCAGCAGCTCGTCGGCGAGGAAGTCGGGGTTGCCGCCGAGGATGATGTCGGTGCCGCGGCCGGCCATGTTGGTGGCGATGGTGACGGCGCCCTTGCGGCCCGCCTGCGCGATGATGTGCGCTTCCATCTCGTGGAACTTGGCGTTCAGGACCGCGTGCGGGATGCCGCGACGCTTGAGCGCGTTTGCGAGCCGCTCCGAGTTCTCGATCGAGATGGTGCCCACCAGGCACGGCTGGCCCAGGTCGTGGCGCTCGGCGATCTCGCCTGCCACCGCGTCGAACTTGGCGTCCACGCTGCGGTAGATGAGGTCGTTGCGGTCGTCGCGGACCATCGGCGCGGTTGGGCGGGATCACCACCACGGGGAGGTTGTAGATCTCGCGGAACTCCGCGTCTTCGGTCACGGCCGTACCGGTCATGCCGGCGAGCTTCTCGTAGAGGCGGAAGAAGTTCTGCAGCGTGATGGTGGCGAGCGTCTGGTTCTCCTCGCGCACGTGCACGTGCTCCTTGGCCTCCATGGCCTGGTGCAGGCCGTCGGACCAGCGGCGGCCGTACATGATGCGGCCGGTGAACTCATCCACGATGAGCACCTCGCCGTCTTTGACCACGTACTCCACGTCGCGCTTGAAGAGGTGCTGGGCCTTGAGCGCCTGCTGGAGGTGGTTCACCATCTGCCCGGACGGGTCGGCGTAGAGGTCCTCGATGCCGAGGAGCTGCTCCACGCGCGCCACACCGGCCTCGGTGGGCGCCACGGTGCGCTTGGCCTCGTCGAGCTCGAAGTCCTCCTCGAGCTTGAGGCGCGGCGCGATCTTGGCGAACGACTTGTAGGTGTCCGCCGAGCGCGTGCCGGCGCCCGAGATGATGAGCGGGGTCCGCGCCTCGTCGATGAGGATCGAGTCCACCTCGTCCACGATCGCGTAGTGGTGGCCGCGCTGCACCCGGAGCTCGGGGCGCGTGACCATGTTGTCGCGCAGGTAGTCGAAGCCGAACTCGCTGTTGGTGCCGTACGTGACGTCGGCGGCGTAGGCGGGCTTGCGGGACTTGGGGTCCATGCCGGCTGGATGATGCCCACCTCGAGGCCGAGGAAGCGGTACACGCGGCCCATCCACTCGCTGTCGCGCTTGGCGAGGTAGTCGTTCACGGTGACCACGTGCACGCCGTTGCCGGCGAGCGCATTCAGGTACACCGGCAGCGTGGCCACGAGCGTCTTGCCCTCGCCCGTGCGCATCTCCGCGATGTTGCCGCGGTGCAGCACGATGCCGCCGATCATCTGCACGTCGAAGTGGCGCATGCCGAGCGAGCGCTTGGCGGCCTCGCGCACGACCGCGAAGGCCTCGGGGAGGAGCTCGTCGAGCGTGGCGCCGCTTGAGACCCGGTTGCGGAACTCGTCGGTCTTGCCGCGGAGCTCCTCATCGGTGAGCGGCACGATGGACGGCTCGAACGCGTTGATCTGCGCCGACGACGGCGTCGTACTCGCGGAACTGCTTGCCCTCACCGGCGGTGAGCAGCTTGGTGAACAGGTTAGCCATGAGAAACGATGCTCCTCAGGGGGGTGTAGTGAGCGTGGATGAAGCCAAGAGATTGTAGCACGCAGGGTGCCAAGGGTTGGGCGTGTCGCGTAGGCAGGAGGGCCGAGGGTCTGGCGACCCCCGGCCCCGCAGTCAGTTCCAAAGACCTGCGCGCTCGCTCGCGCAGCTAGTGCCCCTCAGGAGGTCTCCCGACTCCTCACCGCTCCGCTCGCTGGCTACGCACCCGGACCTTTCGGCAGTCTTCCGAACCGCTGCAGGCACAGCTTAGCGCGGCCTTCTTAGCTGGACGTCAACTGGATCTAAACTCCGGGTGCCATCTCGCAAGTCTCTGAGTCCATGGCGAGAACCGCCTCGTACAGCCTCGTTGTCTCCGTGGAGGGATCGATTCCCAGGTCATCGACGAGCCTCCCACGGCACGCCATGTAGGTCTCTATAGCCCGGCTGCGTTGTCCCGCGCCAATCTGACACCGCATGGTCGTCTGGTAGATGTCCTCGCGCCACGGGTCGACAACGCCCGCCTTCCTCAAGAACGCAAGCGCCTCCGACGTGTTGCCTTGAGCCTCGGCGCCTTCTGCGGCCACCAACATCGCGTCGCAGAATCCATGCTTCGCCTGCTCGCGTACATCCGTGAACCACTCCTCGTAGACATCACCCGGCAGGAAATCACCCGTGTAGACGCCAAGGAGACGTCGCGCCGCAACCAGGACGCCGGTGACGTCCTCGCGAGCGTTGGCCGCACGAAGAGCCTCGATCGCCTCGCAGAACTCGTCGAGGTCGCTCCTCACGGCGCGGGTAACGCGACACACCCCGCTCGAGCAGAGTGCGTAGCGGCCCGTGATGTCGGCGGAGGATCCACTGCTCAGTGCGCGCTTCATCGCGCTCCATGTGACGTAGAAGTTGCGACGCGCGCGGTCTTCCTCCATTCCCGGCCACAGCCGCTCGAGGATGACATCTCTCGGGAGCTCCTGCCCCCGACCGGCCGCAAGCATCGCGAACAGCAGGCGCACCTTGCGCTTGCGCCAATGCGAGTCCTCGACGACACGCCCGTTCACGGCAACTTCAAATCCGCCGAAGAAGCGAACCGTACACCCCGGCGGAGATGCTATCTGCACGCGAGCGGGGTCCTCGCTGCCCCGCGATCGGGCGAGCAACACCTGGCGGTCTTCGGGGCTGATGCTGCCAGCGCCGCAAGCGCACGCGGTGTCGATCACCTCCTCAGGAACGAGTCGCAGCATGCGAAGCGGCAGGCTCCCAGCGCCGAAGGCCCGCACCAGCACCCCGAGGAGACCCGGGAATGCCCGCACATACATCGCCATCCGCCAGTTTGCGGAGCCGGTGGAGACATAGTCCTCCAGCTGACGAAGCCGTGTGACGGCAGACTCGACATCACCTTCGAGACGATCCAGTTCGGCGAGAACCAAGTAGGCCAGCAATAGATGCGCGCTCGCGGGCGTGCCGTGAAGCTCCTCGGCGACACGAGTGGCGACTCGACGCGCTCCCCAGCGATCACCGAGCGCAAGGATTGAGGCAGCTACTTCGGTTTCGGCCGAAAGGTATAGAAGATGAACTGCGTCGCCCGCGTCCTGCAACGATGTGATTGCCGCCTCCGCATGCGTAAGCGCCTCCTCCCCCAATCCCACGGCACGAGAGAGTGCGGACTTCTGCACGTGGCCCATGGTTGGCCCCACGAAGTCCCCACGTCCGATTAGGACACTGTCCCCCTGCTCCCACAGCATGCATGATTCAGCCCTGTCGACAATCCAGCGCGCCTCAGCGAGCGTGGTGGTCGCATATGCACCCAGTTGCGGCAGCCCGGCGTCCGCCGCGTCCTTCCGGACGCTTTCGAGAAGCGACTCCGCTTCACGAAGCGAACCCATTTCGAGGTACGCGACCGCAGCGTTAGCCCGACACTGCAATGCCTGAGGCGGCGCAGTCCCGGCCCATCCCGAAGCCGCCATGAGCGAGGCGCCAACCTCGCTCCATCGACCCAGCAGCAGTCCGTTGACGCCCGCGATGACATTCGCCGCCCAGGCCGCCTCCTGGCATGACTTATTCAGAGCCTCAAGGGAAGCCATGGCCAATGCGAGGTGCCCGCACGCTTGGCCGAAGTCCCCTGACTGAGTGTCGATCCAGGCAGCATATGACTCAACCAGGCATGCTGCCGGCGCTGACAAGTCCGACCACAACGGGCCCTGGAGTCGCCTGACGGCCCGGCTGGCCTGCGGGAGGTTGCCGGCGTCCACAGACAATCGCACCTCAAGAAGAACGGCTCCAGTCTGGGTCTCCAAGTCGCCGTCAGCCTCGGCCAGGCGTTGTGCCAGTACCGCGTGCGTCAACGCGTCATCAGTCCGCTCTTGCTCCCGCAACGCGGCCGACCTGAGCAGCAGCAGTCGAGCGCTTGATGAGAGTCTGAGTGGCTCCACCTTCGTGAGGCATCGCTCGAGCATACGGCGCCCCGCAGCGGTAGAGCAGATGAAGCCCGTGGCACTCGCACCAAGCCGAAACCTCTTCACCCGTACACGCGGCCAGACAGAGTGCCTGGCGCACGGGTCAGGTCGCCTGAGCGCGTCATGTGGGCAAGCACCGATGCTCGCAGTGCCTCACAGCTGTGCGAATTGAGACGATCGAATGGCCTCCGTAATCAGAGTCTCACAAAGTACCGCGTGCAGAGCGAAGGTTGAACCTGCAGCAGTACTGCCATCCCCCATCTTGAGAAGCGGAGCCAGAGTGAGCATGGCGGACCCAGTCGGCCTTGTCGAAGTCAGCCTGATGGAGGCAGTCATCGAGTTCGACCGCGAGGCCCTGGCGAAACAGCGCGGCACCGTACGCAGCCAGGAGTGCATCATCCGCAAGTTGAGAGACGAGCCGTCGTGTGTACCAGACAGAGGTCCTGCGGGGGATTAGGTGAGTCATCGATGCGACTGTGGCGAACCATGAGCGACGTAATGCCGAGGTGACCGGAGACCCGCCCAGCAAGCGCGCTGCTCGGTCCCCGACGCCCTCGTCGTCCTCGACACCAACCGACGAGCAGACAGCAGTTCACGATCTCTGCGCATCGAAGCCAATCCTGCCCTAATGAACCACCACCGACGGTGGGTCCGGCACCTATTGTCGCCTGGAGATGATCTGCACGTGAGTATCAACCTGCTACTGGGCGGACGTACACTGCGGAGTAGCCGCGCACAGGTCCGTCGAAAGGGCCGAGAGTCCCATCGGTTCGCGCCGTCAGCTGATGTCGAACACTCGACCGAATGGAGAGCCACCCGTCCCGGACGCGCAGCATAGCCTCGCTGCACGCCGGAGTTGGGCCGAGCTGCGACAAGGAGTCAGTTGCCCCAGAATTGCGGCGCATCGTCCTCAGATAGGGCTTCGGCGACCCGACTCAGCCACTCATCGCCTCGAAGATCGGAGTCGTAGAGGGAGTATCCACAATGTCCTTCCGCGCTTGATCTCCGCGATAGCTGCGCCGCAAGGACGCTCTTCCCATAGCCAGGCGGCGCACACACGACCGTGAGCGCTGGACCGCCCAGGCGAGCGGCGTTCAGAATGTGCTTGCGTTTCACGACCGGACCGAAATCGGGAATGCCGTGCGCGACGGCCTCCACCCCTGCCATTGTTCCCCCCTAAGAACTGGCTTTGGAGACCCCGAGAGGCTATGCGCTATTTCACCGCATGATTGGCAGCTGACGCAACTGTGATCCTGAATAGGACGACTACGCTAGGCAACTTGGGCGCTGAACACCCCTGCAGGCGGCGAACACCCAGCCCCCAAGTCCCAGCGCGAGCAGCACGTCACCAACACTAAGCACGCCCCGCTGCCAGGCAGGTCCCGGCACGGCGATCACATCCGCCAGGAACGCAAGCGCCGTATCCTCCGTCAACTCCTCGTGCAGGCAGTCGTTCGCAAGCGCCTCGCGCGAGGCCACCCGAGTAGCGCCAATCTCCGATGCCGCCCGGATGTCCACGGGCATCGCCTGATTGAGGCCGATCACGAGGATGTTTGCGGCAATCCCGAGCGCAGCGAAGCCGAGCATCCAGCGGCGTGGCGCGTTCAGCATCAGCACCGCGGCGAGACCCGCCATCATCAGCAGCCAAATGATGATGCTGAGAGCGCAGTCCAGGCCGAGGCGCGCAGACACTCCGGGCCACAGCAGCTGTGTCGGGAGAAGTCAGGAGCAGCGCCCACTCACCCTTCAGCGGCTCCTGCGCGAGGTTCTTGAGGGAGCCGCCCGTGATGAGGGACAGAACCAGACCCACGATGATGGCCTCGGCCATGATCACCGGACCGCGCCGACCTTCGCGTGCGGGTTCCGTACGACGTCATTGAGAATCTCCAGCACTCGGCCGCTCAGGCCGCCGGACTCCTCAATCAGCTCGTCCAGCGCCTGCTGCGCTCCCACATTCGCTCGAAGTCGATCGTAGTGCGAGCACACTCGGACGATCTCGGCACCGACTGGTTGGCCTACAGCGTCATCGTCGCTTGAGTCGCTCGATTAGTGGGGCCACGTGCTCAAGGAACGGAATGGATGCCACGATCTCAGCGCCTCGGTGAGCGTGGACCCCGCTCATGTCGTCGCCGACGTCACCCATCCGGCCGATGTCGTGAAGCAACGCAGCGTACCCGATCCGCTCCAGCTCCCGGCTCGACAGCCCCATGCGGCGGCCAACCGCGACCGCGAGGTCCGCGACACGCCGGGCGTGGCCGGAGTCATGCGGACGATCCAGCTCTGCCGCATGCGCGAGCGCACCGATCGTGTCGGCGTAGCCTCTGCGAATCCGCAGGTACAGGTTGAAGCTGTTCTGCAGAATCAGCGTGAGCAGCAGAGCAATCGGGAACGCCCATGCGCCCGACTCGGCGTAGAGGCGCACCGCTACCGCTGCCATCGCCAGATGCACGAGGTACATCGTCGCCAGGGGGCGCTGCAGCGTGGCGATACCCTGTGCGACCGGCAGTCCACCCGCGATGCGCTGCTGAACCGCCATCGTGAGGATGTCCAGCCCCGAGTACATCATCCCGGCCACCAGCAGCCACATGATCAGGACGTCGCCATGAACTGCCGCAGCCACATGATGGATGAAGCACCAGCTGCCAGGGCGCCATCAGACCCAGTACGGCAGTAGCGCGTGCCGCGTCCAGAGCGCGCGAGACCGCCGCGGGTCTGGACGACTGTGACAACCGTGCAATCGACTCAACGGCTCCGGCCAGCGCCGACGCAGCCACCGCTACCGTGATGTCCGTTACCGCCAGGGCGACCAGTCCGACCACCAGCGTCACGTAGACATCGTCACCCTGGGGCAGTCTGATGGTGAGGAGCCGGGTCGCGAAGAACGCGGCAGCGAGACCTGCAGCAAGGACGGGGTCAAACCCCATGGCGCGATTCGGCCAAGTCGCCGCAATCGCCACGGCCGCTAGGCCGATCAGCGCGGTGAGATACCAGAGCTGGCGCGGAGTCCTTGAGCGTCTCCAGGGAATGGGGGTCACGCCTCACGCGGCATCCCCTCTTCCCGGCTCTCAGCGAGCATCGAAGTGAACTGCAGGGCCATATGCTGGTCGAGTTGCGTACCCGCAACCCGCTCAATCTCGACGAGCGCCTGCTCCTGCGTCATCGCCGGACGGTACGCCCGATTCGACGTCATCGCGTCATAGGAGTCCGCGACGGCCATCAGGCGAGCAAGTGGCGGAATGTCCACGCCCGCCAACCCGTCCGGGTAACCAGCTCCGTCGTAGCGCTCGTGATGATGCCGGATGACAGGCACGATGTCCGCGAGGAACTCGACATCGCTAACAAGTTCACTGCCCAGCACAGGATGGCGCCGTATGAGCCGAACCTCCTCAGCGCTGAGCTGCATCGGGGAGACTGAGCGTGTCCAGCTCGATGCCGATCTTGCCGACATCGTGGAGCAGCGCTGCTCGTTCCAGCAATTCCAGCTGTGCTCGAGGCAGACCAAGATGTTCGCCGAGCCTGCGCGCGTAGACCGCGACGCGTTCCGAGTGACCGCGAGTGTACGGGTCTTTCGCCTCAATGGCGGTCACAAGCGAGCGGACCGTCGATGTGTAGGCCTCAGTCAACTCGGCGTACACGCGGAACGTCCTTCGTGCAGCCATGAAGGGCAGGACGAGGAGCACAACACCTACCCACGATGACATGCTGATGAGATTGGCCATGACGTATCCGAGGAGGGCGAGTACAAGCAGACTCACCCAGTACGACCCGGGTCCGAGTGCTCGCAGTACCTCGCCGACGCCCATCCCGGTCTTGATGCCAAGGGCGATACCGACGAACAGAAGGTTCAGAATGAAGAAGACCGTCACTGCCGCAGCGGGTGCGAGCAGCGTGCTTGGAGGAATCGCCGCCGAATCGACACCCCCTCGCGCAAGTTGCCCCCCAGGGCGACCAGAACCCATCCGCTTGCGAGCCCCGCCAGGAACAGCTGGGTCACATTGACCATGACGAGCACGAGGGGTTTGCGGTCGCGGATCTCATGAAGGCTCACGGCGCTAGCCACACCGAGCAAGGCTCCGCCGAAGGGCCCCGCCAGGAGCACGCCAGCGAAGACAGGCGCGAAGGCGAGGGTGAGCGAGACCGCGAAGGGCAGCTCGAGCGCCATGTTGGTCAAGACCAGGGTGAGTACTAGTAGCACAGCCACGGGCCAGGGATCATCGGGTATCCACCCGGGCAAGACGAGAGTTCCCGCAATCAGGGAGACAAGTGCCAGGAGTCCTGCATACACCCACATGCGGCGGTCATCCACGATAACTCACCGCCTCACAGACGATCTTGGGCCAACGCCGCGGGAGTACGAAGCTAGATCTTCCAGATTGCCCCACCGCCGATGACAAGCGCGGCGAGGGATGCGAACAGAAAGGCGATACGCTTCATGTGAGAAGACCCCCTGTCTAGGTGGTGTCTTCTCCCATCCCGCTAGTGACGGAAGAACTCTGTCCGCTCCGCTCAGTAGATGGCTGACAGTGTTCCAACGGGTTGCCACGGCGTTGGCCCAAACTGGGATCATCTATGGGGTTGTCAAGAAGCCGAGCCGCCGGTTTATCGCATCGAGCGTGGCTCGGACGATTGAGTCTTTGTCATTCTGGCGCACGAGCGCGGAGCCCGCAAACGCCTGCTCGCCCAGCGAGGTCACGAGCACCACGCACGCGCATGGCGATGCTCTCCCTGCCCAGGCGGATGATTTCCACATCTTCGAGCGCGAAGGTGAACGCGCCCTGGAGGTACTGCGCGATCGCGTCGAGCGTGGCTTCGGCCACCAGGCGCTCGCCGCCCGGTACGGCTCGCCGGCCCGGTAGCGCGGCCCACGAACAACTCGCCCTCGAGCTCGAGCGCCACCGAGATGTTCACGTAGACGCCCGCGACCTCGACGTTGATGTTCTTGATCTGCGCCCGCGCCTTGAGCTTGGGGGAGTCTACGGTGATGGGCACGGACTCCTGGCCCAGCTGGGCGATGGAGATCTTCTTGTGGTCGATGGCGATGCCAAAGGCAGCCATGAGGGTGGACTTCGATGTCGCGCACCAGCTGCTTGGGCGCCTTGGAGGGCAGCGCGAGAACGTGGATCTCGTCTATGAACCCTTCGGACGACGTGACCACGCGCGCTGCGCGTATCTCGGACACTTGGCCGAGCGCCTCTTCGATCTCGCCAATAAGGGCGCTCGAAACGACGTGCTCCATTCGTTCTCCTAGCATCAGCTGCCACCACGACTACGACTGGAGTGAATGTGCGCAACTGGTGAAGCTCACATCACAGTATGTGCGTCCAAGTGGCGGTGTCAACCGACCCTTGGTTAAGGATGCATCAACTTTCCGCTGGTAACAGGCTGGAAATGGCGAAGGCGCGGGCTTCTAGCCCGCGCCTCTCGCCTCCCCCTTGGAGGGGCCTGTCACGCTGACGTGATGAGCCCGTAGTCGCCGTCGTTGCGGCGGTACAGGACGTTGGTCCCTTCCGTGTCCTCGGATCGGAAGACGAAGAAGTCGTGGCCCAGGAGCTCCATCTGCAAATGGCCTCATCGGTGCTCATCGGCTTGGTGGCAAGCGTCTTGGTCTTCACGATGGCGGGCTCGTCAGGCTCTTCCGGCGCGGGCGCAATCGCGGCCGCCGGCACGCCCTTGGTGTGCCGGTCCACGGTCTTCTCCTTGTACCTGCGCACCTGGCTCTCGAGCTTCTCGCTTACCAGGTCGATGGCGGCGAAGAGATCCGATGCCGCCTCCTTGGCCCGGATCACGTGCCCCTTGGTGTAGACCGTGACTTCGGCGACCTGACCCTTCTCTATGGACTTGTTGCGCTCGGTGTAGAGCTCTACTTCTGCGCTCATGAGCTGACTGTTCAGAATCTTCGTGACGCGCCCGATCTTCTCCTCGGCGTACTCCCGGATAGCAGGGGTGACGTCCATGCGGCGGCCCTTCACGATCATCTGCATACCGCGGCCTCCTTCGTAGGATCCGGACACTATGAACATACCCGCGCTGCCGCCGATGAGGCACCCCTGGAGTGGGTATCTCCGCGGAATCTCCACGCCGCGGCTAGAACGGCGCGAGGTAGGTGAACGGCGCAAAGGGCAGATTGCGCGCGACCCAGAACACGAGAACCCCGATGCCGAAGGCCCACACGAGCGCAGGCGGCCAGCGCAGGCGCGGCCACAGGCGCACGCCGAACGCCTCGAGTGCGTCGCGCACGATGCCCACGAGCACCGGCACGACCACCACGACCGCGAACGCGTTCTGTCGGAGCGCGGTGACCAGATCGCCCTGCACGAGCGCGAGCATCGCGCGCCGGGTGCCGCACCCGGGGCAGTAGAGGCCGGTCAGCGTGCGGAACGCGCACTCGGGAACGAGCCTTCCCACCGCAGGTACGAGGATCGCCACCACGGCGCCCACGGCGATGCCGAGGAACAGCAGCGCCCGGGCGCGTTCCGCCGCGCCCGGCGTGGTGGGTGCCGGCTCGGCTCATCGCGCTCCCGCTAGTAGGTGTAGTAGTACGGCGTGGTGGTGTTGGTCGTCTCGGCGGTCGTATACCCGATGATGCCGGACACGATGATCCAGACGATGCCAACGGCCGCCGCGATGGACGCCCACATGTTGGCCTTCTTGGCGGCCTGCTGTGCGCCGGCGTAGTCGCCCATCGCCCACTTCTTGTCCACCTGCGTGGCGTACACGATCGACACGACGCCGATCGGCAAGCAGCAGAGAATCGTCACGGCGATGGCGTTGCCGAGGCCGGACTTGGGCGGCTGCATCGGCGGCTGCGCGTAGCCGTACTGCTGGGGCGGTGCGTACTGCTGCGGGGGCGGGTACTGCTGCGGGGGTGCCGCGTACTGCTGCGGCTGGGCATACGCCGGTTGCTGCGGGGGCGGGGCGTACTGGGGCGGAGCCATCGGGACGGGGGCTACCGCAACGGGAGCCTGCGGCGGCGCGGGCGGGGCCGGCGTGACCGGCGGCGGCGGCTCGGGCGCCGGCGGGGCTTCTGCCGCGGGCGGCGGACCTGCCTCGGCCATGCGCGCCGCGATCTGCTCGTCTACTTTCGCGCTCATCGCGCTGCTGAACGCCTCGGGGTCGAAGGTGCCGGCTTCCTCGCCAGCAGCGATCGACTGACCGCAGCTCACGCACGTTGCAGCGTTCTCGGCGTTCTCCGCGCCACACCACTTGCACGCGCCCATGGGGGCCTCCCCTGCCTCACGGACCACCGCTGATGCAAGCAGTATTCCCGTTCTCGGGGGTCACGGACCTACGAGATGTGGCCGAGGAAGTCCTTCGTGCGCTCGTTCTGCGGATGGTCGAACACCTCGGAGGGAGTGCCCTCCTCCACGATCACGCCGCCGTCCATGAACACCGCGCGGCTCGCCACGTCGCGGGCGAAGCCCATCTCGTGGGTGACCACGAGCATCGTCATGCCCGCCTTGGCGAGTTCCTTCATGACGTCGAGCACGCCGCGCACGAGCTCCGGGTCGAGTGCCGAGGTGACCTCGTCGAAGAGCATCACGTGCGGATCCATCGCAAGCGCGCGGGCGATGGCCACGCGCTGCTGCTGGCCGCCTGAGAGCTGAGCCGGGAAGTAGTCCACGCGGTCGCCAAGGCCCACGCGGTTGAGCTGCTCGAGGGCGATCCGCTCAGCTTCCGCCTTCGAGCGCTTGAGCACCTTGCGCTGCGCAAGCATCACGTTGCCCATAGCGGTGAGGTGCGGGAACAAGTTGAACTGCTGGAACACCATGCCGATGCGCTCGCGCACCTCGTTGATGTTCGTCTTGGGGTCGTTCACCTTGATGTCCTCGAGCCAGATCTCCCCGCCGGTGGGCTCCTCGAGCCGGTTCACGCAGCGCAGCATCGTCGACTTGCCCGAGCCGCTCGGCCCGAGAATGACCACGACCTCGCCCTTCTGCACGTCCATGTCCACGTCGCGGAGCACTTCAACCTCGCCGAAGCTCTTCTTGAGGTTTCGGATACGGACGATCGGGCCGCTGTGGGGTGTCGCGTTGGGCTCGTTCATCGTCATCACCCCTTACCGTCCGTGGAAGTTCGGCTGGCGGCGTCTTCGGCATCCTGAAGCACCTTGGCTGCTGCGGCCTCAGCCGCGGCCTTCTTGGCTGCGACGGCTTCGGCAGCAGCCTTCTTGGCAGCAGCCGCCGCGAGGTTGTCTTCTGTGCTCTTCTCGAAGGTGGCCGTGCCACCACCTTCGGAAACGGCAAGCCTGTTTTCGAGGCGCTGCACGACCCGCCCGAGCGGGACGGTAACCACCAGGTAGAAGAGCGCTGTGACCACGTAGGGTGTGGTGTTGAACGTGGCAGCCGACAACTCTTTGGCGCGCAGAGCCATCTCGGTCACGCCGACCGCAGCCAGCAGCGCGGTGTCCTTGAAGAGCAGGATGAACTCGTTCATCAGCGTGGGTAGAATCCGTCGTACGGTCTGCGGGATGATGACGTAGGTCATCGCCTGGGGCGTGGTCATCCCGAGGGAACGGGCGGCCTCGGTCTGACCCTTCGGAATCGACTGGATCCCTGCCCTGAAGATCTCGCACAGGTAGGCGGCGGAGTTGAGGCTCAGCACAAGCAGCGCACGGACGTACATGGTGTTGGTGACGCCGAAGAGACCTGTGCTGTTAAGCCAGGGCACGGCCTGCGTCAGTGCCTTCCACGCCGGCAGGAGCGGAAGCCCGAAGAAGATGAGCAGTATCTGCAAGAACAGCGGCGTGCCGCGAATGACATCCACATAGAGCGTGGCGAACCACCGCGAGATCGGGAGTCTCGCCATCTTCATGAACGAGAGCGTCAGACCGAGCGGTATGGCGATGAAGAACGACACCAGAACGATGAACAACGAGACCGGAAACGCCTTCAGGATCACGGGCAGCGCCCGCTTGGCCATCTGCGGCGACAGGAACTGGTGCGTGAGCGTGGATGCCTCCCACCAGTCGTAGAAGGCCTCAACCCCGGTGGGGCCTTCCTCGAACTTGATGTCGTAGGGCCCCAGCACCAGGACATCGCCATCAGCAAGCTGGGTGGCAGCCACGAGCTCCTTGCCATTGAGCGTGGCGGTCTCGGTGGCCTCGGTAGCCGGGACGGCGACCCACGTGGGCGGGGCATCGGCTGACTCGGCCGCAACGTGCTCAATGGTTATCACAACCGGGGCGACGACACCGGTGGTGGTCCGGACATCAGCGATCCGGCCGATGGTGGCGTCCGTGGTTCCCAGGCGATAGACCGACTCACGCCGCTCGGCCGCACGGGCCGCCGAGGTGTTCTGGTAGACGAGGCGATCAGGCTGCTGCCATGAAGGCAGGACGAGTGCGACTATCGCAACGAGCATCACAAGAACGGCGCCGGTGATCAGAACAGTGCGACGTCGGGCTGAAGTCACGTGGCAGTCCCCTGCATCCCTGAAACGAGTCTGCGGAGCCGGCAGATACTGCCGACTCCGCAGACGATACTATACGTGCGTGCCGCTGTGCTACTCGGGATGCATTCGCCGAGTGCGCAGGTGGGGAGTTGTTACTCGGCCTTCTTAACAGACAAGGACTGATTGTTCCACGCGTAAAGCTCGGAGAAGTCGATCTGCTGCGAGCGCTCGGCACCCTTGTCGCCGGTGGCTGTCATGCCTGAGGCGATCAGGTCGAACTCCGCGCCGGCCTGCATCGCGGGCACGAGTGCGTCGAAGTTGTAGGTCTTGAACTCCGACTCGAGTCCGACGCGCCCGGCAATCTCAGCAACGAGGTCCACGTCGAAGCCCACGATCTCCCCGCCGTCAACGCTCTCGAACGGCGGGAAGGCGGTGTCGGAACCGACCGTCACCTTGCCGGGGACGATCGTTGTGAGTGTGCCGGTCGGCTTGGTGTAGCCGCTCACTTCGGGCAGCGTCTCAGGAGCGATGCCGAACCACTTCTCATAGATCTCGGCATAGGTACCGTCGGCAACGGCCTCCTGAAGACCCCAGTTGAACGCATCGCGCAGGGCCGTGTTGCTCTTGTTGAAGCCAAGCCCGTACCCCTCATCAGTAGAGATCTCCTGGACTACTTCGGCGCCCAGGGACTGGTCCTTGGTGATGTCAACCGAGACCGTGATGTCATTGATGACGCCGACTACGTCGCCGGCCTGCAGCGCCTGGAACGCGCCGAGCGCGGTGTCGTAGGGCACGACCTCGACGCCCTTGGACTCAAGGTTGTCCTTGGCCCACTGCTCACCGGTGGTACCGGACTGCACGCCGACCTTGTCGCCCTCGCCGAGGTCGTCGACGCTGGTGATCGCCGCGCGCTCGGTGGTCTCCTCGGTCTCCGTGCCGTCTTCTCCGTCGTCCGTGCAGCCGCTCAGCGCAACCATGCCGAGCACCAGCGCGAAGACCATGAAGAGCGCCACGAATCTCTTGGTCTTGCTCATGAAGCCTCCTTCATCTGCCTGCGGCGAGCGCCTTCCGGCACCCCCCTTTAACTACCGTGAATGACTATACCGCAAAGGTGCGTAGCGAAGCGTCAGTTCGTGGATTCCTCGGCCGGCACCTCGAGCGCCGGAAGACCGCCCAGCCACTTGGTGCGAATCGTGTCGAGCGTGCCATCCGCGGCGAGCGCGTCCACGGCCTCCCGGATGACGGCCTCAAGTTCGGTGGCATCCTTCTTAACCGCGATGCCGAGCGGCTGCGCCGCCCCGAACTGCCCGACGAACGATACGCGGGAGTAGTCGCGCGCGATGTAGGCGCCCACCGCCGAGTCGCCCACGACCAGATCGACCTCGCCTGCCTCAAGCGCATCGAATGCGGCCTTGAGCGACGGGTACTGAGTGGCGAAGCCCTCGCCGTAATCGCTCTCGAGCGTCCAGAACGCCGGGCTTCCCTGCTGCGCGGCCACGCGCTTGCCCGGAAGGTCGGCGGCGGTGAGCGTGGTGGGCACCGAGTCGGTCGCTACCACCGAGAAGATGCCGGGGCCGTCGATCAGGTACGAGCCGGCGGTGGAGACGTCGGCGGTCACTGCCTCGGTGATCGAGATGCCGCCGAGCACGATGTCGACCGTACCTTCGTTGAGCGCCGCGGCGAGCTCGTTCGGCTTCACGTCCACGAGCTCCACTTTGAGGCCAAGCCGCTCGGCGATCGCGGCGGCAACATCCACGTCGATGCCGGCGTTCTCGTCGTTGTCCACCCCCGCGAACGGCGGGTAGCCGAGGTCGACGCCCACCTTGAGGACGCCTTCCGTGGAGATCACGGGCGGAGCGACCTTGGGCTCGAGCGCGGGCTCCTCGGCCTCCTTCTTGCAGCCGGCCATCGTAAGAACGAGCGCGGCGGCGAGAACGATCGCAAGTAGGCGACGTGCGGTTGTCATGCGGCTCCCTTCGGCGGTACCCCTCGATGCTTTCACCCGGCTGACCTGGTCTTTGGCCCCACACCCGCATACCGGGGCTTCCGCAAGACTGGGTCTCACTACCGGCCCTCTCGCCCGCAGCGGCCTCTCGGCTGCTGCAGACGGTACGACTTACCCCTAAGGCGCGCCATGCTCACGACGAGGCTTGGCCTCGCGCTTACGTGGGTCCTTTCGGCCGCGCCTACCTTGGACTAGGGCGCTTGCGCGCCCGCAACCACAGACCCGGGTGAAAGCAAGATGAAGTGTAGCAGGTGACGGGCCGACCTTCACCGACTGTCGCACGCACGCGCAACCGCAAGCGCCCGCACCTCGGCCACACCCGCGGCGCGCAGCACGTGCGCGGCGGCATCAAGCGTGGCGCCGGTGGTGAACACGTCGTCGACGAGCACGACGCGCTCGGGCAGCGACGCGCCGCCTGCGATCCCGCGCGGCCCGGCCAGCCTGAACGCGCTCGCGCGGTTCGCGAAGCGTTCTTCCCTGCCGAGAGCGCGCTGATCCGCCCCGGGCGTGGCACGCAGCAGACACCGCACCTCGGCACCCGTGAGCCTGCCCAGCGCACGCGTGATGTCCGCGGCGTGATCGAAACCGCGTCGGCGCACCGCTGCAGGCGAAGCCGGCGCGGGCACGAGGACATCTGCGGGCGCAAGCCAGCCGTCAGCAGCGGCCGCGAGCAGTTCCGCCAGCACGGCGGCATACCGGCGCTCGCCGCTGTCTTTCAGCATCACGACGGTACGCGAGACCGGCGGCTCGAGGCGCGCGGCACAGCGCGCCGCGGAGAACGCGAACACCCGGCCGCGGCACTCGGTGCACGGGCCAGCCACGGGGGGTATCGGCGCCCCGCAGCGTGCACATGCCGAGACCGTGTCGATGAGCGGTAGCTCCTCGCGACAGGCATCGCACAGGAACGTACCCGGACGGTCGCAGCCGGCGCACCTGGGCGGGAAGATGAGATCGAGCAGACCCTGCACCACACCCCCTTTGCGGGGGCGCGACGCGGCCGCCTCAGCCGACGAGCAGCTGCAGGAGCGGGATGGTGACGATCGCCCCCACCATCGTCACCAGGATCGCCGACGCGATGAAGTCGGTGTCCAGCTTGAAGCGCAGGCCCATGATCATGATGAGCATCATCGTGGGCACGCCGGCCTCGAGCACCGCGATGCGCAGCGACGCCACATCCCCGCCGAGCAACAGCGACCCCAGCCCGAACGCGAGCAGCGGTAGCACCACGAGCTTCATCGCGGCGACCACCGATGCCTTCGAGAGGTGGCCACTGAGCGCCCTCGGCTTCAGCGTGAGTCCCACCGAGATCATGATCATCGGCACCACGAGCTTACCGAGCGCCTCCAACCAGGAGGTCAACACGCTCGGAACCGAAACTGAATGAAGTATCAACGCCGCCGCAAGCGCGATGAACGGTGGAAACGTCACGATCTCCTTCAGCGGATTCACTTTCACGTCGTGCGCCCCGTAGTGGCTCGCCACGAGCGTGCCCAGCGAGATCACCGCCGCCGTGTTGCCGAAGACATCGGAGAAGATCGCGCGCACGAGCCCCGCGTCGCCGAGCAGCGCCGAGGCGACCGGATAGCCCACGTAGGCCGTGTTGCCGAACGTGCACACCATGATGAACGCGCCCGCCGTGGGACCCTCCAGCTTGAGCAGGCGCGCGAGCGCCCAGGATACGGCGAGTCCGAAGAGTGCCACCACCCAGCCGATCGCCGGCAGCATCGCGAGTGAGGGATCGAGCGGCGAGGAGTGCACGGCGGTGAAGATGAGCGCGGGGAGCGCCACCCACAGGAGCACCGTGTTGAGCGGGCGTGCGTCTTCGGCGGCAAGCATGCCGGTGACACGCAGCACCACGCCGATGGCCACGAAGCCCAGCACGCCGCCGATGACGATGAGCAGGCCGCCGATGTCCACGGGGAGCGCCTACCCCAGCTCGTGGATGGCGCCGGTGCCGCAGCACGCCTCGGCAAGCGACTCAGCGTACGGCGCACGCGTCACGCCCCGCTCGGTGATGATGGCCGTGACGTATTCGGCGGGCGTCACGTCAAAGGCCGGGTTGTACACCTCGATCGACGGCGGTGCGATGCGCACCCACGCGTCGAACTGGTACGCGCCGCCCTTGCGCGAGAGCTCCATGTGATGGCCTTTGGTCATGCCGAGCGAGTACGGACCGGCCTCGGTCAGCGCATCGAGCGCCTTGGTCTCGATCGATGTCCGTGGCTCGATGACGCCGGAGACCGTCATGCCGGTCACCTCGCGCTCGTCGCGCTGCTCGATGACGATGTCGCCGCCGGACGCCAGCGTGAGGTCCACCGTGGACGACGGCGCAGCCACGAGAAACGGGATGCCGTGCTCTTTGCACAACACCGCCAAGCCGTAGGTGCCGATCTTGTTGGCCACGTCGCCGTTGGCGGCGATGCGGTCGGCACCCACGATCACGGCGTCCACCAGACCGGCGCGCATGATGCTCGCGGCCATGTTGTCGCAGATCAGCTTGAACGGCACGCCCGCCATGCGGAGCTCCCAGGCGGTAAGGCGAGCGCCCTGGAGCACCGGCCGCGTCTCGTCCACCCACACCTGCGCGATCTTGCCTTCGGCATGCGCGGTGAAGATCACGCCGAGCGCCGTGCCGAAGAACGCGGTGGCAAGCGAGCCGGCGTTGCAATGCGTAAGGATGCGTGAGCCGGGCTCGATGAGCGCCGCCCCATGCGCGCCGAGCTGGCGGTTGCGCGCCTCGTCCTCGGCACGAACTGCGAGCGCCTCCTCGAGCACCAGCGGGCGCAGCGCGTCGAGGCCCACATCGGCGTTGTCGCGCGCGAAGCGCTTCATACGCTCGGCACCCCACTTGAGGTTCACGGCCGTGGGACGCGTGGAGGCGATCTCATCGGCCACGCGGTCGAGCTCGCCCAGGTAGTACGCGAGGTCGTCGATCTCGGCGCCCTCGGTCTCGGACCACAGCGCCACCGCGAGCGCAGCCGCCACGCCGAGCGCTGGCGCGCCGCGCACCGCCATGCCGGAGATCGCCGTGCAGACGCCCTCGTAGGTGTTGCAGACGAGCAGGTCGCCCACGAGCGGCAGGCGGCTCTGGTCGATCATGCGGACGGTGTTCTCTTCCCACCAGATCGTGGGCGGGATGTTGCCGAGATGCGACATCGATGCTCCTATCCAGACCCCATCGGGCGTCGGAGCCTGGGCCCGAGTATAGCCCAGGACGCACACGTGAGCGGCTGGGATCCGACGTTCACGTCACAGCGAAGATGACCCGACGACGAACTCGAGCTTGTACCTAACGCGTTGTTGCATGACTATTGCCTTAGGGGATGGGGGTCGTCCGGTATCACCGTTGAATGAGATGTCCTCGGGTCGCAGCACGCCCTCGTGGTCGATCATCGGCCGTGGGAGGGTGCACTGTGCGGCTGCCCACCCCTGTCATGTCATGTAGGCATCGAAGGGGGTATGGCAATGGGAGGGAAACGGGTTCTGTTCTTGTGCGCGATCGTCGTGGTGATCGCCTTCGCCGCACCGGCGGTGGCATCAGCGGCCACATGGTACGGACCGGTGGTCGGCTACACACCGCTCCAGGTGACCGCGCGGCAGGCGATCATCTACTCGACGTACTACGACGGTACCTTCAACTACGTCAAGCCGTACCAGACGGTCGGCGAGTGGTGGTGCCGGGACTACGTCAGCAACAACCAGTACGTCCGCGGTAGCGTGCCGTTCAGCTACATGTATCTCCAGCTCACGGGCATGCGTCCGAACAAGACGTGGTACTGGGGGACCAAGTTCTCCTCTGGCAAGAAGACGACGACCCGCTCGTACTACGACTACCGGACGACTCTGTACAAGTCGAGCTGGAGCACCGGAGCAGACTACGTGAGCATCGACTCCATGGAGGCCACCGGCTCGTTCGCGTGGATCGACGCGTGGTCGACCGGTTACTTGTACAACGCATACGGCGGGTACACGACCACGCTCACGCCCAAGTGCTACAAGAGCTTCTACTAGGGGAAGGGGCCCACTCGTGAAGGCACGCAGCATTCGCGTCGTCGTGGCACTGGTGATCGCGTCACTGTTCATCCTGCCGTCAACAGCGCTGGCTGATGGCTCGTTCAGCAGCGCGGCCGTGTACAACTCGACCTACCGGGTGTCCACGCAGGCCACCGTGTACTACGCCGCAAATCCGAGCTGCTATCTCGACATACGCGTCACGAAGGTCACCGGGACCTGGAAGTGCTACGGAACCACGCGCAACTCCGTGACCAAGGCGTCATACGGTGCGTACGAGGCCGGAGACGTCGGCGGGTATTACAACCCCGGGCAGTGGTGGTGGACCGCATATAGCACCAGCCTCACCCGGACCGTCTACAGCACCTACACGCAGTACCGGGGCACCGGGTACTTCAGCCTGCCGTGGGTCAACACGGCCTCGTCGATCGTTGAGACCCTCGGCGGAAGCGCGAAGGGCCTCGTGTACTACGACTCGACGAAGAACCCCGCAGTGCTCTCGGCAAGCGGCTACTACGGGGGACCCTGGTAGGACGCAGCGGGACTACGTCTCGTCGACAACCCTACCCCCGGCGGTCCGCCGCCGGGGGTAGGGTTTCACTCAGGCGCACGGCTAGGAGTACGGCATCCGTCACACCACCCACGACTCACGAGGGGAACGTGTCACAGGTATGAAGCTTCTCAGGACACTGACGGTCGTGGTCAGCATGGTTGTGCTTCTCCTCGCGTCCGGCTGCTCGAGCGGCACTGCGCGGGAGCCGGGTGCGAACGATACCGAGCCATCGCAGCCGCTGCCGCTCGTACCCTTTGGGCCCGACGGCTTCCTGTCGTGGGACGACACGAGCGGCCTGACCGTCCTCGACAGCTCTGGCCACCCGGTCGCGCAGACCGCGACACCCGGGTTCACTGTACAGACATGCGCGGCCTCTTCGGCGGCTGCGAAGGCTGCTGTCCTGCTCGCCCCGTCTGAACCGACCAGCACAGAGACGCGCCTGGTCGGACTGTTCGAGAACGCGGGCGCGGAGTCTCACCTGACGACCGTCACCGTGCTCCAGGTCGCGGATGCGGACTCACCGAGTCTCGCGCTCGCCGATGACGGGCAGTCGCTCGCTGTGTTCCACCTGCCGAGTTCGGATCGACCCGCGGCCGTAGGTGAGGTGTGCGCGGAACTCCTCGCCCCCTCCGGGGATCGCATCTGGACCTCCGAGGCGGACCCCGCTCGGCCGCTGACGGCCTGGGCAACGGCCGCGGATCTGCGCATTGTGGCGCTGGCGAGAACCGATCTCACCGATGGCTCGACCACTGTCGAAGTGCTGTGGGATGGCAACCTGATACACGAACTGACACTCGATGATCCGTGCGTCCTGGCGGTCAGCCCTCGGGGTGACCGGATCGCCGTTGGAGTCAATGGAGACGACTCCGCGTCGATCACGCTCTACGCTGCGACACCCGGCTACACTGCACAGTGGGTCCACCCCACCCCAGCGGTGTCGGCGCTGCAGTTCGATCAGTCGGGCACGTACCTCGTCGCGCACGGGCTGCGCGGCGAGCGCGCGTATGCCAACAACACCGACCTCGGCCAGACACTACACTCACGCGTCGACGTGCTGGACGAGTCCGGCAACGTGTGGTGGCAGTCCGAGGTCACGGGCGAGGGCCCGTGGGTCGCATCGATGATGCCCTTCGGTGGGGGTTTCGCGTTCTTCCCGCCCAATGCACCGGATGACCGTCCGGCGAGCGTATTGAGCCTCACCGCGGACGCACCTCGACCGATCGAGTTGCCGGGGCATTACCTCAACATCGGCGTGACGCGCGACGGACGAGCCGCCCTCGGACAGCGGAAGGACGGTGGCCTCGAACCGCAGGAGCTCCGCTAGCTGCGCCGGTCCACGTCTCGCTCACCGAACCGCAAGCCCGCCTCGCCCCGCGTCATACTGCACTCGCCCATCGACGTCTGGACCGTGCCCTCCTGCCAGGAGCTCAGGTACCACTCCTGCTCCTCGGTGAGAACATCGATCGATCTCCACCGGCACCTCGTAGACACCGGCCTGCATTTCGGCGGCGTTGGCCACCATGAACTCGGCGCACAGCGCCTGGTTGGCGAAGCTCATGACCATGACCGAGGCGGGTGCCCCTCGGCGCACGCCAGGTTCACCAGCCGGCCATCGGCAGGCAGTAAGACCCTGCGACCATCGGCGAGCGTGAACTCCTCCACCAGCGGACGCACCTCACGGACCGAAACGGCCTTCTCGCGGAGGTGCGGGATGTTGGTCTCGACGTTGAAGTGGCCCGAGTTGCAGATGATCGCGCCGTCCTTCATCACGTCAATGTGCTGCGAATCGATGACGTTGATGTCGCCGGTGACGGTGATCCAGATGTCCGCTAGCGGAGCGGCTTCGCTGCCGGGCACCAAGTATAGCCGAGTCAATGCCGCCGAGGACGCATCGAGTGGGGGCCCTGCCCCCCCCCCGCCTGCGCTACAATCGCGGGGATGTGACCGCCGCTCGCAGGAGACGCGCGTGACCGAGCCCGCCACCCCAGCCGAGATCGAGCGCACGCCCCGGGCAGACCGCCCGTCGGCGTTGGGCGTGGCGTGGGTCCTGCTCGGCGCCCTCTTCGTGTGGGCGTTCGCGGCACACGGGTGGGCGGGTTACGGCGCCAGCCTCGCCGTGTTTGCACTCGCCGCCACCGCGCTGTGCCTCCTCGACGAGCGCGCGAGCGTGGTGCTCTTCATCGGCTGCTCGGCGCTCGACGCGTACGGCTTCATCACCCACGTCCCCTTCTCGCTTTCCATCTCGCGTGTGGTGGTCGTGGCCGTGGTGACCGGCGCGGCCCTCCGCTGGCTGCGCGCCAAGCCGCGCGCCCTGCCGGGCTGGCGCGACCTGAGCGCCTGGGACCTCGGAATCCTCGTCTTCCTCACGGCCGCCGCGCTGTCGGTGCCGTTGTCGTACTCGCTCTCGCTTTCCGGCGTGGGCATCCTGCATCTGGCGTTCCTCGTCGGCGCGTACTTCGTGCTCTCGCGCGCGGCGCGCGCCGAGATCGGCCGCAGCGACATCGCGCTCGCCACGATCGCCGCGGGCACGGTCTCAGCGGTTGCGGCGCTCGGCCAGGCGTTCGTGAGCAGCTTCCCGCTCGAAGTGCTGCGCGCCACGGAGACTTTCGCCGAGTCCGCCGAAGTGGTCCGCGCCTCCGGCTTCTTCGACAACCCCAACACGATGGCGCTCCTGCTCGTGCTCGCGGCCCTCTTCGCCGCCGAGCGCGCGTTTGCCACCCCGCGCCTCGTACACCAGGCGCTCTACGCGGGCGCCGTGGCACTCGCGCTCGCGGGCATCGGCGTGTCGTTCTCGCGGGCGGCGCTCGTGGGCATCGTGGTGGGCGCGGTCGTCCTCGGCGCGCTCCTCATCCGGCGCGCACGCGAGCGCGTGGCGTTCCTCGTGGGCCTCGTGGCGCTCTTCGCGCTCGTGCTCGTGATCCCCGGCGTGGGCGAGCGCGCGTACTCGATCGTGGACTTCACCGGCGACGCCTCGGCCATGGACCGCGTCTACCTCTCCGAGGTGTCGATCGAGATGTTCGCCGACCACCCCGTGACCGGCGTGGGCATCCAGGCGTTCCGCGCTGCGTATCCCGACTACGCCGACAGCCGCGTGACCATCGACCCGGTGACCGACGGACACCAGATGCCGTTCTCGGTACCTGCCGAAGTGGGTGTGCTCGGCCTGCTTGCCGAAGTGGTGCTGGCGGGCGGCCTGCTCTACTTGCTCGTGCAGGCGCTCCGCGCGGGCCACGAGCCGCTCGCGCCCGCGGGACTCGCCGCGATGGCGGCCATAAGCGTGATGGCGCTCTTCAACACGTTCATCTTCTTCGAGAGCCTGTGGATCGCAGCCGCGCTCGTGGGCGCCGACTTCCTGGCCGCGCACCGGAAGGCGACGGGCCGGGCGTAGGGCGGGCGTGCGGGGTCCTGCGCGGAGTCACTCCGCAGCCGGGGCAGGCGCCGAGGAGGCATGTCCTCCGAGGCGCCGCGGGCCCCCGGCGAGGACTACGCAGCGCGGGACTCCGCACGCCCGCATGTCACCCCTTCGCGGGACTCCCGCACCCCCGCTGCAAAGCGAAGGGGCGAGCCTCTCGGCCCGCCCCTTCGGCAGCGATTCGTGTGTGGGTCGCTTAGACCGTGCCCTCCTGCCAGGAGCTCAGGTACTTCTCCTGCTCCTCGGTGAGCACGTCGATCTCCACGCCCATGCTCGCGAGCTTGAGGGCGGCGATCTCCTCGTCGATCTCCACCGGCACCTCGTAGACACCGGCTTCCATGTCGGCGGCGTTCTCGACCATGAACTCGGCGCACAGCGCCTGGTTGGCAAAGCTCATGTCCATGACCGAGGCCGGGTGGCCCTCGGCGCACGAGAGGTTCACGAGGCGGCCGTCGGCGAGCAGGAAGATCTTGCGGCCGTCGGCGAGCACGAACTCCTCAACGAGCGGGCGCACCTCGCGGCTGGAGACCGCAACGTTGCGCAGGTGCGGGATGTTGATCTCCACGTTGAAGTGGCCGGAGTTGCAGATGATGGCGCCGTCCTTCATGGCGTCAAAGGCCGGCGAGTCGATCACGCTGATGTCGCCGGTCACGGTGATCCAGATGTCGGCCTGCGCTGCGGCCTCAACGGCCGGCATCACGCGGTAGCCGTCCATGACCGCTTCGAGCGCCTTGAGCGGGTCCACTTCGCAGATGATGACGTTGCCGCCCAGGCCCTCGGCACGGCTCGCGATGCCGCGGCCGCACCAGCCGTAGCCGGAGACGACCACGGTGCGTCCGGCGATCAGGCGGTTGGTGGCGCGGATGATGCCGTCGATCGTGGACTGGCCGGTACCGTACCGGTTGTCGAAGAGGTGCTTGGTGTTGGCCTCGTTCACCGCGATGATCGGGTACTTGAGCGCCTCGTCGTCGGCCATGGCGGCCAGACGGATCACGCCAGTGGTGGTCTCCTCGGTACCGCCGAGGATGCCCTCGAGCGCCTCGGGGAACTTGGCGTGGATGCGGCCCACCACGTCGGCGCCGTCGTCCATCGTGATCTGCGGCTTGAAGGCGATCGCGGCGTCGATGTGCGCGTAGTAGGTCTCGGTGTCCTCGCCCTTGATGGCGTAGGTGCGGATGCCGTACTCGCTCACGAGCGCGGCCGCAACGTCGTCTTGCGTGGAGAGCGGGTTGCTGGCGCACAGCACGCAGTCCGCGCCGCCGGCCTTGAGCGTACGCATCAGGTTGGCGGTCTCGGTGGTCACGTGCAGGCAGGCGGCGATCCGGACGCCCTTGAGCGGCTTCTCCTCCTCGAAGCGCTCGCGGATGCTCGCGAGCACCGGCATGTCGGCGTCGGCCCACTCGATGCGCGCCTTACCGGCAGCGGCCAGCGCGGGGTCTTTCACGTGGTGCTCCATGGTGTTCCTCTCATACGAAACGCCGGCCCGGGGGGTGCCGGCGACTGCTTACAGCGCTCGTAGTATAGCAAGCATCAGGCGCGTGAGGTCATCGGCCGCAAGGCGCCCGGCCTCGAGCACCTCGGCGTGCGAGAGCCCCACGCCCGCCGCCATGTTGGTGACGAGCGAGAAGCCGAGCACGCGCAAGCCCAGCGCACGCGCCGCGATCACCTCGGGCACGGTCGACATCCCCACCACGTCGGCGCCGGTGGTGCGCAGGTACGCCACCTCGGCGGGCGTCTCGTAGCTCGGGCCGAGGAGTCCGGCGTACGTGCCGTCGTGCAGGATCACGTCCTCGTCCGAGGCCGCAAGGTACGCCTTGGCGCGCAGATCGGGGTCGTAGGCGTCGCGCATCGGCACGAACGGCACGCCGCCTTCCGGGCCCGTCCAGCCGATGAGCGGGTTGGTGCCCATCAGGTTGATGTGGTCCGAGATGAGCACGATGTTGCCCGTGTCGAGGTGCTCGGAGATGCCGCCCGACGCGTTGGTGACCACGAGGATCTCGCAGCCGAGTGCAGAGGCCAGGCGCGCCGGGTACGCGGCCTCGAGCGCGCTCACGCCCTGGTACTGGTGCACGCGGCCCTGGAACATCACGACCGGTATGCCTTCGAGGGTGGCGCACACGAGCTGGCCTGCGTGGCCGGCCACGTTGCCCACCTTCGGGAACCCTTCGAGCTCGGTGTACGGGATGCGCGCGGCGTCTTCGGCCATGTCGGCGAGCCCGGAGAGCCCGGAGCCGAGCACGAGCGCCACCCGCGGTGCGGGCGAGACCTCACGGACGCGGGCGACATCGGCCTCCGGGACGCTCAGCGTGTCGTGCAGCATCGGTGCTCCCTTCGTGCGCGGCCTATGTCAGAGAGAGTTCCCGTTCGGCGGGCTCCGCATGCGGCAGCGGACCGCCACCGGGCACCGCGCCAAGCGGCGCCGAGGACGCCGGATCGGCTTCGGCCGAGACCATCCGCCACGCCGCCACGCCGAGGCCGATGGCGAACCACCAGAACTTGGACGCCTCGAGGCTGTAGGTGAACGCCTGGGCCGCGAGCGCGAGTGCCGCGGCGAACGCGCCTGCCGCAAGGGCATGCAGCGTCACGTCGCTCGCGCGACGTGCGGCCGGGAGCGCCGTGCGCAGAAAGAACGCGCCAAGAACCCACAGGAATGCGAGCAGGCCGAGGAATCCCATCTCGGCGAGCACGGTCACGTACGCCGTGTGCGACTCGGTGATGCCCGCGTCGGCGCGCGGATCGCGGTATGCGGGATACACGACCTGGTAGTTGTCGAGCCCCACGCCGAAGGGATGGTCGCGCCACATCGCGAGCGCGCCCTCCACCATGTAGACGCGATTGGTGGCCGAGCCGGTCTCCCCCGCTCCCACAACGTTCTCCTCGACCCACTGCACATCGAAGACGAGCGCGCCGACGATCACGATCGCCGCCAACATCACGGCGACGAAGGCCGCACGCACGCGGCGCGGGGCACGCATGAGCGCCGCTACCGCCACTAGGCCGATCACCACGCCGCCCAGCCCGCCACGCGAGTAGGTGGCCGCGAGTCCCGCGAGCGCCACCACCGAGGCGAGCACGCCGGCCACGCGCCACGAGCGCTTCATCGGCGCGAGTGCCAGCAGCGGTGCGGCGAGCAGGATCGCGCTCATGAGGAACGAGGCGAGGATGTTCGGATCGAGGAAGGTCACCCGCGCGCGGATGCCATACCCGGGCGTGAAGAAGACGTCCGGCGGCACCGAGAAGACGTCGGCCCACTCGAGCACCGCAAGCACGCCGAAGACGACCGCAATGGCGAGCACGCCGGTCACCACGAGCGCACCCTGTCGCGGCGAGCGCACGAGCACGGCCACCACGAGCACGAGCACCACGCTCGAGGTGAGGCTCAGCAGTTGCACCACGGCGGGCGCGAGCTCGGTCGCGAAGACGAGCGAGAGCGCCGCCGTGCCGAGGAACGCCACGAGCGGCAGGTTGAGTGGCGTCTTGGGCACGCCGGAACGCTCGCGCACGAGCTGCCACACCGTCACGAGCGTGAGCGCCAGCGCGAGCACCTGGTAGACGGTGAAGCGCGCCGGGCCGACCTCGGCCACGCGTCCACTGATGTCGAGCGCCGCCGCAGCAACGAGCGCCACCAGCCCGAGAGCCGTCCAGCGCTGCACCGTCTCGAGTGCGGATATGTCGCCGCCGGGTGTGATACCGGCCGAAGGTACGTTCACCGCTCACCTGTGGGATCGGGGCCGGAGCGTGCGCCGGCCGGGCCACCTGGTAGCATAGCATCGGCGCCGCGGCGCGCCGAAGCGCAGTGCGCCGCCACGACACCGAACCGCCATCGGGAGGGACGCGTGGACGAGGAACGACCCGCCGAGCAAAGCGACAGCGGGCTGCTCAAGCAGGCCTTGCGGCTCGCCGGCTCGGACGCGGCGCGCTACCTGCCGGTACGCTTCGTGCCCGCGCTCACCTCGCTCATCACCGTCCCGCTCTTCACGCGGGTGATCGACGCCGCCGACTACGGCGCGTTTTTCGTGATCAACGCCATCCTGGTGCTCGGCGCGCGGGTGGCCGCCGAATCCATCGCCTCGGCGGCGCTGCGCTTCTACTGGCCGAGCAAGAAGGACGGCACGCTCGGGAGCTACATCGCCACCGTCACCTGGTCGGTCATCGCGATGCTCGGGCTGGTGGCGGCGCTCATCTACGGCGTTGGTACGCTCGCGGCAGGCGCGATCGACCCGCTGGTGGCGCGGCTCGTGCCGGTGTCGGCGGCGTACTTCTTCTGCAACTACTCGCTCTTCGTCTTCATGGAGGTCCTGCGCGCGGCCAACCGCGCCAGGGACTACGCCCGCATCTCGATCACGGCCACACTGCTCACCAACACGCTCGCCGTGGTGTTCGTGGGCGTCCTCGGCTGGGGCGCGGCGGGCATCTTCGCCGGCGTGGCCGTGGGAAGCGCCGTCGTGATCCCGTGGGCGCTCGTGAAGCTCCGCGCCGACGGTTCGCTCTCCCCTGCTCAGGTGAGCCGCAGCACGTTCGCCGAGCTCGTGGCCTTTGGCGCGCCGCTCGTGCCCGCGGGCGCGGCGCTGTGGGCGCTCGGCTTTCTCGACCGGTACGTGATCGAGTGGGCGCGGGGCACGGCCGAAGTGGGTGTGTACTCCACCGCCTACGGCCTCGGCGAGAAGATCATCCAGCTGCTCACGCTGCCACTGATCATGACGATGCTCCCCGTGCTCATCCAGAACTTCGAGGAGCACGGACAGGACACCGCGGCCAAGATGCAGTCGCAGTTCACGCGGTACTTCGCGCTGGTGACGGTGCCGCTGCTGGCCGGGCTCGCGGTGATCGCCCGGGACTTCATGTGGGTCTTCACCGGCGAGCAGTACCGCGGCGGCTACCCGGTGCTCGGCGTCATCGCCGCGGCCACACTCCTCGGCGGCCTGGTGCAACTCGGCTCGGCGGGGCTCACCATCCACAAGCGCTCGAAGCTCATCATGGCCAACACGCTCGCGGCGGCCGCGCTCGACGTGGCGCTCACGATCGCCTTCGTGCCGCGCTACGGCTACATCGCCGCGGGCTGGTCCGCAGCGGCCGCCTACGTGCTCCTGGTGGGCCTCACGTGGCTCCAGAGCCGCCGGTTCATGCCGTGGCGCGTGCCGTGGGCCTCACTGCTGCCGGTCGCCGGTGCCACCGGCGTGATGGCGCTTGCGGTCTGGGGCGTCACGCTCGCGCTCCCCACCACGTTCTGGGCGCTTCTCGCCGAAGGGGCGGCAGGAATCGCGGTCTACGCGGTCGCGCTCCTCGCACTCGGCGGGGTACGCGCGGACGAGCGGGCGTTCGCACGCGAGCTGGCCGCCTCGGCACGCGCGAGATTCAGCCGCCGTCCCTAGTTGCGGGTGACCACCATCGTGCCGAGCGGCACCATGTCGAAGAACACCAGCACGTCGTAGTTGTGCATACGGATGCACCCGTGCGAAGCGTACGTTCCGATGCTGGCGTCGTTGTTCGTGCCGTGGATGTTATACGCGGTGAAGACGAACGTGTTCCCCGACTGCCGGAACAGGCGCATCTTGCGCGGGCCGTACACGCTCCCGGGATCGGTGTAGTACTTCGCGCCTATGCGCCAGATCGCGCTCGGCGTCTGCGTGCTCGCCTTGCCCACTGCAACCGGATAGCTCGCCAGAAGCGCGCCGTCCACCACGTAGTAGAGCCTCAGGTCGCTCTTGTCGATCACGATGTAGCGGTTCCATGGGTAGTTGAACTCGGCGAATGCAGGCTGCACCGGCGTGGGCGCCTGTACGATGTCGCCGCCCACGTCGAATGCATCGTAGGAGATGTAGGTACCGCTCGCGGCATCGTTCTTGCGGCCGCTCCACCCGATGGTGACTGTGTGGAGGCCGTAGGGCAGCTCGCCGGTGGTGAAGACCTCCCGGTTCGTCTGCACCGTTGGGCTGTAGAGGTCCACGTAGCCCGGCGCGCCGCCGTCGACCGTGACCGATGCGATGCCGTACTGCGGGCCAACCACGCCGATCCACTCCATCCCGTGCCCACGAACGAGACCGACATCGCACCCCACGACGGCCCCGCACCAGATGTAGCGGCCCGCCGAGAAGGCAGGCGAGAACGCCTCGCTCATCTGACCGGCCCAGCCGAGCCGTGGGTCGGTTTCCTCGTAGCGCATGGTCGCCTGCATGAGCGCGCCGGTCACGAGCGCCGCGTCCAGGCCGATGAAGGTGTCGGTAGCGGCCGGGTTCTTCCTGCCGGTACACCTCACGCGCACCACGTGCGCGCCTGCGGCGAGATCGCCGGTCGAGTACACCATTTGCCGTGTCGTCGTGGCCGCGCTGTAGAAGTCCACGTCGACCGGTGCACCGCCATCGATGCTCACCGACCCGATGCCGAACTTGGGGCCGGTCATCGCCACCAGGTCGAGCCGCGTGCCGGTGAAGGCGATCGCGTACTCGTTGCCCGTGACGTTCGAGAACATGTGGCTGCCGCCCGAGAGGCCGGTGGTGCTGTACGTGACCCAGCTCCCTCGCCTCGCGATGCGGTAGTCCGACTGCTCGGCGGGCGTGCCGGTGAGCGTCCCGCTCACCCACACAGCATCCACGCTCACGTACGCGTCAGTCGCCGCTGCGCTCTTCGTGCCGGCGCACGTGATCTTCACCGTGTGCAGCCCGGACGCGAGATCCCCGGTCGTGTACACCGTCTGCTGCACGAGCGTGTCTGCACTGTAGAAGTCCACGCTTGTGGCCGCGCCGCCGTCCACGCTCACCTGGGCGTTGCCGAACTTCGGCCCGGTCATCGCGACCAGATCGAGGCGCGTGCCGACGAATGTGAGCGTTACCGAAGCGCCGGCTGTGTTCGTGAACGCGTGGCTGCCGCCCGAGAGCGGGGCCGCCGAGTAGGTGAGCCACGAGCCTGCGAACGAGAACCGTGCATCGGTCTGCTCGTAGAGCACCGGATCGCCGGGGGCCGCGGTAGCTGCCGCCGGAATGCCCGAGAAGAGCGACGCCACGATCACGAGAAGCCCGAGCAGACCCGTCCATCGCATGGCGGTGTGGTACCGACCGTCTCGCGTTCGTGCAAAGTGCATGCTCAACCTCCGTCGCAGGCCTCGTTGTGATGACTCTACCACCCGTCATCGGCCGCTCACCAGAGCCACATGAGCGCCGAGCATGGCACCGCCAGACTCCGGATCGATCTATCGCCCGCCGAGGAGCTCCTCGTACAGGCCGGTCAGCCTCGGCACGAGCGCGTCCCAGTTGAGGCGCGCTTCGATGAGCGCCCGGCCCTCACGCGCAGCCACGCGCGCGCGGTCGGGGTCGCGCAAGAACTCCAGCGCGGCCTCCGCAGCGGCCCTGGCATCACCCGTCGGCACCAGCGCACCGCCCACGCCGCCGGTGAGCGCGCGGACCGGTGCGAGGTCGGTCGAGACGTACGGGATGCCCGAGGCCATGTAGTCGAAGACCTTGGTGGGGACGTTCTTCTGGAACTTGGGGATGTCGCGCAGGAGCGAGAGCCCCACGCTCGCGCCCTGCATCACGCATGCGATCTCACCGTACGGCACGGGCGCCCGGAGCACGACCGACCCTGCGTCCAGCTCGCCGAGGCGGAAGGCTACCTCCTCGGTGGGCGTTCCCACGATGACCAACTGCGCCTCGGGAACCTCCTGGCGAACGAGCCGGATGCATTCGAGCATCTCGTCGAAGCCGCGCACCTCGGAGATCGACCCCACGTAGAGCAGCGTTGGCACCTCGGGAGGCGCCGCCCGAGCCGGGCGGGAAGATGTCGAGCGGCGGGAAGTTGTCGAGGCGCACCACACGCCTGGCGCCCAACTCGGCGTAGCGGCGCTCGAGCGCCTCGTCGGCCACCACCACGGCGTCGAAGCCGGGCACGTAGCGGCGCTCCGTGCGGTCCACCCACCAGGCGGCGAGCCCCCGCAGCGGCGCCGGGATGTACGTCTTGGTGAGCATCGCGTCGGGATGGTGCTCGTGAGAGTCGTAGATCACCGGCACGCCCGCGCGGCGCGCGAAGCGAGCCATCGCCGGGACGAGCTCGATGTTGTGGAAGTGGTAGAGGTCGGCACGCTGCGCCTCGGCAAGTGCCACCACCTTGCGCACCTCGGCCCATCGGCGGAGCCTGCCGCCGCGCCGGGGCATCGTGAGGATATCCACGCCCTCGAGCGTGCGCGACTGGCTGTCGTCGCGGCATACGAGCAGGGTGCGCCAGCGCTTGGCGAGCGAGCGGCACTCGTGGTACAGGATGCGGCCGTCGGTGGGAATGTTCACCGAGGTCACGTGGCAGACCATCGGCCGCTCGGACACGCTCGCGCTCATGACCTGCCTTTCACGGTCGGGCGGTCGGATTCTCCGTGGTAGGATAGCATCCGCCCCACCGGCCCGCCCCTTTCGTGAAGGACCGCCCGTTGAGGATCCTCTACATCTACCAGTTCTTCGCCACACCCGAATCCTCACTCGGGCTCACGCGCAGCTACGAGTTCGCGCGGGCGCTCACGGACGCGGGCCACGAGGTCACCGTGCTCACCAGTGCCTCGAACCTTCCCGAGGAGTACCGATCTCGCTTCGTCTCGCGCGGTGAGATCGACGGCATCCACGTGCGCGCAGTGCGCGTGGGCTACTCCAACTACATGGGACACCTGCGCCGCATCCTCTCCTTTGCGGCGTTCATGCTGAGCTCGGTATGGGTGGCTCTGAGGGTGCCGCGGCCCGACGTGGTCTTCGCCTCCTCTACGCCCATCACCGTCGCGCTGCCGGGCCTCGCGGTCTCGAAGCTGAAGGACGTCCCCTTCGTCTTCGAGGTGCAGGACCTGTGGCCTGAGGCCGCCATCCAGATGGGCGCGATCAAGCGCCACGGCCTCATCGCAATCGTCGCCAAGCGCCTCGAGCGCGCGGCATACAGGCGGGCGGTCGCGGTGGTGCCGGTCTCGCCCGGCATGGCCGAAGGCGTGGTCGCCCAGGGCACGCCGCCCTGCAAGATCGAGATGATCCCAAACTTCTCCGACCTCGAGCGCTTCCACCCCGGCCGCAAGGACTCGGCGGTCTCGAAGCGCTACGGACTCGCCGGCAAGTTCGTGGTGGGCTACACGGGTGCGATCGGCCCGAGCAACGCCGTGCACGAGCAGGTGCCCGAGGCGGCCCGCACACTCAAGGAGCGCGGGCGCAGCGACATCGTGTTCGCGATCGCCGGAGACGGCAAGAGCCTGCCCGAGCTGCAGCGGCTCACCGAAGGCCTGGAGAACGTGCTCCTGCTCGGCCGTATCCCCAAGACCGAGGTGCCCGCGCTCACCCGCACCGCCGACGTGCTCATGACGCTCTTCGGCGACAAGCCGATCCTCGCCACCAACTCACCGAACAAGTTCTTCGACGCGCTGGCTTCGGGACGCCCCGTGATCGTGAACCAGCCGGGCTGGACGCGTGAGCTCGTGGAGGACCACGGTGCCGGCCTCTACGTACCGGTGGGTGACGGCGTGGCACTCGCCGACGCGATCGAGTCGCTCGCCGACGACAAGAAGCGCACCAAGGCGATGGGCCTTGCAGCGCGCGCGCTCGCCGAGGAGGCGTTCGGCCGGGACCTGCAGGCCGCGCGGATCGTGGCGCTACTGGAGAGGGTCGCGTACAGCGGCGAGTAGCCGCCCGTGACCTACCAGGTGGTGTAGTCCTTGCCCACGACCACGAGCACGTCGGTCGAAAACGAGTACATACCTCGGCTCTCAACCACACGCGCCTTCGGCAGCACGGTCGCAACCTGCACCGCAGCGGCGCGATCGGTCGAGTAGACCACGAGCGTCTCGTCATAGACGAACTGGTTGGCGTTGCCGACCTCGCCTACCGTGTAGCCAGCTTCAGTGAGCATATCCGCCGCGGCCGTTGCGCACCCCTCGATACCCGCGCCGTTACGCACGGTCACCGTGACGGCCGAAGGGTCGATGCCCGTCTCGACGGTGGCGGTGGTGTCGAACGGGAGTCCAGCCATCATGGCGTCCACGAGGAACTCCTTCTTGTCCTCGTCCGGCCACACATAGGGAGACTTCCACTCGCCCATCACCGTAGCGGTCTGCACGTTCGCGCCGCCCATGTCGCGGAGCGCCATCGCCACCTCGATGATCTGGTTCATGGACATGTCGGTCGACATGAACTGCGCCACGTCCTTGACCATGCCCGGGATCTTGATGACGTTGTCGAACTGCGTGGCCTGATCGGCAAGCGCCTTGAAGAACTGCTGCTGATGCCGCATACGTGTGAAGTCGGCATCGGGGAAGTCGCGGCTGCGCACGAACGTGAGGGCATGGTCGCCGTCGAGCAGCTGGTAGCCCTCGGCGATGTACGAGGCGGTGTACGAACCGTGGCTCGAGGCCTTCTCGTCGTCGATCTCGGCATCCACGTCGATCCACACGCCGCCGAGTGAATCGACCACCTGGATGAATCCGTCGAACTCGATGTCCATGTAGTGATTGACCGGGATGCCGAGGAACTCCTCGACGGTATCGACCATGAGCGCGGGGCCGCCGTGGAAGGTGGCCGCGTTGATCTTGTCGGTGCCGTAGCCGGGGATCTCCACACGCGTGTCACGAGGGATAGAGAGCATCCAGACCTTGTCGTTCTCCGGATCGATGCGCGCCACGATGATCGTGTCGGCACGTGCTGCGCTCTCCCCCGGACGGTTGTCCTGTCCCAGCAGCAGCACGGTGAACGGTTCGTTGGGCACGCGCGGGGTGATCGCAGCTTCGAGTTCGCCGTTGTCCTGCGAGTTCTCGTTCATCGTCTGCTGTGCCGAGTGCAGGATCGAGTAGCCCCAGGCAACGCCCCCGGCCAGCACCAGCACGATCACGAGCAGCGTGGCGAGTGCGGCGCGCTTCGCGGCCTTCTTGCGCCGCGCGTGCCGGATGCGGGCAACCGATGTGCTTTCCATCACCTCGGTGGGTCGGACGCGCTGGTTCGGGCGTGGCGTCTCGAGCTTGCCCGAACGGGTGCGAGCACCCGAACGGCGTGATGGTCTGCTGGCAGAATGCTGTCCCACGAATCAGGTCACCTGTATCTCTAGCCTTGTGAATACGTGCGGCGAACGCCGATTGTATCGTACGTGCACCAGTGCCCAAACATCCGTTACCGAACGCTCACAGACGAACGACGTTGTCCCCGGGATGGTTCCACAGGGCGTTTCTCGTGTCGAGGATAAGACGACTCTCGTCGGCGATGAGTTCGAAGTCGAAGACACGATGCGCCGTGACGACGAGGGTGACGTCGGCACGCCCCAGCTCCTCGGCGGTGAGATCGACACGTGGGATCGCCGCACCGTTCGCGCTGAACGCATCCACGTACGGGTCGCAGTAGACGACCTCGGCCTGCTTCGTCGAGCAGCACTTCGGCGATGCGCTTGGCGGGCGACTCGCGCATGTCGTCGATGTCGCGCCTTGTACGCCACGCCGAGCACGAGCACGCGCGCGCCGGCGAGCGCCTTGCGCTGCGTGTTGAGCGCGTCCATCAGGCGCGTGGACCACGTAGTACGGCATGTTCTCGTTCGTCTTGCCACGCGAGATCGATGAACTCGGTGTGGAAGTCGTACTCGCGCGCCTTCCACGACAGGTAGAACGGGTCGATCGGGATGCAGTGCCCGCCGAGGCCCGGGCCCGGGTAGAACGGCATGAAGCCGAACGGCTTGGTCTTGGCGGCCTCGATGACCTCCCAGATGTTGATGCCCATGCGCTCGCGACAGCATGAGCAGCTCGTTCACGAGCGCGATGTTGACGCAGCGGAAGATGTTCTCGAGGAGCTTGGTCATCTCGGCGGCGCGCGTCGACGAGACCGGCACGACGGTGTCGATGAAGCGCTCGTAGAGCGCGACGGCGGCCTCGGTGCACGCGCGGCGTGACGCCGCCGACGACCTTCGGCGTGTTGCGCGTCTGGTACACGGGGTTGCCCGGATCGACGCGCTCGGGCGAGAACGCCAGGAAGATGTCGGTCGCCCACCTTGAGCCCGCCCGCCTCGAGGATGGGCTGAACGACCTCCTCGGTGGTGCCGGGATACGTGGTGGACTCGAGCGTGACGAGCATCTCCGAGTGCAGGTACGGCAGTGATGGAGCGCGGCGGCGCTCTCCATGAAGGAGGTGTCCGGCTCCTTCATCTCGTTCAGCGGCGTGGGAACGCAGATGGCGACCGCGTCGCACTCGGCGACGCGAGCGAAGTCGGTCGTCGCCGCGAGCAGGCCCGCGGTCGACAAGGTCGCGAGCTCACTCGGATGGGCACGTCGGGGATGTAGCTCGTGCCCGCGTTGATGAGCGCCGCCTTCTCGGCGGAGACCTCGAAGCCGATCACGCGATGGCCGGCCTTGCCCATCTCGACCGCGAGCGGCAAGCCCGACGTACCCGAGACCGACGACGCCGAGACACCGCCGTTCCGTCACTCGAATGCTGCTTCAGAAGTCCCATGTACCCGTCCAACGTGGCCACTTCGTTGCGGGCCCGGCACCGCCGTGCACGAGCCCGGCGCTATTGTATCGCGAACATCAGCTGCCCGCGCAGGCGAGCTCGCCGTCCGACGAGCGCCGTGCCTCGCCGAATCCGATGCTCGCACGCGCCTTGGTGATCTCGCACTCGAGCGTGAGCGTGTCGCCGGGAACGACCTGCCGCTTGAAGCGCACCTTGTCGATGCCGGCGAAGAACGCGAGCTTGCCCTGGTTCTCGGGAAGCGAGAGCAGCGCCACCGCGCCCACCTGGGCGAGCGCCTCGACGATGAGCACGCCCGGCATGACCGCGTACTCGGGGAAGTGGCCCTGGCACCCAGAACATGTCCGGGCGCACGTCGAGCTCACCTGTGGCGCGCACGCCGGGCTCGTAGCTCAAGCACGCGGTCCACCAGCAGGAACGGGTCGCGGTGCGGGATGATCGCCTTGATGGCCGTCACGGTCGAGCATGTGCTCTCCCCCTCAGCTGTCGCGGTGACCGCCAGAGTCGGCTACTCGGCAGTGTCGCTCGTCTTCGACGAGCCGGACATCCGCGCCGAGCGCGGCGAGCTTGCCCGTGAAGTCCTCGTAGCCCCGCGTCGATGTGGTGCACGTCGGTGCACGGTCGTCTCGCCCTCGGCCACGAGCCCGGCGAGCACGAGCGCCGCGCCGCCGCGCAGGTCGGGCGAGCGCACCGGCGCGCCCGAGAGCGCGCGACACGCCGCGCACGAGCGCGTGGTGGCCCTCGATGTCGCACGTCGGCGCCCATGCGCTTGAGCTCGTCGGCGAACATGAAGCGGTTCTCGAAGACGTTCTCCGTGATGACGCAGTCCCCCTCGGCGAGCGCGACGAGCGCCATGAACTGCGCCTGCATGTCGGTCGGGAAGCCCGGGATACGGCAGCGTCGGCGACGTCGACGGGCGGATCGCGCCGGTGCGGCGCGACCGTGGCGCCGTCGTCGCAGCATCTCGAACGTGCACCCGGCGACTGCTCGAGCTTGACGAGGACCATCTCGAGATGCGCCGGGTCGAAGCCGGTCACGGTGACCGGCCCGCCGTCGAGCGCGCCGGCCACGAGGAACGTGCCGGCCTCGATGCGGTCGCCGACGACGGTGTGCTCGACCGGCGCGAGCTCAGGCCACGCCGTGCGATCATGAGCGTCGAGCGAGCCGCGCGCCGTCGATGCGGGCACCCATGCCAACGAGCATGTCCGACGAGGTCGCCGATCTCCGGCTCGCGCGCCGCGTTCTCGATCGTGGTCGTGCCCTCGGCGAGCACCGCGGCCATGAGCAGGTTCTCGGTGGCGCCCACGCTCGGGAAGTCGAGGAGCACGTGATCGCCCTTGAGACCGTCGCGGCGCCGTGGCGTCGATGTAGCCGTGCTCGAAGGCGATCTCGACGCCGAGCTGCTCGAGCCCGCGGATGTGCATGTCGATCTTGCGCGAGCCGATGTTGCAGCCGCCCGGCATGGCCACGTGCGCGCGGCCGAAGCGCGCCGACGAGCGGGCCGAGCACGCACGATCGAGGCGCGCATCTGCGCCACGAGTTCGTAGGGCGCCTCGTGAGCCGACACTCGGTCGCGTCGATGCGTGACCGAGTGGTCCGTCGCGCGTGACCTTTGCGCCGAGGCCTTCGAGCACCTCGGCCATGACCGAGACGTCGCTGATGTCGGGCACGTTGTCTGAGCCTCGATGCGCCGGGCGCGAGCAGCGCCGCCGCCATGAGCTTGAGCGCCGAGTTCTTGGCGCCACCCGACGCGCACCTCTCCGGTGAGCGGGCGGCCGCCCGTGACGACGATGGATTCCATGCCCGCAGCTATCGATTCCCTTCATGCGGATGTTCTCAATAGCGGTAGCAGACAGGCGGGCCCCCGCCAGGGGACCCGCCGTATCACGTTACTGAGCCGTGTGGACGCGCCTACGGCGACGCTCGGCCACCTCGAGCTGGACCTCGCACCACTTGAGGTCCTCGCTCGCACTCCGTCATGTCCTCGCGCTCCATCGAGCGGCTTCTCCTTGACCGCTGCCATGCGCTGCTCGCGGAGCTCCTTCGCCTGGCGCGCACGGTCGACGTCGATCTGCGAGGCGTGCTCGGCGTGCGTCGGCGAGCATGATCACCTTGTCCTCGTGGACCTGCATGTAGCCGCCGGAGACCGCGAACCACTCGGCCTCCTTGCCGTCGTTGTACTTGCACGCGCACCTCGCCCGGCCGAAGCACCGTCACGAGCGGCGCGTGCAGCGGCAGGATGCCGACCTCGCCGTCGAGCGTCGGGGCGACGACCATCTCCACCTCGTTGGTGTAGACGATCCGCTCCGGCGTGACGATCTCGCAGAGGAGGGTGCGTGCCATGGCTCGCTACGCCTGCGCCTTCATCTTCTCGGCCGCCTCGAGGGCCTCCTCGATGGTGCCGACGTAGCGGAACGCCTGCTCGGGCACGTCGTCGTGCTTGCCCGCGACGATCTCGTCGAAGCCGCGGATCGTGTCCTCGAGCTTGACGTACTTGCCGGCCATGCCGGTGAACTGCTCGGCGACGAAGAACGGCTGCGAGAGGAACTGCTGGATCTTGCGGGCGCGGGACACGACGAGCTTGTCCTCCTCGGACAGCTCGTCCATGCCGAGGATGGCGATGATGTCCTGCAGGTCCTTGTAGCGCTGCAGCACCTGCTGCACGGCACGCGCCACGCGGTAGTGCTCCTCGCCGACGACGGCGGGGTCGAGCGCGCGCGATGTGGAGGCGAGCGGGTCGACGGCCGGGTAGATGCCGAGCTCGGCGATCGAGCGCGAGAGCACCGTCGTGGCGTCGAGGTGCGTGAACGCCGTGGCCGGCGCCGGGTCGGTGAGGTCGTCGGCAGGCACGTAGATGGCCTGCACCGACGTGATCGAGCCCGTTCTTGGTGGACGTGATGCGCTCCTGCAGCTCGCCCATCTCGGTGGCCAGCGTGGGCTGGTAGCCCACGGCGGACGGCATGCGGCCGAGCAGCGCGGAGACCTCGGAGCCGGCCTGGGTGAACCGGAAGATGTTGTCGATGAACAGGAGCACGTCCTGGCCCTGGTCGCGGAAGTACTCGGCCGCGGTCAGGCCGGCGAGACCGACGCGCAGGCGGGCTCCCGGAGGCTCGTTCATCTGGCCGTAGACGAGCACGGTCTTCTCGATGACGCCCGACTCCTTCATCTCGTTCCAGAGGTCGGTGCCCTCACGGGTGCGCTCGCCCACGCCGGTGAACACCGAGGTGCCGCCGTGCTGCCTGGGCGAGGTTGTTGATGAGCTCCATGATGATGACGGTCTTGCCCACGCCCGCGCCGCCGAACAGGCCGGTCTTGCCGCCCTTGATGTAGGGCTCGAGCAGGTCGACGACCTTGATGCCCGTCTCGAAGATCTCGGTCGTCGGCTCGAGGTCCTCGTACTCCGGGCGCCTCGCGGTGGATCGGGTAGTACGCCTCGACCGTCCGGCATCGGGCCTGCCGTCGACGGGCTCGCCGAGCACGTTGAAGATGCGGCCGAGCGTCGAGGGACCGACCGGCATCTTCATCGGGGCGCCGGTGTCGACGGCCTCCATGCCGCGCGTGATGCCGTCGGTGGAGGACATGGCGACGGCGCGCACGAGGTTGCCGGCGCAGGTGCTGCTGCGACCTCGGCGATCGAGCGTCGACGCGCACCGATCGGCGGTCTCGCCGTCGACGTCGAGCGCGGTGTGGATCGGCGGGATCGCGTCGGGCGCGAACTCGACGTCGATGACCGGGCCGACGACGCGAACGATGCGTCCGACGTTCATGGGCGCTTCTCCTTGGTCTCTGCCATGCCGCTACGTCCTCCTCGAGCGCGGCAGCGCCGCCGACGATCTCCGCGATCTCGGTGGTGATGGCGGCCTGGCGCGCGCGGTTGTAGCTGCGTGTCAGCGTGGTGATCATCTCGCTCGCGTTGTCCGTCGCCGACTTCATGGCCGTGCGGCGCGCACCCTGCTCGGACTGCGGCCGACTCCATGAGCGCGCGGTAGACGAGCGTCTCGACGTACGTGGGGAGCAGGCGCTCGAGGACCTCGGCGGCGTCGGCTCGAAGAGGTACTCGGCGTGCATACCGCCGGCGTCCTCCGTCGGCCTCCACGACCTCGTGCTCGATCGGCAGCAGCTGGTGGATCTCGGGCTTCTGCTCGGCCACGTTCTTGAAGCGGTTGAACACGATGTAGACGCGCGTCGATCTCGCCGGCCTCGTAGCGCGCCGATGATGATGCGACGCGATGGAGCGCGCGTCCGCGAAGGTCGGCTTGTCCGAGATGTCCCGGTACGAGGCGACGGGCTCGATCCCGCGATAGCGGAAGTAGCCGATGGCCTTCTTGCCGACGGCGATGATGTCCGCCTCGCACCTCGGCGGCACGCTCGGCGCGGATGAGGTCCTCGGTGATGCCGCAGGATGTTGCTGTTGAACGCGCCGCACAGGCCGCGGTCGGACGTGATCGTCACGACCAGCGACGCGCTTGCGCTCCGTCGTGCTCCTCGAGCAGCGGGTGCGCGGCGCCCTGCACGTAGCGGGCGACGTTGCCGAGCACCTCCATCATCGCGAAGCGCGTACGGGCGCGCGGACTCGATGCGCTCCTGCGCCTTCTTGATCTTGGCGGTCGCGACCATCTCCATGGTGCGCGTGATCTGCGCGTGCTCTGCACGCTCACGATCCGCTGCTTGATGTCGCGGAGGTTCGGCCATCGCCTACGGCCTGACCTCTGCGGTCTCGAAACCGGCCTTGAACTCCTCGATGGCCTTGCCGAGCGCCTCGTGCGTCTCGTCGGAGAGCTTCTGCTCGGTCACGATGGCGCGCCCGATCTCGGGGTGCGCGCTCTCCAGGAACTCGAGCATCCCGTCGCGGAACCGCTGCACGTCCTCGACCGCCAGGTCGTCGAGGTAGCCCTTGGTGCCGGCGAAGATCGCCATGACCTGCTGCTCGACCGGGCATCGGGACGTAAGCGGCCCTGCTTGAGCAGCTCGACCAGGCGGGCGCCGCGGTTGAGCGTGTCCTGCGTCGCCTTGTCCAGGTCGGAGCCGAACTGCGCGAACGCGGCGAGCTCGCGGTAGCTGCGCGAGGTCGAGACGCAGCGAGCCCGCGACCTGCTTCATCGCCTTGATCTGCGCGTTGCCGCCGACTCGCGACACCGAGATGCCGACGTTGATGGCCGGGCGAACGCCCTGGAAGAACAGGTCGGACTGCAGGAAGATCTGGCCGTCGGTGATCGAGATGACGTTCGTCGGGATGTAGGCCGACACGTCGCCGGCCTGCGTCTCGATGACCGGCAGGGCCGTGAGCGAGCCGGCGCCGTTGCGTCGTTGACAGCTTGACCGCGCGCTCGAGCAGGCGGCTGTGCAGGTAGAAGACGTCGCCCGGGTACGCCTCGCGGCCCGGCGGGCGGCGCAGCGTGAGCGACATCTGGCGGTACGCGACGGCCTGCTTGGACAGGTCGTCGTAGATGCACAGCACGTGGCGGCCCGGGTTGTCCGCCGAAGCGGGCTTGCCGTCCGCGCCGGTGTACATGAAGTACTCGCCCATGGCGCAGCCGGCCATCGGCGCGATGTACTGCAGCGGAGCGGGGTCGGACGCGGAGGCGGCGACGACGATCGTGTAGTCCATCGCGCCGTGCTCCTCGAGCGTCTCGAACGACGCCCGCCACGGTGGAGGCCTTCTGGCCGATGGCGACGTAGACGCAGATGACGTCCTTGCCCTTCTGGTTGATGATCGCGTCGACCGCGACGGCGGTCTTGCCCGTCTGGCGGTCGCCGATGATGAGCTCGCGCTGGCCGCGGCCGATCGGGATCATCGCGTCGATGGCCATGATGCCGGTCTGCACCGGCTCGTGGACGCCCTTGCGCTCGACGACGCCCGGGGCGCGGAACTCGACGGGGCGGTAGCCCTCGGCGGCGATCGGGCCCTTGCCGTCGATCGGGCACCGAGCGGGTCGACGACGCGGCCGAGCAGCGCGGGGCCCGAGGGGACCTCCACGATCGCGACCGGTCGTGCGGACGGTGTCGTTCTCCCTGATGAGCGAGGTCTCGCCCATGAGCACGGCGCCGACCTCGTTCTCGTCGAGGTTGAGCGCCATGCCGCATGACGATCTCGCCGCCCCCGCCGACGAACTCGAGGAGCTCGCCGGCCATGGCGCCCTTCAGCCCGTCGACGCGGGCGATACCGTCGCCGATCTGCATGACGGTGCCGACCTCCCGGACGTCGACCGAGGCCTGATACGACTCGAGCTGCGCTCGCAGCACATCGCCGATTGCACGTGCGGTGATCTCTGCCACTTACGCCTCACCTCCCTGACGTGCGGTGATAAGCGCCTGCCGCACACTGCCTCGAGCTGGGACGAGACCGTCCCGTCGAGCACCCGGCCGGCGACGTTGATGCGGATGCCGCCCAGGATCGACGTCGTCGACGTGCTCGCGCAGGGTGACGGGACGGCCGGTGGCGTCGGAGAGCTGCTTCACGAGCTTCGCGCGCAGAGCGTCGTCGAGCGCGATCGCGGTGGTCACCTCGGCGACGACGACGCCGCGCTCGGCCTCCGCGATCTCGCCGAAGACGCGAGCGAGCTCGCCGAGCTGGTCGGTCATGCCGCGCTCGACCATCAGCGTCACGATGGCCAGGCGCCTCGGGCGCGACGCCCTCGCCGAAGATGTCGCGCAGGATGTCGCGCTTCTTCTCGGCGGGCAGACGTCGTGTCCGTGAGCGCCTGGTGCAGGTCGACGTGGCCGCGGACGGCCTTCAGCGACCGACGCAAGGTCGGCGTCGACGGCGTCCACGACGTCGGCTACCGCGGCGAGCTCGAACAGCGCCCGCGCGTAGGTCTCGATGCGTCTCGCTAGTTCTCATTCAAGCTCCCCACCTCCGCGAGGTACTTGCTCGATGAGCGCCTCGTGGTCGGACCGCGTCGAGCTCGCAGCCGATGACCTTGCCGGCGACCGCGACCGAGAGGTCGGCGACCGGACGCCTGGAGCTCGGCCATGGCGGCTGCCTTCTCGGCCTTGATCGGCGCGCGTCGCCTTGACGATCGATCGGCCTCGGCCTCCTCCTTGGCCTTGGCGAGGATCTCGGCCTTCATCGACTCGGCGACCTTGCGGCCCTGCTCGATGACCTTGCGCGGCCTCGGCGCGCGCCTCGGCCATCTGCGCCTTGTACTCGTCGAGCAGCCGCTCGGCCTCGACACGGGTCTCCTCGGCCTTCTCCAGCGACTCGCGGATCTTGTCGGCGCGCTCGTCGAGCATCTTCGTGATCGGCGGGAACGCGAACTTCCCCAGAACGATGAAGAGAACGAGCGAACGCGACGAGATCGACGAACATCTCGGTGGTACCTGGGATGATGAGTTCCACGCTGTTCGCTCCTCCTCGTGACTGTCAGTCGGCTACTTGACGCCGTTCAGGACGAAGGCGAGAACGAAGCCGAGGAGCGCGATGGCCTCGATCATGCCGAGGGCGATGAACATCGTGGTCTGGAGCCGGCCGGCCATCTCGGGCTGGCGAGCCATGGACTCGATGGTCTTGCTGCCGACGATGCCGATACCGAACGCCGGGCCGATGGCGCCCAGGCCGAACGCGAGCGCTGCAGGCAGAGCATCCATGTGTTCCTCCTTCTTGTTCCCCACCAGCCGGCGCTTCCGGAGGTGGCTGATCCCATTGTTTACGTCACGCCGCGTGTCTTCGCGGCGGTTGACACCTGTTAGTGCTCACCCGCGTGCAGCGCGCCGTTGATGTACACGGCGGTGAGGATCGAGAAGATGTACGCCTGGAGCACGGCGACCATCAGCTCGAACGCGCGCAGGATGATCTGCATCAGAACCGAGAGCGGCAGCACGATCACGCTCGTGGCCGAGAAGTGCTCGATGGCGAGCGCCGCGAAGATCGCGAAGACGCCGAGCATGATGTGCCCGGCGTACATGTTGGCGAAGAGTCGGATGCCCAGCGTGAACGGGCGGAGCAGGTGCGAGATGATCTCGATCAGGAAGATGAACGGCGCGAGCCAGAACGGCGTGCCGTGCGGCACGAAGCTCTTCATGTACTCCACGAAGCCGACCGTCTTGATGCCGATGCCGTTGTAGACGAGGAACACGATGATGCGCCCACGTGAACGTGGTGCCCACCGTGCCGGTTCCCGGCAGCGCGGGCGGGATGTTGCCGAGCAGGTTGTTGAAGAGCACGAAGAAGAAGATGGTGCCGAGGAACGGGAAGTACTTCTTCCCCTCGGGACCCATCACGTCGACGCAGATGCCGTTGCGCACGAACTCGACGCCCGCCTCGGCGAGGTTTCCGATGCCGTTCGGCACGAGCTTCGACCTTGCGCGACGCCGACGACGAAGAAGATGAGCACGAGCGCGACGCCGATGATCAGCCAGAACGTGTAGTTCGTGAGGCTGAACGCCGCGTGCTCCGAGAACGGCCGCACCGCAAGCTCGTGCAGCAGCTCCGCGATCTTCTCGGTCATCGGGTTCGCCTCTGCGGCCAACCCGGCGGTGCTGACAACTGGTGCAGACACGATTGCGGTCCCCCTCCTCTAAGCGGGCGTGTGCGACGTGGGAATGCGGGATGCCTTCACGGCCTCGAAACCGAGACCGGCGATGAACGACAGGCCGAGCGCCATGCCGAAGGGCGCGAGACCGTCGCGCGCTGCGATGAAGTAGATGCCGAGAGCGGCGACCGCGGCGATCATCCGGGCGACCATGACCGCCCCGTAGAAGGCCACGCCCCGCATCGGGTCACGCGGGGTCACGAAGCCGCTCGCGCGGTGGGAGATGAACGTGAAGAGAACGCCGAGCAGCGCACCGAGCGCTGCGGCGACGACAGGATTGCCGAACACGGAGGATACAGCGGAAATCGCGCGGTCCCTTCGCTCTGCGTCCCTCACACCGATGCGAGGTCACAACCGGGGAGGATGGACTGCGGATACGGCGACCGCCAAGGTGACGGCGTACAGTGAGTTCCGCGTCGAAGGCCCCGGGGGTGGCCTCGGAAAGCGTGCTCACTATACAACAACGTTAAGACTGCAACAACAAAACACGCGGAGGCGTGTGCAGGAGCTTGGCGAGCCGACCGCGACGGCTCCCGCGACGGGGTGCCGGGCGCCCTACTCGTCGTCGTGGTGGGCCACCTCGAACAGGCCCAGCCAGTACGCCATGAGCCCCGAAAGGCCGGCAAGCACGACGAACGTGAGTATCTTGAAGACCGGCGCGACCCACCGCATCGCGTACCCGCCCACCGCAAGCGCGACCGACCACACGTAGATGATGAGCACGGTCTGCCGCTGGCTGAAACCGCGGCCCAGCAGCCGGTGATGGATGTGGCCCTTGTCGGCCTCGTGGATCGGCCGGCCGCTTCTGCGACGCCGCACGATCGCCGAGAACGTGTCGAACACCGGCACGCCGAAGATGAGCAGCGGCACGACGAGCGTGATCGCCGCGACCGACTTCATCACGCCGAGAAGCGATATGCACGCGAGGCAGAACCCGAGGAACATCGCCCCCGAGTCGCCCATGAAGATCGAAGCGGGGTTGAAGTTGTAGCGCAGGAATCCGACGCAGGCCCCCACGAGAGCCGCTGCCAGAACGGCTGCAAGCGGCTGGTTGGTCTCCTGCGGCGAGCACGAGCAGGCTGACGGCGGCGATCGCGGTGATGCCGGCGGCAAGCCCGTCGAGGCCGTCGATGAGGTTCACCACGTTCGCGAAGCCCACCATCCAGAACAGCGTCACCGGCAGCGAGAGCACGCCGATGAGCAGCAGCCCTCCGCCGAAGGGGTTGCCCACGAAGTCGATGCGCACGCCGCCCGCGATACGCCACGCCTGCGGCGATCGACCTGCCCGAGCAGCTTCTGCCATGGCGTGAGGTCGACCACGTCGTCGAGCAGGCCGACGCCGAACATGATCGCAAGCCCCGCCAGAACGCCGAGAGCGGGCTCACCGATGAGGGTGAGCGCCGGCGGCCAGCCCCAGAGTCGCTCGCCGAACCATCGCACCAGCACGGCGGCCGCGAAGCCGGCGAACATGGCGACGCCACCGATCCGCGGTATCGCACCGGTGTGCACGTGTCGGCCGCCCGAGTGAGCCACGATCCCCCACCGCACGCCGACCAGGCGCACCACCGGCGTGAGGACAAGCGTGACGCCGAGTGCCGTCGCGATCACGAGCAGATGCGGGACGAGGTTCACGCGCCCTCACCGCTTGCGAAGCGCCTCGGCGTGATCCCTGCCTCGGCGAGCATCTCGGTCGAGAGTTCGTCGGGGTATGCCTCGCGGTAGACGATGTCGACCACGCCGGCGTTGATGAGGATCTTGGCGCACAGCACGCACGGCTGGTGCGTGCAGTACACGGTGGCGCCGTCGATGGCGATGCCGTGCCGTGCCGCCTGGATGACCGCGTTCTGCTCGGCATGGATGCCGCGGCACAGCTCGTGTTGTGTGCCCGAAGGGATGCCCAGCTTCTCGCGCAGGCAGCCGACCTCCTCGCAGTGCGCGAGCCCCGACGGCACGCCGTTGTAGCCGGTGGCGAGGATGCGCTTGTCCTTCACGAGCACGGCACCGATGTGACGCCGCGTGCACGTGGCACGCTGGGCCACCTGGTCGGTGATGGCCATGAAGTACTCGTCCCACGACGGACGCGCCACCGCTGCCTCCCTTTCGCTACTTCGTGCCGAAGAGGCGGTCGCCCGCGTCGCCGAGTCCGGGCACGATGTAGCCGTGATCGTTCAGATGGCTGTCGATCGCGCAGGTGTAGATGCGCACGTTGTCGCAGCTGCGGTTGAACTCCTCGATGCCCTCGGGGGCCGCGATCAGCACGAGCAGGTTGATCTCGCGCGCACCGCGCTCGCGCAGGAACTGCACGGCAGCGGCGGCCGAGCCGCCGGTCGCGAGCATCGGATCGACGATGAGCACGTCACGCTCGCCGATGTCCTCGGGCAGCTTGCAGTAGTACTCGACAGGCTGCAGGGTCTCCGGGTCGCGATAGAGGCCGACGTGCCCCACCTTCGCCGCAGGGATGAGCTCCAGGATGCCCTCGACCATCCCAAGGCCCGCGCGCAGGATCGGGATGACGGCGACCTTCTTGCCCGGCCAGCACGAACGTGGTGGTGGCCGTGATCGGCGTGTTGACGACGGTCTCGGCAAGCTGGAAGGAGCGGGTCGCCTCGTACGCCTCGAGCATCGCGAGCTCCTTCACGAGCTCGCGGAACTCCTTCGCACCGGTCCCTACATCGCGCAGGATGGAGAGTTTGTGCTGCACGAGCGGGTGGTCGACGACGACCACGTTGTCCCAGCGTTCATCGCGTACCATGCGGGTCTCCTTGGGCTAGAGCTCGGGATAGAGCGGGTGCGCGTCCACGAGCGCGCGGACCTCGGCCTTGATGGCCTCGAGCTTCGTGGGCTCGTCGCGCTTGAAGATCGTCTCGGCGAGCAGGCGTCCCACCGTGTGGGCCTCCTCCTCGTTGAAGCCGCGCGTGGTCATCGCCGCCGAGCCGACGCGGATGCCGCTCGTGACGAACGGGGCTCTCCGGGTCGTTCGGGATGGCGTTCTTGTTCACCGTGAAGCCGACCTCTTCGAGCAGCTTCTCGGCGTCCTTGCCGGTGACCTGTGCAGGACGCAGGTCCACGAGCATCAGGTGGTTGTCGGTACCCCCCGAGACGAGCCGCAGGCCTGCCTCGACCATCGCCTCGCCCATCACGCGGGCGTTCACGACGACAGCATCGATGTAGCGCCTTGAACTCCGGCTGCATCGCCTCGGCGAACGCGGCCGCCTTCGCCGCGATGATGTGCTCGAGCGGACCGCCCTGGATGCCCGGGAAGACGGCCTTGTCGATGGCCACCTGGTGCTCGGCTTTGCAGAGGATGAGACCGCTTCGTGGACCGCGCAGCGTCTTGTGCGTGGTAGAGGTCACCACATCGGCGTACGGGACGGGCGACGGGTGCGCGCCTGTGGCCACGAGGCCGGCGATGTGCGCCATGTCCACCATGAGCTTGGCGCCCACCTCGGCGGCGATCGCGCCGAAGCGCTCGAAGTCGATGATGCGCGGGTACGCTGAGGCGCCCGCGATGATCATCTTCGGCCGATGCTCCCTGGCGAGGCGCTCGACCTCGTCGTAGTCGATGCGCTCGTCGGGCCCGAGGCCGTACGGCACGACGTTGAACCACTTGCCCGAGAAGTTGACCGGAGAGCCGTGGGTGAGGTGCCCGCCCATGGCGAGATTCATGCCGAGGTAGGTGTCACCCGGCTGCATGAAGGCGTAGAAGGCGGCGAGGTTCGCCGGCGCGCCCGCGTGCGGCTGCACGTTGGCGTGTTCGGCGCCGAAGAGCGCTTTCGCGCGGTCGCGCGCGAGGTTCTCGACCACGTCCACGCTTCTCGCAGCCGCCGTAGTAGCGCTTGCCCGGCAGGCCCTCGGCGTACTTGTTCGTGAGCACGGTGCCCGCAGCTTCGAGCACAGCCATCGAGACGAAGTTCTCCGACGCGATCAGCTCGATCGTGCCCCGCTGCCGTGCCAGCTCGGCGTCGATCGCCTGAGCAAGCTCGGGGTCGGACTGGGGCAGGTAGCGCAGCGCCATCTCGGTTCCTTCCGTTACGCCTGACTGTCTTCGAACCCGGTGATCTTGTCGATCCGGCGCTGGTGACGCCCGTTCTCGTACTCGGTGGAGAGGAATGCTTCGAGCACCGCGTCGGCCTGAGCCGGCTCGAGATACCTGCCCGCCAGCGTGATCACGTTCGCGTTGTTGTGCCGCCGCGCCATGCGCGCCATCTCAGGATCCGAGAGCGGCACCGCCCGCACGCCGGGGAACTTGTTGGCGGCGATCGCCATGCCGAAGCCGGTGCCGCACACGAGCACGCCGAACTCGGCTTCGCCGCTCCCGACCGCGAGCGCCACCTCCCGGGCGTAGTCCGGGTAGTCGACCGAGTCCTCGGCGTCGGTCCCCACGTCCACCACCTCATGGCCGAGCGCGCGCAAGCGTTCCCCGGACATGCTCCTTGAGCTGGAAGCCGGCGTGGTCGGCGCCGAGGTAGATGCGCATGAACTCCCCTAACGAAGGCTGCGGGAGGCTGCCCGGTGACGGGCGCCTCCCGCAGATTGTAGCGTATCGGCGAAGCCGTTCGGTCCTACGCCGTCAGCCCTTTGGCGACGGCCATGATCTCCTCGGCGGGAACCGGCCCGATCCGCGTCACGATCGGCTCGGGACCCGTGCAATCCACGACCGTGGACGCCTGCTTGTGCGGCGTCTCCCCACCGTCGAGGGTTACGTCGGCCGCCGCGATGATGCGCTCCTCGAGCTCATCGAACGACGCGGCCGCGGGCTGGCCGGACGTGTTCGCCGAGGTGGTGATGATGGCTGCGCCGCTTGCGCGGATGAGCTCCTGCACGAGTTCGTGGTCCGGCGAGCGCAGCGCCACTGCACCGCGGTCGTCCCGGAACTCGGGTGCCGACGATGTCGGCCGCCTTCACGACGATGGTGAGCGCGCCGGGCCAGAACGCCTTGGCAAGCCGGTGAGCGTACTCGGGGGCGTCCACGCCGTACTTGTCGAGTGCCGCCTCATCCTCGACCAGCCACGGCAGGGGCTTGTTCTTGGGCCGCATCTTGATGTCGATGATCTCCTGCGGTCCCAGACACGACGTAGCGGAAGCGCCGATCCCATACACGGTCTCGGTCGGGAACACGACGATGCCCCCGTCCCTCAAGATCGTGGCGGCGAGATTGACGACTTCCGCCGAGGGGTTTTCGGGGTCGATGTGGATCACCTTGTTCATGGCTGCATCGCCTTACCTTTCCGTGCATAGACGATCCGGTCACGGCCGGTCAGGTCCTTGCGGACCGTTACACCCTCATATCCTGCTCTCAAGGAGCGCCGCGGCATCCGCCACCCGCCCGCTGTCGAGTTCGATCGCAAGCCCGCCGCCCGGCGTGAGCCAGCGCCCGGCCCCGTCGGCGATCCGCCGAAAGACGTCCAACCCGTCCGCGCCGCCATCGAGCGCCTCGTGGGGCTCGAAGCCGAGCACCTCGGCGGGCAGATCGGGGAGATCCGCGCTCGGGACGTACGGGGGGTTCGACACGATGAAGTCGACGTTCCCGAGAAGCTCCTGCGGCAGCGGATCGAAAAGATCTCCATGAACTACTTGTACCCTGTCTGCCACTCCTGCGTGAAGCGCATTTCGACAAGCGGTATCGAATGCCGTCTGTCCGAGTTCGACGGCCCACACGCGAGCGTCCGGGAGCTCGGTTGCGATCGACACCGCCACGCAGCCGGACCCCGTGCACAGGTCGATCACCCGGGGCTCGGCCATGCCCGCGATATGCTCGAGCGCCACGTCCACGAGCACCTCGGTCTCGGGCCGTGGAATGAACACGCCGGGCTCCACATGTACCACGAGGTGACGGAACGGCATCTCGCCGGTCACGTACTGCAGCGGCATCCCCTCGGCGCGTCGCGCCACCAGCGTGCGGTAGCGCTCGCGTTCTTCGGGCGAGAGCGGGCGGTCGAAGTAGGCGTAGAGCTCCACGCGCGAGAGCCCAGTGGCCGATGAGAGCAGCCACTCGGCCGAGCGGCGCGGATGCTCGTCGCTCTTCCGGCCGAGGAACTCGACTGTCCAATCCAGCGCGTCTTTGACTGTCCAGACGCGCTCGGCCACCTAGACCACCGCCGCCAGCCGCTCGGCCCGGTCGGCGGCCGCCAACCCCTCGAGCAGGGCGTCGAGGTCCCCCATGAGCACCCCCGGCAGGTTGTGCACCGTGAGGCCGATCCGGTGGTCGGTGATCCGGTCCTGGGGGACGTTGTAGGTGCGGATCTTCTCGCTTCTGTCGCCCGAGCCGATCTGGCTCTTGCGGGCGGCGCCGAGCTCGGCCTGCTGGCGGTCCATCTCGGCCTCGTAGAGGCGCGCGCGCAAGCACGCGCATCGCCGCCTCCTTGTTCTGCAGCTGCGACTTCTGGTTCTGCGACTGCACGACCACGCCCGTGGGCAGGTGGGTGATGCGGACCGCCGAGTCGGTGGTGTTCACGCTCTGGCCGCCGGGACCGCTCGAGCGGTACACGTCGACCCGGAGGTCGCTCTGGTTGATCTCGATCTCCACGTCCTCGGCCTCGGGCAGCACCGCCACCGTTGCGGTGGACGTGTGGATGCGGCCCTGGCTCTCGGTGGCGGGCACGCGCTGCACGCGGTGGACGCCGCTCTCGAACTTCATCTTCGAGTAGACGCCCTTGCCCTTGATCATGAAGGAGACGTCCTTGTAGCCGCCGACTTCGTTCTCGCCGGCGTCGATCTCCTCGACCTTCCACTGCTGGGTCTCGGCGTAGCGCGTGTACATGCGGTAGAGGTCGCCCGCGAACAGGCCCGCCTCGTCGCCGCCGGCACCGGCGCGGATCTCGACGATGACGTTCTTCTCGTCGTTCGGGTCGGCCGGGAGCATCATCACCTTGAGCTCTTCCTCGAGCGGCTCAACGCTGCGCCTCGAGTTCGTCGAGCTCGTCTTTCGCGAGCTCCTTCATCTCGGCGTCGCGTCTCGGTCCTGAGCATCTCCTTCGGCCTCGGCGATGCCATCGAGCACGCCGAAGTACTCGCGGATCTTGTTCGCGAGCTGCGTCATGCCCGAGTGCTCCTTGGCCAGGCGCGCGTACTCCTTCTGGTCGTTCAGGACCGCCTGGTCCGAGAGCTTCGCGGTGATCTCGTCGTAGGACGAGAGTATGGACTGGAGCTTCTCACGCATGGTGACTGGTCCTCCCAGATCGATCGGTTCCGGACGCACGCTGGGCCTCGCCGCGGGCTGCCGCTTCGGCATCCTCGCGCGCCACAACCAGGTTCATCGCCGCGACCGCGATCTCCACCATGCTGTCGTCCGGCGGCGCGGTCGTGAGACGCTGCATCTGCATGCCCGGCCAGAGCAGCACCTTCACGAGCGGGTTGTCCGGGCGCGTGCCCGCCCACTTCACGGTGATCTCGTAGGCGATGCCGGCGATCAGCGGCAGCAGCAGGATGCGCGATGGAGATGTTGAACAGCAGGACCCATCCGCGAGCGCTCGACGCCCCAGAGCGCGAGGATCGCCTTGCCGGGCACGAGCGAGAACACCGCGATCGCCACGACCATCACCATCAGCAGGAACGACGTGCCGCACCGCACGTGCAGCGTGCCGTACCGCTGGATGACGCTCGGTCTCGAGCGGAACACCGTGCTCGTAGGCGTGGATCGTCTTGTGCTCGGCGCCGTGGTAGGCGAAGACGCGGTGGATCTCCTTGAGACGGCTCACCGCCCAGATGTAGAGGAAGAACGCCACGAGGCGCAGCACGCCGTCTACGACGTTCCACGTGAACGGATGCTCGATCGAGCCAACGAACAGGTTGGTGACCACCGCCGGCAGCACGATGAAGAGCCCCACCGCGAGGCCGAGACCGAGCACCATCGTGAAGCCGATCTCCTTGGAGGTGAGCTGCTCCTCCTCGGTCTCGCCGGCGTGCTCCGCCGAGATGCCGAACGCCTTGATCGCGAGCACCATCGTCTCGTAGAAGCCCCACATGCCGCGGATGATCGGCCACTTGAGCCAGGCGTGCTTGTCCTTGGCCGAGACCAGGTCGTGCTCCTCGGTGTAGATCGCGCCGGAAGGCTCCCGGACCGCGACGGCCCAGTTGTACTTGCCGCGCATCATGATGCCCTCGAGCAGGGCCTGTCCGCCGATGTGCGTCGGACGGATCGTGCACTCGTCGTGGCTCGTCTCGGACATCTGCTCACTCCCGCTTCGGGGCTTTGGGGTACGGGTCGCCGCACGTCATCTTGCCCTCGCGGCACGGACCCCGCCGGCACGAGGCCCCGGCGTCCATGAAGATGTACGGAGCGGTGGGCTCGGCGAGCGCGAGCATCTCGAGCGCGAGATCGCGGATCTCCCACTGCGCGCGCTTGCAGCAGCGCAGCTCGAAGAAGTGGAGCAGCTCGCGGATGTTCATGGTGACGACGATCTTCGTCTCCATCGCGTTCGGGAGCAGGTAGCGCGCGTCTTCGGCGGGCACGCCCGCGTCGAGCAGGCCGCGATATGCGTCGAACGCGGCGGCGAGTCGCCGTCGCGAACGCGGCGGCAGCCACGGGATCGGCGGCCACGGCACGGCGGCACCACGAACGACGGCTCCTCGGCGTAGGTGACGTAGCGCTGCGACTGCTGGTTGTAGCTCGCCAGCCGGTGGCGCACGAGCTGATGCGTGAGCGCGCGGCTCACGCCGTCGATCGCGAACGTGTAGCTCGCGTGCTCGAGCGCCGAGGTGTGGCCCGAGGTGATGATCGTCTTGAGGACCTTGCGGACCGCCTCGTCGGACATGACCTCGAGCAGCTCCGCCGCGCCGACCGGCGCGTAGCACAGCCGCGCGGCGGCGGCGATGGCGCGCTCCGGGTCGGGCGTGTGGTTGAGCAGCCTCACGTCCACGGACGGTCCTCCATAACACAGGAAGGCGGGGCTTCCCCGCCTTCCCGATGATACCAGCGTCGCGCTACCTCGCACCTACTCGGCGCTCGCCTCTTCGACGGCCTCGTCGACGGCCTCGTCGACGACCTCGGGAGCCTCTTCGACCACGTCGGCAGCGGCCTCGCCGCTCTCGACGGCCGCTGCGACCTCGACCTTGGCGGAACGCTCGACTTTGGTGGAGTCCTTCGACGCCTTTGTCTCACGAGCGACGAGCGCGGCTTCCTCGGCGGCCTTCTGGCGCGCCTCGCGAGCGGCGGCCTCCTTCTCGGCCACGGCCGCAGCGGCGTTACCGAACTTGTCGGCGAAGCGCTGCACGCGACCGCCGGAGTCGACGAGCTTCTGCGTGCCCGTGAAGAACGGGTGGCACTTGGAGCAGAGCTCGACGTGGAGCTCGGGCTTGGTCGAGCGCGTCTGGAAGGTCTCGCCGCACGAGCAGGTGACCTTGCACTCGACGTAGTCAGGGTGAATACCGGTACGCATCATTACCTCCGATTACGGTGCCCCTGGTTTCCGACCAGGCGCTGGTGACAGCCCGCGAATCATAGCACGGGGTGTGACGAGCGACAATCTAGCTGCCGCTCCATGATGCGGACGATCGCCTGCTCGACCTCGTCGGGCACATCGCCGAGATCAGCCTCCGGAAGAAGCCGCCGAGATGGTCGGCCGCATGGTAGTGACCTTCACCGCAGCGCCCTCGGCGTAAACCATGATCGGGCACGGCAGCATGAGGCCGATGCGACGTCGCTGCCAGTACTGCGTGCGCGTGCTTCGCGCTACACACCTCGACGATGGTCACGCGCTCGCGGTCGAATCCCTTCTCGGCGAGCGTGGCGAGACATCGTGCTAGGCGAGCACACGGAACTTCGGCAGCCGCCGTGGACTCTATCGCAGCAGCGCACCGCCGGTGCGCATCGAAGATCCTTGCTACTGCGAGCGTGTAGCGTCCATCTCCATGGTCGGTTCCGCCTCCCAGGCAAAACTAGAGCTCTATCCCGTTGTTCGTGCGCTTGTCGCTCGCGCTCTTGGCCATCTTGGTGAGGAACTCCTGGTTGGACTTCGTCTGCTTGAGGCCCTTGATGAGCATGTCCATGGCGCGCTCGGTGGAGTCTACGCCGTGCAGGATCCGGCGCAGGCCCCAGACGAACGGCGCCTCCATCGGGTCGAGGATGAGCTCCTCCTTGCGGGTGCCTGAGGTGATGACGTCGATGGCCGGGAAGATGCGGCGGTCGGCGAGCCGGCGGTCGAGACGAAGCTCCATGTTGCCGGTGCCCTTGAACTCCTCGAAGATCACCTCGTCCATCTTCGAGCCGGTGTCCACGAGCGCCGTGGCGAGGATCGTGAGCGAGCCGCCGCCCTCGATGTTGCGCGCCGCGCCGAAGAACTTCTTCGGCGGGTAGAGCGCGGTGGAGTCGACGCCGCCGGACAGGATGCGGCCGGATGCCGGGCGTCGCGAGGTTGTAGGCGCGCGCGAGGCGCGTGATCGAGTCGAGCAGGATGACCACGTCGTAGCCGGCTCTCCACGAGGCGCTTGGCGCGCTCCATGACGAGCTCGGCCACCGCGATGTGGTTGTCCGCGGGCATGTCGAAGGTCGAGGAAACGACCTCGCCTTTGATCGAACGCTCCATGTCGGTGACTTCCTCGGGCCGCTCGTCTACGAGCAGGCACATGAGGTAGACCTCGGGGTTGTTCGCGCGTGATCGACGCGGCGATGTCCTTGAGCACGGTCGTCTTGCCCGCCTTCGGCGGCGAGACGATGAGCCCGCGCTGACCCTTGCCGATCGGCGCGACGAGGTCGATCACGCGAGCCGTGATCTCCTTCTCGCCGTGCTCGAGGCGCAGGCGCTCGTCCGGGTAGACCGGCACGAGGTCGCGGAACACCTTGCGGCGGCGCGCCTCCTCGGGGTCGTGGCCGTTGACCGCCACGACACGCGTGAGGGCCGGATACTTCTCCGACTCCTTCGGCGGGCGCACCTGGCCCTTGATCATGTCGCCGCGGCGCAGGTCGGCGCGGCGGATCTGCGACATCGAGCAGTACACGTCGTTGTCGCCCGGCAGGTAGCCGCTCGGTGCGGATGAACCCGTAGCCCTCCGGGCAGCACGTCGAGGATGCCGAGGATGTCCGACGAAGCCCTCGGACTTGACCTTGGCGTCGTACACCGGCCTCGACGAGCTCCTCCTTCTTCTTGAGCAGCTTCACGTCGAGTTCGATCTCGGCCGCCATCGCGCGGAGCTCGGCCACGGTCTTGGCCTGGAGCTCCTCACGGGTGATCGAGGGCTGGACGACCTCCTGGCTGGCCGCCGCCACCGCGGCGGCCGCGCTTGCGGGGTCGTGCACTCACGCGTTCTTCACCTTCTCCCAGTCGGCCAGGAACGACTCCAGGCCCGCGATCGGTGAGCGGATGCTTGACGAGCTTCTCGAGCACGCCGAACGGCACGGTGGCGATGTCCGCACCCATCAGGGCGGCGGCGACAACGTGCTGGTTGTGCCGCACGGAGGCGGCGATGACCTCGATCGGGTGACCGAAGTCGTAGTGGTTGAGCGCGACGATCATGTTGCCGAGGTGCTCGAGGCCGTCTTCGGAGATGTCATCGAAACGGCCGATGAACGGGCTCACGTAGCGAGCGCCCGCGCGGGCGGCCATCAGCGCCTGCGGGACGGTGAAGCAGAGCGTCATGTTGACGTCGATGCCCTCGGCGGCGAGCGTCTTGGTGGCGGCGAGGCCTTCCGGCATGACCGGCACCTTCACGACCACGTTCGGCGCGAGCGCCGCGAGCTCGCGGCCTTCGGCCACGATCTCCGTCGCGATCGAGGCTCACCGTCTCGGCAGAGACCGGGCCGTCGCAGATGTCGCAGATCCGCTGGATGTGGCCGTGGAAACTCGGCGAGCGAGCCGCCCTCGCGCGCGTACAGCGTCGGGTTGGTGGTCACGCCCGCCAGCACGCCCCACGAGGCCGCCTCTTCGATCTCCGCGAGGTTGGCGGTGTCCAGGAAGAACTTCATCTGCCTCTACGCTTCCTCTCAGTCGGCGGACGGCGTGCCGTCCGCTGTTGTCCCCTCGTCGTCCCGCATGACCGTGTCCACGATCGAGCTCGATCACCTCGGCCACCGTGCGGTCGAGCTGGTGGCTGTGAACGACCGGTATGCCGTGCTCCACCGCCAGATCCTCGACGTACCGGCCGAGCAGGCGGATGTTGTCGAAGTTCGCCCGGTACCGCTCGAACGGCCGCATGCCGTCGGTCTGCATCTCGCGGATGTAGAAGTGGCTGCGGTGCGCCTCTTCGTCGTCCACGGAGATCAGGAGTTGCACGACATGCGCGTTCTTGAACTGGGAAGGCTCGATGTACCCCGGAGCGACGTGGATGCCCTCGAGCACCATGCTGACGCCCTCTACCACCGCACGATCGATGAGCGACTTCATGCCGGTGGCCACGACGGCGGCCTGCTCGCGGAATCCAACGATAACGGGACTGGCGCCGTGGGGGACGGGAACCCTGAGACCGCGCCACGCATCGAACGAACTCTCGTAGATCGCGGGCATGAGTTCCCGAGAGAAGATACCACGCATGACCTCACGAATGCTATCTGTCGAGACGAAGCGCGTGATGCCGAGCCGGTGGGCGACCTCGGTCGCGATGGTCGACTTGCCCACGCCGGTGGTGCCGCCGATGAGCACGATGAGCGGCCGCTCGAGCCGCGAGATGTCGTTGAGCCGGCGGTAGCGTGTGGCGATCGTCGGGGCCGGCGTCGTCGGCCAAGCACCCGCTCGGCGTGGTCGTGCAGCTCGGCCGAGCGTGACCTCGAGACGCCCCTCGGCCCGCATCTCGTCCTGCACGCGTTGCGCGGCGGCGTAGGCGCGACCCGGGCTCAAGCCCGGTGGCGGTGAAGGTCTGCGCGAGCAGGCCCTTGCTCATCGGCAGACCGTGCTTCTGGTCCTTGATGATGACGGGGGGATTTGCGGGCATCAGCGGCTCCTGGCTTCGTGTCGCGATGGCCGAGAGGCCCACGACATGGTCGATCAGCGGCGGCAAGGTCGCCGCCGTCGGTCGAGACGGGCACGTTGTCGCACAGCACCGTCGGCACCCCGGCCTCCGCCCCCGCGGCCGCGACGACGTCGATCGCCGCGGCCTTGAGCTCGGTGAGGAGCAGGTCGTAGCGGCCGGCCCACGTCACGCATGTCCTCACGCAGGCGGACACGGTCCGACAGGTGCGGGCTGGCGCCCACGACCTCGCAGCCGTAGACTCGATTCGAGGTGCGCCGTGAGCACCGGCACGAGCGACGCCGGCGCGGTCGTCGCGAAGAACACCCGCGCGCCGGACACGTCGGCGAGCGGGCGCGGCCGGAAGGTCACGAGCACCACGGGCACGTCCTCGCGCACGCGGCGGATGGCCGCCACGAGCTCCGCGAGCGCGGCCGGGCTCGGCGATCGGCTCCTCGGCGCCGGCCACGACCACCGCGTCGGCCAGGCCGGAGCCGGAACGGCCCGAAGTAGTCGCGCACGTACGGCACGCCCTGCCCCGCGCCGACCACGAGCAGCGTGGCGTCGGCCGCACCGGCGGGATCGCGGCGCCCGAACCCTCGAGCACGATGAGCTCCTTGCCGAGCGAGTCGGCGAGCAGCGCGCCCTCGGCCACGTTGGTGAAGAACGTCTCCCCCGCCAGTCCGCCGCCGCAGCGGCGACAACCCACCGTCGTCACGCGGCTCATGACCGCGTCCTCGTAGTTGTCCGAGGAGGCGTGCACGCCCTGCCGCGCAAGCGCAAGGAGGTCGTCGGTGGTGAGCGCCACCTCGTCGCCTCGGATGAGCTCGGGTTCAGCCGGACCGCCCCGGCCCATCGCGAGCACGACGATGTCGCGTCCGGCCGCCTTCAGGTACCGGGCCACGTGCGCCGAGACCGCCGTCTTGCCCACCCGCTTGCCCGTGCCGATGATCGCCAGCGCTCGGCGTGGTCGTCCGAAGTCGCGGTGCCGGCGGCTCGAAGGTGAAGTCGGCGCCGCGGTACGCCACGCCGAGACCGAGCGCGATGCCCGCGAGCGCCATCCGGTCCGCCGCCGAGAGCACCGGCTCGTCCGAGAGGTCGACGACCACCTCGGGCGTGTAGCGCGCCGATCGCCTCGGCAAGCGCCGCCCGCCGGTCGGGCGCCGACGACCACGGGCACGCCGTAGACCTCCTCGCTCGCAGCGGCATCCACCTTCTCGGTGCCACCGATGAAGACCGCCGCGAGGACCTCGTCGCGTTCGACGCCAGCTCGCGCGAGCGCGAAGCGCACCACCGGCGGGTAGTGCTCGCCGTCGATGAGCGCGATCGCACGCGCCATCAGTCGCACTCTCCGTGGCGACCATCGGCGTGCGGACGCCAGGTGCACTCCCGGCGCAGGTCTCGCTCGAAGTCGGCGACCACCTCCGGGTCGTGGAACGGATGCTTGAGGACCACGCGGACGCGGTCCGGATAGACCTCGATGATGTTGTAGCTGGCGCGTGTCATGCCCCGCAGAGCGGTGCGAGCACGCGGTGCCGGCGTTGACGATCACCATCTCCTCGAGCCGCCAGACGTTCGGCACGTGCTTGTGGCCGCACATGACCATGTCGCAGCCGCTGCTGTTCAGCACGCGCAGCAGGTCTCCGGCGTCGTAGACGATGTTGCGCTCGCGGCCCGTGCCCGGAACGGGCAGCAGGTGGTGGTGCAGCGCGACGATCTTGAACTCGGCGGGGTCCGAGAAGCGCTCCTCGATCCACTGGTAGCGCTGACGGCCGATGCGCCCGGAATCGAGGTCGGGCTCGGAGGAGTCCAGGCCGAGGATGTGAACGCCCCGAACGCCAGCTCGGTGGAGCGCGCGCCGAACAGCTCCTCGAAGTGGAGGTCGCCCACGTTGCGCGCGTCGTGGTTGCCCGGGAAGCACCATCACGTGCTCGACCTGCATGCGCGAGATCAGCCGATGCGCGACCTTGAACTCCTGCCGGAAGCCCATGTCGGTGAGGTCCCCGGTGACCACGAGCGCGTCCGGGGCGAGCTCGTTGATCTCGTCGACCACGCGCGTGGCGAGGCTCGGGATGTGGTACTGGGACCCGCAGTGCATGTCCGAGATCTGGGCGATGATGACCGGGCGCTCGTCACTCATGGATGCTCCGATTCCGAAAGCGCGCATATGCCGAGGCGTCGAACCGGCAAGCGCATTGGGATACCGTGTTCATTCCCCATCGTGGCGCCATCCGAGACACCGCGTGCATCTACGCAGACTGTCGCGCGCCAGCGCGGTCGATAGGCAGCGCGAGCACCCGGCCTCTGCCGATACCGTCGAGCGCCGTGCGAGCGACCTCGGCGAGCGCCCGTGCGCGTTCGAGCGCCCGGGCGTCGGTCAGCTCCTGCACGAGCGCGATCACGGTGGGTCCCGCGCCCGAGAGCACGGCTGGCCCCGCGCCGACCGCCTCGAGCAGGCTGCGGATGGCGTCGAGATCCGGAACCAGCTCCTCGCGGTAACGCTCGTGGATCGGCGTCGTGCAGACCCGCCTCCAGGAACTCGCGCGTGCCCGTCGCCAGTCCGAGCGCGACAAGCGCGGCACGGCCCGCGTTGGCCGCCGCATCGGCGTGCGGCACGCTCGCCGGCAGCGCCTCGCGCGCGAGCGAGGTAGCGAAGCTCCTGCTCGCCCATCACGATCAGCGCGGCCAGACCGCCCGCGGGGTCAACGTGCGCACACGTGAGATGCGGCAGGGCGCCGGAGCACGACCGTGAAGCCTCCATAGAGCGCGGCGGCCACGTTGTCGGCGTGTCCTTCAGCCTCGGCCGCGATCTCAAGCAGACGGCGCTTGCCGAGGTGCGAGCCCGCCAGCGCATCGCCGAGGACCAGCCCGCCCGACGATGGCCGCGGCCGACGACCCAAGCCCTCGGCCCACGGGGATCCCGTTGTGACAGACGATGTCAGCCGCAAGGTCAGGCTGCTCCACCTCGGCGAACACGCGCTTCATCGCGCGAACGACCTCATTGCTCTCGTCGGAGTGGAGCTCGCCCTGCCCCCTCGCCGCGGACCTCGACACGCCAGGTGTCGGCGAGTTCGCCCTCGACCTCGTTGTAGAGCCCGAGCGCCAGCCCGAACGCGTCGTATCCGGGCCCGAGGTTGGCCGATGACGCCGGTACTGCGACACTCACGGACACCGGCTACAGCTCCTCCACGCGCAGGACCGAGCCGACCGCGTCGACAACGTCGAGCTGCTCGATCGCTGCGAGCGCCGAGCGCATGTCGCGCTCGGCGGCCTCATGGGTGATCCACACGATCTCGGCCCCGCCGTCTTCGGCACGCTTCTGGATGACCGAGGCGAGCGACACGCCGTGATCGCCGAAGATGCCCGCGATGGCAGCGAGCACGCCCGGTTCGTCGCGCACGTGGATGCGCAGGTAGTACGAGGTGGTGAGATCGGCGATGTCGCGGACCGGGATGCTCTCGGTGCAGGTGCAGCCGACCAGCGCGCGACACTCGCCCTGGATGTGACGTGCCGCCTCGATGACGTCGCCCACCACGGCCGAGGCGGCCGGGAGCGAGCCGGCGCCCTCGCCGAAGAACATCGTCTCGCCCACCGCGTCGCCCACGACGTAGATGGCGTTGTAGACGCCGTTCACCTTCGCCAGCGGATGGTCCGCGCGGATCATCGTGGGCTGCACGCGGATGTCGAGACCTTCGGCAGTGCGCTTGCCGATCGCCATGAGCTTGATGACGTAGCCTGTCTCGCGCGCGTAGTCGATGTCGCCGGGCGTGATCGACGCGGATGCCCTCGGCGGGGACGTCGGCGAACGTGACGCGCGAGTTGAAGGCGATCGACGCAAGGATGGCGATCTTCGCCGCAGCATCGAAGCCGTCCACGTCCGCGGTCGGGTCCGCCTCGGCGAAGCCGCGCGCCTGCGCCTCGGCAAGCACCGTGTCGTAGTCCAGTCCCTCGTCGGCCATCCTGGACGAGCATGTAGTTGGTGGTGCCGTTCACGATGCCGTAGACCGCCTGGATCTCGTTGCTGACCAGGCTGTGCTTGAGCGGGCCGATGATCGGGATGCCGCCGCCCACCGCAGCCTCGAACAGGATGTCCGACGCCGGTGGCGGCCGCGGCATCCATGATCTCCTGGCCGTGCGTGGCCATGAGCGCCTTGTTGGCGGTCACGACGCGTCTTGCCGGCGGCCAGCGCGTCGAGCACGATGCTGCGCGCAACGCCGGTGCCGCCGATGAGTTCGATCACGATGTCGATAGACGGATCGCCGATGATGTCGGCCGCATCGGTGGTGAACGCCTCCGGCGCGAGGCCGAGGGCGGCGGCGCGCGCGGGATCGCGGTCGGCACATCGCGCGAGCGCGAGGTCGACGCCGGCGCGCGTGCGGAACTGCTCGCCATGGCGCTTCAGGATCTCCACGACGCCGCTGCCGACGGTGCCGAGGCCGATGAGTCCGACGTTCACAGTGCGCATGAGCGGCGCCTTTCCGGCGGGAGACGAGTGGCCGTGCGTGTCGTGAAGTATAGCGCAGCGGCGCGCCCCTCCGCCCTTGCAGGGTCCTGCGCGCGGCGGCTAGCCCAGGTCGCTCTTCATGAGGTCGTCGTATGTCTCCCGCCGAAGCGACCAGCGCCACTCGCCGTCGCGCACGAACACCACGCCAGGACGCACCTGCTTGTTGTAGTTGCTGCTCATCGAGAAGCAGTAGGCGCCGGTGGCGCATACGCACACGACGTCGCCCACTTCAGGCGTCTGCAGCGGCGCGTCCTTGACCACGATGTCGCCGCTCTCGCAGTGCTTGCCGGCGATGGTGGCCACCATCTCGCGGGGCTGGTCGGCCTTGTTCGCGATGACCGCCTCGTAGTGCGCGTCGTAAAGCGACGTGCGGATGTTGTCCGACATCCCGCCGTCGATCGCCACGTACGTACGGATCCCCGGGATCTCCTTGATCGAGCCGATGGTGTAGAGCGTGACACCGGCGTTCGCGACGATCGAGCGGCCGGGCTCGACTGCCATCCGCGGCACGGGCAGGCCGTGGCGCTCGCACTCTTCCTTGATGCCGTCGACCACGATCTTGCCGAACTCCTTCACGGTCGAAGGCTCGTCCGGCACGCCGTAGGCCACGCCGAGGCCGCCGCCCACGTCCAGCATGCGCACGTCGTGCCCGGTCTCGGCCCTGATCTGCTGCATGAAGCCGACCATGACCTCGATCGCCTTCGCGTAGCTGTGCAGCGCGAAGATCTGGCTGCCGATGTGCATGTGCAGGCCCTCGAACTCGATGCCGGGAAGCGCGATAGCACGCTTGACCGCATCCATCGCAAGACCCTGGTTGAGGCCGAAGCCGAACTTGGAGTCCTCGGCGCCGGTCATGATGAAGTCGTGTGTGTCGGCGGCCACGCCCGGCGTCACCCGGATGAGCACCCGCTGTGTGGCGCCTCGCCCGGCCGCAAGCGCCGAGAGACGCTCCATCTCCTCGAAGTTGTCCACCACGATGCGCCCGATGCCCGCATCGAGGCACTCGGCCAGCTCGGCCGGCGTCTTGTTGTTGCCGTGCATCTGCACGCGCTCCATCGGGAAGCCGGCGCGCAGAGCATAGGCAAGCTCGCCGCCGGAGGCGCAGAGCAAGCAGCACTCCTCCTCCTCGACGATCTTCACCATGCCGAGGGTCAGGAAGGCCTTGCCGGCGTAGACGACGTCGACGTCCTTCCAGTGGTAGCGCGTCCAGGTGACGTAGTCGGCAAGCTGCTGGCGGATGGTCGCTTCGTCCATCACGTAGAGCGCAGTGCCCGCCTCACGTGCCAGCTCGACCATGTCCACGCCGCCGATCCACAGGTGGCCGTCTTTGACCTCGGCCGTCGTCGGCAGGATCGGCATGAGATCGGCCGCGGTCAGCTGATCGGGGGCCGCAGGCGGGCGTGGGGTCGACGGTCGGGCCATGGCGCGTGTTCCTCCCCTTCGGGGGTCTCCTGTAGGGAGTGAGGATACACGAGTGCGCCGCACGAGGCGAAACCGGGAAGCCGCTACATCCGCTGCGGGGCGCTCACGCCGAGCAGACCGAGCGTGCGCGCCAGGACGATCCGCGATGCGTCGGCGAGTGCGAGGCGCGCGCTGCGGAGCTGTGGGTCGTCCACGACCACCTGGCAGTGGGTGTAGAACTGGTGGAAGGCGCTCGCAAGGTCCTCGGCATACGTGGTGAGCTTGTGCGGTGCCCGCAGACGCGCGGCGAGCGCGACCGTCTCGGGAAACGCCGCGAGCGTGCGCAGCAGTCCGAGTTCGGCATCGGCGGCAAGCGTGCCGGCCTCCGAGCCCAGGAGCGCGAGCGCGCCGTCGTCCGCCGAGATGCCGGCGGCGACCGCGTCGACATCCACGCTCTCGTCGGCCGTATCGGCGCCGGAGGCCTTGCGCAGGATCGAGCAGATGCGGGCATGCGCGTACTGCACGTAGTAGACAGGGTTGTCGCCGAACGCTCTTTGGCGAGCGCGATGTCGAAGTCGACCGGCTGGTCGGTGGAGCGGCGCAGGAAGAAGTAGCGCGCCGCATCGGCGCCCACCTCGTCGAGCAGGTCCTCAAAGGTGACCATCTCGCCGGTGCGCTTGCTCATGCGCACGACCTCGCCGTTGCGGAACAGGTTCACCATCTGCCCGATGATGACCTCGAGCTTGCCGGGGTGGCCGAGCGCGGCCACGGCCGACTCCATCCGCTTCACGTAGCCGTGATGGTCGGCGCCCCAGATGTCGATCACGAGGTCGAAGCCGCGGTCGTACTTGTCGGCGTGGTACGCGATGTCCGCCGCGAAGTACGTGTAGCTGCCGTCGGCCTTCTTGAGCACGCGGTCCTTGTCGTCGCCGAAGTCGGTGGAGCGGAACCAGAGCGCACCTTCATGCTCGAAGAGGTAGCCGGCCTCGCGCAGCCGCTCGATGCCCCGCTCGATCGCGCCTGCTGCGTGCAGGGTGCGCTCGGAGAACCACACGTCGAAGTCGACGCCCATGCCGGAGAGCACCCGCTTCAGATGCTCGAGCACAGCCGCGTAGGCCTGCTCCTTGAAGTGCGCCTCGCGCTTACCCGCTGGAGCATCGGCCCACGTCTCGCCTTCCGCCTCAGGATCTCGCGCGCGATGTCGGTGATGTAAGCGCCGCGGTAGCCGTCCTCGGGAAACGCCCCCTCGCGCCCGGTGAGCTCCAGGTAGCGCGCCGAGACGCTCGCAGCGAAGATGTCCATCTGCACGCCGGCGTCGTTGATGTAGAACTCGCGCTGGACCGAATCACCCGCGTGCTCGAGGATCCGGGCGATCGAGTCGCCGAGGGCGGCCCACCGGCCATGGCCGACATGCATCGGCCCCACAGGGTTCGCCGAGACGAACTCGACTTGCACGCGCGCGACCGTCCGCGGCGCAGCGCCGTATCGATCGCCCTGGTCGCGGATGCTCGCGACCACGCTCGCCATCACTCCCTGCGTAAGACGGATGTTGATGAAGCCCGGTCCGGCGATCTCGATGGTGTCAGCCACACCCACGAGCCGCTCGCGCAGGTCGGCGGCGATGATCTCGGCGATCTGGCGCGGCGGCAGTCCTGCTGCCTTTGCCGATACGAGCGCGACGTTGGTGGCCCAGTCGCCGTGCGACGGGTCGCGCGGCCGCTCCACGAGAACCTGCGGCGGCTCGGCCAGGGGCAGCCGGCCTTCGGCGATCGCGGCCACGAGTGCAGCGGTTATGGCTGCGTTCAGGGTGTCGCGCACGAGCAGGTGCTCCTCACGGTCGTCGGCATCGGCGATTCAGCATACCGCCCGCCCCCTGAGGGGGCAACGCGGCGTCCGCCCGTCGCTCGATTCCGCGCGCCCGTCGGCCTGCGGCGGGGAGTCTCTGAAGACACCTTGTGATGGCACGCAATCTGCATGTGAATCCCCCTGACGATGCGGGAATGAGTAGAGAAGATGCATCGCAAGGAGGGCACCATGGGCCTGCTCGACAGCAACGGCGTCCAGACAGAGGGCCACAAGGTCACCCACATCCGGGTCGACCGCATCGGGGCCGCCACTGAGGGCGGACTGTGGTGGGTCGCGCTCGCCTTCGAGGACGGCTCCAGCAAGCCGCAGGGCATGTACGCCAACTACGACGATGCCGCCGCTCTCGGAGCCGACCTTGCGAAGCAGTGGGGCGTTGAGATGCAGGTCACGAAACTCGTCTAGCCTGCAAGCGCGCGATAGCGGCGCAGCCGCTCCCTCGTCACCGCCTCAGTCCTCCGCTGCACGCCGACAGGCGACGTCTCCCACGCATCCGGGTTCGCGCGCTTGAACGCCAGCGCGCTCAGATGCCTCGTCCCGATCCGGCCGTGCGCCACGCCGTCCTGCGCGCAGTGCAGCGCGTACCCGAGCAGCATGAGGTCGCCCCAGCGCGCGGCGCGCTTCAGATAGCGCGCAGACCAGACCCACACCGTAGGGGCGAAGTGCCGGGTGATGTTCTCGAACGAAGCTCGCGCCGGATAGCGCGTGTCGAATCCGATATCGGCGCGCGCGATGAGCTCGGCCTCCCGCTCGGAGAAGCCCTCCTCGATCGCCCACTGCCGCGTGAGCGTAAGATGCACCTTCGGTCCCATGGCTACCTATGGTACGGCTCACCGCGGATGATGCGAAAGGCGCGATACAGCTGCTCGAGCAGCACCACGCGCGCAAGCTGGTGCGGCAGCGTGAGCGGTCCGAGGGACAGGCGCTCGTCGGCGCGCGCAAGCACGTCCGGATGCAGACCCGCTGCACCGCCCACCACGAACGCGACATGGCTCCTGCCCGACGTGCCAAGCGCTTCGAGCCACGCGGCAAGCTCCTCGGAGGAGCGCATCCTGCCGCCGATCTCGAGCGCTACGACCGTCGCGCCCTCGGAGATCGCTTTTAGCACGCCCGCCGCCTCCGACTCGAGCGCGCGCGCCTCGTCGGCGGTCACGTCGCGGTCGGGGACCTCGATCATCGAGACGCGTGCGTACGGGCCGAGACGCTTGAGGTACTCATCGGCGGCATCACGCCAGTGACGCTCCTTGAGACGGCCGACGCAGATGAGGTCGAGCCTCATGACTCCCCCGTCAGAAGCCGACGCCGAGGAAGCTCAACACCGGCGATGCGAACACGCCGAGCGCAAGCACCACGACCGTCGATATGCCGAGCGCGAACGTCGCGACGAGACTCCGCGGCAGCACCGGCGCGTCCTCGCGCCTGCCGAAGAAGACCGCACGCAGCACCTTGAAGTAGTAGCCGGCGGACACCACGCTCATCGCGACCGCCACGAGCACCGGCCAGAGCAGGTCGGCCTGGACGGCGGAGGTGAACAGGTACAACTTGCCGAAGAAGCCAACCATCGGCGGGATGCCGATCAGCGACAGCAGCCAGACCGCTGCGGCCCCCGCGAGTGCCGGGCGTCGCGTGGCGAGGCCGCCGATGTCGTCGAGTGCCGTGCCTTCCTCGGCAGCAAGCAGCATGATCGCCATCGAGGGGACCGCGTATGCCACGGCGTAGAAGACCGCCGCCGCGCCACCGGTGGCTCCGGCCGCCGTGGCGAGCAGGATGTAGCCGGTGTGGGCCACGCCCGAGTACGCCATCAGTCGCCTGAGATCGCTCTGCGGGAGGGCGGCGAGGTTGCCGAGCAGCATCGAGAGCACTGCCACCGCCACGAGAATGGCCGCGGCGTTCGCGGCAGCCGGGCGCGAGCACGCGCGACCAGCTGCACGAGCGCCACGGTGCCAGCCGAGCTTGGGCACGGTCGAGACGAACGCCACCGACGATGCCGGAGCACCGGCGTACGCGTCGGGCGTCCAGTAGTGGAAGGGCGCCGCCGAAAGCTTGGCGAACAGACCCACGAGCACGAACACGAACGCCACCTGCCCGAGCAGCCCGCCTTCGGCCAATGCGACGTCGGCATAGGCGGTGGAGCCGGCAAGCCCGTAGACGAAGGAGAGCCCGTACAGCAGCACGAGGCTCGTCAGCATCGACAGCAGGAAGTACTTGAGCGCGCCCTCGAGTCCCCCGGCATCCCCGCGCCGGTAGCCGATGAGCACGTACGCGGGCATCGTGGAGAGCTCGAGCGAGAGGTAGAGCACGATCGAGGTCGCGCGCCGAGACCATGAGCATTCCGCCGAGCGCCGAGAACAGCGCGAGCGCGGCGGCCTCGGCGGACCGCTCGGGACCCGTGCCGCGGCCGGAGACCCACAGCAGCCACACCGCCGCAAGCGCCGGGATGGCGACACGGGCGAACACGGCGGTCTCGTCAAAGACGAGCATGCCGCCGAAGAGCGTGCCGCCCGGACCCACCACGGCGGCCGCGATGGCGCCAGCCGCCGCAAAGATCGCGGCCGAGCGCGCGGGCGCGCTCTTGTCGCTCGTCACGAGCCCCATGAACAGGGCAAGCAGCGCGCCGCCCAGCACGAGAAACTCGGGAGTGAGTCGCCAGAGTTCGGTCATGCTAGGCGCCACCCATCAGGGCAAGGATGGAATGCACCGCAGGATCGGTGAATCGTAGGAGCAGGTCCCAGTACAGACCCACGGCGAGCGTGAGCACCACGAGCGGCACGAGCACTGCCACCTCGGTCTTCGTGAGGTCGGAGATCGTGTCGACCACCGGGCTCGGCGTGCCGAGCACGACCCGCTGCACGAGCCACAGCATGTAGGCAGCTGCGAGCAGCACGCCGACCGCCGCGGCGATGACCCAGCCCACCCACATGTTCGACATCCACGCACCGAGCAGGCTGAGGAACTCGCCCACGAAGCCGGAGAGCCCGGGCAGGCCGAGCGAGGCGAACGACGCGAATGCGAGCAGACCCGCAGCCACAGGCACCTTCGCCGAGAGGCCCGAGACATCGGCGATCATGCGCGTGTGCGTGCGCTCGTAGACCATGCCCACCAGGAAGAACAGCATGCCGGTCACCACGCCGTGGCTGAACATGACCGCGACCGCGCCGTTCAGTCCTTCGGGAGTGAGCGATGCGATGCCGAGCATCACGAAGCCCATGTGCGAGACCGACGAGTACGCCACGAGCTTCTTCATGTCGGTCTGCGCGAAAGCGACCGCCGCACCGTAGACGATCGAGATGGCCGCAAGCGCGGCGAGGAAGCCGCTCCACTGCTGCGCCGCGTCCGGCAGGATCGGGAGCGAGATGCGCAGGAAGCCGTACGCGCCCATCTTGAGCAGAATGCCGGCGAGCAGGACGGATGCGGCTGTGGGCGCTTCCACGTGGGCATCCGGCAGCCACGTGTGCAGCGGGAAGATCGGCACCTTCACCGCGAAGCCGAGGAAGAAGGCGGCAAAGACCCACCACTGGAACGACGGATCGAGACCGCCGGCCTCGGCCATCGCGAGGATGTCGAACGTGCCCGTCTGCAGGTAAAGGGCGATGATGCCCACCAGCATGAACACGCTCCCGAAGAGCGTGTACAGGAAGAACTTGATCGCGGCGTACTCGCGACGCGGACCGCCCCAGGTGGCGATGAGGAAGTACATCGGGACGAGCACGAGCTCCCAGAAGACGTAGAAGAGCACGAAGTCCATCGCGAGGAAGACGCCGTTCATGCCCACTTCGAGCAGGAGCAGCATGGAGAACCAGAGAGCGGGCCGCTTCTCGGTGTTCCATGAAGCCACGATCGCGAGCAGCGTGAGCAGCGCCGAGAGGGCCACCATCGCAAGCGACATCCCGTCGACTGCCAGATGGTAGGTGATGCCCACCTGGGGCACCCACTCCATCCGCTCGGCGAACTGCATCCCTCCCGCGGTGTCGAACGCGGCCACCAGCCACGCCACGAGTGCGAGGTCGACGGCAGCCACGAGCGCGGCGATCGCGCGCGCGGCGCCCGGTCGGCCGTTGCCCACGAGCGCGACGAGCGCCGAGCCCAGGAGCGGGAGGAACACGATGACGGTGAGCACTGGGACGTTCACGCGTCAGGCCCCTTTCACGAGGATCCACACGACAAGGAGCACGACGGCCCCGGCAACAAGCAGCTGGTAGCCGCGCACGCGGCCGGACTGCAGCTTGCGCATGCTCGCGCCCGCCTCTTTCACGATCGCGGCCGCGCCGTTCACGAGACCGTCGATGACCGACGAATCGAACGACCGCCCACCTTCGGCCACACGCCGCCACAACCTCGCGACGCCGTTCACCGCACCGTCGATGGCGCTGCCGTCGATGAACGAGAGACCATCGGCCAGCGTGCGGTAGCCGCCGACAGCGAAGAAGCCGTAGGTGAGGTCGAAGTAGTACTTGTTCGCGAAGGCGCCGTACAGGTTCGGGTAGCGCCGCTTCAGCGCTTCGGTGTCGATAGCGCCGCTGCGCCGGCCGAACACCCACCAGCCGAGCGTCATGCCCGCCAGCGCGACCACCGACGAGATGGTGGCGGTCGAGAACTCCGGCCACGGGATCTCGTGCCCGAGGAACTCGCCGATGACGGGCCCGAAGAACCCGATGAGCGCGGTGATCGTGGCAAGGACGACCATCGGGGCGAGCATCGAGCCCTCGCCGTCGTGGAGATGGTCCTGCTTCGCCGGGCCGGTGAACACGCGGAACCACAGACGCGCGACGTAGAAGGCGGTGACGAACGCCGCCACGAGCGCGATCGCGAACGCCACGTAGTGCTGTTCGTGGAGCAGCACGGTGAGTATCTCGTCTTTGGACCAGAAGCCGGAGAACGGCACGATACCGGCGAGCGCGAGCGCACCCGCGGTGAACGCAGCGGCTGTCACCGGCATCTTCTTCGCCAGGCCGCCCATCTCGCGCATGTCCTGCGTATGCGTGGCGTGGATGATCACGCCCGCGCCGAGGAACAGGAGGCTCTTGAAGTACGCATGCGTCACCAGGTGGTAGAGCGCAGCGGTGGAGCCGCCCGCACCGAGCGCGATGAACATGAAGCCGAGCTGGCTTATCGTGGAGTACGCGAGCACCTTCTTGATGTCGTGCTGCACACACGCGAGGAGTCCGGCGCCGAGCGCGGTCACGAGGCCCACAACGAGCGTGACCGTGAGCGCGACCCCGCTCGCCTCGAAGATCGGGAACGCCCGCACCACGAGGAAGACGCCCGCGGCGACCATCGTCGCGGCATGGATGAGCGCCGAGGCAGGCGTGGGGCCAGCCATGGCGTCGGGAAGCCACACGTGTAGCGGGAACTGCGCGCTCTTACCCATCGCGCCGAAGAGCAGAAGCAGCGCCACCACCGTCGCGGTTCCCGTCGCCCATTCGTGATGGTGCAGCACGCTCGCGAAGTCGAAGGAGCCCACCTCGGCGTAGATCACCGCAAGCGCGAGCATGAAGCCGAGGTCGCCCACCTTGGTGGTGAGGAACGCCTTGATGCTGCGCCAGGCGCGGCGCCTCCTGCTCGTGCCAGAAGCCGATCAGGAGGTACGAGCAAAGGCCCATGACCTCCCAGCTCATGAACAGGCCGAGGAAGTTGTCCGATAGCACGAGCGCGAGCATCGCCGCGGTGAAGAGCGACAGCACCGCGTAGTACCAGCCGATGCGCTCCTCTTTGTGCATGTAGCCGAGCGAGTACACCTGCACGCCTGCGCCGACGACGGTCACCACGAGCAGCATGAGCGCCGACGCCGGCTCGAGCGCAAGGCCGAGCGTGATCGCGCGCTCGCCGATGTGCGCGAGCGTGATGCCGGCCTGCCAGACCGGCTCCTCGGCATGCCCGCCCGGCCACACCGCGGCGAAGGCCGCGACCGAGAGCGCCAGCGAGCCGAACACCGCCAGGAGCGCAGCCGGCACCGCGCGGGTGCGCCAGGTGCGGGGAAGCGGCGCCATCAGCGCGAAGGCGAGCGCCGGGAGCAGCGGTATGAGCGCGACGTAGCCCATGCTACCCCTTCAGCTCCTGCATCGCGTCGAGCTCGACGCTGCGCTTCGACCGATAGATGGCGAGCACGAGTGCGAGGCCGAGCCCGATCTCGGCGGCGGAGACCACCATCGAGAACACCGCGAAGAACTGCCCGGTGAGGGCCTCGGGGGTCACGAAGCGCGAGAGCGCCACGAGGTTGATGTTGACCGCGTTGGCCATGAGTTCGAGCGACATCATCACGTGCACGGCGTTCTTGCGCGACAGCGCGCCGTACAGGCCGATGCCGAAGAGCAGCGCGGCGAGCGTCAGCAGATGCGGGAGTCCGACCGTCATCTACTCGTCACCCCCCGTCCACCACACCGCGCCGACAAGCGCGGCGAGCAGCACGAGCGAGGCGATCTCGAACGGCAACGCCCAGGTCGTGAACATCTCCATGCCGAACGCCTCGAGGCCGGGAACCGACTCGGGCATGACGGCGATCGACCGGCTCGAACGCCGAGATCACCATGAGCACCGCGCCCGTGAAGAGCGCCGCGATCGACATCGAGCCCCAGGCTATCGGGAACTCGCGCACGGCATCCTCGCGACGGCGCAGCGTGAGCATCACCGTGAAGAGCGTGAGGACCGCCACGGCGCCCGCGTAGACGAGCACCTGCACGAGCGCGAGGAACTCGGCCGAGAGCAGCAGGTAGATGCCGGCGGTGGCGACCATCACCTCGAGCAGCCAGAAGGTGGCGTGCACGACGTTGCGAGTGGCCATCATCATCACGGCGCCCGCCGAGGACGGCGGACGCGAGGACGTAGAACGCCACAGCGGGCAGCGTCTCACTCATCGGCGTCGCCTCCCTCCGGCGTCGCGATTGCGACCGGCTCGTGAGCCTCGGCAGCTTCCTTCTCGTGCTTGTGGCGCGCGTTGGTGGCCGCATCCACGTCTTCGAGCAGGTACTCCATCAGCCCGCTCGGGCTGGTCACAGCGAGTTCGTACTCGTGACTCATGTGGATCGCATCGAACGGACACGCCTCCACGCACAGGCCGCACATCATGCACGCGCCGAGTTCGTAGCCGAAGCGGTCGATGTGCTTGGTCTTGTCCTCGCGGGTCTCCACGTCGAGCGACAGGATGTGGTCCGGACAGGTCCTCACGCACGTCATGCACGCGGTGCACTTGGGCGCGCCGTCTGCGAAGTACGTCGGCCGGACCGCCCAGCGCGCGCGCTCGGGCAGCTCGAGCTTCTCGTACGGATACTTCACGGTAATCGGGCCCGCGCAGGGCGTTCTTGAGGCTGAGGCGCAGCCCGTTCAGGATACCGAGACCCCACATGGCTACATCACCGCCTTCTGGATGATGCCGGTGATGAGGATCATCACGAGCGCCGCGGGGATCAGCCGCTTCCAGCCGAGGGTCATCATGTTGTCGATCCGCACGCGCGGCAGGGTGCCGCGGATCCACCACATGAACACGATGCCGAGGTAGGTCTTGATCATGAACACCGCCGGCGCGAGCACCGGCACCGCATCGTAGACGCCCATCGGCACCCACGGCAGCAGCCAGCCGCCGAAGAACAGCGTCACGCCCATCGCGGAGACGATGAACGTGTTGCTGAACTCGGAGAGGAAGATGCAGGCCGAACTTCATCGCCGAGTACTCGGCGGCAAAGCCGGCCACAAGCTCGGACTCGCCTTCGCTCATGTCGAACGGCGTCTGATTGCTCTCGACGAGCGACGAGATCACGAAGATGAGGAACGTCGGCCACACGAGCGGGTTGAAGATGAACCAGTGCGGGATGAAGCCGAAGAACGTGCCCGCCTGGTAGTCCACGAGCCCGCCCAGGCTCGCCGTGCCCGCGATCATCACGAGCGGCAGCGCCGAAAGCAGCAGTGGCACCTCGTAGGCGATCTGCATCGCCGCGGCACGCATGCCGCCGAGAAGCGCCCACTTGTTCGCAGACGCCCAGCCGGCCATCAGGATGCCGAGCGGCACGATCGAGAGCACGGCGAAGGTGAACAGCAGCCCCGTCTCCAGGTTCACCGCGCGCAACTGCTCCGAGAACGGCAGCGCCATGTACGCCATGAACGACGGCACGAACACGACCATGGGCGCCAGGTAAGAAGAGCCCCTTGTCGACGTTGCGGGGCGTGAGGTCTTCCTTCGTGAGGAGCTTCAGTACGTCGTTCACGGTCTGCAGCAGCCCGTACGGACCCACGTGCAGCGGCCCGATGCGCACGTGCAGCGCGGCGAGCACTTTGCGCAGCAGGTAGATCATGAACACGCCGTTGGCGAGCATGAGCCCGAGGATGGAGACGAGCCGCACGATGATCTCGAGCGTCGGGCTCATCGGTCCACCTCCCCGAGCATGATGTCGGTGGAGCCGATCATGACCACGCAGTCGGCGATCAGGTACCCGGGCATGAGGTCCTCGAGCGCCTGAAGCGCGTAAAGCGACGGCCCGTGGTAGTGCATGCGGTATGGGGATCGCTCCGCCGTCGGTGACAAGGTGGATACCCACCTCGCCGCGCGCGGACTCTACCGAGGCGTACACCTCGCCCGCCGGCGGACGGAGGACCTTCGGCACCTTGGCAGTGTGCTCGCCCTCGGGCATGCCTTGGATGCACTGGCGGACGATACGGTTGGCCTGCCGCATCTCCTCGACACGCACGGTGAAGCGGTCGAGCGCGTCGCCCGTGGTGCCCAGCGGCACGCTGAAGTCCATCTCCGCGTACGCGTCGTACGGACGTTTCTTGCGGACGTCGAAGTCCACGCCCGAGGCGCGCAGGTTGGGTCCGGTGAGGCCGAATGCGAGCGCCTTGTCAGCGTCGATGACGCCCACGCCCGAAAGGCGCGAATGGAAGATCTCGTTGCCGTAGAGGATGTCGTGGTGCTCTTCGATGTAGGTGTCGAACGCGTCGCAGAACGCGTTGATCTTCGCGTCGATTCCAGCGGGCAGATCGTTCACGACCCCGCCCGGACGGACGTAGTTGAACATCATGCGAGCGCCGCTGATCGCCTCGAGGATGTCGAGGAGAGACTCGCGATCGCGCATCGAGTAGAGGAACGGCCCCATCGCGCCGGTGTCGAGGCCCATCGTGCCGTACCACACGAGATGCGTCGCCAGCCGATTGAGCTCGGCGGTCATCGTGCGGATCCACTTCGCCCGGCGCGGGACCTCGATCTCCATGAGCTGCTCGACGGCGAGCGCGACTGCCTGCTCGCCCATGATGCCCGAGACGTAGTCGCCGCGATCCATCAGCGTCCCGAGCGCGTCGAAGCGCCGGTGCTCGGCGAGTTTCTCGATGCCGCGGTGCAGGTAGCCGAGGCTGACCTCGGCGGCCTTGACCTCCTCGCCGTCCACCTCGATGAGCACGCGGAGCACGCCATGCGTGGACGGGTGCTGCGGCCCCATGTTGATGATGAGGTGCTCGGTCGTCAGCCCGTCCACACCCGTGGGCGCGCGGCGGATGCCCGCAGGTGCTACGCCGGGATCGTGCTCGCCTTCTTCGAGGATGCCGACGTGCATCACGTCGGAGCGCGGATCGGTCACCGGTGCTTCACCTCCTCCTCGCTGCGGATCAAGACGTCCTTGCGCAGCAGCGGAGGGATGCCGTCGGTGGTGAACAGGCGCTTCGGGTTCGGATGGCCGGCAAGCTTGAGGCCCAGCAGCTCGGCGGTCTCGCGCTCGGGCATGAGCGCCGAGGGATAGACGTTCCACGCCGAATGGATCTCGGCGTCGTAGGGCACGGTGGCCTTGAGGTACGCCTCGCAGTCCTGCGCGTACGAGCGCAGGCGCCAGGTGAGCTCGATCGCCTCGCCGGTGTCGATCCCGTCGAAGTCAACGAGCGATTCGTATCCCGCGGCCTTGAACGCCGCGAGCGCCGTGAGCGCATCTGCCACGTCTGCGCGCGCGACCGTGCCGAGGAGGACCGTCTCCACCTCGGCCGCGATGCCGGCGTCTGAGAGCAGCGCGCTAATCGCGTTCGCGTCGGGCCGCAAGGCGCTCCTCCGTCTTCGCTCGGATCTTCTTCCTGAGTTCCAGGAAGGCGTACTGCACCGACTCCGGTCGCGGCGGGCAACCGGGGATGTAGACATCCACGGGCACGATCTTGTCCACGCCCATGACGACGTTCGGGTACTCGCGGAACGGGCCGCCCGTGCACGCGCACGCACCCATCGCGACGACCCACCTGGGCTCGGGCATCTGCTCGTAGAGGCGGCGCACGGTCTCGGCCATCTTGTGGTTGACGGTACCCGCCACGATCATCACGTCGGCCTGGCGCGGGGAGTTGCGGAAGAAGACGCCCATGCGGTCGAAGTCGAACCGCGGGCCGCTTGCGCTCATCAGGCCCTCGATCGCGCAGCACGCGATACCGAACGCCATGTACCAGAGGCTGTTGGTACGCGCGATGTCGAAGAGCTGCTCGCTCCTGATGAAGACCATCGAGTTCTCGCCTGTGAGCTTATCTAGCGCCACCGGAGCGCGTCCTCCTTCCAGGCGTAGGCAAGCCCGGCAGCGAGGATGGCGATGAAGATCACCATCTCGATGAGCACGAAGAGCCCGAGCTTGTTGAAGGCGACCGCCCAGGGATACAGGAAGACCGTCTCGATATCGAAGACGACGAAGAGTAGCGCGTAGACGTAGTAGCCCACGCGGAACTGCACCCACGGCGGGCCCACCGGCTCCACGCCGCACTCGTACGGCTCGAGGCGGCTCGGCTCGTCGGTACTCTTCGGCGAGAGCAGGTTGGATGCCCAGACGGTCGCCGCCACGAAGAAGATGCCGAAGAGGATGAAGGCGCCCACGACAAGGTGGTCGAACGCGGTTGACTCCATGAACCTCCGCCCTCCTTCGTCGCATGGGCCCGAAAAGACCCTGGCCGACAGTCCTCCGGATACAGCGGCGCCCTCATGACGGGTGGTGCTCAGCTCCCGTCCGGGGGCGCGGTTGCGACAATGTAGCACGCGTTACATTGTCTCGCAAGAGTTACCCTGAGGGGTATGTTCGCGGGACGAGCCCCCTCCCGCTGACAGGATACCCGTTCGGTTCCGGACTGTCGCAGCCGCGGCTACTGACTACCCTGCTCCGGCTGCGCGCCTCCCGAAACGACTACACTGTCCACTTCGTACCAGCTGGCCAGGATCCCGTTCGATCCAGAACGCCTTGTCTGCGGTACCGTCGCCCCACATCACACCGCGCCGGGGCACATCGTCGGTAAGCGGGGCAACAACGATGTCCCGCAGCCCCTCCTGCTTCTGCCGAGCCACATCCTCGGCCCGCTCTTGCTGCCCCAGCCTCAGGCTACGGGCCTGCCAGCCGCTCAGAGCCACGTCTCCGACGGTCACCAGGAGCAGCAGGCAGAGCGCAGCCGAGGCGGCCAGTGCCGGGAGTCGTTCGAGCACTGAAGTCGTGCGAGAGCCTGTCTGGAGCGATACGGCGCCAACGGCCAGGAACACCGCGAGGAACATCACCGTGCGCTCGGCCGCGAAGTACGGTCGCACGAAGAGCGTGGAGACGGTGGCCAGGCCGAGGAGCACCCAGAGCCACCAGTCCGAGCGCAGCGATGCGGGCGTGCGCCCTTCTTCCTTCGTGTTGCGCAGAACGCCCGTGACCGGGATCGCGAGCAGAGCGAGGCAGAGAAGCCACGGGGTCATCGGCGGCATCCAGTCCACCAGGATGTGGACAACGTACTTCGCGGCCGCGATCGCCGTCTGGAGCAGCCCTTCGGAGGGTGTGACGTCCAGGCGAGCGCTGTTCCCGGGTGCGGCGAGGCTGATCGCTCCCGCTGCCACGAGGCCCAGTGCGCCCGAATAGAAGTGGGCGGGAATCCGCCGCAGCTTGCCCGAACGCGCCGCCCGCAGCGCCAGGACGAACAGATAGAGCACCCCGGCCACCAGGACCTGCTCCTGGGAACCCCCCCACGAACACACCCAGCAGGAGCATCCCTAACGCCAGGGCGACCTCGCGCATGACGGAAGCTCTCGCGGGCACAGCCTCGGGGTCCCAGCGCCGATACGGATACAGGAACAGGAGCACGGCTAGAGCAGGCCACAGGTAGACCAACGAACCGGCCGTCCAGAAGATGGTCTCCTCGAGGGCGGGCAGTCCGTACCAGTACGCGAGTAGTAGCAGGCAGAGCACGTACAGATCGGAGCGGCGGGCGCGGGGGAATCTCCCCCGTGCCAGCGCGAACGTCAGTACGACCAGGGCCAGTAGGCCCAGCCATATGCCGATCCCGTAGACCGGGCGGACTTGCATCGCCATCCAAGAGAACGCCGAACCTGCGAAGCGTCCGGTCCATGTCTGGTAGCCGTACGACACGGTCTCCCACAGACCCGGGTGCTCCTTCAGGAACAAAGCGCCGCTGAAGTCGTCCGAGACCCAGGGCTCGTTGACCGCGAGGAAGGCAAGTGCGGCGCACACGAGCACCGACAGTGAGAGCGCAAGCCGATCGAACACGCGCGTCGCGCGATCGGGGGAATCATCGGTCCTTTCGGAGCCCCCTGCGGATGCAGGCCACCCCATGCGACTCTCCTCTTGTCAGTGCGGACAGCGCCCACGCAGCGCGAGGTTCAGTCTAGCATGCGAGATCGAGCTGACTTCGCCCCGCCCACCACGAACGCGACATGGCTCCCGACCGGAGGCGTGGTTGCGAAAACGCAACACCGTTACCTGGTTCCTCAAGGTGTACCCAGGGGGTATCCGCTCTGCCGCTACTGCGCGACCCAGAAGGCCGGGCCTTCGTAGATGTACGTGGACGACCAGCGGGCCTTCACCATCTCGGCCTCTTCTGCCGAAGCGGTGTAGAAGTGGCTGCTGTTCTTACGGTTGACGAACCGGTAGACGGTGACCGAGTCCGGGACCTGCGCTGCGGACACCCGGTACGCGGGGCCCTCGTACCGGAAGATGTTCGGCCACCGGGCAATGACAAGGTTGGCCTCATCGACGCTCGCCGTGTAGAAGTGACTCCCGCCACGCAGGTAGTAAAAGCGGTAGAGCGGCTGGGCGTTGCGGTCCGGATCCGTGAAGTACGCGACGCCCTCGTAGGTGAACCTGTCGGACCACCGGGCGATGACCGCATCCCGCTCTTCAGTGGACACGGTGTAGAAGTGCGTCCCGTTGCTCCGGTTGAAGAATCGGTAGACAGGATCGAGCCGCTTCGGCACGGCCTGACAGTACGACTGAACGCTTGCGGGTGTGTCGGCGACGTTGAAGCCGTAGGCCTCGATCGCCACCGTCTGTCCCGGCGCGATGATCGCATCATTGGCTCCGACCAGCGTGCTGAACACGTCGCCGGCCGCATCGAGCTCGACGCCGCCGAGTATGGGGCCCTGAAGCGTGACGGCGGAATCGTTGCGGTAGGTGAACGTCCACAGCCGGACGCCGTCGGCATCGGTCACGTACGATTCGCTCACCCATGTGAGGTCGACCGCCGAGGGATACGAGGTCGGCTGTACGGCCAGCGTCTCTACACCGACGATCATGGTGTTGCCCGCATGGTCGGGCAGGTGGTAGAGCGCTTTGAACGTTGCGCTCTCTCCCGGCCTGAGGTTGTAGACCGCCGCCACGCCCACCTCGTCGACGAGTGTCACACCGGTGTCCGTCTGCACCACGAAGCGGATGAAGACCGGTCCGCCCGTGGTGGCCGTGTCGTTATCGACCCATCCGTCGATGTTCAGGTACTCGCCGACCCAGTACCAGCCTCCGGTGAACGGGAGCGCGACATCCGATGGACCGACGGTCGAGGCGGCGCCCACTGCCTCGAAATCGGGAGCATCGCCCTCGAGCGGCAGCTGAGGCAGCGAACGCGTGCCGAGATCGAGGGTTGCAGAGCTACCCGGGAACTCGGGCAGGCTCGCGGGGCTGGCGGCAGGCACGAGGCCGAGCGCGGGTGATGCCACGGCCCACAGCAATGAGATCGCCACCATGAACGAACACGCCCTCGCGAGTACCGGCGGTGCAGTCGTACGAGCATCCCGGCGCACATGCAGACCCGTCATGAACTCCCCCAAACCGCCGAATCCCGACACAAGCCTCGGCGAAACCATAGCATGACCTCCGCACGGGGCGACACACGCAAGCAGCCCCCGTGAAGGGGGCTGCTGATCCATGCTATGGAGCCGACGAGCGGATTCGAACCGCTGACCTGCGCATTACGAGTGCGCTGCTCTACCAGCTGAGCTACGTCGGCCTATCCGTGCTACTCGCTTGCCGTGCTGCCGCCCTCGGGGCGGGGCCTTCGCCGCCTGCGCCGCCTCGTGCTGCTCGCGGGCGCCTGCGCCTCGGTCGTACCTGCCGCCTGCTGCGGCTTGGGGCCGCGGTCCTTCGGCTGCCGCTGCTTGGGCTGCTGCGACCCGCTCTTCGGCGCTTCAGCTCGCGGCTTCTGCGCCCCGCCATCAGACTTCGGCTCCGCTACCCGACCGCTTCCGGCGTGAACCCTCCGGCCGCTTGCCGGCTGGTGCCTCCGCCGAACGCTCGGCCTCCCGAAGCGTCGGCGTGGTCCCGTGCGCCAGACCCACTCCCGTGGGCTGCTGCGGAATCGCATCAGCGCACAGAGTACACGGACCGCTTCTGCCGGCGCTGCAATCGAGCGCTTCGAGCGGGACCGTGATCTCCGGGCCGCCCTGCTGCCGGATCGTGAGCGTCTCCCTCGGGATATTCATCGAGGAGATCCTGCCCGCCGAACCGTCCGGAAAGTCGACCGTTGCGCCGCACTTTGGAGCACGCTGCTTGAAGTCCTTGTACGCGTCGTACTCGTACCGCAAACAGCACATGAGTCTGCCACAGAGACCGCTTATCTTCAAGGGATTCAGCGGCAGGTCCTGCTCCTTGGCCATGCGGATCGAGACCGGCTGGAACTCCCCGCCGAAACGCACGCAGCACAGCTGCTGACCGCAGTGGCCGAGGCCGCCGATCATGCGCGCCTCGTCACGAACGCCGACCTGGCGCATGTCGATGCGGTGTGCAGTTCGGCGGCAAGTTCGCGCACGAGTTCGCGGAAGTCCACGCGCTCCTCGGCGGCGAAGTAGAAGACGATCTTCGAGTCGTCGAAGAGGTGCTCGGCGCCGATCGGCTTCATATCGAGCCTGTGCTTGGCCACGAGCGCCGCGGAAGCGCTCGCATCTCCTCGCGCTCGCGGTCGCGCAGGGCCTCGGCGCGCGCAAGGTCGTTCTCGTCGGCGATGCGGACCACCGGCTTGAGCTCGGCGGGGATCTCCGCCGGGTCCACGTCACGTGGCGCCATGACGACCTCGCCGAACTCCTGGCCGCGCTCGGTTGTGACGATCACGATGTCGCCCTCTTCGGGCGTCGAGCCGGCCGGGTCGAACCAGAGCACCTTGCCGGCGAAACGAAGCTTCACTCCCACTACCGTGGGCATCGGAGTACCTCCTGTATGTCGAACAGCATGGCCTCGACGACCAGCTGGGGAGCCACATTATAGGCTATGCGCCCGCGAGCCGTCCGCACGCAATCCAGAGCACGTATCGCGGCCGGCACGCTGATGGCCGCAGCCACCTCTGCGGTGGCGTCCGCCGTATCCACGTTGTTCACGAACTCAGGCATGCCCTTCGCGATCACCAGGCAATCCCGCAGCCAGCTCTCGGTCACGTTCAGGATCTCGCCGATGCCCTCGCGCTCGGCAGCGGTGAGTTCACGCTTGTGGCGCTGCTCCATGCGCTTGCTGAGGCCCTTCGAGAGATACTCCCTCGCCGCCTCGGCCTCCTCGGCCTGCACGCCCTTGGTCTCCTCGAGCGGCGCACGCACCGCAGTGAGCAGTTCCCGTGCCGCTTTGAGCACGTCGTGGCCGTCCATGACGGTCAGGCGCTTGAGGATCCCGCATGATCGTGGCCCGCGCGTTCCGCCGTCCCGCCGAGCGCAGGAAGTCGATGGCGCGCGGGAACCACCTGGCCGGCTGCGGCGAGCGCGGCCCGCGCCTCGTCCTCGCTCGCGCCGGTGCGCTCCATGACGAGCGCGCGCGCCGTCGACTCGGGCACCGGCGAGAAGCGCACCACCTGGCATCGGGAGGCGATGGTGGGCAGCACGTCATCGTAGTCGATCGGCGAGCAGGACGATCACGACGTCGGGTGGCGGCTCCTCGAGCGTCTTGAGGAACGCGTTGGCCGCAGCGTCGTTGAAGCGTCGCGTCCTCGAAGATGTACACCTTGTGCGACGCCTCGATCGGCTTGAGCGAAACGTCGTGGACGACGTCGCGCACCTGCTCGATCAGGTACTCCGAGGCCGCGCCCTCCGGCGCGAGCACATGGACGTCGGGATGGGACCCCGCACGCACCCGGCGACACGCGCGGCACGAACCGCAGCCGTTGTCGTCGCAGTACAGCGCGCAGGCGAGCGCGCGGGCGGCCGTCTTCTTGCCGGCGCCGGGGGGGCCGACGAACAGATAGGCGTGGGAGACGCTCCCCGACTCCGCCGCACGGCGCAGGAAGCCCGCCGCCCGGCGCTGGCCAACGAGGTCGTCCCAGACGCAGCTCAGTCACGGCGGTCACGCCCGATCGAGGCGCCCGAGCAGCGGCTCCGACCTGCGCCCAGACCTCGCGCGGCGACCTCGTCGACGGACGCTCGGCCGATGAGCCTGACGCGCCCGGGTTCGGCTTCCGCTAGCTCGAGATAACCCGCACGCACGCGCTCGTGGAAGTCCGCGCCCGCCTGCTCGAGGCGGTCGGCCCCGGCGACGGTCGCCTGCGCGAGACCCCAGGCGGCGTCCACGTCGAGCAGGAGCGTGAGATCGGGCACGAGGCCGCCGGTGGCGATGCGGTTGAGTTCGTGCGACCTCCTCGACCGGCAGCACGGCACGGCCGTAGCCCTGGTAGGCGACGCTCGAGTCGGCGTAGCGGTCGCAGAAGCACGATCTCGCCTTCGGCCAGTGCCGGCCGATAGTGCTCGGCAACGAGCTGCGCGCGGCTCGCCTCGTAGAGCAGCAGCTCGGCACGCGGATCGAGTTCCGCGTGCGCGGGATCGAGCACGATGTCACGGATACGCTCGCCAGCGTCACCAGGAGCCACGCCGCCGGGCTCGCGGAAGGTCCGAACGTCGAACCCGAGGTCGCGCAGGCGCTCGGCCAGCCGCACGATCTGCGTCGACTTGCCCGAGCCCTCGCCCCCCTCGAAGGTGATGAGAAGCCCGCTCATCGGCTCACCCTCCTCGCCGTGCGCGCAGGCCGCTGCGCGCCTCGGCGTAGAGGTCATTCCCTTCGGCGTCGATGGCAACCCACGCGGGGAACTCCGCTGAGCTCCATGCGCACAAGCGCCTCCGTGCCGAGGTCGGCGTAGGCGACCGGCGTGGCGGACGACCACCTTCGTGGCGAGCAGCGCGGCGGCACCACCGACCGCGGCCAGGTACACGGCACGGTGCTCGGCGCACGCTGCACGCACCACGTCGGAGCGCGCACCCTTGCCGATGCGTGGCCACGATCCCGGCTGCGAGCAGCGCTGGCGTCCACGCATCCATCCGCTTCGCCGTGGTGGGACCCACCGAGCCCAGCCGGACGGCCGGCCGCCGGCGGCGTGGGCCCCGCGTAGAAGAGCACTGCCCCGCGAGTCCGTACGGCAGCGCGCCGTCGCGCTCAAGCTCGGCCACGAGTCGTGCGTGCGTGGCGTCGCGCGCGGTGAAGACTGGGCCCGAGAGCAGCACGGCAGTACCCGCGCGCAGGCCTCGCAGACGCTCGAGTGTCGCCCGGAACCGTGATGCGGACCGGCTCACGCATCGGCCGTCACCACCGCCCGACCGTTCACGCTGTCCGCCTGACGCCAGTCGAGCGTGCGGTACGCGTAGTACGCCGCGCCGAGCACGATGAGCGACGCGATCAGCAGCGTCACGCGCGGGCCGGTCAACCACGAGGGGTCGGTCATTCCTTCGGACAGCTTCCGGATGCAGCGTCGCCAGGAGGTCGGCGAGCGGGGCGACGACCACCATCGAGAGCAGCAACGACACGCGGATGACCGACTCCATGGCGGTGAACACCCGTCCGCGGATGTCGTCGGAGACGGTTTGGGCAACGTACGTGTTGCCCGCCACCGTGAGACAGGCGATGCAGAAGCCGGCCGTGAAGCCGAAGATGATCGACACCCAGTAGACGCCTACGCTGGCGAAGACGAGCATGCAGGCGCCGAACACGGTCACCGCGCCGAGGAAGAGCGCCTGCAGCGGGATCCTGCTCGCAAGCCTCGGCACGAGGATCGCCCCCGTGACCATGCCGAGCGCAAGAAGCACGAGCATGAAGGTCTGCGGCGCCGCAATCAGCCGCTGGATCGCCTCGAACTGCTCGAGGATCGGGATGCCTTCGGCGAGGTTGCCCTGCACGTACGTGAGGCCGACGGTGATGATCGCGCCGCCGCCCAGGATCGCCATGCCGATGGTCACGAGCAGCCCGCGGAGCTCCTTGTGCCCTCCGAGGAACCGGAACGACTCGAGCGCGTCCTTGCCGATCAGCGACAGCTGGAACCCGCCGCCATCGCGGTCCGGACGGACGCGCACCCGGATCGACCACAGCAGGGTCGCCGAGACGCATGAACGTGAGGCTGTTGAGCACGACGCCCGCGCGCGGACCCAGAAGCGCCGGCGCGAACGGGCCGACGAGCACGTCCACGAACGGCGAGGCCGCTCGCGAGGACCCAGCGCACGATCGCCTCGAACCCCGCGAGGATCGCGCCCGACATCGTGAGACCGATGAGCATGCTCGCCTGCTGCGTCGTGTACGCAGAGCCCGTTGGCGACGGCCACGTCCTCTTCGGCGACCAGGCGCGGGATGAGCGCGCTGCGGGCCGGCGAGAAGAACAGCGAGGCGATCTCCATCAGCAGCACGGTCATGTAGATCACTGCGAGGCTGTTGGTGAAGAGCAGGAAGAGCGTGAGCAGCGCACGCACGAGGTCGCAGGCGATCATCAAGCGGCGCCGGTCGAAGCGGTCGACGAACACGCCGATCACCGAGGAGAACAGCAGCGACGGCACCATCTTGGCGATCATGATGCCGGCGACCGCGAACGACGAACCGTCGGTCAGCGTGGTCACCAGCGGGATGAGGAGACCGATGACCAGCCAGTCGCCCAGCCCGCTCACGAACTGCGACATCCACAGCGCGCGGAATCGCTTGTTGCGGAGCACGGCCGAGTACGGCCTGCTCTTCGGCTCTGGCGTCGCCACGATGACCGTCGGGGTGTCAGCCATCCTAGGAGACCTCCACTATGGCCGAGCGCATCGCCGAACAGCCGAGGTTCACGGCGACCGGGAGCGCGGCGATGTGGCAGGGCCCGGTCAGCACGCGCACGCCGAGAGCCGTCGTGGCGCCACCCAGGCCCGCCGGCCCGATCCCAAGCGCATTGATATCGGCAAGGAGCCGCGCCTCCAGGGCCGCAGACGCCTCGGTGGACGCCGGCGTGCCGAGCGGACGCAGCAACGCCTTCTTGGCGAGCTTGCCCACGCGTATCGAAGGTTCCACCCACACCCACGCCCACCACCAGCGGCGGACAGGCACCCGTCGCCTTCGCCGAGACGGTATCGAGCACGAAGCGCGCGACCCCCTCCTCGCCTGCGGACGGGTCGAGCATGGCAAGCGCGCTCGCGTTGTCCGAGCCTCCGCCCTTGAGCATCACGTGCACGGTCGCGCCGGCTCCCGGTCGAAGCGTGACATCGAGGAACGCGGGCGTGTTGTCGCCGGTGTTCGTGCGGTCGCCGCAGAGCGTCGCGCACGACGCTCATGCGCAGCGCGTTATCGCGGTAGGCGCGCGCCACGGCGTCGTCCACCGCGGCGGCCAGGTCACCGTCGAGGCACTCCGCCGCGCCGAGTTCGACCCACACCCAGACGGTGCCGGTGTCCTGGCACAGCGGCACCCGGTCGGCTCGCGCGATCGCGGCGTTCTCGATCAGCTGTGCGAGGACCTCGCGCCCCCGCTCCGACGGCTCGTCGGCCGCCGCCCGCTCCATCGCTGCGGCCACGTCAGGCCGGAGCGTGGAGGCAGCCTCGGCGATCGCGCCGTACACCGCCTCGGCGATGAGAGCGACGGATGCCAACCGTCACGCTCCGAGATCGATGGTCGCGAGCGTCTCGGCCACGCCGGCCGCCGACGCGCGCAGCCGTGCGAGCTCGGCCTCGTCGAGGTCCCATTCGGGCACCGAGAGCACGCCTGCACGACCAAGCGACGCGGGAACGTTGAGGTGCAGACCCGACAGACCGTACTGGCCCTCGAGCAGCACGCACGAGGGCATGACGGCGCCCGTGTCGCCGAGCACGGCTGCGACCATCGCGGTCACCGACGCTGCCGGCGCATAGAACGCGCTTCCGGACTTGAGGAGCGCGACGACCTCGGCGCCGCCGAAGACCGTGCGGCGCACGATCTCGGCGACCTCCCCGGCGGGCAGGAGGTCCGAAAGCGGCGTGCCACCCACGGTGGAGAAGCGCGGCAGCGGCACCATCGTGTCTCCGTGGGCACCGATCACGACCGCCTCGATGTCGGCGACCGAAGCGCCGGTCGCCTCGGCGATGAAGTACGCGAAGCGCGCCGAGTCGAGCACGCCGCCCATGCCGAACACGCGGGCAGCCGGGAAGCCCGACACGCGCCACGCCAGGTGCGCCATGACGTCGAGCGGGTTGGTGACGAGGATGATCACGGCATCCGGGAGACGAGACGCGCACCTCGGCGATGACCGAGCGCACGATCGCGCCGTTGGCGGCAAGCAGGTCCTCGCGGGTCATGCCCGGGCTTTCGGGGCAGGCCGGCGGTCACCACGACCACGTCCGAGCCAGCGGTCGGGGCGTAGTCGTTCGTCCCCGTCACGGTAGAGGCGAAACGCTCGACCGAACGCGCGTGCATCATGTCGAGCGACTTGCCCTGGGGGATGCCCTCGGCCACGTCCACGAGCACGACGTCCGCGAGTGCCTTTGAGCGCGAGAAGTAATGCCGTTGTGGCGCCGACCTGTCCAGCACCGACGACCGTTACCTTGGGCAGTGACATACGCGCGTTACCCCCTCTGTGCGTGGAGCGCTTGCGGTGGCGGCCCCGCGAACGCGTGCCTCCAGGTACGGGGAGGATTCTACCATGCACCCGCGCGTGGGCAGCCCTAGTCGAGGTCGGCGGGATAGCTCACGTCGAGCTTGTGGCCGCGGTGAGCGCCGAGGCGCTGCTGGAGCACGGGCGGGATGTCCGGGAACGCCTCCGGGGCCTCGGGCGGCCCGAGCGGGGTCGCGATGTCGGCGAGCAGCAGGTCGTCACCCGACCCGGCCTCGGCGAGCACCTCGCCGAGGTGCACGATCGCCGAGCCGCCGTGACCCGGTTCGCCGAGCTCGGCGCCATCGGTTTCGACCACGATCACCACAGACGCGAGCGAGGTGCTGAGGGCTACGGCCAGTTCGAGCACCGCCTGGGCCTGAAGGTCCGATTCGGCGCCCGGCGCGAGCGCGACGACCCCGAGCCGTTTCGCGGAGCAGTCCCTGAGCACCTTGGAGTCGATCGCGTCGTCACCGACGAGCACGCAGACTCCGCCCAGCGTCTCCGTCGCCTCCGGCTCAGCTTCGGCCCGGCTGTCGTCGTGCGCCACCACCACGATCGTGTCCGGCGCATCGTCGCTGGTGCGTCGGAACAGATCGTCTCCCAGTGGACCGTCATGCACCGCGGTGACGTTGGGGAGGAAGACCGCCTCGGCGCCCCCGGAGGCGGCGCGCGCGGATGCGATCACGAGCGCCTCGAGGTCCTGGGCGGGTGCCGGTCGCAGGGCGTGCTGCACGACGGCGATCTTCACGTACGGCTCCGGGGGTTGGGAACGTTGTATTCAGTTGATGCCCGTACCCCGCGCTCCGCTCACGACGGAATAGGACTACTTCACGCCGCGCGGCTTCTTCGCAGCGCCCGTCGCACCCGAGCCGCCGGGTTTCTTCCGCGCGGCGGACTTCCGGGCACCACCGGCCTTCTTCGACGCAGCGGGCTTCGCGGCCTTGAGCGGACATGCGGGGTCGATGCAGATCTTCCACGGACCCTTCTTCGTGTGGATGATCACCTTCGGCGTCCCGCATTCACACCGCTCTTCGGTGGGCTCGAGATCGCCCTGCTGCGGCAGGGGATACGAGGTCTTGCAGTTCTCGTAGTTGGTGCAGCGGACGTAGCGGCTGCCCACCGGCGAGTAGTGCACCATGAGGTCGCCGCCGTCACCCGTGGGGCAGGCGCCCTTCGCGATCGTGATCTCGGGGCCGCGCTTTGTGGGGCATTCGGTGCTCAGACACATGAGCCGCGGCCGCTTCTTGAACTGGATGACCTTGACCTGCGGCGTCCCACACACGGGACACAGTTCATCGGCCGACTGGTACTTTGCGTTCTTCGGCAGCGGATAGGTGACCGTGCACTCCGGGTATCCGGAGCAGCCCACGAAGTAGGTGCGGTTCTTGGGCGAGTACTTGATAAGCAGGTCGTGACCGGAGACCGGGCACTTCCCCACCTTGGCGTCCTCGTCGATGGCGTCCTTGAGCTTGTCGGCCACCTCGCTCACGCGAGGCAGGAGCTCTTCGAGCACGGTCGCGAGCGCGTTCTTCGAGTGCGTCACCACAACGGGGAGTGTCGAACGACCGCCTGCGATGGCGTCCATCTCGCGGTCGAGCGATACCGTCATCTCGGGCGTGGTGATCTCGCTCGCATACGCGGAGAGCGCCTCGATGACGGTCTTGCCCTTGAAGGTCGGCTCGACCGGATCGTTGCTGATGTACTTGCGATCGTAGAGCGTCTGGATGATGTCGTGCCGCGTGGCCTTGGTCCCGAGCCCGAGCTTCTCCATCTCCTGGATCAGGCGTCCCTGCGAGTAGCGGGCCGGCGGCTGCGTCTGCTTGCCTTCCATCTCCGCGCCGAGGAAACGCACGCTCTCGCCCTCGGCCAGCTGCGGCAGGTGCTCGTCTTTGCGCAGGCCGTACGGGTAGATGGCGCGGAACCCCGGCGAGAGCACGACGTCGCCCTTGGCGACGAAGGGCTCGCCGGCGACGTCGAGATCGACGCGCGTGCCCTCGATCACGGCAGGGTCCGACAGCGTGGCCATGAACCGGCGCGCGACGAGGTTGTAGAGCTTCCATGCCTGCGGGTCGAGCTTGTCGGGGTCCGCGGCTCCCGTGGGATGGATCGGCGGATGGTCCGTCGCTTCCTTCTCGCCACGGGTCGGGTGGAACGGCGACTGCAGGAGCTTCTGGGCATGCTCGCGGTAGAACGGCACCTCGGCGAGCGTCCGCAGGATGCCCTTGATGTCGAGGCTCGGCGGGTAGACGGTGTTGTCCACGCGCGGATACGAGATGAGACCGCTCATGTACAGCGACTCGGCGATCCGCATCGTCTGAGAGGGCGAAAGCCCCTCGGAGGCGGCTGCGGCCATCAGCGGCGTGGTGTTGAACGGCGCAGGCGGCTTGGACTGCCGCTTCGTGCGCTTGACCGCCGTGACGGTCGCCTCCGTGGCAGCCGAGACGGCCTCGACCGCGGCGCGCGCGGCCTCCTCGGTGGCAAAGCGCTCGGTGGCGTGCCCGGCGCCGAACTCGTCGCCGTTCTTGCCGAAGGTGCCCCGGACGACCCAGTAGTCCTCGGGAACGAACGCGTCCCGCTCCTTCTCGCGGTCCACGATGAGCTTCAGCGTGGGCGTCTGGACCCGGCCGGACGAGAGCACATCGCCGAAGGGCTTGCGGGTCACCTTCTGCAGCGTGAGCGTGAGGTAGCGCGTGAGCGACCGCACCCCAGATGAGGTCGATCTCCTGCCGGGTCTCGCCTGCTTGCGCGAGCTCCTCGGAGAGCACGTCCTCGTTGGCGAAGGCGCGCTCGATCTCGTCCTTCGTGATCGCCGAGAAGCGCACGCGACGTGACAGGGCACGCTCTTGTTCACCGAGCGCACGACGTCGCGCGCATCGGCGCCGATGAGCTCGCCTTCGCGATCGAAGTCGGTTGCGATGATGACCTTGTCGGCCTTCTTGGCGAGGTTCTTGATCGACTGGATGATGCCCTTCTCTTTCGGCACCTTCTCCACATCGACGCGCGCGAGCACCGGCAGCGTCTCCAGACGCCAGCGCTTCAGGTCGAGTTCCGGTTCGGCGTCGAGCAGCGTATCGGCGCCGTAGGCGAGTATGCGCGGATCGGCCTGCGCTAGTGCGCGGACCGCGGAGGCATCGAGCGTGGGGGCGAAGTCCACTTCCATGATGTGGCCCTTGAGACCGATCGACGCCCAGTCCTCCCCGTCCCGGCGGAAGTAGTAGACGGGTGTCGTGTAGACCTTGTCCGCCTTCGGTTTACCCACCGCCAGTATCTCGGCGATGCGACGGGCAGCGATGTTCTTCTCTGAGATGATGAGGCGCATGGGGCCGGTCTCCGACCGTCGCGGGGCAATTCCTGCCGAGTATATACGCCGCGTCAACCCCCGGGTTAATCGCGGGTCACCCGGAACTGAATCTCGGGGGGCGCAGCAGGCGTAGAGAGATCCGGCGCTCAGAGGCCCCCGCGGGTGAGGGGGTCCGCCGCGAGTTCCGCAGAACGGGAGGAGCGTGCGAGGGGCGCCAGTGGCGCGCCGAGCGCGCTCGGGGACCCGTTCGAGGACTGTCTGAGCGCCGGATCCCCCTACACCCGCGGGGGCCTCCTACAGCCCAATCTCTCCGGCTCGCGCCTGCATCGCCGCGAGGGCGAGCGAAAGGAACTCCTCGCGTGTCAGGTCGAGCTCCTCGCAGGCGGCCATCTGCTCGCGGCTGGCGCCGCGCGCGAAGGCCTTCTCCTTCCAGCGCTTCAGCAAAGACCGCAGCTCGACGTTCGCAAGCGACTTGTCGGGACGCACCAGGGCGGCCGCCACGATGAAGCCGGTCGTCGGATCGGCGGCGTAGAGGGCACGGTCCATCAGCGACTCACGCGGCGCCTTGTTCGCGTGTGCGAGGATCGCGTGCAGCTGCTCGGCGTCGAGCTCGCCTTCGAGCAGCTCGGCGGTGACCACGCCGTGCCGTTCGAAATCCTCGGCCGTTTCGGCGTAGTCGAGATCGTGGAGCAGCCCCGCGAGCGCCCACCGCTCCACGTCGGCCTCGGCAAGACCGAAGTGACGCGCGAGCGCCTGCCATGATCACTTCAGTCGCGACGCAGTGGTTCACGAGATTGGCGTTCGGGATACGCTCGCGCGTGAGCGCAAGCGCGGCGTCGCGGTCCATCATGCCGATGCCTCCGCCTTCGCCGCCTCGATGCGTGCCGCAAGCCACTCAGCCCATGCGTCGACGCCGTCGCCCTTGGTAGCCGAGATCGCGAAGATCGGCGCCTGCCCGTTGAGGCTCTCGACCACGCTTCGGAACTCGGCTTCGTCGAAGTCGAAGACCGGCATCGTGTCGCACTTGTTCAAGATCACGGCTTCGGAGACCTGGAAGATGTTCGGGTACTTATACGGCTTGTCGTGACCCTCGGGCACCGACAGGATCATGACCTTGGCGCTCTCACCGAGATCGAAGTCCGACGGACACACCAGGTTGCCCACGTTCTCGATGATGATGAGGTCGAGTGAGTCCAGGTCGAGCGTGTCGACCGCGCGCCGGATCATCGCCGACTCGAGGTGGCACGCGCCGCCCGTGTTGATCTGTACCGCAGGGATCCCGTGGGCGCGCACCTTCTCGGCGTCCACCTTGCTCGCGATGTCACCCTCGATGACGGCGATCTCATAGCGGTCCCTGAGCGCGTCGATTGTGGCGAGGATCGTGGACGTCTTGCCCGCGCCCGGCGATGCCATGAGGTCGAGCACGAAGACGCCGTGATCGGCGAAACGAGCGCGGTTGCCCGCCGCAAGTTCGTCGTTCGCGGCGAGGATCCGCTGTTCGATGTCGACCTTCACGCCGGTACCCCTCAGTCGATGTCGATGGAGTCGATCTTCAGCTCACGGCCCGAGAGCAGCCGCATCAGGTAGCCGCTGCACGACGGACACTGCGCGCCGGAGTAGCGGTCGTGCACCCACTCGTGCCCGCAGTCGGCGCACTGTGAGCGGGCGTCGAGCATCGTCACGTTCAGCACCGCATTCTCGGCCATGGTGCCCACGCGGATGGCCTCCCACGCGAACTGCAGCGCGTCTTCCATCACCTCGGTCAGCACGCCGACCGTGATGTCCACCTCGTTGATGCGGCTCGCTCCTGCCCCTTCGGCCCCGGTCAGGGCCGAGGAGAGTACCCCTTCGGCGATGCCCAACTCGTGCATGTGCGTCCTTGCCTACTCGGTCTCGTCGGGCAGGTCGCCCAGCTCGGCGCGACGCTGGGCCTTGATCTTGCGCGCAAGCGCTATGCGCACGAGCAGCATGCTCGCCTCGAACAACACCACCATCGACGCCGAGAGCGCGGCCATGCTCCAGGGGTTCCAGTCCGGCGTGATCATCGACGCTGCGACCACGATCACGACCCACACCGTCCGCCAGTTCTTGCGGAGCGTCGCGTACGGCACCACGTTGAAGTACACGAGGTAGAAGACGACCACCGGCACCTCGAAGGCCATGCCGAAGCCGGCGAGGAACCACATCGCGAAGGTCATGGCGCTCTGCGCGCGCAGCAGCAGGTCGAACGTCTCGCCGCTCTGGTCGACGAGCCACTGCGTGCTCGGCTCAAGGATGTAGAAGTAGCAGAACGCCACGCCGGTGAGGAAGAGCAGCGCCGCGGCCAGCGCCGTCCACCCGAACCAGCGGCGCTCCTTCGGCTTGAGCGCCGGCAGGAAGAAGGCCAGCACCTCGTAGATGAGAATCGGGCTGCCTACGATGACCGCGCCGAACATGCCGAGGCGGAAGCGGTTCGCCATCGCCTCGAGCAGATCGAACGTGTAGCCGCCTTTGTCGCCGAGAACCGGCAGCATCGGCCCGATCAGCAGGCGATAGATCTCATCGGAGTAGAAGTAGCCGACGAGCGTGAGGGTGGCGAGAACCGCGACCACCACGGTGAGCCGCTTACGAAGCTCAGTCAGGTGCGACATGATCGGCATCCGCTTGGGAGAGATGGGCATAGTGCACGCGGGGGGCCGTCAGGCCTCGTCCCGCTCCCCCTCTCCAGCTTCGTCCGGGGCATCGGCGGCCGGCGGGACGTCGGCATCGGCGTCGCTCGCAACCGTGGGCGCCGACGCGATCAGATCGCCCGGCTCGGGCACGAGCAGGTCGCCGTCCTCGTTCACGATGGGCCCTGCGTCGGCCTGCTCGCCGCCGTCAGCGTCTTCGCTTCCCGCCTCGGCATTCTGCTCCGGGCGCGCGAACGCGCCGCTGCCCACCTTCTTGCCGAAGTCCTTGCCGGTCTCGAACGGGTCCTTCTTGAGCGTCGGGTCCGCCGCGAGGATCTCGCCGCGGATCGTCGACTCCATCATCGCCTGGTACTTCTTCATGTCACGCATGAGCCGCCCGAGCGTGCGGGCGAACTGCGGGAGCTTGTCGGGGCCGAAGAGCAGCAGCGCCAACACAGCTATGAGCATGAACTCCCAGCCACCGATACCGAACAAAGCGCAGCTCCTTGAAGAAGGACCGGCCCGGCGCACCACATCCGGTCCGCCGCAGTGCCGACACGTCCGAAGATCAGAACTCCAGGGCCTCTTCGACCGTGGGGAACAGCGGGAAGACCTTATCGAGCCCGGTGATGCGGAAGATCTTCAGGATGCTGTCCTTGGTGCAGACCAGCCGCAGCGTTCCGCCGTGCTCCTTGACCTTCCGGAGGCCGCTCACCAGCACGCCAAGGCCCGAGCTGTCGATGAACCCGAGGTTCTGCAGGTCGACCACGACGTTCACGCAGCCTGCGTCGATGACCTCGGTGAGCTTCTGGCGCAGCCGGGGCGACGTGTAGACATCGACCTCACCGTCGAGCGCGATCGTGCAGCTCGCTCCCGCGTTCTCGGTTGAGATTACGAGCTCCATGTTGACTACCGCTTTCGCCGAGGGTGCATGCGTCCACGATTGTACCCGCAGCCACTCCACCATGCCAGCACGGGGGCAGCCGGTGTGAATGCCCAGCGGGCAGGGTAAACACACACTGCCGGTAGCCGACCACACGGGGAGATGGTATGGCCCTTTCGATTCGACTCGACCAGAACCCTGACTACTGGGTGATCGCACTCGAGGGCGACCTCGACTACAGCGAGTGCTCGTCATTCCGACTGACGATCGACCGGGTGCTGAAGCACCTGCCGCCTGCGACAGTGGTGGACCTGAGTGCGCTCGACTACCTCGACAGTTCCGGCCTCGGCTTGCTGCTGTCCCTTTCGAAGGAGTACGGCGCCCACGGAGGCCGCCTCGTCCTGGTCACCAACGAGTCCGTCGACAGTATCCTCGACCTCACGCGGCTCTCCGGTCTCTTCTCGTGCGCAGCGTCGCTCGACGAAGCACGCACCATGCTGGCCGACGTCGCGCAGTAAGCCCTCTCGGGACCCCCGGCAGACCGACGGCCGACCCCCCTGCGGGGGCCGGCCGTCGTGTGGTGCGAGATACGCTCCCGCTATGGCGCGGTGGTCGTTTCGAACTCCGCGAGCATCCCCCGCGCGTTCTCGACCTGCGCCGCGAGCGCCGCGTTGCCTGCGGCGCCGTCGATGAACGCCTGCAGGGCCGCAGGCGCCAGTTCGTCATCCTGCGCGTAGTACAGCGCGAACGCCTTGTTGCCGAGCGCGACGTCATTGGAAGGATCCACCGCGAGCACCTTGTCGTAGTAGCTCACGGAGCTCTTCCAAATCGGGATCGAGGCCGAGATCTGACCGCCCTCGTACAGCGCGACCGCCCACTCGAAGTAGGCATGGCCGACCTCGATGACGATGTCGGGGTTGGAGGGGTCGGACTGCGTCGCCGCCAACGCCGCGTCCACACGCGCCTGATACTGCTGCGTGATCGTGTCCGCCGTGGCGGTGGTCTCCTGGGAGGTCTGCGTACCAGTGCCCCCACCGCTGATCCCTGCGGCGACGACTGCGATACCGCCGCCCACGAACGAGATGGCCACGATGATGATCACGATCCGCATCCATGCGGGCGTGCTCGACTTGTCGACGGACATCGGACCCTTTACTGACTTGTTCGCCATTCTCTGTACTCCCTTAGACGAGAAGAGGGCCCGACCGACTCGGCGGTCGGGCCCTCGTGAGCCCGTATGCTTACTCGCTCGGCGTCTCCACAGTCTCGCTGGCGCCCATCGAGCTGATATCCGGATGCCCCTCGGGCAGCGCGCCGGACGACAGCTCGTCCTCACTCAGCTGCGGTGCTGTGGAGCCAGAGTCGGTGGTCGCCGAGGTGGCGGGCGTCCCGGTCGAGACCGTGGCGCTGTCCGGCGCCACGAGGAATCCGACGATCACGCCAACGAGCAGTCCGATCACGGTCATGAGCGCCGCGATGGTCATGCTTACGCTCTGCTCGAAGAATGCTGGCGTGCCAGACGTGGCACCGGCCTTGGGGGCTGCTTTCGGGGCGGCCTTCGGGGCGCTTCTGGGTGCAGTGGGCGCCGTCTTGGCGCTGGACTTCGCCGAGGGCCTGGCGGATGGGGCGGACGTGCTGTCCTTGACCGCCTCTTCCTCCTCGTCGAAGAAGAAGTCCTGATCGCTCACGTGCGGTTACCTCCTCGTTTGTCGACCGAACGGCCACGGCGACGTCAGGGTCGGCCGTGACCTCGCGCGATTATAGCATCCACCTTCGGCGTGAACTCCGTGCCTCGACGCAATCTTGCGCTCTGCCGCTCTCACGCCGACGACCGCGAGATTCGCACCGATCAGCGCAAGCACGAGACCGCTCACATCGGGCGCGATTCCCGTCCACCGTCCAAGCAAGTAGCCAGCCAAGTACCCGAGCAGCATGCAAACCACGGGAGCCACGAAGACCGCCACTGCCGCACGCGTCTTGATGCTGTCGGGAATCACCACGTCGACGGTATCGCCGACCGTGACGCCGAGCGTATCGACCACGTCCCGCATGATCATCTCGCCATTGGCACCTCGCGCGCACGCGCTGCAGCCCTTGCAGTCGGCGGTGACTTCGATGCGCACGTCCACAGCACCGTCATGCACCGTGACCACCCGACCGTGTTCATGCACGGCTGCTCAGCTCCGCATCTTCATCCGCAGCTGCTCGGTACGCTCGCTCATGCTCTCGCGCTCGAGCGTAAGGTAGGTGCCGCGATCGAACAGCATCTGCCCGTCGACCATGGTCATCAGCACGTTGTCCTGGTTGCAGGTGTGCACGAGCGCTCCGTACGGGTTCTGGGTGGGCACCTGGTGGCTCTTCGAGAGGTCGACCGCGATGATGTCGGCTCGCTTGCCGGGCTCCAGCGAGCCCACCAGGTGATCGATCTTGAGGGCCTGCGCGCCGCCGAGCGTCGCCATAGTCACGAACGTCTTCGCCGAGAAGAAGCCTTGCTCGCCGAGCATCCCGCGCTGGACGAGAAGACCCACGCGCATCTCCTCGAAGAAGTCGATGGTGCTCGTGGAGGCCGGCGAGTCCGTGCCGATGCCGACCCGAAGCCCTGCCGCGCGGAAGTCCCCGAGCGGCGCCGTGCCCATCCCGAGTTTGGCGTTGCAGCGCGCACAGTACGCCACCGCGGTGTCGGTGCGCTTGAGGACATCGATGTCCTCGGCATCCACATGCACGCAGTGGACCGCAAGCACGTTCGGCAGGTCGAAGATGCCCCACTGGTAGACGTAGCGGACCGGGCTCACGCCGGTCGGCATCCACGCCTGGTCGGACCAGCCGGACTGCGCCCGGAAGTCCTGTCCGAGCGGCGAGGAGCCGTACTTCACGAAGTCGTATTCGTCCTTGGAGCCCGCGAGGTGCATCGTCACCGGCCGGTCGTTCTTCTCCACCTCGGCTACGAGCGCCTGGAACAGCCGCGGGTGGCAGGTGTACGGCCCGTGGGGCGCGATGCCGATGGTGATCCGGCTGCTGTCCGTCTGCGCGGTCCACGCCTCGATGTCGGCGAGCGCCTCGGCCATGACGCGGTCGACCGAAGCGGTGTCCATCGTGGAGACTTCGCGGTAGAGCACGCCGCGCAGTCCGGAGTCCTGCGTCGCCTGCACGCTGGCGCCCGTGTCGGTGATGTCGGCGACGGTGGTGATGCCCGAGCGGATCGTCTCGATGGCGCCGAGCACCGCCGAGTCCCTCCAGTCCTGATCGTTCAGCAGGTGCTCGCGACCCTGGACCGCCATCTTCCACTCGGTGTACGGCAGGTCGTCCACGACGCCGCGGAAGATCGCGTACTCCATGTGGGTGTGCAGGTCCACGAAGCCGGGCATCAGCGCCGCGAGCCCGTAGTCGACGATCTCCTCATCGGGATGGTCGCGCAGCATCTCGACGCGGCTGCCGAGCGCGACGATCTCGCCGCCCTGCACGAGCACGGCGCCGTCGTCGATGTGGGGACCGCTCACGGGGAGCACGTAGCGCGCCAGAAGCAACATGGCTGGAACCAACCTCCCGAATGGGACCTGTGTCGGGCTCTCATCCTACACGCTCACCGATACCGGCTCCAGGCGACCCGGCGCCGGAGGACCGCTTCGCTATTTGATCGCCACGTGCACCGCAACGATGCCGAGGGTCAGATTGCGCCACGTGACCTCAGCGAAGCCCGCCTTGTGCAGCTCGCCGGCGAGCGCCACCTGGCCCGGGAATCCGAGGATCGAGTCGCGCAGGTATTCAAAGGAAGCGCGCTTGCCCGTAAGCAGACCGCCGAGGGTCGGTATCACCGTGTGGAGGTAGAAGTGGTAGAGCGCCCGGAACGGCGCGAACGGCGGGCGGCTCATCTCGAGCACCACGTAGCGGCCGCCCGGCTTGAGCACCCGGTATACCTCACGAAAGTTGGCCGAGCGGTCCGGCAGGTTCCGGACGCCGAACCCGACCGTCACCACGTCGAAGCTGTCGTCGTTGAACGGCAGATCCTGTGCATCCACGACGGCGAAGCTGATCGACGTCGGGCCCTCGTACTCGGCTGCCTTTGCCTTGCCCACCTCGAGCATCTCGGAAACGAAGTCGGTCGACAGGATGCTCTCGGGCTGGCCGTAGCGCGCGAGCGCCATGGTGAGGTCGCCGGTTCCGGCCGCGATGTCGAGCACCTGTGACGTGCGTCGCAGCTGGGCCATCTTCACGGTCTTGCGCCGCCAGGAGCGGTCCACGCCGAGGCTCGAGAGCCGGTTGAAGCGGTCGTAGTCCGGGGCGAGCGACTTGAAGATCGACTGCACACGCTCGGTGGTCGGACGGCCGTTCGCCGGAGCTTGCTGGTTGGATAGCATCTACTTCGCACCTTCCGTGAACCGCGTGTCGTACTTCCTGAGCCGCGGGAAGAGCAGTTCGAGGTTGACCCTGAACCACAGCTTCGCGTTGTTGAAGACATGGCCGATGTTCACCTGTGAAGCCCACTTGAGCTCTGTCTTCTCGCACACGGTGCTCTCGTTGAGCAGGTCTATCTCGTGCTTGAACTCGTCAAGCTGGTGGCTACGGACCGGCTCGTCTTGCCGCATGATGTCGTCGATGCGCGCCATCGCGATCTGGGCCTCGAGGATGCGGCGCTCGGTCGCAGTCGCCACGGCAGGATCGACGGAGCCGACCCGTGCCTTCACCCGATTGAGCCCCACTGCGGCTTCGTACGTGGCATCCACCATCTCGTCGAGCGTCATCGCGTCGGGGATGTAGTTCAGGATGTGCTTCCAGGACGGCTGCATGAGCCTCTGGCGATGCTCTTCGAGCGTGCGAGCGCGGAGCGTATAACCGAAGCGGTCCGGGTCCTCGAAGATCATGCACCCGGGATCGAGGAACGGGGCCATGGGACCGATGAACGGCAGCAGTTTCGGGTTGTCTCCGATGCGCGCGTAGAGCTCCTCCACGGCGCGCGCGGTGCCGAGCACCGAATCGGCCGTCTGCGTGGGAATGCCCGTCATGAAGTACAGGTCGAATCGCTGACAGTTGTGCTTGAAGGCGCTGTCGATCGACTCGCAGAGGTCCTCCCACGCGTATGGTTTGCCGAACACCTCGCGCACGCCGTCGTCATGGCTCTCGGCCGATACCTCCACCGAGAAGTCGTTCAGGTTCTCGTCCAGTAGCGCGTAGAAGTCCTCCGATGGCGGGGTGAAGAACTCGAAGCCGATCGGGTTCTTGAAGTCGACCTTCCGAAGGCCCGTGATGAACTCGTTCACGTACTCGTCGCCGGCCTGCCGGAAGTCGTTGAGCACGAAGACCGGCCCCGGGATGTGCTTGGCGATGTGCGAGATGTCCTTCACGAGCAGCTCGGGGTCGCGGAACGCCACCCGATCGCGGCCGAAGTGCTCGCGGAACGCGGTCGCCGAACCACCGCACGTCACGCAGTTGCGCGTGCAGCCGCGGCAGGTGAGCGACGCGGTCACCGGATACGAGAGCCAGTCCTTGAACGGCAGCGACGACGACATGTCGCGCCCGCGGATGACCGAGCGCATCGAGAAGCTGTAGTCGAGCTTCACGTGGTCGAAGGTCGGCGGCACGCAGGTGAAGGGGTTGACCACCGCAGCGCCGCTCGCGTCCTTGTAGGTGAGGTTCGGGATGTCGGCAACGCTGCCGCCCCGCTTGATGGCGTACACGAGCTGCGTGAACGGCTCTTCGGTCGAGTCCCCCCGCAAGACGTAGTCCACGGCGTCGTAGCCGATGAGCTCCTCGTGGAAGTACGTGGCCGTGAGGCCGCCGAAGACCACAGGCGTATCCGGGTGGTACTTCTTGCACAACCGCGCGATCTCGATCGACCCGTGGGCATGCGGCGCCCAGTGCAGGTCGATGCCGAAGACGTACGGGTCCATCTCCCGGATGGCCTTCTCCACGTCGAACTTCGGCTTGTTGAGCATGAGAAGCGCGAGGTTCACGACCTTGACGTGAAGCCCGTGCCTCTCGAGGTACTCGCCGATGGTGGTGAAGCCGATCGGGTACATCTCGAAAATCGGGCTCGAGGGGACAAGATCCGACACCGGCCCGTACATGATCGAGGTCTCTCGGAAGTCGTAGACGCTCGGGGCGTGCAGCAGGACGAGGTCCGCTTTGGCCATCTGACTGGGATCCTCCTCACGCCACGACGGGCGCGGCGCACCGGAACGGAACAAGGCGGGAGTATAGCACAGGGCATGCTGCGGGCCGGGCCCGGCAGCGCGCTACTTGACCTCCTCGTCGGAGGTCGCTTCGACCGCGTCGACCAGCCACCCCTGCGGATGTGCCACAAGCGTGTAGGTGGTGTCGTAGCTCGCTGTGTACTCCTCGGTCAGGTAGTCGAGCGTCTCGAGCGAGAAGTAGCGGTACCGCCAGGTCTCGTGGGCGGTCACGACTGCGGCCGACGCCTCCTGCGAAACGGACGTGATCTCGAGCGAGGTCAGGGACTGCTCCAGGCCCCTCCCGTCGATGCGGTTGAGCTGGATGTATGAGTCGACCCGCACGGCCTCCTCGGGCGTCATGGTGGCGGTGGGGATTTCCGAGTTGGCCATGCGGTAGGAGAAGCTCACCCAGTCCAGGTACGAGCGGACGGCGAGTTCGGGAGTGGAGAGGTCCCACGGCGCGGGCTCGACGGCGTCGGCCACCGTGCCGAGCGGCTCGGTACCGTCACAGCCGGTCACCGCGAACGCGAGCAGCATCGCGACTCCGAGCAAGATGAGGGCGAGCGACATCGGGCGAGCGCGGCCCATCGCTTACCGGGTCCCGACAGAGCCTGTACGCGTCTGGCAGCGGCACGCAAGGCTCTTGAGGTCGCAGGGCATGCGCACCTGCGTGATGATCATGCCTTCGGGCCGATTGAGCTTGATCGCCGAGGTGAGCAGCAGCACGCCCCGGATGCCGGCGGCCGCCAGCAGGTCGAGCGTGATCTGAACCCAACCGGGCGAGCACGCCACGAACGCGACGGTGATGCCGAGCGCCGGATCGAGCCGGGTGATGTCGGTCAGGTGTTGCAGGCTGACGCCCATCACCTCGGCACCGGCGTCCTCGGGTACTTCGGAGAAGCAGGCGGCCACCCGCACGCCGAACCGCTCGGGCGGGAACACCACCTGCAGCGCATCGAGCATCTTGAGGCTGCCGACCGCGAGGATCGGGTACTCCTCGGACAGACCCAGGAACCCCATGAGCGCCGCGAAGAGCACCTCGGGCGCGTAACCGGCACCGGGCCGGCCGATGTCGCCGACGAAGGAGATGTCGCGGCGGACGGTCTCCTCCTTGATGTTGAGCTCGTCGGCCAGCTGGCGCGAGGTGATCCGCTGCGGTGCTCCGGTGCGGATGAGTTCGCCGAGATAGCAGTGGTAGAGCGACAGGCGGTACAGGCTTGCGTCGGGTGCCGTGCGCTCGTCCGACATGGTGTCCTCCGTTGAGAGCAGCCGCATTGCGACAATGGTACTGCGACTTTGGGATATGTCGAACGGAATTCGGCGAAGCGCATCGTGCACGGCCTGGGGGTGCGACCGGAAGACCGCTATCGGCTAACGGACTCTAGTCGGTTGCAGCGGGCTCGAGCGGCTCCGGCGCCGAGGTGGCTTCGAATGCGTCGATCACGAGCCAGCGGCCATCGTCAAGCGACAGGATGAAGACGGTCACCGCCGGCCAGCCGGGGAAGTCGTCACTCGCCTTCCACACTACGGCGACGTCCGCAGTCGAGGTGGTCTCAGCGGTGAGGTAGGGCGGCTCGTACTCGGGAACCTGCGGCGTGCCGGTCGGCTCGCCACTGCCCGAGGCCAGCTCCGCCGCCAGATCGGCGTCCGCGAGGTACTCCTCGTAGGCCGCCGGGTCGCGCACGTCATCGCGGCGGAGCTCGAGGAGGTCCGAGATGCGAGTGATGGCGGGACGAGCTGCCTCGGCAGAGCAACCTGACGACAACGCAGCGGCCAACATGATTGCAGCGACCACGCGTCTCCGGACCATCACTGCGTGGTCTCCGTGCTTCCTTCGGCGTCATCGAGCGACGTTACAGCATCCACCAGCCAGCGGCCGTCCTGCAGCACGAGGTCGTATTGCAGGTGGTACACGACCCCCGTCTCGGTCCGTACCGTCTCGCTCGTATCGAGGGAGACGTGCTCGTAGTCCCACGTCTCGGTCGTCGTGACGCTCGCTTTCCCCTCCTCGGGGAACGTCACCTCGCCAAACTCGATGGAGATGGGGGTGGCGTGCATGACAACACGACTCTCGCCGAGGGCCGCCATGAGGAAGTACTCGGTCGCTGCCTGATCCTCCGTGGCCACGGCGTTGAGTTCGTTCATGTCGAGCGCAACGAACGCCTGGACAAGTGCGGTGTTGTAAGCGCGTACAGTCGCCTCAACAGCAAGCGCTTCATCACTCCCAGTCGAGGCGCTGCATCCTGCGGCAGCTAGGAACATGACGCTCGCGAGGACGAGAGCGATCGGGGCGCTTCTCATCGGAAGTACACCGCGTGGATGGAGTTCTCGAGCAGCGTCGTCCCGAACAGAGACATCAGCGCGAAACCGAACGACACGATGAGCAGCCATGCAGCCCTCCGCCCCTCCCACGCATAGAATCGCCGGGCATGCAGGTAGATTCCGAGGACCAGCCACGTCAGGAGCGACCAGGTCTCGACCGGATCCCATCCCCAGTACCGCCCCCAGGCGTTGAATGCCCATATCGATCCGGTGAGCATTCCTATGCCCCAGAAGGCGAACGCAAGTCCTGCATATCGGTAGGACGTCCGATCGAGCTCCTCGGACGACGGCAGACGCTTGTCGGGCGACCGTCCGTCGCCTTTCCCGGTCATGAGCAGCAGCGAGGCCCCCACTGCGGTCACCGCCGTGCCAAATGCGAGGAAGTAGAAGCAGACATGCAGCACGAGCCAGATGCCGGTGAAGGTCGGTGGCAGATTCTGAGCCTCGGGGCCCGAGTAGAGGCCGAGCCCGATGAGCAGGAACGCGGCCGGATACAGCACGAGGCCCAGCTGGCGAACGGACTGCTTACGCAGGAGGAAGTAGAGCGCGACCGCTGCTATCACGAATGCGTACGAGGAGAGGTTCTCGTACTTGGTCACCACCGGTCCATGGCCAACCGCAACCCAGCGCACGGCGATGCCGAGAAGATGCAGGCTGATGCCCATGGCTCCGATCACACGCGCTCCCCGACCGCTGCGCTTCTCGAGCGCCACCTCCAGAATCAGCAGCACGAAGGCCACAGCATAGAGGACGGCGGCACTCAGGTGGAGCAATGGGTCGGCAGTGGCAGCGAACCCGATCATGCCTCGCCTTCCTCTCCGGTCGCAGCCTCGCGGAGGCAACGCTCCTCGTCAGCATAGAGAGTAGCGAAGCGAGCTACGTACCAGTCCGCCACGACCACGCCGTCCTCTCGCGTAGTCAGCGTCAAGTCACGCGGCGGGGTAGCGTAGATCAGGAAGGCCCCGAGGAAGATGACGAAGAAGGAGGCGAAGAGGATCGGGTAGCCCTTCGTTCGATCGACTGTGATGACACCGTGCCTCAGGACGTCGTCGGTACTGAGTTCGACGTCATCGAGCAGGATCGTACCGCCCTCGGTCACCGTCTGCTGCGCGACAACGGATTCGTTCCGCACCAACCGGATCACGAGGACCGGCGGCGTGCCGGCCGACTCGTCCACCAGGCACTTCGCCTGTAGCAGATCGCCGTTCGCCAACACGAAGTCGGCATACGAAGCTTCGGCCGATGAAGACGGCTGTGCGAGTTCGAGCCTGATCATGTCGACCGCGCCTTCATACGACACGGTCATCAGCCACGTGTAACCAACTCGCTGCTCCTGGAAGAAGCGAATGCCGTCCACGACCTTTGACTTGTTCACGGTGAGGGCGAATCGTGCATCGCCGCCGGGGGCTTCCAGGAGATAGTGGCCCGTGTAGCTTCTCGGCTCACCGTTGTCCCAGAAGGCGGCATCCATGTCCTCCAGGGTGAGATCCGATTCCAGAACCGTGCTCGCGCCGAGCGGCCCCTCTGCCGCGTCTTGCAGGCCCGTCCCACCCGGAGCCGTCTCGCCGACGGCCAGTACGAGCAGCCCCACGCTCTGCGTGAGACTCACGACAAGAACGCCCACCAGCGCCATGAGCATCCCTGCATGCAGCACCGACGAACCGAAGTACCCCCACGGATGCCGTACGTAGCGCGTGCTCGATGTGTCTTCTCTCATGCGGATGTAGTGCATCGTGCGCGCACGGTCTCCCAGAACATGCGTGTCCGTGACCTCGAATGCGTTGGGCGACGCGGGCCCCCTACCCCGCAGTAGACGCCGGGCGTCTCGCGTCACAAGGCGCACGGTCACGATGGCGAGCTGCAGAGCGGCGATGGCGATCAGAGTCAGGAACCACCACGATCGCGTGAGTGCGCCGAAGCCGAGTGCATACAGGAGACCGGCGGCACTTGGAGCCGAGCGCTCCAGCCAGGATATGGCTTCCCCGTTTCCACCCGGCATCAACACGTAGGCAATGAGAACAGCCAGCGCAAGCGTGATCAGTACCGCCATCACGAAGGTTCTGCTGGTAAGCCGCGAGGCGAGACGTCGTATCGCGTGTGCTGCCACGCAACTCACCCGCCTTCGTAGCCGGGCAGATGTCCACCCAGAACGGGACCCGGACTCCCGGGATGATTACCAGTTGTTGAGCGACGACTCGGTGCCGTTGTGGCTCGCGGGGCTGCAGCCTCCGCCGGTCTTCGTTGTGCAGTCTGCGGCCTCGACGGCCGTGCCGTCTCCGTCTGAGTTCCGCGTGTAGGCCAGAATGTACAGGTTGGCCTTGTTCCCAGCGTAAGCATAGCGTGCAGGCATGGCGCCGTTGCTGTCTCCGATGAGCCGCTGCAGGTTCCCGCCATGGGGAACGACCAAGTGACACGAGTAGCAGGCTGCGTCCCTGTGCTGCAACCTGACCGTGTGCGCTGCCTGATTGGCGAACCCGGTGTGGCACTGGTCGCAGAGGATTCCGGTCTGCGTGCCCGCGGTCAGTGCGGTGACGGTGTACGCGGCATCGTCGGCGGTTCCGAGTGTCCCATCCGCCCCCGGATAGATCGGCCAGTAGCCCTTGAGGACGTGCGGAATCGACGAGCCGTGAGGCCCGGCTGCTGTTGCGGTCGACGCCATCGCGCCATGACAGTCCGAACACGTCATGGTCTGCGTGCCGACCGCGGTCCAGCCCGCGTCCATCCAGGCCGCACTCAGGGCCTTCGCCGCTCCGATCGAGCCGACCACAGGATGGTACGAACGGTTCGCGGTATTGAACTCGAGTGCGACGTTGGTCCACAGGTCCGCGCCGGTCCCGCCCCAGCTCGCGAAGTTGGTGTTCGCCGCGGAGTGGCACTTGAAGCAGACCTCGTACTCGTAGTCTGCCGTGGCGTCTGCGGCGTACGTGCCTGAAGCGGGGCTCGCCCAGGTCGGCCAGGTTCCGACATCGATACCAGACGCACCCCTCAGCGGCGAGTCGGTGCCGATGATGTTCCCGTTGCTGCCACTAACGGTGTGGAGCGTCTTGCCCGCCGCATGGGGGTCATGGCAGTCCTCGCACTCCACGTGCTTGTTCGCCAGGACACTGATCTCCGCCTGTGTCTCGTCCGATTTGTGCTTGTTCGAGTACGTGACCACCGCATGACGCTTCACCGCCCACGGACTCGACGTGTTCGCGTAGGTGGCTAGCGTGAAGTAGTCTTCGACCGCCCGTGCTGCCGACCGCATGGCGATCACGCCATAGCCATCGTTGGCGGCCGAGGCTGCATCGTGGCACTTGAAGCAGAGGTTCTCCTCGGTTGACGTGCCCGAGGTCGCGAGCGAGGCGCCCAGCGCCTTCGCGATCCGGTTCTCCGCCGAGTAGTGCGTGCCGAAGCGGTACGTCGAGGTCTGGTACCCGGCGTAGTCGACGCCGATGGTCTTCTGCGCTTCCTCGTCGTTGTGGCACTTCACGCAGTTCGCGTTGTAGGTGTTGTTCGTCGCACCCGAGAACGCGGAAGCAACGTCGTAGTCGTGCGCCTTGTTGCTGTACTGAGCGAGCGTGATCGCCGGAGTGGTCGCCGACTCAGTCGCCGACGTCTTCTGCAGCGTGCTCTTCGTGAGGGCCGTCGAGTGGCACCCCAGGCAGATACCGCCGTTGGTGTCGTTGTAGTCGCTGTTCGCAGCGGTGGGCGATGTGACGAGTTGACTCCGAAGGTTGTAGCCCTTCTTGTCCACAGCCGCACCGTTGTAGAACAAGTCGTGGTCCACGTGGCAGCTCAGGCAGTACACATCGGTGTTCGCTCCGCTGACGGTGCTCGGGTAGGTGGTGCTGGTGAACGTGCGGTCGCCGGTGTTCGTGGCGTTCCCCAAGACGTGGTGATACGACAGCCCGACATTCGAGCCGTTGTACTCCATTGCGGTCTCGTACGCGCCGTGGCAGTCGTAACACGCAACGCCGCCGGTGGATACGCCGCCGTTGGGATTGTGAACGCTACCGTGGCAGCCAAAGCTCGTGCACCCCTGCGTGGTATTCGTCCGGCTGTGCGGGGCGGTCGCCGAAAGCGTCAGCTTGTTGGCCGCAGTCGTCCGATCGAGGCCGACAGCCGTAGTCCCTGCGGAAACCGACACCATGGCAGTCCCGTCCGAGCCGTACCACGTGCTGCCATCGAGCGTTGTGTGACAGGCGAAGCAGAAGTAGCGATTCTCGACCGCGCTCGCGGCGGGATCGAGACTGCTGCCCAGCGCGTCGGAGATCATGAGCGCATTGCCGTTCTTGGACCCGTGGGGGTTGTGGCATTCGTAGCACGGGAGCGGAGAGCCGACTGCGTAGTACGCACCGGCAGTCTGGATCCGGTGTCCCGAGCGGTTGTTGCCAGTGTCGGTAACCAGCGCGTAGATGTCGGGCGCACCTACCGTGGTCGCCCAGTAAGAGTCCGTGAACGTCGCCGCTGGCAGGTAGACCGCACCGCTGCTGTTGCCGTGACACTCGAAGCACGCCTGGGCGTACTCACCGGGCGTCGCACCGCCGGCGGCATCGGCCGCGGTCGAAGCGCGGTACTCCCCGAGCAGCCCATCGTACGTGGCGGTGCTGCGATGCGACGCGTGGCACCACAGGCAGTCGCCCTGCACGCGCGTCACGGTCTCGGTCACCACGGATACGAGGCTCTCGACGGTGCCCGAGTCGATCCCTGTGGCGTGCGTGCTCGCCAGGTACGTCGCGTTCGACGTGCTCCCCGGGAACGTCCCAAGCGTCGGATAGTAACTAGCGTTTCGCGTCGGGTCTTGTATGAGCGCCTCGTAGCCTGTCTTCAATCCGGCATCGATGCTGAACACCCCGGCGGTCTCCGAGCCCGAGTACCACGCATGGTCGACGTTGTGACACGCAAGACACCAGCTGCGAGGATCCGCCGGGTCGATGGTGGCGCCGGCCACCTGCTCATTCGCCGGCAGGTTCGACCGCAGGTCAGGGTCGCCGTGAACGCCGTGGCACCCCGTGCATGAGTCCGTCAGGTCAACCGTGACATCGGGATCTGTGGCGTCCTCGAGTACGTGACCGCTTGCCATGCCGGTGAACGAATTGGTGCCCGTCTCCACGTTCCAGTTCGAGCCAGACAGCGGATCTCCGTGGCAGACGTAGCACACCTCGGACTCGGTCACCCCTGAAAGGAGACTGCGCTCGGTAGGCGCCTGATGCGGCTTGTGACACGCGTCGCAGTCGGGGTTGATGTGTGCAGGATCGCCTGCATCAGCGTGCGCGGTCGCGGCAGAGGCGGATGAGGGCACTGCAAGCAGCGTCGCGACGAAGAGCACGCAGAACATCAGCGGCAACCAGGCACGGTGCGCCTGATTCCGGATGTCACGACCGGTAGTCGTGTATGTGCGTGAAGTACTCAATCTCCGCCTCTGCATAACCTTCATTCGGTCTTGCTCTTGAACTGCAAACCACGTACCGCTTCGCTGATCGCCCCACAACAGTCCTGCATCGGAAGCAGTCAGATTCATCTAGGTTCAATATACCAGGCGCTCACTCCATGCGTATGTTGAACACGAGCACGATCCCAGCAGCCGAGTCGGTCACGTAGAGCCTCGACTTGCCGTCGTCCCAGGTGACGCCCTCGGGCAGCGCCAGTGTTGCGTCCGGAACGGTCTCACGGTTCACTACATGCGTCTGGACGCCCTCAGCGTCGCACACGTACACCGCCTGGCCCAGCACATCGGCGATGGCGAAACCGTCGTCTGTCTGTGCAAGCCCCCTCGGGACCGTGTAGGTGTCGGGCCATGCACCGACGGCCTCTCCTGTCTCGGCATCGAACACCGCGACGCGACCGCTCTTGGTATCACTGAGGAGGATCGTCCCATCAGCTGCCAGCAGGCCGCCCGGGTACTCGACCGCAGGGTCTGCCTGCACGTCGACCTCACGCACCGGCTCGCCCGCGCTGTCGTAGACACGGATCTTGGTCTCCGCGCTTCCGAGGACGTAGTATTCATCATCCGCGTAGGCCACGGCGACCGGCCGCACGGGAGCAGTTCCTTCCGTGGCATCGCCCAGCGCGAACAGCACGTCCGCCTCCTCGGCAGGCTTGGCGGCGACCACGACGACCTGGCCCAGACCGCTGTCGACCACCGCGATGCGACCATTGTCCGCGAGCGCCATCGCCGAGGGCCGGCTGTCAACGCCATCGGTCACCGGAAGCACGATGCTGCCCTTGTCGCGACCGTACCGGTCAAAGACCCGAATCACGCCCGCGCCGGAATCGGCAACGAAGATGCGATTGCCGCTCATCACGATGCCGATCGGCTTCTCGAGCGGCACCTCCCCTTCCGCCGGCAGCGTGCCGGCGAGGTTCACCGTGACCGCCGGGTCGTCGGGGAGATCCGCGAACGGATCCTCGGCCAGTGACACCCCGACCATGACCGCGGCCGCCAGCAGCAGAAGGACCCCGCCGGCGATCAGGATCTTCGGGAGCCATCGGCGGGGAGGCAGTGCGGTCTCGGTCTTCACCGCGATGTCGTCTGGCGCATTAGAAGTCAACGCCGACGACCTGCCCAGGCACGACCGCATGGCAGATGAGGCAGTTGCCGTCCATGCCCACCTCGTACTGACGAAGCAGGCGGCTGTACCCCATAGCCGAACCGTGCGGGTCGTGACACGTCGTGGTGCACGTGAGCGCCGTCTTGGCATTGACGTCGTAGTAGACCGGCCGCACCGGGTGGTTCTGGTAGCCGCCCGCCGCGTCGTCGTAGTTCGACCGCGGGTGACACTCGAAGCAGACTTCGGGTTGCGGGCCCTTGAGCAGCGGACCGTAATTGGAGCCATGCGGCGTGTGGCAGCCCCAGCAGGGCGTTTCCTTGTGTGCGGACTTGTCGTACGTGACCTGGATCGGCTTGGCGTGGCAGTCGTAACAGATGCCGTTGTCGTCGTCGTAGAGCAAGCCGTCGTAGTTGGTTGCATGCGCATCGTGGCAGCCGGTGCAGTTGAGCGAGATCGTGCCAACCGGGTGGTGGCTCGCTTTCAGGAAGTCGTTCTGGATGGCCGGGTGGCACATGTAGCACAGCGCCGGCTGGCTCTTGCGCAGCAGCGGCATGTAGTCCGAGCCGTGGGGCTCGTGGCAGTCGGTGCACGCGTCGTTCAGGTACGGACCGTGCTGGACGGACAGGTTGGAGAGCATGGCCACCGACGGGTGACAGGTGAAACAGAGGTCACGCTGGTTGTCGACGAGGATGCCCTTATACGCCGACCCGTGCGGGTCGTGGCAGTTGGTGCAGTGCAGACCCGCGACCGGCGCGTGCGCCTGCGCGCGATCGATCTCCTTGCCGATCGGATGGCACGTGATGCACAGGTCCTCGACCTCCACGGTCAGCATGTCTTTGATGTTCGAGGCGTGCGGGTCGTGGCAGTCGATGCAGTTGCCGTTCACGAACGGCGCATGCGTGTACTCGGCGTTGGCCTGTGGACCCATGTTGCCGTGACACATCCAGCACAGCTCGTTGCCGGCCATCACGAGCTCCGACTCCGCGCCCTTGATCTGCTTCTCGGTGACGCTCTTCACATCGCCGCCGGCATCCTCGGCGACCCCTTCGTCCCCGCCGTCGAAGACGTCGAGCACGATCTTGAGCGGCAGCCATTCCACCAGCGTGCGCGTACGGTTCCAAACCTGCGTGATGCCCTCGATGACGGTCGTGGTCTCGATCTCGCCATGCGGTGTGTGGCAGGTCGTGCAGCGCTGCTGCTCGAAGGGATTGTGGACGACGTCCATCTTGAGCTCAGGAATGAGCTCGGTGTGGCACTGCAGGCACTCGAGGTTATCCGTGACGCTCCGGATGACCTGATCGCTACCGGCCGACACGTACGTTTGAGTGATGGTGGTGACGGCGCAGAGCACGAGTAGGAGCAACAGGACGGCCGCGAACACGCCGCGACCGCGGCGATTCGTCGCACCGGTCTGCTCGTCACCCGCAGGAGTGACGGGCCCTGTCTCCATCTCAGGGTCGCTCAACGAACCTCCCCGCCCGCACGAGCAGGGCGCCGACCCGCGCATTCGCGGCCAGCCCCCGCTTCACGTTCAGTCTAGCATCCAGCCGACACACTCCACACAGAGTATCGGCACAGAACCCCGGCACATCAACGCTGAGTGGGTACGTCATTGCAGGCATGGATTGCTGGTCTCTCTGACCCGGCGGACACGTCAGGGCAACTGACTCGGTGAATGGCAGTTCAGGCAGAAACCGTCGGTCGTGCCATCCTCGACCAGGAAGCTTGCTACCGGGGATTCGTGCGGGAACGTCTGGAAGCGCGGGTTATCGGTCACTACCTTGCCGTCCGTGTCGGTGATCGAGAACGCCGCGTCCACATTCCGGGCGTCCTCATGACACTGCTGGCAGATCGGATCGTGTCCGACCTGCGCGCCCACGCGGGGATCGGCCATCTTGTAGCCGAGGTTGCTCTGGCCGAGCGTACCGGTACCGCCCCCAAAGAGGGCCACACTCTGATACGTGAAGACGCTGCCGACCCCCGGAGGGTTGGCGCTCGACTCGACAGGATGGTTGTTCGCCATCCCCGAACCGGAGAGCCTGCCCACGTGACACCCTCCGCACCAGTCCGAGCCGTAACTGGTCGTGCTCGTAGTGGCGGAGACCGGCTGCTGCCTGAGCAGCCGGCTCGAGGTGACGACCGGCCCGATGAGCTGGTACTGCGGATACGCCCTCGCCCGATCGCCGGTGAACGGGTCGACCACGCTCGCGCTGTGCGGTGCGTGGCAGTCGGTGCAGGTGAGGTTGCCGCTGGTTCCCGAGAAGGCGCTCGTCGCCGAACCCCCGCTCGACGCACCGCCGGGCACGAGGTTGGTCTGGTCTATGTCGTGCGCGGCAGCAACGGTCACGGCTGGAATCCGCGCGGCGAGGACACCGTACACCCCGCCTCCTGCGGTCCCATCGTGGCAGGTCTCGCAGGTGCCCTTGATGGTCGCCGCCGGCAGGAGCAGGATGCCGCCCGCAGGCGCGTTGTGCACGGTGTGACAGGCGGCGCACTTGTTGGTGGTGGTGAGGTATCCGCTGTGCGGGCCGAAGGACTCGTTGCCTGACGCAGGGTTGCTCACGCCGTGGCACTCGATGCAGTTGGGATTGCGTGGGAGGGATTTCGTCATAGGCGAACGCCGGGGCTGCGATCGCAACGACCGCGACCAGCATGCATGTTATGAACAGCCCCCGCCTGAACGGCACGCTGAAACCTCCGTGAACGATGAACGAACGCAGACACGACCGATGATACCAGACGATGTGCCCCCGGACACATCAGCCTAGTTCACCAGACGCACCACCTGGATGCGTCCATTCTCCTTATCGGCAACTACGACGAAGCTCCGGAGCGCCTCGACATCGTTGGCGAAGTTGAACTGCCCGGGATCCACGCCCCGCTCACCGTACGTGGCGACCACGTCGCCCTCGGCACTGATCCGGACAAGCGAGAACGCGAACGTGTCCGTCACGAGCACCGAACCGTCGGACATGACCGCGAGACCGCGCGGTAGTTCGAACGCACCGGACTCCCGGTCGGAGATACCTTCGGAGATGTCACCCACCTGCCACAGCACGTCGCCGTCGCTCGAAAACGCCGTGACACGACTGTGATTCGAGTCCGAGACGTAGATCGCCTGCCCGTCATCGCTCACCGCGATGCCGTTCGGATGGTCCAGATCGCCCGGGCTCGTGCCGGGCTTGCTCCACTGTCCGACGTACTCACCCTCAGTGGTGAACACGAACACCTGGTACGCGTCGAGAGCGTAGACGCGATCACCGCTCACGGCCACGTCGGTGACCGCGATGCCGGTGCCGCCGTAGCCGGAACTGCCCCTGCCTACCGGGAGCGCAGGATCCGGGAAGCGGCGCAGCGGGTTGCCTTCGGCATCGAAGACCTCGATGGAGTCGTTGTAGAAGCTCGCCACGTAGACGTTCCCGTCGTCATCGGTGTCGATGCCTACCGGATAGTTGAGCGACCCGGCCACGTAGGTGGCCTCGTAGCCTGCCGCGGGCTTTGCGATCCCGAGCGACCCGAACTGCCCGAGGTACCGCCCGCTCGCGTCGAACATGCAGACGCGGTTGTTGCCGCTGTCGGTCACGTAGACTCGGTCACCCTCGCCCACCGCTACGCCCATCGGACGGTCGAACAGAGGAACATCCCCCTCGCCGGGACCGAAGACCTGCCAGACAGGCTCCACGCCCTGGACCGCCGGGAGATCCGCCAGCGACTCGGGACGCCCAACGAACCAGAAGAGGTACGCGACGAGGCCGGCGAGGATGAGCGCGAGCACGATCGCGAGGAGACCGAACGCACGACGGGGCGTCAGCGCGAAGCCCCGACGGCGGATCGTTCGTCCGTCGTCGGCGGATGTTTCATCGCCGGTGCCGGGGTCGGACTCCTCCCAGCCCTCTTCGATCTCGGGCGCGAAACTCCCCCGGGGGCCCCTCGGCTGACGCGAGGAAGTCGGATCCGGCGTCCTCGCCTTCCGGTAGCGAGGCGAGCATGTCGTCGAGTGAAGGTGGCGTCATTGCGGCTGCTCCGTCGCGCCAAGGCGGTCGAGCCCGTCCTTGGCCTCCTGGTAGTCGGGATTGTAGGTGAGCGCACCGCGGTAGTACTCGATCGCGGTGTCGTCGATGCCGAGCTGCTCGCACGAATAGCCCGCCAGATACTGCAGGTCCGCGTACTGCGGCTGAGCCGCGATCACGGGTTCTAGCGCGATGAGCGCCGACTTGTACTGCTTCTTATCCACGTAGTACTGGCCGAGCGCCTTGGCGGCAAGCGCGTGGTCAGGCGCCACCTCCAGGACGTCCCAGTACGCCACTTCGGCATCCTTGTCCCGGCCGAGCAAGGCGAGCACAACACCCTTGTTGTAGAGGGCGCCGGTGTTGGCGGGGTCGAGTTCGAGCGCCTGTTCGTAGAGGTCGAGCGCCTCCTCGTGACGCCCTTCCTGCTGGTAGGCATAGCCGAGCGCCAGCAGCGCCTCCGGGTCGTCAGGATTGCTCTCGGCCTGCTGCTCCTTCTCCTGAACGGTGAGCTCGGCCGGCGTCTCGATCGTCTCGTCCGTCATGGCGCCACGGATCAGATAGCCGCCGAGTCCGGCGACCGCAAGCAGCAGGACGAGAACCAACAGCGCAAGCCAGCCCGGGATCAGCTCTCCCGCGGCTTGATCCGGCTCGTCCGTACCAACGGCATCGGCCGGGGACGGTGCGCCAGTCACCGCAGCCGGTGTGTCGGAATCAGCCTCGCGTCGTGCTCGTGCCACCCATGACTCCAATCCCCGCAGATCGGGCTCTCGGACTACAGCGCCTTCTGTGCCAGATGGAACGACAGCACCTGCAGTTCCGTCGAGAGACACACATGGCGAACCGACACGTCGTCGGGCACCGTGAGGCGAACCGGTGCAAGGTTCAGGATGCCGCGGATCCCGGCCCGCACGAGCCGGTCGGCGAGCGCCTGCGTTGCCGGGGCCGGAGTTGCGAGAACGGCGATCTCCGCGCCGGCGGAGGCGACCACGTCTTCAAGGTCGGCCACATCGGAGACCGCCACGTCTCCGGCGAATGTACCGATCTTCGCCGGGTCGACATCGAGCACGGCAACGATCTCAAAGCCGCGCTCGGTGAAGCCGGGGTATCCCAGCAACGCGCTTCCGAAGCGGCCGTAACCGACAAGGACGACCCGCCGCAACTCATCGATGCCGAGAACCCTCGATATGTACAGGATCAGAGCATCCACGTCGTAACCGATGCCTCGCGTCCCCAACTCCCCGAGGTACGAGAAGTCCTTGCGGATCTGCGCCGCATTCGTCCCGCACATCTCCGCGAGAACCGCCGAATTCACCAGCGGCAATCGCTGGCTCTGCGCGTCAAGAAGACATCGCAAGTACATCGGCAGACGCTGGATGGTCGTCTCCGGGATACCCACGCGATAGGTCATGAACGTCCCCCTACTGTCCGGTCGAATCCGCGGCACTGGCCTCCAGCGAATCGAGCGCGGCCTGGGCCTCGGCGTTGGTGGGATAGCGCTCCAGGACGTGCACGAGTGCCGCACGCGCTTCATCGATGCGATCCGTGCGCCGATAGGCCTCGGCAAGGATTATGAATGCCTGCGTGTAGTTGGGGTCGAGTTCTGTGGCGACCTCGAGCTCCGCGACCGCCTCGTCCGGACGGTCGAGCAACAGGTAGGCCAACGCGGCCTGGACGCGTATCGCGGGGCCGTACTCGTTCCACCGCGATTCCTCGCTCGGCGACGTCCACGGCCCGCTCCGCATAGTCGGACTTGATGTACGTCGCCGCCTCGTTGTGGAGATTCGCAAGGAACAGGTATGTATCATACTCCTGCGGGACGAAGCGGATCATGTCCTCGTACGCGGCCTCGGCACGCGTGTAGTAGTCGAGCGCGCGATAGAGCACCGCACTGTCCGGCACGCCCGCGGCGACGGTCTCGAGATACTGCGCGGCCGAGGACTTGAACAGGTCGTGCCAGGCCCTGCCGAGTTCGAGCCGGTACATGTCGTTATACGGGTTGAGTTCTATCGCGCGTTCGATCTCGGCCACCCGGTCGGTGCCGGTGGTGAGCACGCGACCGGCGAGATAGTGGGTGTCGGCGGCGATATACCTGACGTTGAGGACCGTGCCGAGCAAGGACAGCACGACCACGGCACCCACTCCGAGCGCCTGCCACGAGGGCGCCTTGACCTCATGCTCGACCGATGCGGGACTCAGCAGAACGCCCATCGCAAGCCACATGATGATCGTGGAGCCCGTGACCGATAGCCCGAACATCAGATGGACCACATACCCGGCGACCGCGGCCCAGAGGCCCGCGAGCACCAGGTTCCGGCCCGCGCCGCCCTTCTCGAACGCCGTCCGTGCCGCGATGACGAGCGCCACGATGATGGCGCCATAGAAGAGCAACGCCCCGGGGATCCCGATGCCGCTCGCCAGCTGCAGCGGGTAGTTGTGGCCGTTGTCCGCGACCGACTGGTAGCCGGCCGCCGCTACATACTCCTTCGGCTTGAACATCGGGAAGAGCAGGCGGAACGTGTCCGCGCCCCAGCCGAAGATCGGGCGCTCCGCGATCGCCGCTCGCGCCGCCTCCCAGATCTGGAAGCGCGTCTGCGCGCTCCCCTGATCGAACTGGAAGATGGAGACGACGCGGGTGAGGACGTTGCGCACCACGTCGGGTCTGAGCGAACTTGCGGCCACCACGACAACAGCCGTCGTGATCGTGCCGATGATGTAGGTCAGGTCGATCGACGTGAGCCTGAGACCGGTGTCCTTGGCGCTTCGGCGGTATGCGAAGATGACCAGACCGAGCGCAACCACGGCGCCGATCCAGGCACCCCGGACGTAGGAGGTGATGCCCACGAAGACGTTGAGCAGGGTGAACCACCAGTAGGCCGACCGCCATAGAGGATGCTTCTCCGAGAGAGCCAGTCCGAGAGTGACGGCGAACGGGAAGATGAGGTAGCCGCCCAGCAGATCGGGGTTGCCGAACGTCGAGAACGCACGATTGGACTCGAACGGAAGCGACCCCCACCTGATGGGGTCGAGCGCGACGGACTGTGCGCCGGTGGCGACCGCAACGTCGATGTTCTGGAAAGCCCGGACGCCATCATGACGCCGGCCACAACCGCTATTGCCGCCCCGACCCAGCAGGCCATTTGCAGGTCACGGTCGCCCCTCGTTCGCGCGATCGCCACGTAGATGAGAACGATGGGCACCGCAGCAGCAAGGATCGCGGCGAGCGGCTGCAAGACCTTGGCCGCACCGAGGCCCACAGTCCCTATCACCTGCAGCGCCCCGTAGGCTGCCACGAGGAACCCACCGATGGCGAGCGTCCGCGCGAGCGAACGCACCCGCGACGCGCTGGTTGCGAGCTGCAGACCCATGAAGAACGCGGCGCCGTAGGTGACGAACGAGAGCAGGCCCTCGAAGCGCCGGTACTTGCCGAAGAAGGCGGTGGCCGGATGCACAGAGAGCACGGTCGTGAGGACCAGCCAGCCGAGGAACGCGAGCAGCACCCACTCGCCACGCGTGAACCGTACGCGCCCACCTCGGAGCAGGAGGCCTATGACCCACGCCGCCACGGCAACGATCATGAGACCGCGCTCGAAGAACACCTTCAGAATATCGAACTGGTCGTAGGTGAACGGCACGCCGTCTGTGTTGAACGGGCCGAGGTTCGACATGGCGAGCGGAACGAGAACGACCAGGATATGCAGGCACGTCCATGCGATGCGATCCCAGAGGTCCATGCCCGGCGCGGCGACGACAGCACCGCGAGCGGCCGCGCGCGCCGCTCGCTTCTCGGGCGCCGGAGCGCCCTTCTGTCTCTTGCCCCCGGCCACGCGCATGCTCCTATCGGGCGCCGCGACCGGTCAGCACGACGCGTACGGTCTCGACGAGGATCTGGAGGTCCATCAGCAGATTCTGATGATACATGTAGATGAGGTCGAACTTGAGTTTACGCTCGGGGGTGGTGGCGTAGCCGCCGCTCACCTGCGCGAGCCCGGTGACACCCGGCTTCACCTTGAAGCGTTCGCGATATCCAGCGATCTCCTGCACGTACTGGTCGACGAAGAACGGTCGCTCCGGACGGGGACCGACCCAGCTCATCTGCCCCACGAGGATGTTCGCCAGCTGCGGAAGCTCGTCGATACGCGTGGCTCGCATGAACCGGCCGAGCGGCGTGATGCGCGGATCGGCTTCCTCCGCGAGGACAGGGCCCGAATGGGCCTCGGCGTCTTTGACCATCGTACGGAACTTGATCACGTTGAAGGGCCGACCGTGGCGTCCCACCCGCTCCTGCGTGAAGAAGACCGGCCAGCCCATGGTGACGAGGATCGCCAACACCACAAGCAGCAGGAGCGGCGTGAGGATGATGAGGCACGCGAGCGAAGTCCCGATGTCGATCAGCCGCTTGGTGCTCAGGTACCAGCCGGGCGCGGCAGGACGCGTGAGTTCCATGAGCGGGATGTCCGAGACGGTGCTGTCCACGGTGCCGATGAAGATCTCGTAGAGCTCGGGGATGACCTCCACGCGCACGTCGAACTCGCTCGAGAGCGCCATGTCCTCGATGAGCTCGCGGTGTGCGACCGGGCTTGCGATGATGACGCGATCGATGTCCTCCCGTGCCACGATCTGGGCGATATCGTGCGCCGTGCCGAGCACGGGGAAGGCCGAGGCGACCTCCGCTTCCGGCTCCGCCCGCCGAACGAGCCCGACCACGCGGTAGCCCCAGCCAGCGCGCTGCTCGAGTTCGGTGGCGAGTTCCACCGCAAGGTCGCTCGTCCCCACTATCAGAATGCGTTGCTCCGGCCAGAGCACCGAGGTGAAGCGAAGAAGCGTGACGCGCCAGCCGACCAGCAGACCGAACTGCACGGCCCACGCGATCAGCAGCACGAGGCGGCTGAGTGAGAAGAAGTTCGGGCCGGCGAAGAATGCGACCGCGACGGTGAGCACCAGGCCGAGTGTGACGGCCTGGAACGCAGCGCGCACGAGTTCCCACGTGCCCTCGGTGCGCTCCGGCTCGTAGAGGCCGAAGATGTAGCCCGCTGCGAGGTACAGCACCGTGATGAGCGGTGCGAGGGCCACGTACGGCGAGAAGTTGAACGTAGGCAGCTCGCCGCCGAAGCGGATGAAGAACGCGGCCACGATGCCCGCATTCACCAGGAGCGCGTCGAGCACGACCGAGAGCACGATGAACCTGCCGCGCACCATCTAGACGTTCACCCCCAGCTCGGCGTACGCCTGCAGCGTCTGGTCGACCATCCGGTCGATCGAGAACTCGGCGCGTGCCCGCTCGCGGGCCTGCGCGCCAAGGCGCGCTCGCAGGGACTCATCGTCCACGAGCGCCCGGAGCGCCTCGGCGAGCGCCGACACGTCGCCGGGCGGGACGGTGAGTCCCGTGACGCCGTCAGCGTTCACGAACGGGACGCTCGTGGTGAGCGTGGTCGAGATGGTGGGCGTGCCCGAGGCGTGCGCCTCGAGCTGTACGAGCCCGTATGCCTCCGAGCGCGCCACGCTCGGCAGGCAGAAGATGTCCGCGGCGTGGTACCACGCCGCGAGCTCGTCATCGTCGACGGGGTCGAGGAACGTCACCCGCGAGGCGATGCCCGCAGACGCCGCAAGCGCCTGGAGCTCCGGCTTGAGCGGACCGCGACCGATGATTACGAGGTCAGCGTCCACGTCGGCCATCGCACGCACGAGCACCTCGGGACCCTTGTAGTACACGAGACGACCGACGAACAGCACGATCGGGCGGTCGTGCCCCGCACGCAGCGCAGCGGCGCGCGCCGTGAGCTCCGGCGTGTCCGCGTAGCGCTCCACGTGGATGCCGTACGGGATGACCCGGCACTTGTCCGGTATCTGCGAGAGGAACGGGCTGTGCTCCACCATGTTCGGCGACGAGGCGAACACCACGTCCACCCGATCGAGGACGCGGCGCAGGATGGGAGCGTACAGAGCGAGCAACGCCTTCTGGCGCACCACGTCGCTGTGATACGCGAGCACGGTCGGGATCGTGGACTTCGGCCGCCCGCCCGAACGCGCCCCTCGCCCGCCGCCTGCCGCAAGCCACGACACCTCGCCCCACGGATACGGGAAGTGCAGGTGGAACAGGTCCGGCGGGTCGGTGCGCACCGCCTCGCGCTCGATCGCGCTCTTCATTCCGAGGGCGACCGGCGTGGAAGCGTACGCGAAGGCACGGCGGAGCCGTACGACCTCGACGCCGTCCGCCATCTCGGTGACAGTCTCATGCCCCTCGTTGGCCACGAGCGCCCTGACCGAATGGCCGCGCCCGACGAGCGCGGTCGCGAGGTCGCGCATGTGGAACTCGATGCCGCCGAGGTGCGGTGGGTAGTACTTGTTGACCATCGTCACACGCATAAGCAGCGGTGTTCCTTCGTCAGGCACCCGTGACGAGCGCGCGTCCTGCGGCGAGCAGCTCGTCGACGACGCCGGCGTTCGATGCCTCGGCATAGATGCGCACGAGCGGCTCAGTGCCCGAGGTGCGCAGCAGCAGCCACGCGTCGTCGGGCAGCAGGAACTTGATCCCGTCGGTGCGGATGATCTCGTGGACCTCGAGACCTGCGATCTCGGCCGGTGCGATCGACGGCATCGCCGCCACGAACGCGTCCTTCACGGCCGGGTCGAGCTTGAGGTCGATGCGGTTGTACTCCATGGGGCCGGTGAGCGCGAGCAGATCGTCCACGAGCTCGCCGAGGCCCATCTTGCGCTGCCCCATCATCTCGGCGAGCAGCAGCGCCATGAGCAGCCCGTCACGCTCGCGCACATGCGAGGGGATGCCGATGCCGCCACTCTCCTCGCCTCCCACCAGCACGTCGCCCTTCACCATCTCCGCGTAGATCCACTTGAAGCCGACCGGCGTGGTGGTGACCTCGCTGCCGAGACGGGCGCCGAGGCGGTCGACGAGAACGCTCGTGGAGAGCGTCTTCACGATGCGCCCACGCATGCCGCGGTCCTCCACGAGATGACGCGCGATGAGCGCGATGATGCGGTGCGGATTCACGAAGTTGCCGTTGCGGTCGGCCGCACCGATGCGGTCCGCATCGCCGTCGGTGATGAACGCGGCATCGAGACCGTGATCGCGCACGTACGCGCGCACCTCGTCGATGTGCGGCGGGATCGGCTCGGGATGCAGCCCGCCGAATCCGGGATTGCGCTCGCCGTGAAGCTCCACGACGTCCACGCCGAGGGAACGAAGCATCTCGGCAAGGTATGTCTGCCCCGCGCCGTACAGCGGATCGACCGCCACGCGAAGATTCGCCTGCGCGATCAGGTTCGCATCCACCATGCTGCGGAGCGCCTCGAGGTACGGGCCGACCAGGTCGACGATCTCGACCCGCGCGGCAGCGTCTGCGTCACGTTCCGGCGGTTCTGGCTTGAGTTCGGCCTCCACGCGGTCCGTGAACTCGACGGGGCTCGCGCCGCCGTCGTCCATGCGCAGCTTGAAGCCGAGGTAGGGCGCCGGGTTGTGGCTCGCGGTGAGCATCACGCCGCCGACGGCCGCCTCGTCGTTCTTGACCGACCAGCACAGCGCCGGCGTGGGCAGGTAGCGATCGGTGAGCTGCACGCGCAGCCCGTGTGCTGCCAGTACCTCGGCGGCTGCCTTCGCGAAGCTCGCTGCCTCGAAACGGGTGTCGTGGCCGACGATGACCAAGCCACCCGGGTCGTCCGCAGCGAATACGCGACCGGCGGCATCGGCAACCCGGCGCAGGTTCGCATAGGTGAAGTCGTCGCCGATGACGGCACGCCAGCCGTCAGTGCCGAACGTGATGGTGGCAGGTTCTGCGCACATGGATGATCACTCCCGGACGAATGAGATGCGTCGTGGTCGGCGGGCACGCGCCGCCCTCACATTCTGCCTTATCGCGCGCCGAAGCGGTATCACAGGACAGCAACGGGGCGCGCGTGGGCGCGCGTGGGCTCGGTTATACTGTCGTGACCGTTCTCGCGGACTCGGGTGGTGCACGTGCTCAAGAAGATCTGGGGCCTCCTCGCGGAGTATCTGCGCATCAACGCCATCAGGCGCATGCTCACAATCGTCGACGTGAAGTGGACCGAGATTCTCGGCCTCGTGAGCTTCGCGGTCGTGTTCGCGGTGTTCGAGGGCGTGGGACTGTCAATGCTGCTGCCGATCCTGCAGTACGCCGAGGGCGGCACGACAGCCATCACCGGAAGCCAGGGTGTCGTCTGGCAGGTCCTGAACTCGTTCATGCAGGCGACGAAGCTGCCGCTCACACTCCCCGTTCTGCTGCTGCTGGCATTCACACCGATCCTGATGCGCCAGGGGGTCTTCTACTTCAACGCGTGGTACTCGGCGGCCGTGTCGTCGCGCATCGGGATCCGCATGCAGATGAAGACGCTCGACACCGTGCTCGACGCGGACCCCGAGTTCTTCACCCGTTACCCGGTGGGCTACCTTGTGGGCATCCTCTTCTCGCAGACGGCAGCCGCGGGCGCCGCCATTCTCGCTGTCATCAAGCAGATCTCGATCGTGTTGCTGATGGGCCTATACGTGGCGATCCTCCTCGTCATCTCGACGCCGCTCACGCTCATGACCACGATCTTCGCGGTCCTCGTCTCCATGATCGTGAAGGCCAACATCACCAAGATCCGCGACTATGCGGTGCAGGCCGCCGATCTCAGCCAGGACATGATGAGCAAGATCGTGGAGCGCCTCGGCCTCATGCGGCTCATCAAGCTGCGCGACCAGAAGGAATCGGAGTCCCAGCGCGTCCGCGACTTCGCCGGGGTGATGCGCGGCATCGCCATCAAGCAGGCCCGGCTCGGCGCGGGCATCGAGGTCACTGCCGATCCGCTGCTCATGCTCTCGGTGTTCATCACGCTCTACGTGGGCATCAGCGTTCTCGGCATGACGCTCGCCCAGCTCGGACTGCTGCTGTTCGTGCTGACGCGCCTGAACGCGAAGGTCAAGGAGTTCAATGGCGTCCGGCAGCTCATCTCGAGCAACATGGCGGGCCTGCTGCTCGTGAAGCAGATGTCGGAAGACGCAACGGCCTCGAACACGATCAACAGCGGCCCGGAGTCCTTTGACGGCCTTCACGATGCGATCGTGTTCGACCACGTGAGCTTCGACTACCCGGACGCCTACGGCACCGACGGTGCGCTTGTGTCGCAGGGCAAGGACGTGCTGAGCGACGTCTCCGTGACCATTCCCGCCGGCTCGTTCACCGCGCTCGTCGGTCGCTCGGGAGCCGGCAAGTCCACGCTCGTGGAGCTCATCCCACGCCTGCGCGACGCGACCTCGGGCTCCATCACGCTCGACGGCACGAACATCAGGGATTTCCAGGTGGGGTCGCTGCGCAAGGGCATCGGCTACCTCACGCAGAGCGCGATGCTCTTCAACGACTCGATCCGCGAGAACCTGATCTACGGCCTCGACTACGAGCCGAGTGATGAGCAGATTCGCGAGGCGCTCGAGCGTGCGTACGCATCGTTCGTCTACGACCTGCCGGACGCCCTCGACACGCTCCTCGGCGATCGCGGCGTGCGGTTCTCAGGTGGCGAGCGTCAACGCATCGGCCTTGCGCGAGTGCTGCTCGAGGACAGCTCCGATCCTCATCCTCGACGAGCCTACGAGCTCGCTCGACTCCGAGTCCGAGGGCTTCATCCAGAAGGCGCTGGCCGCGATGCACGGCACGAAGACGATCATCGTGATCGCGCATCGCCTCGCCACCGTCATCCAGGCCGACCAGCTGCTGGTTGATCGAGGACGGTCGGATCGTTGAGCGCGGGACGCACGCCGAACTCGTTGAGATGGGCGGCTCCTACCGCAAGCTCTTCGAGACCCAGCTGTTGGCCTAGCCGATGACCTGGCGGTAGACCGCAGCCGTTCGCTCGGCCGTGTGCCCCCAGGTGAGCTCGCTCGCACGCGAGCGGCCGAGGTCGGCCAGTCGGACGGCGAGCGCCGCGTCATCGAGGATGCCCGCCATTGCTGCCGTGAGACCGCGCGGACATCGCCCGGCTCGATCGTGAGCGCGGCGTCCCCCACGACCTCGGGCACCGACGCCGCCTCGGCCACCACGACCGGCGTGCCGAACCCCATCGCCTCAAGCGGCGGGAGACCGAACCCCTCGTAGAGCGACGGGTACGCCAGCAGCTCGGCTGAGGCGTAGAGCGCCCGCAACGTGTCGTCGGAGATTCGGCCGGTGAACCGCACCCGTGGCGGCCGCGGGGTCGTCGCCGAGTACCGAGGCGACGTAGCCACCGGGATCGACTCCCGAGAGCACGAGCATGAGCGACGTGTCGGTCAGCGCTGCGAACGCGCGCAGAAGCGTGGGCAGGTCCTTGTGCGGCTTCGTGTTCCCCATCGACAGCACGAAGTGGTGCCCGTCGAGCCACTCGGGCAGCACGCCGACCGGACCGGACGTGAAGTCGTCGGCTGCAAGCAACACCGGCGTGATGCGTCCGGCGGCCTCCGGGAAGAAGCGCACCACGTCGCTCGCCGAGTACTCCGAGGGCGTGAGGATGCGGTCAGCGGTGCGCACCGCCCGACGGATGGACCGACGGTAGACCGCGCGCCTGAGCAGCGACGGCATCACGCCCGGTACGGCAAGCGGCGTGAGGTCCTGGATGGTGACCACCAGCGGGTGGACCGCCGGCGCCGGCGTCGGGAAGTGGAGGGCGTGCGTGAGGTCCGGCGACGCCGCGCGCGCGATGCGGCCGAACTCCGAGGAGCCGCGCATCGTGAAGGGATGGTGCCGTGCCTCCACCGCCTCGGCCGAGGAGACCGGCGGCTCGGCGCCAGCGGCGATCATCTGCACGACCTCGACGTCCGGGAGCGTCGCGAGCGCACGTACGAGCCCTTTGCAGTAGCGGCCGATGCCGCTCCACTCGGCCATGCGGCAGTCGAGGAGGACGCGCATCACGCGCTCCTTGTGCCGGCGCGGGCCGCGAGCACCCGGTCGAAGACCGCCAGCATGCCGGCCGCGGTGGCGTCCCAGCTGAGCGAGGCGGCGCGCTGGCCACCGCGTTGCACGAGCTGTCCGCGCAGTGCCGCATCTCGCGCGATCGTCACGATGGCATCGGCAAGCGCGTCAGGGCTCGTGGGATCCACCAGCAGCGCCGCTCCACCGGCGACTTCGGGCAGCGAAGAGCGGTCCGAGGTGATCACCGGACAACCGCACGCCATCGCCTCGAGCACCGGCATGCCGAAGCCTTCGTACACCGACGGGTACAGCAGCGCCTCGGCCCCGTTGTAGAGCGCCACCAGCTCCTCAATCGGTGCGTCTCCTGCAAGCACGAGCCGATCGCCGATGCCGAGCTGCTCGGCGAGTGCGGCAGGCGCCGTGGCCTCGGCGCTGGCGCGACGCCGGCCGAGCCCGATCAGGTGCAGAGACGACCTGAGCGTCATCGGGGCAGCCGGGCGAACGCCTCGAGCACGGCGGAGAAGTTCTTGCGAGGGTTGTAGACGTCGAGCGCGAGCAGGAACCTGCCGGGGACTCCGTAGCGCTCGAGCACGCGCGCCACCTCCTCGCCGCGCATGCGCCGGAACACGCTCGGCGTCCACGCCGAGCGGCACCACCGTGAGGCGACTACGCGCTACACGGTAGTGGGCGAACGCATCCTCGGCGACGGCCTGCGAGGTGGTCACGATGTGGTCGGCGCGCTTGAGGATCCGCGACGATCAGCAGCCTGTTCATCGTGCGGTTGACCAGCGGCTGCTGCTCGGGATGATGCAGGTGCCAGAAGTCCTGCACCGTCGCCACGGTCGCCACACCGCGGGCGCGGAACGGCAGCAGGTGCCGTGGGCTCCAGAAGAGGTCGACCTGGTCTGCAGCGAGCATGCCGGTTCACGCCGGTCTGCATCCACACGATGTTGGAGCGCGCGCTCGACCCGAGCCCAAGCGCAGGCGGCCACTTGACGATACAGCGGCTGGTCGGTGAAAGGCACGACCGGCGTGGCGGTGGAGTACATGATGAAACGGTGCTCGCGAGCCGGCGCGCGCAAGCGCGCGCATGGTCGCCCACTGCGACGCTCCGATCCCGCCCGACGCGCTCGTGGCGAGCGCCGTGACGTCGATGCCGATCGTGGCCACGTCAGCCCTCCGCCTCGCCCGCCGCGGCCCGCGATGAAGCGCGCGAGCGCGTCGCGCCAGGGCGGCATCATCAACGCCGAGTGCAGGCCGCCTTCGAGCAGTCGAGCACCGAGTTGGCCGGGCGGGCAGCGCGCGTGGGAAACTCGGTCGGCGAGCACCGGCTCGATGGTGCTGGCCAGACCGGCAAGCTCGATCACGGCTTCGGCGAGTTCGAACCGGCTGCACGACCCGGCGCCCGCGAGGTGGTAGAGACCGTGCGCCTCCGCCTCCACGAGTGCCGATGATGCCCCGCGGCGAGGTCGATGCGTGTAGGTGGGCGAGCCGACCTCATCGGTCACCACCTTGAGTACCGGCTGCGTCCGGCAAGGTCGAGGATCTTCGCGGGGAAGTTCGCGCCGCCCTCGCCAAAGACCCAGGCGGTGCGCACGACGAGCGCGAACGGCGTAGGCGGCGTGGCACCGCGTGCTCACCGGCAAGCTTCGACATCCCGTAGATCGAAAGCGGGGCCGGCTCGTCGTGCTCGTCGTAGGCGCCGTGCTTCGTGCCGTCGAAGACGAAGTCGGTCGAGACATGCACGAACCCAAGTCCGGCATCGCGCGCCGCTTCGGCGAGCAGACGCGCGCCGTGCTCGTTCACCCGAAACGCCACGTCGGGATGGTCCTCGGCCATCTCGACGTTGGTGTAGGCGGCGGCGTTCACGAGCACGCCCCGCTCTGCCCCGCCGAGCATGGCGGCGAACCGCCGCACCTGGAGTGCGATCACAGCAGGATCGGTGATGTCGAACTCGGCTTCGGCGGGGCCTCCAAGCGGACTCCCCGCTCGGCGAGCACCGTCTGCAGCGCGGTGCCGAGCATCCCGCTAGCGCCCGCGATGAGGAAGCGCGTCACCCGCTCTTCACGCTCCAGTCGTAGCCGATCTCCGGGTCGTCGAACGGCCGCCGGTACTCGTCCGGGCTCGTCGTAGACGTAGACCTCGGTGGGGATGTTCACGATCATCGCCGGCTCGGTGCCCACCGGCGTGAACCCGTGGTAGACGCCCTTGGGTATGATCACCATCCGCTGGCGCTGCCAGCCGATGACGAACTCGTTCGTCTCGCCGAAGGTCGGTGAGCCCTCGCGGCGGTCGTGCAACACGACCTTCGCCATCCCGCCGACGCACACGAAGTGGTCGGTCTGCTTCTTGTGGTAGTGCCAGGCCTTCACCACGCCCGGATAGACCATCGTGACGTAGCACTGGCCGAACTTCTGGAAGTCCGGGTCGTCGCTGCGCCACATCTCCATGAGCAGACCGCGCTCGTCCGGGAACGACCTTCAGGTCCTTGACCTTCACTCCATCGATCATGGTGGCTCCTTCTACAGATCGAGCAGGTACTGGTAGTAGTCGGCCGAGGCCTTCGCCGCGGCCGCAGCAGGGTCTCGCGATCGATGTAGCCCATGTGGAAGGCGACCTCCTCGAGGCACGCCACCTTCTGGCCCTGACGCTTCTCGATCGTCTGCACGAACGCGCCGGCCTCCATGAGCGAGTCAGGGGTCCCTGTGTCGAGCCAGGCCATGCCGCGGCTCATCACGCGTGACATGGAGGCTGCCGTCGGCAAGATACAGGTTGTTGAGCGTGTGATCTCGAGCTCGCCCCGAGCAGACGGCGTCACCTGCCTGGCCATCTCGCAGACCGCGATGTCGTAGAAGTACAGCCCCGTGACCGCGAACGACGAGCGCGGCTCGGCCGGCTTCTCCTCGATGGACAGCGCCGTGCCCGCGTCGTCGAACTCGACCACGCCGTACCGCTCCGGATCGCGCACCTTGTAGCCGAAGACGACCGCCCCGCCGCGCTCTGCGTCCTCGCGGGCGCCCTGCAGCATTTCGACCATGCCCGTGCCGTAGAAGATGTTGTCGCCCAGCACGAGGCAGGCAGGACTGCCGTCGAGGAACTCCTCGCCGATGATGAATGCCTGCGCGAGCCCCTCGGGAGCGGGCTGCACCGCGTAGCGTGATGCTCATGCCCCACTGCGAACCATCGCCCAGCAGCCGCTGGAACGCGGCCTGGTCGGTGGGCGTGGTGATGACCAGGATCTCGCGGATGCCGGCGAGCATGAGCACCGAGAGCGGGTAGTAGATCATCGGCTTGTCGTAGACCGGCAGCAGCTGCTTGGATGTCGCGAGGGTGACCGGATGGAGTCGCGTGCCGGCGCCGCCCGGCCAGGATGATGCCTTTCACGAGCCCTCCTCGCTGTCTGCGAGCGGCGCCGAGACCGATGCGCTCCAGGCGGTACTCGCCCCGCAAGATACGCTCCCACCAGTCGCGGTTCTCCACGTACCAGCGAACCGTGGCGCGGAGCGCGCCTGCGGGATCGGCGGTCGGGCGTCCAGCCGAGTTCGGCCGCGATGCGCGTCGCATCGATCGCGTAGCGCTTGTCGTGGCCCGGGCCGGTCGGTGACGAACGTGATGAGCTCGCCGTACGGCCGGCCGTCGTTCGGCGGGCAGCGATCTCGTCCGAGCAGCGCACACACCCGGCGCACGAGGTCGATGTTGCGCATCTCGTTGTTGCCGCCGATGTTGTACGTCCGTCCCGGTGCGCCCGCCTTGAGCACGCGCACGAGCGCACGGACGTGGTCCTCCACGTACAGCCAGTCGCGTACGTTGTCGCCGGCGCCGTAGACGGGGATCGGCTCTGCCGCGAGCGCCTTCAAGACGATCACCGGGATGAGCTTCTCGGGGAACTGGTACGGCCCGTAGTTGTTCGAGCAGTTGGTGACGATCACCGGCAGCCCGTACGTGTCGTGCCAGGCACGCGCAAGGTGGTCCGAGGCCGCCTTGCTCGCCGCGTACGGCGAGTGCGGGTCGTACTTGGTGTCCTCGGTGAACGGCGCATCGTCCGCGCCAAGGCTGCCGTACACCTCGTCGGTCGAGACGTGGATGAAGCGGAACGCCGCTGCGCGCCACGGGCATCGAGCGAGCGCCAGTGCTCGAGTGCGGCCTGCAGCAGTGTGGACGTCCCGACGACGTTGGTGCTGTACGAATGCGTCCGGGCCATCGATCGAACGGTCCACGTGCGATTCGGCGGCAAGATGCAGCACGGCATCGGGACGGACGCGCGCCGAAGACCTCACGCATCGCGTCGGCATCGCAGATGTCGGCGACGACGAGCTCGTAGCCCGCTGAGCCCTCGAGGTCGGCGAGCGAGTGGCGGTTGCCCGCGTACGTGAGCGAGTCGACGTTGGTGACCGCGTGCCCGCCCTCGAGCAGGGCGTGCCGCACGAGGTTCGTGCCTATGAAGCCGCACCCGCCAGTGACCAGCAGATTCATCGGTCTCCCCATCCGGATGCCCGCACACGACGCGGCGCGAGCCTCATCATGGTAGCAGTGCGCGCGCTCGTCAGGCACAGCACACGCGGCAACGGCTCGGTGTCGCGCGCACAGGCGCGCTACACCATCCGGCCTGCCTTGATGCGTGCGTACAGACGCGGGCTCAGCATGATGAGCGCAAAGCCGAGGGCGTACTTGCCCGCTCCGGGAACGCCCGGCGGTAGCGCACATACGCCGCACGGGCACCAGCGTACTCGCCGCGCAGCAGTGCCTCCTCAAGGGTCCGCCTGCCGATGCGCGACCCCGCGAACTCGATCGCATCGTCACAGGCCGCCCGGTCCTCAGGCGAAAGCCCCGGCATCGCGCGCGCGTCGGTGAGGATCGCGAGGATGCTTTCGGCCTCGCGCACGAGCGCCGTGGTCTTGCTACCCTCCTGGCGGCGGTACACCCACAGCGCCTCGGGCACCTGCAGCTGCCGCGCGCCGAGGATGAGCGCACGCAGCCAGAGGTCGTAGTCCTCGGAGTAGACGCTCCGGTAGCCTCCCACGCGGTCGAAGACCTCACGGCGCACCAGGCTCACCTGCGCGATGCTGCTCTCGCGCATCTGCTCGGCGATCGAGACCGAGCGCACCGTCTCCCACGCACGGCCGGTCATGAGCGGGACGCGTCTGCCGTCGCGCAGGAGCATCGTGGTGACCGGCGAGTAGATGTCGTATCCCGGGCGATCCTCCCGGAAGGCGGTCATACGCTCGAGGAACGTCGGCATGAGCAGGTCGTCGGCATCGAGCATGCACAGCCACTCGGCCCGTGCCTCCCGCACGCCGGCGTTGCGCGCTGCGGCCGTGCCCGCGTTCGCCTGCGATACCATGCGCACGCGCGGGTCTTCGGCGGCGAACCCCGCGGCGATCTGGCGTGTGGCGTCGGTGGAGCCGTCGTCCACGATCACGAGTTCCCAGTCGGGGAACGTCTGTACAAGCACCGACGAGACGGTCTCGGCGAGCGTCGATGCCGCGTTGTACGCCGCGGTCACGATCGAGACCGTGGGCACCCCCGAAGGCGTGGTCGTCGCATCGTTCACGGCCGCACCACCGGCGGGTCGTAGGCCGTGCGCATGCCGAGTCCCACGCGCACCAGCGCGGCGTACCGCTCGCGCCGCTCGCGCAGGCGGGGGCTCAACGGCCCGGCGATCGCTGCCACCAGCCACAGGAGCATGTTCACATCCCCCATCCAGTGCTTCACCACCGCACCGGCGAGCGAACCGCGGTTGCGCCGGAGGAACCGGATGAGGCTCCGCGTTGACCACACGTACTGACGCACGGTCTGCGTGCCCACCGAAGCGCCCTCGAGGTGCACGATCCGTGCAGCGGGTACGACTACGACATCCCTGCCCGCCGCGCGCACACGGAAGCACAGGTCGGTCTCCTCGTAGTACAGGAAGTAGCCGGCGTCCATCCCGTCGAAGGCATCCCACGTCTCACGCCGGATGGCGAGCGCCGCTCCTGAGACCCAGTCGACCGGGGTCACCGCCGCGAGTTCGGCACACGTGCCGTCCATGCGCACGCGCGAGCGAACTCGCACGCCGGCTCCGCCCCACGGCGCGGTGTTCGCGATCGCCCAGCCCACCGTCGGGAAGTCGCCCCACGACGTCACGGGAGCGCCATCGGCGCCGAGCAGACAGGCGCCGGCGATCGCGCGGGCGTCGTCGACCAGCAGGGCGCCCGTGAGCGCATCCAGCGCGCCGGGCAGCACGATGGTGTCCGGATTGAGCAGCACCAGCACATCGCCGCGTGCGTGCTCCGCCGCCAGCAGGTTGCCGCCGGCGAAGCCGAGGTTGCTGCCACTCTCCACGAGACGCACCCATGGATAGCGCTCGCGCACGAGAGCGCACGTGCGGTCGGTGGAGCCGTTGTCCACGCACACGACCTCGTGCTCGCACGACGGAGGCTCGGCCATGAGCGAGTCGAGACAACCGGGCAGCACGCGCTCGGCATCATAGGTGACGATGAGGATCGAAAGGAGTCCGGGCTGATTCACGGTCCTGCGCATCTTCTGACTCGTGGTGGCCTTGGCGGACACCGGGTGACGGGAGCGCCCCGAAAACACTCCGACGCTGTCATCCAGCGATGCGATTATGCCAGAATCCGAACGGTGACACCGCTGACTCAAGAAAGGACCACCGCGCACATGCGCCCTCGCTACCTGACGGATGCCCCATTCGGCATCAACATCATCGGCTACGTAACGGGCAGCTTCGGGCTCGGCATCGCCACACGCAACACCATCACGCTGCTGAAGAAGCGGGACATACCCCTGGCGCTGGCCGACGTCGACCCCGGCGGAGACCGGCAGGGTCACGACACGACGTTCCAGCCGCTTGCTCACGATCACGCCGACCCCACGCCGCACCCGCTGAACCTGTTCCACATGAACCCGCCCCAACTCGCGGAGCAGCTCTGGATGAACCCGTCCTGGAGCCGGAAGGACCGGGTGAGCGCGTGCGTGCCCTTCTGGGAGCTGCCCCAGCTCCCAGAAGCCTGGCTGCCAGTTCTCAGCGCGATGGACATCGTGCTCGCACCCACCCGTTTCGTCGAAGACGCCGTCAACACCGCACTGCCCGAGGCGATGTGCGTCTACTACCAGCAGGCCGCGTTCGTACCGGACGATGTCGAGCCCGACAGAGCGCGGTGGGGCGTTCCCTCCGAGGCGCTCGCCTTCGTCTCGAGCTTCGACGCGTCAAGCGACATCAGCCGCAAGAATCCGGAAGCCACTGTTCGCGCGTTCCTCACGGCGTTCCCGGCCCGTCCCGACGTGTGTCTCGTGCTCAAGATCAACTCCGGCTCCGACGCCCGCGAGCTGTTTGCGCGTCAGCTCTCCGACCTGGAGAAGCTGGCCGCGACCGACCACCGTATCGTGCTCATCCACGAGACGCTCGCGTACAGAGACGTGCTCTGTCTCTACGCGTCGTGCGATGTTCTCGTGTCGCTCCATCGAAGTGAAGGCCTGGGGCTGAGCCTCATGGAGGCGATGTCGTTCGGCAAGCCGGTCATTGCCACAGGCTGGTCAGGCAACATGGACTTCATGACCGATGAGAACTCGTGCGCGGTGGACTACGAGTTCATACCGGTCGTCTCCGAGCACCCGTCATACCACTCCTCGATCGTGGGACATGACGTGTTCTGGGCGAATCCCAGCGAGGACGATGCCGCGAGGCACATGGTGCGGTTGGCCGAGGACCCGGCGTTGCGCGAAGCGATGGGCGAGCGCGCCCGCCAGGACATGGCCGATCTGCGGGCGACCTACGAGCGCGGTGAGATCATCGAGATCCTCCGGTCGGCCATCGCGCCGCAGTCGCCGCTGTGGACGAGACATGCGACCAAGCGGCGCGCCCTGCGCCGGATCGCGCGAGGCAGCCACTACCGCAACGTGAGACGTCTCGGCGGGAAGGTGCTGCGTGCGCTCGGTCTCAGGAAGCCCGCGCGCTAAGCGTCGGCTGCCTCGGTGGCCTTCAGGCGCGCGAGATCGGCGTCCACCATCATCTCGACGAGGTCGCAGAAGCTCACCTTCGGCTCCCAACCGAGCGTCTCGCGGGCCTTAGTGGCGTCGCCGAGGAGCACGTCGACATCTGCGGGGCGCAGGAAGCGCTCGTCGCTCTTCACGTACTGGCGGTAGTCAAGCCCCACGCGGGCGAATGCAACCTCGCAGAACTGCCGCACCGAGTGCGCCTCACCCGTGGCAATGACGAAGTCGTCCGGCTCATCGTGCTGGAGGATCCGCCACATCGCATCCACATAGTCCCCGGCGAATCCCCAGTCCCTGCGCGAGTCGAGATTCCCCATGAGCAGCTCGTTTGCCAGCCCGAGCGAGATGCGCGCGGCACCGTCGGTGATCTTGCGTGTCACGAAGTTCACGCCGCGACGCGGCGACTCGTGATTGAAGAGCACGGCGTTGGAGCAGAACATGCCGTGGGACTCACGGTAGTTGAGCGTGATGAAGTGCGCGTAGGCCTTTGAGACGCCGTACGGCGAGCGCGGATGAAGCGGCGTGGACTCGTCTTGTGCCCGGCCGCCCTCCGCGCGCCCGAAGACCTCGCCCGAGGCCGCCTGCATGAAGCGTGCGCCGGGGGCCTCATGACGAAGCGCCTCGAGAAGACGCAAGACGCCCACGGCGTTGATGTCCGTGGTCTTGAGCGCCTGCTCCCACGATGCGCCGACAAAAGACATCGCCGCGAGGTTGTAGACTTCGTCGGGCCGGGCCGTGCTCACGCACGCAAGGAGAGACTCCATGTCGGTGAGATCGCCGTCGAGCAGGTGCAGGCGCTCGCCGCCCTTCTCGATCGCAGCGTCGAGCAGATCACCAGGCACGGGCCCAACGATGCCGTAGACCTCATAGCCCCGGTCGAGCAGCAGCTCGGCCAGATATGAGCCGTCCTGCCCGGCGACGCCGGTGATAAGCGCCCGCTTCGGCATCGTTGCCCTAGCCGAGAGAGCCCGCGCCGGCCGGTCCCGAGTGACGCTCCAGGTCAGCGTCGACCATCATCTCCACGAGCTCACGGAAGCTCACCGTGGGCTTCCACCCGAGCTTCTCGCGCGCCTTGGTGGGATCGCCCAGGAGCAAGTCGACCTCGGCCGGTCGCACGAAACGCTCGTCGATCCTGACGAACTCGTTGTAGTCGAGGCCCACGTGAGCGAAGGCGATCTCACAGAACTCGCGTACCGTGTGCGTCTCGCCAGTGGCGGCCACGTAGTCGTCGGGCTCGTCTTGCTGGAGCATCCGCCACATCATCTCGACGTAATCACCGGCGAATCCCCAATCACGCTTGGAGTCCAGGTTGCCGAGGGTAAGCTCGTCTGCGAGCCCGAGCTTGATCATCGCTACCTTGTCGGTGATCTTGCGCGTTACGAACTCAAGACCGCGGCGGGGGGACTCGTGGTTGAACAGGATGCCGTTGCTCGCGTGCATCCCGTAGCTCTCGCGGTAGTTCAGGGTGATATAGAAGCCGTAGACTTTGGCGACCCCGTACGGAGAGCGGGGGTGAAACGGCGTAGTCTCGGACTGCGGCACCTGGTGGACCTTGCCGTACATCTCGCTCGTCGCCGCTTGGTAGAAGCGGGCAGTGGGCTTTGCGCGGCGGATCGCCTCGAGCAGGCGCGTCACACCGAGGCCGTCAACATCGCCGGTCGACACGGGAATCGTCCAGGAGTCACCCACGAACGACTGCGCGGCGAGGTTGTAGACCTCGTCAGGCTGAGCCGACTCCACAGCATCGGTGAGCGACGTCTGGTCGGTGAGCTCGCCGGTGTGCAACGTCAGGCGATCGAGAATGTGGTGGATCCTGCCGGTCGAGGGGGTGGCGGCCCGGCGAACGAGACCGTGGACCTCGTAGCCCTTCGAGAGCAGCAGCTCCGCGAGATAGGAACCGTCCTGGCCGGTGATACCGGTGATGAGTGCTCGCTTGGTCACGCTATGCTCCTTCATGGCTGACGATTCACCCCGACACGATAGCATGTGGCGAAACCTAACGGGCGCGGTGTGCGGCCATCGCCGCCTCAAACGCCGCGCGATAGCCAGCTGCCACTTCGGCCCATGTGTACCGCCCGATCGCGACTTTCGATCGGGCAGCCATCTCGGCTGCGGCGTCGGGGTCGTCAAGTACGCTGACAATCGCACCCGACATGGCACCCTCATCCGTAGGGTCGAACATCTTGGCAGACACGCCGAGGAACTCGAGATGCTCGAGAAACGGCGGGATCGCCGACATCGTCACGGGGGTTCCGAGTGCCCACGCGTCGAGCCCCGGGCCCGAACCAGCCTCGTACAGACTCGGCGCGACCAGCAGCTGCGCGCCGGCGATCAACGCGTCTGCGTCGCCGTCGCTCACATAGCCGAGCGCGTACACGTCGTGCCCAAGCGTGAGACCCGTCGCCCTGAAGGTCTCGAGCAGCCGGATGGCGGTCGGGTCGGCTGCCTGTGCCTCGGACAGACCCGACAGCAGCTGCGTGCCGTTGCCGATGAGGACGAGCGGCGGCCCGCCCACTGCCCGCACACCAACGTATGCCCGAAGCAGTCGTTCGAGGTTCTTGTGGCGAGACGTGTTGCTCGGACATATGACGTACTTGGCTGGAAGGCCGTGCCGTTCGGGCGCATGGCAGTCGATCTGCTCGGGCGCACCTGCGAGTAGCGTCGACAACCGTACGACCATCGTCTTGTTCGCGGAGGTCGGGTAGAAGTGCGCCAGCTCTCCGGCGATGAACTGCGCCGAGGTGACCGCCACCTCACAACGGTCCAGCCAAAACCCGATCTGCGCGTCAAGCAACTCGATGAACTGCGGGCCGAGCGTCTTGAAGTCGTGCTTGAAGTTGAAGTCATGGAACGTGCCCACCACGGGCGGGCGCACGAGCATAGGGTGAAGGAAGAACGGCCAGGCGAGATACACGACGTCGAAACCGGCCACGGCGCGTGCCAGGTCCGAGACCGTCCTGTGCATCAGCGCCCGACGATCGCTGATTCCGGTGGCCTCCAGCACCGTGCGCCTGCCCGAAACCGGCGCATGTCCGTCCAGCTCGCATCCCGGGTGAGCGCTGATGACGGGGTCGACAGGCACCACGTTGATTCGCTCGTCGACGAAGCCTTCGCCCGCGCCGAAGACCTCTGCGGCGTAGGTGTTCACGAAGAGTGTGATGTGCATGTCCGGTTGTGTGCGCGCAAGTGCCATAACGAGCGGGCGCAGGAACCGCGTACCGCCACCCGCACTCGCCTGCTGCGCGATGACCGCGACTCTCATCGTGCTACCTCAACCAGCCTGTGAGCCTGCGTCGCAGTGCACGGCCGTGGTGGACCGGAGGCGGCGTGAGGATCCGCTGCGCGGGACCGGCCGCCGCAGCCTCAGCGAACACGCGATAGTACTCGTGCGCAACGTCTGCCCATCCGTACTGCTCGAAGGCGGACAGCGAGGCCGACGTCATCTCGGCCGACCTCTCCGCGTCGTAGACAGCCAGACGCATCTTCTCGGCAATGTCCGCAGGATCACCGGGATCGAACACCCACGCCTGCACACCGAATCGCTCCATCTGCTCGAGGAATGGCGGTATTGCCGACATCGCCACAGGCACGCCGGCGAGCCAGGCGTCCATCGCCGGACCGCAGCCTGCCTCGTACAACGACGCAGAGACCACGACGTCCGCACCGGCCGTGAGCGCATCCACATCGGCGTTGCTCACGTAGCCAAGAGCGTAATAGTCCTCGCCGCGAACGAGACCGTAGCGCTCGATCACCTCGTTCATCGCGTGGATAGGGTCCTCCGCCGGTTCAGCGGGCGCAGGCAGGCCGACATCGGCACTTCCCGCGCCGCTGATCGCCAGACTGACCGGAGTTCCCTGCCGCTTCAGGATGCCGACAGCCTCAAGGATGCGTGCCACGTTCTTGTGGCTGCTTCTGCCCCCGCTGTAGAGCGCGTACGGGCGCCTGATGCGGAGGCGTTCCAGGGTCTCGTCGATGGCACCCGGCTGCGGACGATGGAATCCGTACGAGGCGAGGTAGATGACCTCCACTGGCGGTGCGGCCTCCGCATAGTGCGTCCTCAGCTCGTCACGGATGAAGTTGGTCGAGGTCACCGCCGTGCGGCAGCGCCGGAGCCACTCGGCCGTGGCGGTGTCGAGCACATGGAGCTGTCCGTCGCTGTACGACTTCGGGAAGCGCTTGTAGTGGAAGTCATGGAACGTCGCAACCATCGCGGAGGGGAAGCTCACCGGCTCGGTGTAGTAGGGCCAGCCGAAGTACACGACGTCGAAATCGCCGAGTTCGGCGACCACGTCTTCGGGCATCCGGTACTCCCACCACGTTCGAGGGGGCGGCGATTTCAGGTTCTTGACGAAGACCAGCGCTCCGAGCAAGGCCTTGTGCAGCGGCGGCACGGCCTTGAGGACGGCGACTGGCACCTTCCAGAGCAGGCCGCGTTCCGGCTCCGGCGGCGGCTCCGGGAGGGGCTGCATCGGGGAGTCGATCGGACGGAGCACCACGTTGGTGAACGAGGCGAGCTTGGTCTCGATGTCATCGCGCTCGATGTTCGTGCGCGATACGTAGTAGACGAGCGTGGTCTCGGGATACAGGGCGGCCATATGCGTGATGAGCGCGAGGAGGAAACGGCTGACGCCACCCGCGCTGAGGTGGTCGATGATGGCCACCCGAGTAAGTGCGCTCACGTACTACCCTTCCGATGTAGGAAGCCGGTACTACCTGCCGAAGTCGTCGGAATAGCGGACGATGTCATCCTCGCCGAGGTACTCGCCCACCGCCACCTCGATGACCTTCAGAGGATCGGCTCCGCAGTTCTCGAGGCGATGGACGATGCCGAGCGGCAGGTAGACCGCCTCGTTGGCGCGCAGCACGACCTCGTCGTCGCCGCGCAACACGCGTGCCTCGCCCGAGATGACGATCCAGTGCTCGGCACGACGGGTGTGGCTCTGGACCGACAAGCGCTTGCCGGGGTGGACATCGATGGACTTGATCTGGAAGCCGTCGCCCTTCATCAGGAGCGTCCAACTCCCCCACGGACGCAGAGAGGACCGGGAAGTGCTGACCTCCTCGGCGCCTGCCTTCTTGAGCATGTCGACGATGAGCCGTACGTCCTGCACGCGGTCCTTGGCGGCCACGAGCGTCGCATCAGCGGTGTCGATCACAATCGCATCCTGAAGACCGAGTGTCGCCACCAGCCGATCGGGCGAGTACACCAGCAGGTCGTGGGAGTCCACGTCGTATGCGCGCCCGACCAGCACGTTGCCTCGGTCGTCGGCGTCGCCGAGTTTCTCGATCGAGAGCAGCGATCCAACGTCCGACCAGTCGAGATCGGTCGGCACGACCGCAACGTTGGCGGACACTTCGAGCGCCGCTTTGTCGAAGGGCACTGCCGGGAGCGTGCCGTAGAGCTCCCTCCCCTCGTCGGAAAGCCACTCGGAGCGGTCGAGGCCCGCCAGTTGCTCGGCGACATCGGCGATGCGACGGCCATCGGCGGACTCGGGAGTGCGCGCTGCGTCGCCGGCACGCCTGAGCTCCTCGAGGATCACGGATGCCTTGGCAACGAGCATGCCCGAGTTCCAGAGGTAGCCGCCCTCCTCCACGAAGCGCGCCGCGGTGGGGGCGTCCGGCTTCTCGATGAACGCGGCGACCGCGTGTCCCGAGACCACGCCGACGGTGCTGCCCGGAATCTCGTCGCCGGCATGGATGTAGCCGTAGCCGGTCTCCGGCCGCGACGGCTTGAGCCCGATGGTCACCATCTGTCCTTCGGCGGCCAGACCCGTAGCGGCGTCGATGGTGTTGCGCCATATCTCGCCATCCTCGAGGAGATGGTCTGACGGCAGCATCATCATGATCGCGTCCGGGTCGCGGCGAACGAGCACCGCGGCGGCGAGCGCCACTGCCGGCGCCGTGTTCCGTGCGAGCGGCTCGACCATGTAGTCGATCGAGAGATGCGACAGCTCCTGGTGCGCGATAAGGTGGTTGCGGAGTTCGTCGAACAATCGCTCACCGGTCACGACGTGCACGGCGTCGGGGGCGGTATAGGGCATGATCCGGTGAACGGCACGCGCCATCAGGCTGATGCCCCCGAAGATAGACAGCATCTGCTTCGGGTTCATCTCCCGCGAAAGCGGCCAGAATCTCGAACCGCTGCCACCGGCGAGGATGACCGCGTGCAGCGCGGGCCTTTGTTCACTCATGTTCGTCTACTCCCTGTCTCATGCCAGCTCGCGGAGATCAGCGCGACGCACGGCGGATGAAGGCCGCGACTCAGCGTGGGCGGGCGGGAATCCCGATGACAGTCGTGCCGGCCGGCACATCTTTCGTGACCACTGCGCCAGCGCCGACCACCGCGCCGCGGCCAATGGTGAGGCTGGGGAGCACGATCGAGCCGGCGCCGAGATAGACGTCGTCCTCGAGTGTCACCCAACCGGACACCCGACATCCGGGGCCCACGACTACGCACTCGCCGATGCGCACGTCGTGTCCGACGGTCGCGCCGTAGTTCACCAACACGTGAGACCCTAGCGTGGCGTTCGAGCTCACCACGGCGGTAGGCGCTACGATGGAACCGGGCCCGACCGTCGCCGAGGGCATGATGACCGCCGTGGGATGTACGACCAGAAGCGGCGCGAGGCCGACGGCTTGAAGCTCGCCGATCTGCCCACGCCGGGGGATGATGTTTCCCGCTCCCGCGACGCCGAACAGTGGCCGGCCAGCCGGCAGCGCGTCAAGCGTGCCGAGGATCGACACTCCGTTGAGTACCTCGCCAGCGCGCGAAGCGTCGGCGTCGATGAATCCCACAACTCGGTATCCGCCGGCCATCGCCTGCACGTATTCCGCGACCTCACGGGCCAGCCCACCAGCGCCGAGGATGACGACGTCGCTCATCGGCCGGGCGCCGCCTGCGCCATGAACTCACGTACGCCGGCGCAGACCTCGTCGATCTCGGCGTCCGTCAGATCGGGGAACGATGGCAGATTGATACCGGATGCCCCAAGCCGCTCGGCAACCGGGAAGCGCTCCTCTGTCTCGTACATCGGAAGCGTGTGTGCCGGATAGAAGAACGGTCGGGTCTCGATCCCGAGAACCTTCAGGTGGGCCATGAGCGGGTCGCGCAGTGACGGCTCGACGAGGATGGACACCATCCAGTACACACTCCGGGCCCATGGCATCTCGGGCGGAAGCGTAACCCCCTCGACATCGGCGAGGTTCGCGCAGTAGCGAGCGGCGATGCGCCGTTTCGCCTCGATGACCTCGTCCACGCGCTCGAGCTGTGCCACGCCGATCGCCGCGGCGAGGTTCGTCATGCGGTAGTTGTAGCCCACCACGTCGTGCCAGTACGTCTTGGTAGCGGACACCCCCTGACCGCGGAGATGGCGGCAGCGCTCGGCGAACTCGACATCGTTGCAGACCACCATGCCGCCCTCACCGGTGGTGATGATCTTGTTGCCGAAGAACGAGTACGACCCCGCGAGCCCCATCGCGCCGATCTTCCGGCCGCGGTAGAGTGCGCCATGTGCCTCAGCCGCATCCTCGATGACCGCGATCCCGTGCTGCGAGGCAATCTCGAGAATCGGGTCCATGTCGGCCGGGTGGCCGTACAGGTGTACGACCATGATCGCCTTCGTCCGCGGGGTGATCTTGGCCTCCACGTCAGCCGGATCAAGGTTCCAGTACTCGGGATCCGAATCGACGAAGACCGGCGTGGCGCCGGTGTAGGTTATGGCGTTGACCGAGGCAACATAGGTGAGCGTGGGCACGATGATCTCATCTCCCGCCCCCACCCCCAGGGCCTCCAGAATCAGGTGCAGAGAGACCGTGCCGTTGCACGTGGCGACACCGTGAAGCGCTCCCACGAACTCCGCGAAGCCCGTCTCGAACCGCTCGAGGTACGCCCCCTTCGATGAGATCCACGTAGAGGCCACCGCGTCCGACACGTATTCCTGCTCCTTGGCGCCCAGCGATGGTTTGTAGACGGGAATCATGCTGCCTCCAACACGCCCAGTAGTGGTTCCGACGACCGCAGCAGCACTGCGGCTCGCTCGGCTCAGACAGTATACCTAGAAGCAGCGGGGCCTGGTATCGGCGAGGGAAACGGTCCGGTAGCGGTGTTCAGGACTCCGGACCGATCGGTGCCGGCCCTCTGCCACTCCGCTCAGGGCCTATCGCGCCGCTGTCAGCCGTCCAGGCGGTAGAAGGCGAAGCGTCCATCCGGACTCACGATCGGCTCACCACTCGACCCGCTCGAGATATCTGCCTCGATGGCCGCTCCCGCGTCCTCGTAGCCGTCGCGGTCGACCACGATACCTCGGAACCCCGCGTCAACCAGCGCGGCGGTCATCGCGGGGACCGCAAGCCCGGCGACCCGCTTCTGCCACTTCGCGTCGGAGCGTTCCATGAAGGCCGCCGCACTCCAGTGCGTGGATTCGGAGTGAAGGTACATGCGCAGCGGGTCGTACGCGCTCGTACCTTCGACCGGCACGCCCTCGGGGAAGCTGACGTACGGAACCTGGAAGACCATCGAACCGGTGGGGAGCGATGCCTCGACCTCACCAACGAAGGCCCTGTCACTCTCGAACGAGGGCCGAATCGTGGCGTAATCCGGCGTTGTGACCGGCGTGGTCTGGTCCCAAAGGCCGAAAACCAGCAGCAGTCCAAGGCAGCCGACGACGATGGCAGTGCGGGCAGTGTGCGACAACCGACCCTCTCGGCCGAGCATCCTCTTGATCACCGCGTCCACCAGCCAGGCACCGGCCGCCAGGCTGATGAAGGCTATGTACGGTGTGATGCGATCGTACGCCCGGATCTGCGGGAAGCCGAGGTATGCGACCACCGCGCCAACACCGCCCACCGTGGCGAGCAGGAAGGCCGTCGTGCCAAGGAGTGCGAGCTTGGCGGGAATGGCCTCTTTGGACTTTGACGGAGGCCTGAACGCCGCGGTGAGGATCCAGAACAGCAGAAGGACGAAGCCGCCGGTGCCTACGAGGCCAAGCGACGAGTCGTACGCGATGCCCAGGCTTGTCTCGCTGATGAGCCCGAACGACTGCCGCAGGTACTCTTTGGCCTCGGCGAATGGCGCGAAGCGATGACCGAGCGTGGGGAACACCAGGTTCGTCATGCGCAGGCCGAAGAAGTCAGCCGAGATGGGGTTCCGAAACTCCGCAAGGCTGTTTGCGCCTTGCTGGCTCCAGTAGACGTACGACGGAACGACCTGCGCGACGACGATGGCCGCAGTGGCGGCCACCACAGCGAGGGCAGGTACAAGTCGTCGCACATCGCGCGTTGCCCATGCGGCCACCACGCCGGCCACGAACGCAAGCACGATGCCGAAGTACGCGTAGTACACGCCGCAGGAACCCAGGAGCAGGACGACGAACCAGCCCCACAGCGGAATCCCCAGAAACCGGCGGCGCCGGGGTCGTTCGTCGTGGGGCCTGAGGTCGAGGATGACCGTCACGATGAGCGCGATGGCCAGCGGGATCACAAAGAACAGGCTCAGGCTTTGGTGGCCGTTGATTCGTACCTGGTGGAACGGGATGCACGCATACAAGAGTGCGAAGACTGCCGACGACGGACGACCGAGTCCCATCCGGCGCAGCGCCCACATCGCAGCGAGCGCTATGAGCGGATACCCGAGCCAGACCCACACATTGAGCACGACGGCGAAGTCGGATGTGAACAGCGACAGGACCCACAGCTCGAGGAGAAAGAAGCCATCAGCGCCCGGAAAGTCGAACAGCTCGGCCTCGCCCGGTGCGGCCAGGTAGGGGTTGGTGTAGTGCTGACCGTTGTCGATGATCCCTTTGATCGACATCGACGTCAGCAGCGAGTCGCCCGCGTAGTTGCTCGGCGTGCTGATGCCCTGTGCCCAGAAGTCGAGCAGGTGCCCGCCGATGGCTATGGCGACCAGTGCGACTGCGACATACGCGATCACGTCCAACCGGCGCGCACGCCGGAGGTCGGTCGAAGTCTCGGTCGCAGAAGCTCGCATCGCGGGGAACCCTTCGGTGTCTGCATCGTCTGGCCGATCCGGCCGGTCGCACATGCGAAACACTATCACAGACGGCATCCACGGAAGGCGCCGCCTGGAGCACTGTCACGTAGAGTCAACGGTCGACCCATCGAGCGGGTCGAGGATGCCCTCGGTGACCTCCCCGACCTCGAGCGGCGTCTTGAACGTGAAGTACTTGTGGCCGAGGTAGCTGAACACCGTGGTGACCCCGATGGTAGCGAGCGAACCGAGCGGCGGCGTCAACCCCACGATCCGTACCATGAACCAGAGGATCGCCGTGCCCAGGAACTGAGCGGGAAGGTAGACGAAGTAGGCGCGCAGTACCTGCCGCCAGAGCCTGCCCGGCTTGCGAAAGACCAGGTACTTCATCGTCACCGTGCTCTGGACCACCGAGAACACCCAGCCGACCCAGCCAACGATGAGGTAAAATTCCTTGCCCACCCACTGGAGGAGCGCAACCGAGGAAGACTCCAGCGTGCGCAGCGACGGCCCTAGGACGGCGAGTAGCGCCAGGAACAGCAGGTAGCCGAAGAGGGTGTTCCAGCCGCCCACGATGAGGTAGCGCAGCTTGTCGCCGTGCAGTCCCCACAGTCGCGCCAAGCGCGAGTCGGCGCTCACAGTGTCGTCAGCTACACGCCGCTCCGGGACTCGCACGTCATCGACTCCTGTGGTTCGTGGATACCGCGATAGGCGTACGCCCACGGGTACGGCATGCAGGGTAGCGCGAGTTCGCCGCCTCAGTATAATCTGAACACCGACCTGAGCCACGCGGAGTGATACTCCGGCCATGTGCAAACGGGGCGATGGATCCCGTGCGCAACGAGTGACAGGTGTGCCCCAGATGCCCAAGAAGCTGCTCAGTATCGTCACCCCGTGTTTCAACGAAGAGGGCAACGTCGACGAGTTGTATCAGCGAGTCAAGCAGGCATTGGCGCAAAAGCCCGAGTACGACTACGAGCACATCTTCATCGACAACGCGTCAACCGATGCGACCCAGGAGCCCTGAGGGCCCTCGCGGCGGCGGACCCTCGGGTCAAGGTCATCCTCAACATGCGCAACTTCGGCCAGACGCGTCACCCTTCCACGCGTTGCTGCAGGCCCGCGGCGACGCCGTGGTCTCGATGTCCTCCGACCTGCAGGACCCCCCCGAGCTCATCTCCGAGTTCATCGACCAGTGGGAGGCCGGCTTCAAGATCGTCCTCGGCCAGAAGACCGCGAGCGACGAGTCCAGGCTCATCTACGCCCTGCGCAGCACCTACTACAGCTTCGTGCGCCGACTCGCCGATGTCGATCTTATCGAGCACGTCACGGGCTTTGGACTCTACGACCGCGAGTTCGTCGAGCAGTTCAGGGCCTCGACGATCCCTACCCGTACATGCGCGGACTGATCTCGGAGTTCGGCTACCGCATCGCACGCATCCCATACCACCAACCCAAGCGGAAGAGCGGCATCACCAAGAACAACTTCTACACGCTCTACGACCTGGCGATGCTGGGCGTCACGAGCCATTCCAAGGTGCCCCTGCGGCTGGCGACCATGATGGGCTTCTTCGGCTCCGTGGTCACCTGCTCGTCGGTCTCGCCTACCTTGTCTACAAGCTGCTCTACTGGAACCAGATCTCCGTGGGCATCGCGCCGCTGGTGGTAGGGCTGTTCTTCTTCGCCTCCGTGCAGCTGCTCTTCCTGGGCATCGTCGGCGAGTACGTAGGCGCCATCCATACGCAAGTACTCAGCGCAGACCGCTCGTTGTCGAGAGGGAGACGCATCAACTTCGACGACGATCAGCCCGACGACGCAGGCTAACCACTGATGAGGCCCCAGGTCACAGCCGTTCCTGCCTCTGCATCGCATCGCACGGCGCGTCCGAGCAGCTGATCGTAGTAGCGAGGGTGAAGACCGTAGCCGGGCCTGACCACGGCGAGGTTCTCGGCGGTGAGTGTCTCGCCCGCCCGCACGTCCTTCGAGATGTACAGTGAGCGCCTGAACTGCAGCGACCGCTCCTCTCCCACCGAAGGACCGTAGTGCACAGAGCCCAGTGCCTGCCGTGCACTGCGCATCTCACGAGCGAGCACACTGAGCTCGGCCGGCTCGATCGAGAAGGCGGAGTCGACGCCCCCGTCAGCACGCGAAAGTGTGAAGTGCTTCTCCACGAGACAGGCGCCGAGGGCGACCGATGCGAGCGCCGCGCCGACACCGAGGGTGTGGTCCGAGAGGCCCACCGGGCATCCGAACAACTGTGCCATGTGAGGTATGGTCTCGAGGTTCGTGTCCCCTGGGGTCGGCCGGATAGGTGCTCGTGCACTTGAGGAGCACGATCTTGTCGTTGCCCTCGGCGCGAACGGTTCGAACCGCCTCGTCGATCTCCCCGGCGCTTGACATGCCCGTGGAGATGATCACGGGCTTGCCAGTCCGTGCGACCTTGCGGAGCAGCGGAATGTGGACGATCTCGAAGGATGCGATCTTGTAGACCGGGCAGTCCAGTTGCTCAAGGAAGTCCACCGCGCCCTCGTCGAAGGGCGCGCTGAAGCACTCGATCTCGCGCTCTGCCGCGCGATCGAAGATCGCACGATGCCACTCCCAGGGCGTTGTGGCGTCCTGGTAGAGCTCGTACAGGCGCCGACCGTTCCAGAGACTCTTCCCGTCGTCGATCACGAAGTCCTGCGAGTCGCTGTCAAGCGTGATACCCTCCGGGCGCAGAGTCTGCAGCTTGATGGCGTCTGCCCCCGCGTCGGCGGCGGCGTCAACGAGGGCGAGCGCGCGGTCGAGTGAATGGTTGTGATTCGCCGACATCTCCGCTACCAGCAACGGCCTGTCCGCCCCGATCTCGCGTGATCCCATCCGAATAGGCTGGCTGCGCCTCATCACTCTGGTCCACCTCCTGCGTCCTCGAAGAGCGTCCCCAGAACGCCTCGTCGCCGGATCCGCCACTCGTTCGCTGTGATAGCGTACACGACGACCTCGGTATCGCCGGAACCTTCCTGAGAATGCTGCATCAACCCGACGTTCCTGAAGCCCAGCCGCTCGTGCGCCCTTCTCGATGCCCGGTTGGCCGCGATGACTTCCGAATCGAGCGCGACAATGCCAGGCAGCGCAAACACGTGGTCGAGTGCGAATGCGAGCATTCGCGACCCCGATCCTTTCGGCGCCGTATCATCGCCGATGTAGAAGCCCCAAGACGCCACGCCTCCCGGATCGCCGAGCCCCGTGAATCCCACGACTCCGACGGGGTGACCGTCGATCTCGAAGACCAGCTGGGCGGCGTTGGAATCCGCGCCCATCCTGCGGAACCATGCCACGTGCTCGTCCCAGGCGATCTCGTGGCCGGTGAACATGAACTCGCTGACGCGGCGCTCGTTGCGCCAGGAGAGAACGAGCGGAAGGTCATCCTCGCGCATGTCCCGCAGCGCGTACCGTGTCATGACAGCGCCAGCATGGTGTCGGCAACGGATGCAGCGCCCGGCTTCTCGGCGATGCCCAGCTGCAGCGCCCGCTCGCTCATCGCGCGCAACCGATGCGGGTCAGCCAGGAAATCATGCAAGACACGTGAGATCTGGCGCGCGGTGACTGACGCAGCCTCGCCGAGCAACACGATCGAACCCTGCTCCGCGAGCGCCGCCATGGACGGACGCTGATTCTCGGCAACGGTGATGACGAGCGCGGGCAGCCCACACGCGCAGCGCTCCCACGCGGTTGCGCCGCCTGCTCCGATCGCCAGATCTGCAGCCCGCATCAGCGGCGCAGGATCATCGACCCATGCGCGAAGGCGGACGTCGGTCTGCGAGCGAAGCTGCGAGACTACCGTGGCAGACAGTCGAGATGGGTCAGCGAGCACGTCCGCTTCGAACTGCCCCCGGGGAAACGAAAGCAGCGCCTCGATCGACTTGGCGGTCTCCCCCGTCGGATCGCTGGCGCCGAAGCTCACGAGGATCCGCCGAAGTACTCCGCCCCGCGGATCTTGAGGCACATCGACGTAGAAGCCGGGCCGGAGCAAGGCGTAGGCGGGACCGAGCAGGGAACGACGACCAGCACGCTCGTGCGCCCCATAGCGAGAAGCACTATCGGCATGGTAGTTCTGGTCCAGAAGGAGATCACACTCGTGATTGCGGCCCAGGTCGTCGATCACGAGCAGCCGACGGGCCGCCCGCCGGACCCGTCGCTCCCATGGTTCGTCGAGACCATAGTGGTCGACCACGATCCAGTCAGCAGATTCATCAGCGAGAAGACCCTCCGTGGCGCCGGCGTCGTCTTCTTGGTCGCCCGCTATCGCTGCGGCCCCCGCAGAACCGGGCACTGCGCGGTCTTCTGGAAGCACGACGATCCCGTGCCCGGCATCGACCACGAGCCTCCAGAAGCGCTCGGGGAGCGCCGAGACCGCGAACGTCGTTCGCCAACCGCGCGATCGGCATTCGTTCGCAAGCGTGAGGCAGCGCATCAGGTGGCCCCCGCCGATGACGGCGTCAGCCTCCACGCGGAACACGACGCTCAGTGACGAATCGCTCGCTCCCAAGGCGCTTACCTCAGGGCCGAGGCAAGCGCCTCGACTATGTGATCTTGCTGCGACCCCGTGAGCTGGGGAAACAGCGGGAGACTCAGACACCTGGCATAGTAGTCTTCAGCGTTTGGGAAGTCACCGGGGCGGTGGCCGAGTGCCCTGTAGTAGGGCTGAAGGTGCACCGGGATGTAGTGCACCTGCACACCGACTCCGTGGTCGTGCATCGCCTTCACCACGTCACCACGGGTGACTCCATGTGAAGTCACGTCGAGTCCGATGACGTACAGATGAAACGCGGAGTATGCATCGGCGGCCCTCGGCGCGCGGCGGACCGGGAGACCAGCAAGCAACTCGTCGTACCGGTCTGCAAGTTCGTTACGGCGATTCACCAACTCGTCCACGCGCGCCATCTGGCTGGCGCCCAATGCGCACTGGATATCCGTGATGCGGTAATTGAAGCCGAGCTCGACTTGCTCGTAGTACCAAGGACCCTCACTCTCCGACTGCAAACGGGCCGGATCCCGAGTGATGCCGTGTGTTCTCAGGAGCCTGACCCGCTCCGCTAAGGCATCGTCGTTGGTCAGCACCATTCCGCCCTCGCCGGTTGTGATGATCTTGACGGGGTGGAAGCTGAAGACGGTCGCAGCTGAGTACTGACAGCTCCCCACCGGAGTGTTCAGATACCGCCCACCGATCGCGTGGGAGGCGTCCTCGAGCACTTTGAACCCGTACTCGGACGCCAGCTCATCGATTCGGCGCATATCGCATGACAGGCCGGCGAAGTGGACGGGGACCACAACGCTCGGCAACCGCCGCTCGCGTCGCGCCTTCTCGAGCTTCTGCGCGAGCGCGTCGATGTCCATGTTGAGCGTCCGGGGATCGATGTCTACGAAGTCGACCTGGGCCCCGCAGTACCGGCCGCAGTTCGCCGACGCCACAAAGGTGTTGGGCGAGGTCCAGAGCAGCCCGTCTTCGTCCAGCCCGAGGGACAGACACGCGAGGTGCAGAGCCGCGGTGGCGCTTGAGACCGCGATCGCGTGCTTCGCGCCGCAGTACTCAGCCACGATGCCCTCGAAGCGGCCCACCGCAGGCCCCTGGGTGATGAACTCAGAACGGAGGACCTCGATGACCGCTTCGATATCCTGTTCCGTGAGCCACTGGTGCCCGTAGGGAATCATCGTGATCCTCCAGGAGGGATGCCGACTACCATGCGATCCACCCGCCGTCCACAGGGATGACTCGCCGTTCACCCCAAAATGCCGACAAAGCCAAACGGCTACGGGGAGAACGTTGGGTCGATGTGCTCCCTGATGAGCGCACGAAGCTGATCCACGCTCAGCCATTCCGAGTTCTCACCACTGCTGTAGCGAAATCCAGGGTCACACATCCGCCCGTTGAACTCAGCGAGAAAATCCTCGACGGTCCCAACGGTAGACGGATGGCAAGATGCACGTACTTGTCGTCGAGCTCAATTGTGGACAGAGCGTCGGTCTCGGTGATCATCTCCTCGTGCAGCTTCTCACCGGGCCTGATGCCGCAGATTCGGCGTTCGCGTCCTGGGGCGACCGCTTCGGCCACATCCATGATGCGATAGCTCGGGATCTTCGGCACGAACATCTCGCCGCCCCACATGTTCTCGAGCGCGTACAACACGAGGTCCGACGCCCTCTTCCAGGGTGATGTTGAAGCGCGTCATACGCTCGTCGGTGATGGGAAGCGACACCAACGTCGTCGCTGCTCGAGGAAGAACGGGATCACGCTACCTCGGACTGCCCATGACGTTGCCGTAACGCACGACCGAGAACCGGATGTCGTGTCGCGCCCCTGAAGTTGTTGGCGGCGATGAACAGCTTGTCGCTCGCAGCTTCGTGGCACCGTACAGGTTGATGGGCGCCGCAGCCTTGTCGGTCGAGAGTGCTACGACCCGCTTCACCCCGCGGTCGATGGCTGCCTCGATGACGTTCTGCGCACCGAGACGTTCGTCTTGATGGCCTCGAACGGGTTGTACTCGCAGACGGGCACGTGCTTGAGCGCTGCCGCATGCACGACCACGTCGATGCCCTCAAGCGCACGCCACAGCCGTTCCTTGTCCCGCACGTCGCCGATGAAGAATCGGACCTGCGGGTACTTCTCGCGAGGGTACAGCTGAGACATCTCATGCTGCTTTAGTTCGTCGCGCGAGAAGACCACGAGGCGCTGGATAGTCGGGTAGCGCTCCAGCACTCGCGCCACGAACGCCTTCCCAAACGAACCCGTGCCCCCTGTTACTAGAATCGATGCCCGGTCAAGCACTCTGTACTCCCAACTCGAGAACACGTTCTACGTATGATAGCAGTGTTGTAGTCGCACCTCCGGAGTCCGGCGGGACGACCCGATGCGCTGCATTCTCTTCGCCTGATCACTCTACCTGTCTGCGAATCGTCCCATTACTTCCTGCCGCTGCTCACGCGGCAGGAACGGGTACTGATCGTCCAGCGAGCATGACTCGAACGTTCCGTCGTCACGTCGGCGCGACGTTATCTTCGGCGATTTCTCCTGCAGGAATGACACGTTGGCTTCGCATAGCCACGGATCGCAGTCCTCCATGCACTCGGCAAGCGCGGTCTCGATGTCGGCATTCGTGCGAAGGTACCGATACTTCAGTCCGTACGCGTGGGCTAGCGACGCGAAGTCCGGGTTGCTGACGCCCGAACATGCCTCACAGCCGACGAACCGCCCATCAAAGAAGCTATTCTGGTCGCCCGGATCGACTCATACCCGCCGTTGTTGATAACGAAGATCTTCAGGTTCAGACGGCTGTGGCCAATCGTCAGCAACTCCTGGATGTTCATCTGGATGCTGCCGTCGCCCGTCATCAACACGGTGCGTGCGTTGTCGCGTGCCACGCATGCGCCCACTGCGGCAGGCAGGTCCCACCCCATAGCTCCGTAGTTGCTGTTGGCCAGCATGCGCTGACCGGGCTTCGGTGCGAACGAGTGGAAGACCGACACGGCGTCCATCCCGTTGCCCGTCACGATCACCTCATCCGGCCCCATGTGCTCCGATATTCGGTTCGCCAGCACATAGCTGTTGACGTGATCGGGGTCGGCCAGGTAATCCTCGGACACAAGTGGGAACATCCGCTTCCATTCCTGGCACGCCTCCACCCACTCGGAATCGCGGGCCAACGCCGGCAGCGGTTCCCCCAGCAGCGCGAGCATGAACGCCTCGACGTCCGTAGCGATGCCAAGGTCGACTGGGAAATGGGGCTTCTGAAGTTCTGACGGATCGACGTTCACCATGATCCGCCTCGCCTGAGGGGCGAAGCGCCTCGTGTCAAAACCTACAGCAGCGATCGACATGCTCGCACCGAGGCACAGAAGCAGGTCAGCATTCTGTAGCGCGAAGTTCGCACGACGCTGCCCCGTGGGACCGAACCGGCCCATGTAGAGCGGATGGACCTCCTCGAGGAGGTCCATGCCGCCGATGGTGGCCACCATGGGACAATCCAGGTGCTCCACCAATCGCCTGAGAGTACCCGCCGCGCCCGCGAGGCGGACGCCGGAACCGCACACGATTACGGGCCGCTTCGCCTCGGCGATCATCTCCCATGCTGGCGCTACGTCCAAGATCCGGCCCGATGCCGCACCACTGCCGAGGTTCTCGCCGAAAGAGGCGCGCCGTAGGCGCTCGTCGTCGATCTCGGCGCTCTGTACGTCGAGCGGTATGTTGAGCCACACCGGGCCGGGGCGCCCGGAGGTAGCCAGGCTGATCGCGGTCTCCAACTCCTCGGGAACATCCTCAGCCCGAACGACCGTCTTTGCATATTTGGTCACCGGAGCAGCCATACTCACGATATCGATCTCTTGGGGGCCGATCTGCCGATGCGTCGTATAGTCGGCGATAAGATCGGTCCGAACCTGACCTGAGATCACCAGCACAGGAATCGAATCGACCCACGCTCCAGCGATGGCCGAGAGCGCATTCGTGCTCCCGGGACCGGTGGTCACGAGACACACGCCGAGCCCACCCGTCACACGCGCGTAGGCCTCGGCAGCAATCGCGCTTGCCTGCTCGTGATGGTTGCACCAATAGCGGACGTCCGATCTCCCTCCAAGAGCGTCGACGAGGTACATGATGCCGCCGCCCGACACCATGAACACGTCCTTGACGCCCTCCTTGGCAAGGCGCTCGAAGACATACTCGGCAACGTTCATCGCGATTCCCTACTCCCGTCCTCAGCTACCGGCGACGCGATGCCATGCGGCCGTGCGCTCGATGGCCATCTCGAGCGGCACCGTTTCCCGCAGCCCGAGTTCAGTCATGGCGCGTGTCACGTCCGGCACGTAGCGCGACCTGATCGAGCGAGGACCTGTGTCACCCTCTACCACGACCTGCGTCCCGCCGATCACGCACGCGACAGCGTCCGCGACCGCCGCGATGCTCGTCTCACTCTGAGAGCCGACGTTGTACGGTCTCGCGGGCTCGCCCCGCAGTAGAATCGCCCACAGCCATGTGGCGAGGTCGGCCGCATACAGGTACGAACGTACTGCCGAGCCGTCGCTGCTCACGCGGATCGGTCGGCCGGCGAGCGCGTCACCGATGAAGATGCCGATGGCGAAGCCGGAGTCGAGCGGGAGATACGGACCGACGAATGCGAAGCATCGTGCGATCTTCGCTTCGATTCCACGCTCCTCGTAAGCCGCGCAGCACAGGAATTCGGCAGCCCGCTTTCCGTGACCGTACGCCGCTGCGAGGCTCTCGGGCGCCGGCGCGAGTGTCTGTTCCTCGGAGATGCGGGCGCAGTCGGGCGGCTGCGGACCGTACACGGCACCCGAACTCGTGAACAGCAGCTGCCCAACGCCCGCTGACACCGCGAAGTCCAGCACCCGCCGGGTGCCGTCGACCGACGCATCGAAGTACTCCGACGGGCGGGGCCCGGCCTGATCGGTGTTGGTCTCGGTCGCCATGTGCAGCACATGCGTGAACCGTCCGCCTGGCGAGTCAAAGTCGTGGATCCGCCCCTGCACCATGGAGACTGCAGGATGTCCGGCCAGGTGGGGCGCCTTCCTCGCAAACCGTCCCGGATCTCGGGAGAGAACCACCGCGGTGGCGCCTAGGTCAAGAACGTCGTTGAGGTGCAGTAGGCTCTCGAGCATCCAGCAGCCAAAGAACCCCGTACCGCCCGTGACGAACAAGCGGGCGCCACGCAGGTCATCCCACATGTCCCCGCCAGCGGCCAGGATCGCGTCGAGGTCTGCACGCAGCGGATTCACAGCGCTAGCCACGTATCGTTCCGCGAATGGTCTTGGCCATGTGCACCAGCATCTCGTCGGTCATCCCCGGATACACACCGATCCAGAAGGCGTCGGTCATTATGCGGTCGGTGTTCGCAAGCTCGCCAACAACGCGGTAGCCCTCGCCGCTCTCGCGCATCTCATCGAAGCACGGCTGCCTGAGCATGTTGCCGCCGAAGAGCATCCGCGTCTGCACCCGTGCCCGCTCAAGCGCCGCCACGAGCTCATCGCGCGTTACGCCGCTGCCCTCCCGCACCGTCATCAGGTAGCCGAACCAGCTCGGTTCGGCGCCCTCGGTCGCCACCGGCAGGATCAAGGAATCTTCCACCGGCTTCAGCAGTTCCGTGAGCCGGTCGAAGTTGCAACGGCGCGCCTCCACAAAACCCGGAAGCTTCGCCAACTGCTCCACCCCGACGGCCGCCTGCATGTCGGACACCTTCAGGTTGTAGCCGAACTCGGAGTACACGTACTTGTGGTCGTAGCCAAGCGGCAGCGTGCCGAACTGCTGGCTGAAACGCTTGCCGCAGCGATTGTCCACGCCCGAGGGGCAGATGCAGTCGCGTCCCCAGTCACGCATCGCCAGCAGGATCGCCGCCAGTTCCTCATCGTTCGTGTAGACAGCGCCGCCCTCGCCCATCGTCATGTGGTGCGGCGGATAGAAGCTCGACGTGCCGATGTGGCCGAACGTGCCGGTCTGGCGCCCTCGGTACTTCGAGCCGAGCGCATCGCAGTTGTCCTCGACGAACCACAGGCCGTGCTTCTCGCAAAACGCGACGACCGCGTCGATATCGAACGTGTTGCCGAGTGTATGCGCAAGCATCACAGCCTTGGTCTTCGGCGACAACGCGGCCTCGAGCATGGTCACGTCCACGTTGCCGGTCTCGAGAACGACATCCACGAACACCGGCACCGCACCGTACTGCACGATCGGCGCGATCGTGGTGGGGAAGCCCGCGGCAACCGTGACGACCTCGTCCCCGCGCTCGATGCGCCGCGTACCGAGCGACGGTGACGTGAGCGCCGCGAAGGCCAGCAGATTGGCCGACGAGCCGGAGTTGACCAGGTAGCAGTAGTCCAGGCCGAGAAACGCGCCAAGCTCCTCCTCGAACCGCTTTGAGAAGCGTCCGTAGGTGAGCCAGAAGTCGAGAGAGGAGTCGACGAGCGTCACGATCTCGCGCTCGTCGAAGACTCGTCCCGCGTACGGGACGCGCGACGAGCCCGGTTCGAAGCGCTCCTGCCCGGCGAAAGCTGCCTCGTAGTACTCGGCCACCTTGGCCAGGATCTCATCGCGCAACTGCTGCGCGCGCGCTTTGTCACTCACGTCTCAGACTCGCTTTCCGATGTGGTCCCGCCGGACCGCGCCCACGCGGCGTTCGCGCGCACGGCGGCTTCTTGATACGCGCCGATGTCGGCGTCGACAAGGGCGCGCACTTCCGCGCCAGTGTGTCGGGCAGAATACCACGAGGCGGTCGCGCCGAGCGTCCGCCTCGCGTCGTAGAGCGGTCGCCAGCCGAGTTGCGTCTTTGCCTTCTTGATATCGAGCGCGAGCAGCCTCGCCTCGTGCGGCTGGCCCTCGGCGGACTCGGGCCCGATCCAGGAGCCGGAACCCCACCCTGCAATGATGGACTCCACGACCTCACGCACCCGGACCGTGCTTTGCTCGTCCGGACCGAAGTTCCAGGCGCCTGCCAGCGCATGCCCTTCGGCATACATGCGGGACGCGAGGTGCAGGTAGCCTGCCAGCGGTTCAAGCACGTGCTGCCAGGGACGGACCGAGTCGGGGTTTCGCACGACGATCGCCTCCCCCGCCTCGAGTGCGCGAACACAGTCGGGAACGATACGGTCGAGCGCCCAGTCGCCGCCGCCGATGACGTTGCCGGCGCGCACCGTCGCGACACTCGCGCTGGCGTCGGGACCGAAGAAGGAGCGCCGGTAGGCAGCGGTCACAAGCTCAGCGCAGCCCTTGGACGACGAATATGGATCGTAGCCGCCCATCGCGTCGCCTTCGCGGTACGCCTGGCCCGTCTCGTGGTTCTCGTAGCACTTGTCCGAGGTCACGACGATGACCACACGAACGCTCGGACACGCGCGAACCGCCTCTAGCAGGTTCACCGTGCCCATCACGTTAGTGTCGTAGGTCGCCACCGGCTCGTCGTACGACAGACGCACGAGCGGCTGTGCAGCGAGATGGAAGACGAACTCCGGGCGGGCGTCCTGCAGCACCGTGCGCAGGTGCGCCAGATCGCGAACGTCCCCGATGACATGGTCGACACGATCCGCGAGCCCGAGTTCCTCGAACAGGCTTGGCAGCGTGGGCGGCTCGAGCGCGTAGCCGGAGACGATCGCGCCCAGCCCGAGCAGCCACTCCGCCAGCCAGGAACCCTTGAACCCTGTATGGCCGGTGATCAGGATGCGTCGGCCGGCGAACGCGCCGCCGAACAGCGACGGCTGCACGCTTACCACACCTTCCAGGGCGCCTCGCCAGACACCCAGAGCTTCTCAAGCAGCGTCTTGTCCCGGAGGGTATCCATCGGCTGCCAGAAACCGGTGTGCTTGAACGCGGCGAGCTCGCCATCGTGTGCCAGCGACTGCAGGGGGTACTGCTCGAGGGTCGTGGAATCCGCTTCGATACGATCGAAGACGGTCGGCTCGAGCACCATGAATCCGCCGTTGATCCAGTCGCCGTCGCCGAGCGGCTTCTCACGGAAGGCGGTCACGGCGTCCCCCTCGACATCGAGCGCGCCGAACCGCCCGAGCGGCTGGACCGCAGTGAGCGTGGCCGTCTTGCCCTGCTCTGCGTGGAACTTCACGAGAGCGGCGATGTCCACGTCGGCGACCCCGTCCCCGTACGTCAGCATGAACCGCTCGCCATCGACGTACGAGCGGATCCGCCGAACGCGACCACCCGTCATCGTCTCTGCGCCCGTGTCGACGAGCGTCACTTTCCAGGGCTCATTGACGTTCTGATGCACCGCGAGTTCGTTGGTACGCATATCGAAAGTCACGTCGCAGTTGTGCAGGAAGTAGTTGGAGAAGTACTCCTTGATCATGTAGCCCTTGTAGCCCAGGCAGATAACGAACTCGTTGAAGCCGTAGTGGCTGTACATCTTCATGATGTGCCAGAGAATCGGTTTGTCGCCGATCTCGGCCATCGGCTTCGGTCGAACGCTTGTCTCCTCGGATAGCCTGGTGCCGAGGCCGCCCGCGAGAATGACCACCTTCATCAGTCGTGTCCTCCAGTTGGTGTCGTCCGGTCCCTGGCTGCGCGTGTGCCGCACCCAGCCCGGCGGTCGCGCAACGGAACGGGACGCGATTCGCGCCGGACCAACACAGGATACCATCAGTGGGGCCGCACCCTGGGGGCGCCGCCACCGTCCGGAAGACCTGGATCTCAGTTCCCTACGAAGTACGTCACACCCTCGTAGGTGTACAGGTGCGCGAGCGCGGAGATCACCGAGTCGCGCTCTTCTGTGGATACGGTGTAGAAGTGGCTGCCGTTGGCCTTGTTGTAGAAGCGGTACATCGGCGCGCAGCCTCCGGACGTGAGCGAGACGTTGTACGCGGGTCCCTCGTAGGCGTACGTAGCCGACCACTGCGCGATGACCGTGTCCCGCTCGGCCACCGAAGGCGTGTAGAAGTGGCTGCCGTTCGCCTTGTTGAAGAAGCGGTAGAGCGGCGCGCTGTTGGCCGGGTTCGCGGTGTTGATGGAGTACGCGACGCCCTCGTAGGCGTAGGTCGCTGCGTATCGGGCGATCACGGCATCACGCTCGGTGACCGAGGCGGTGTAGAAGTGGCTGCTGATCGCCTTGTTGAAGAACCGGTAGACCGGCATGAGCGTGGTCGTCGGGACGGTGGGGTCGGTGGGATCCGTCGGATCCTCCGGATCCGGGTAGCGTCTCGCCGAAGACCGTGGGCGCCCCCGTGAGTGCGCCGAAGCTGGTTCGGTAGGTCACGGTCACCGGCGTCCGCGTCCCCTCGGCGTAGATGCCGCCGCTGAACGTGATGTCGAACTGATCACCGGGCGTGTAGGCGATGGTCGCCGGATCGGGCCGGAAGATGAACGCGTTCGCAACGCCGTACCCGCCGAAGTCGGCGTTGAAGTACTCCCCGCTCGTGTTCGTGTCGGCGGCGTCGAGCGTCCAGGTCTTGCCGTCGCTCACGCGACGCATCGTCACGGTGTGCCCGGTGCGCGTAGCATCCCAGTCGTACTTCGCCGGGTTGAGCGTGATGGACCAGGGCGTGTAACGGCTCGCGAAGTCCACCGGGAACACGCCCGCCGACGGCCAGGCGACGAAGTCGTAGTCCACGGTCGACGTGCGCGAGGAGTCGAACGCGTAGGTGGTGTGATAGCCCTCGGCATACCCGATGCCGGTGTAGAGCATGCGCGGGTTGAGCAGCCAGCGACGGTGACCGACCCGGGTGATGTTGCCCGCGTCGTCATCGTCGAGACAGCCCTTCTGGAACGACCAGCTCGTGGCATACCCGCCGCCGATGTTGCTCGAGCTCGTCGCGGCGTACCCGATCGCGTAGAACGAGTCGTCCATGTCGGCCGGCTTCGGCGGGGTGTGCGAGAACGTGGATGCCGAGAGCAGCACCGAACCGTACTGCCCGTTCGAGTTCCTGGTGGCGGACAGCGTCACGTCGCGCGGCAAACCGGCGAGGTAGCGGCCGAAGTTGATCATGTTCACGCCGTCGGTGCGGTACCCTGCCGCTGCGTCGCCCGGCGCGTAGGGCGCCACGACGCTCGGTACGACCGAGTACGCCGAGCCGGTGTAGACGGGCTTCAGCTGCGCCCATGCCGCGCGCACTTCGTCTTCGGTGCGCGCCGAGGTGTCCACAGTGAACGTGGCGGCAACGGCCTTCGGAAGCACGCTGGCTGGCGCGTAGAACGAGCCCAGGCTCGCGAGAAGCGCGCACGCTACCGAGGCGGCGACGAGCCGCACATGAGCGCGCGCGTAGAAACGCTGACGATCCATCAACACACCCCTGGTGACATTGCCGGCGGCCGTGCGAAACCGGACTCTATGTACGGTGTCGGCACGCGGAGAGACGCACTTGAGCGCAGGAGGATGCAAATAGCTTGCCGAACGGCAGATTCGAAGTGATATTCGGCAGTTGAAGGCGACGAACGGTCGTCTGCGAGCTCCCATCAGACACCTAGCGCAGCAGACGGCCGAGGCGTTCCCTCAGCTGGCTGCCGTACTCCTCGGTATCGAGCGCGATTGCGACATTGGCCTCAAGCCACGAGAGAACGTTGCCGGTGTCGTACCCGGCGCAGTCCATCGTGACGGCGTAGATCTCCTGGGTCTCCAGGAGCTTCCGTAGCGCATCAGTGAGCTGTATCTCGCCGCCACGGCCTGCATCCACGTGCGGAAGGATGCGCATGACCTCGGGCGTGAGCAGGTAGCGCCCGAAGATGGCCAGATTCGAGGGAGCCTCGTTGGCCGGGGGCTTCTCGACGAGGTCGGTGATCTTCCATACGCCGGGCTCGACTTCCGTACCGGCGATGACGCCGTACCGGCTCACGTACTGCTGCTCGACAGGTTCGACCGCGAGAACCGACGCGCCATACCGGTCATAGACTGCCTTGAGCCTGGGCAGGCAGTCGTTTTTCGGCACGAGGACGTCGCCGAGCATGACGTAGAACGGCTCATCGCCGGTGTGCGGCGCACCGCACAGCACGGCATGACCGAGTCCGCGGGGCCGACCCTGCCGGACGTAGAAGACGTTCGCGAGCTCAGGGATGGCGCGGATCTGCCGCAGCTTCTCGGTGTTGCCGCTCCTCTCGAGCAGGTCCTCGAGTTCCGCGGAGCGATCGAAGTGGTCCTCGATGGCACGCTTGCCCCGGCCGGTCACGACGAGAACGTCGTTCACGCCGGCAGCCACCGCCTCTTCCACCACGTACTGGATGACCGGCTTGCTCACCACGGGCAGCATCTCTTTCGGCTGCTCCTTGGTGGCCGGGAGGAACCGGGTGCCGAGCCCCGCGGCGGGGATGATGGCCTTCATGCTCCGTGCCTCTCCTAGGGTCGGGCGCGCACCGCGTGCGTCGTCCGTCGCGCATCGCATCAGCCTACTACTACAGCGCGGCGAGCACTTCTCCTGCCGCGCGGGTCATCGCATCGATGTCCGCGTCACTGTGCGCCATGCCGACGAACGTGGCCTCGAACTGGCTCGGTGCGAGCACGATGCCCCGGTCGAGCATGCCCCGGAAGTAGCGGGCGTAGCGATCGGTATCGCTCGTCGAAGCGGTCTTCCAGTCGCGCACCACCTCGGCGGTGAAGAACATGCACGCCATGGCGCCCACGCGCGTAAGGTAGGCGTCGATCCC
>CAVOWY010000007.1:0-155070 GCA_963700295.1 uncultured Actinomycetes bacterium | reverse complement strand
AAGACTGCCCCGGAATCTGCCCGCAGTGCGGTGCGGATCTGGCCGAAGGCCCGTGCGACTGCCGGCCTGGCGGCTCGGACTCGCCGTTCGCTGTTCTCAAAGACCTGCTGCCTCCCGATCCCGAGGCATAGCCCGTCGGTGACGACCGGTTGCGCCACTGAGGCGGCCGTGTGCTATCATGTCGCCTTGCGCCGGGGCAGGTCCGGCGTCTATTCATGATGTATGGCACCGGTCGAAGAACCGGTGCTCGCGAAGGGAGATCGGAAGCCATGGCGGTACCCAAGAGGAAGACGACCCGCGCCGTTCGGGACGCGCGTCGCTCGACCCACCACGTCGAGGCGCCGTCGCGCTCACTGTGCCCGCAGTGCCACCAGCCGAAGCTCCCGCATCGGGTGTGCCCCGACTGTGGGTACTATGACGGCAGGGAGATCATCGACACCGAGTAGTGTCGGCGGCGCCGGACTCCCGGCGCCGTTCTTGTTTCCCGCATGTCCCAAGGAGGAGGCCGTTGCTCGCGGAGTTCTTCACTCCTCGCAGCGTCGCAGTCGTCGGCGCATCGCGCGATCCCGGCAAGGTCGGGCATGCGGTGTTCGCCAACCTCCTCGATGGCGGCTTCCCAGGCGCGGTCTACCCCGTCAATCCCACCGCATCGGAGATCCTCGGTCATCCGGCCTTTGCTACGCTCACGGCGCTGCCGGAGCGCGTGGACCTTGCGGTCGTCGTGGTTCCCGCACACGTGGCCTCGGCCGTCATCGTTGAGTGCGGCACGCTCGGCATCCCGGCGGCGATCGTCATCTCGGCGGGTTTCAGGGAGACAGGCCCCGCAGGCGCGGTGCTCGAGCGGGAGCTGGTGAGCGCAGCGCGAGAAGGCGGCGTGCGCATTCTGGGGCCGAACTGCCTGGGGCTGATCGCCACACGCAGTCATCTCAACGCTTCCTTCGCGCCGATCATGCCCGTCCCGGGCTCCATCTCCTTCCTCTCGCAGTCCGGTGCGCTCGGCACCGCTATCCTCGATTGGGCGGCGGGCGAGCGCATCGGCCTCGGACATTTCGTCAGTCTCGGGAACAAAGCGGATGTCTCCGAGGTGGATCTCGTTCGCGCGTGGTCGCAGGACGCCGACACGGGTGTCGTGGTCGCGTACCTCGAGGCCATCACCGACGGCCGTGCGTTCGTCGAGTCGGTGAGCGAACTCGTGAAGCGCGTCCCATTCATCGCGCTTACCGCCGGTAGCTCCGATGCGGGCGCACGCGCAGTCTCATCGCACACGGGCAGTCTTGCCGGTTCGCGGGCGGCGTATGAGGCCGCGTTCCGCAAGGCGGGCGCGATCCAGGCGCGCACGGTCGAGGAACTGTTCGACTTCGCCGAGGGATTCGCGCGTCAGCCGCTTCCCGCCGGTTCCGGGACGGTGATCCTCACCAACGCAGGCGGGCCGGCGATCCTTGCCACCGATGCGTGCGAAGAGCAGGGTGTGGCGCTGGCGACGCTCGAGTCGGAGACCACGGCCGCCTTGCGCGACGTGCTGCCTGCTGCAGCCGCTGTGTACAACCCCGTCGACATCCTCGGCGACGCTCCCGCCTCGCGCTACGCAGACGCCGCGCGGATCATCCTCGCCGACCCCAATGTGTCCTCGCTCGTTGTGGTGCTCACGCCCCAGGCGATGACCGAGGCCGAGGCGACCGCCACCGCCATCGCCGATGCGATCGAGGGAACCGGGATCACTACGCTGGCCGTCTTCATGGGTGATTCGACCGTCGCCTCGGCGGTCCAGGTGCTCAAAGAGCGAAACATCCCGGGCTACTCGTTCCCCGAGCGGGCCATAGGCACCCTCTCCGCCATGGAGCGGTACCGCGCGTTCGGCGAGCGTGAGATCGGGGAGCCCTGCGCCGAGGAGATCGATGACGAGACCGTCCGGTCCGCCATCGACCACGCGCGCGAGGCGCATCGGACGTTCATCACCGAGGCATCGGCGCAACGGGTGGCCGAGGCGTGCGGTATCGCGACGCCGCGTGCGGGGACGGCGACCGATCTTGCGGCGGCGCGCGAAATGGCTTCCGAGTTCGGCTATCCGGTCGTGCTGAAGATCGCGAGCCCGGACATCTTGCACAAGTCGGACATCGGCGGCATCGAGCTGGACGTTCGCGACGATGATGCCGTTGTCGGGGCCTACGAGCGGATTCTCGCACGCGTCACGCAGCGTATGCCCGAGGCACACATCTGGGGTGTCACGGTCCAACAGCAGCTGCCGCCGGGACGCGAGGTCATCATCGGCGTCAACCGCGACGTCAACTTCGGTCCGATCCTCATGTTCGGCCTCGGCGGCATCTATGTGGAGGTCCTTCAGGACGTCACGTTCCGGCTCTGCCCGGTGACTCCCCGCGAAGCGCGCGAGATGATCGCCGAGATAAGGGCGTACGGGCTGCTGCGCGGTGCGCGGGGTGCGGCGCCCGCCGACGTGGACGCGATAGTGGACGTGATCTGCAGGATCTCGGCGCTGGCTATGACGTTCGACGACATCACCGAACTGGACATCAATCCCCTGATCGTCGGCGATAGGGGACAGGGAGCGGTCGCCGCCGACATCCGCATCGGGATCGGAGGGTGAGTATGCGCACCATCGTCGTCACCTCGACCAAGCCGTACACCGGTAAGAGCGGTCTGTGCATCGCGCTGATCGGCTACCTCGCGGCGCGCGGGCTCGACGTGGGGTACTTCAAGCCGTACGGCACGATGCCGGTGGTCGAAGGGGACCTCACCACCGATGAGGACGCGCTCTACGTGAACCGGGTGTTGCCGCGTCCCTCGGCGCTTGCCGATGTCTGTCCGGTCGTGCGCTCCCAGTGGCTGATCGAGCGCGTTCTTGGCGGGGAGTCCGTGACGACTGATGAGGCCGTTCGGGCCGCGTTCGACCGCTGCGCCGAGGGTCGCGACGTCATGGTGGTCGAGGGCCCGACCGAGCCGGCGCAGGGTTCCTCCGTGGGGCTCTCCGCTTCGACGATCGCCCGACTCGTGGACGGGCGCGTTCTGCTCGTCGACCGTCCACGGCCGACGGATCTCCCCGAAGACGCCCTGTGGGTCGCCTCGGTGCTCGGCGAGCGACTGGGAGGAGTCGTCCTCAACGGTATCGACGAGTCCAGGCTCCGCGTGATGCGCGAACGGGTCGCCCCATTCCTGGAAGGCCGGGGAGTGCCCGTCTTCGGCGTGATCCCGCACGACCCGGGCCTCAGCTCGGTGACCGTGGCCGAGATCGTCGAGGCGCTCAACGGGACGGTGCTGACCGCGCAGGATCGCGTGACGGACACGGTCGAGTCGTTCATGGTCGGCGCGATGGGCCAGGACAAGGCGCTGCGCTTCTTCCGCCGGAAGACGAACAAGGCGGTCATCACCGGCGGCGACCGCGCCGACGTGCAGCTGGCCGCGCTGGAGACGAGCACGCGGTGCATCGTGCTCACGGGCAACCAGGTGCCGGGCGCTGACGGTGATGTCGCGCGCCGAGGATCTCGGCGTCCCGATGGTCCTCGTGGACACTGACACGCTGACCGCGGTGGAGCGGATGGAGTTCCTGTTCGGCCGCGTGCACCTCCACGACCCCGTGAAGGCGGCACGCATCCGCGCGATGTTCGAACGAGATGTGGACCTGTACGCGCTCTTGCGATGATCTTCGGGCTCGACGCCTGACTCGACAGCAAGGAGCACGGATGACCCGCAACCGCACAGCGATCGTCGTGGACGCGATGGGCGGCGACCATGCGCCCGCCGTGGTGGCTCGAAGGCGTAGCCGCTCGCGCTGGCGGCCGACCCGGACTTGCAGGTCCTGCTGGTCGGCCCGGAGGCGGTCGTGACTCCGATCGCATCCGACCGCTGCGAGCCGGTGATCGCGACCGAGGTCATCGGCATGGGGGAGCACCCGGCGGCGGCCGTGCGCGGCAAGAAGGACTCCTCGATCGTGGTGGGGTGCCGGCTGGTGAAGGACGGACGAGCGCGGGCGGATTCTTCAGCGCGGGCAGCACCGGGGCGTGCATGGCCGCAGCGACGCTCGTGATGGGCCGGATCCCGGGCGTCGCACGGCCTGCTATCGCCGCGGTCGATTCCGGCTGCGGCCAGACCCACTGTCTTGCTCGATGTGGGCGCTAACGCCGACTGTCAAGCCGGACATGCTCGTCCAGTTCGCGCGCATGGGTGCTGCGTATGCGCGGGTCATGCTCGGCGTGACCGAGCCGCGCATCGGCCTCCTGAACATCGGCGAGGAGCCGTCCAAAGGCTCGGCGCTCGCACAGGAGGCGCACGAGCTGATGGCGACCTCGGTTCCCGGGTTCGTCGGGAACGTCGAGGGACGCGATGTTCCCGCAGGCACGGTCGACGTCATCGTGACCGACGGATTCACCGGGAACGTGACGCTCGAAGGTGCTCGAGGGCCTCGCATCGGTGCTCTTCAAGGAGATGAAGTCCGCGCTCACCTCGACGCTGCCCAACCGTCTGGCGGCGTCGGTCGTGGCGCCATCGATCCGAGAACTCAAGGGTCGGCTCGACCCGGAAGCCTACGGTGGAGCGCCGCTGCTCGGGGTGAACGGCGTGTGCATCATCGGCCACGGCAGCTCGGGTCGCGCAGGCCATCGCGAACGGGATAGCGCGCGACCGCGCGAGCCGTGCGCGGCGACCTGACGGGTACGATCGCGCGCGCTGTGGGCGAGTGCCGCAGGAGACGACGTGTAGCGGCCCGGTCGAGGTTGCCGTGACGGGTCAAACGTGTACACTACACGGACACTGACGTGCGTCGGGCGCGCAAGCGCGGCGCTGGACGTAAGGGACCACTCGCCCCATGACACACGCCGCGATCACCGGGATCGGCGCCTATCTGCCGGAGCAGGTGCTCACCAACCACGACCTCGAGTCGATGGTCGACACCTCCGACGAGTGGATCGCCACGCGGACGGGCATCCGGGAGCGCCGCATCGCCGGAGAGGGCGAGTCCACGTCGACTCTCGGAGCGGCAGCGGCACGTCGCGCGCTCGAGGATGCGGGTATCGGCGCGCGCGGACCTCGACCTGATCGTCGTCGGCACCTCGAGTCCCGACCACATCTTCCCGTCCACAGCAGCGCTCATCCAGCATGCCATCGGAGCATCGTGTCCGGCGGTCGACGTGATGGCCGCGTGCACGAGCTTCGTGTTCGCGCTGCAGAGCGCTGTCTCGACGATCGAGAGCGGGCGGGCTCGGCGCGCGCTGGTCGTGGGCGCCGATGCTCTGACACGACATGTGGACTTCACGGACCGCGCCACCTGCGTGCTCTTCGGTGATGGTGCGGGCGCGGTGGTCCTTGAGGCTTCCGACGAGGCGGGCGTTCTCGGCATCGACCTCGGCACGGATGGCTCGGGCTCCGAAGTGCTCATGGTTCCGTGCAGGCGGTTCGGCTGCGCCGTGTACGCCGGAGCGTCTCGCGGCCGGAGAGCAGTACGTCCGGATGGCGGGAAGCGAGGTATTCAAGTTCGCGGTTCGGGTGATCCCCGAAACGACGCGCCGCGCCCTCGAGGCCTCGGGCCTGTCTGTTGACGATGTCGCCTGGCTTGTACCGCACCAGGCGAACCAGCGGATACTGCTGACCGTTGCCGAGCGGCTCGGTCTCCCGGCATCGCGCGTCTTCTCGAACATCGCCTCGGTGGGAAACACATCCGCGGCTTCCATACCGCTCGCTCTCAACGACCTGTATACTGACGGCCAACTCAAGCCCGGGGACGTGGTGGCGCTGGTGGGGTTCGGTGCCGGACTGACCTGGGGGGCGGCTATCGTCCGCTGGACGAAGGGGCTACCGGCATGACCCTCAAGACCAGGCTCACGACACTGCTCGGTATCGAGCACCCGATCATCCAGGGCGGCATGGCGTGGACGGCGACTGCCGAGCTTGCCGGCGCCGTGAGCAACGCAGGTGGCCTCGGCATCATCGGCGCCGGGCACATGCCCACCGACCTCCTCCGCGAGCAGATCAGGGGTGCGAAGGCGATCACCTCGCGTCCCTTCGGCGTGAACCTCATGCTCCTCACACCGCACATCGATGAACTGGTGCAGATGGTGCTCGACGAGCACGTTCCGGTCGTGACCACAGGCGCCGGGAACCCCGGCAAGTACATGGCGGCGCTCATGGATGCCGGCATCAAGGTCATCCCGATCGTGCCCTCGGTGGCGCTTGCGAAGCGGATGGAATCGATCGGTGCGGACGCGGTCGTCGGCGAAGGCATGGAGGCCGGCGGTCACATCGGCGAGCTCACGACCATGGTGCTCACCCCCCAGCTCGTGGATGCGGTTGAGGTGCCGGTCATCGCAGCCGGCGGCATCGCCGACGGGCGCGGGCTGGCCGCGGCGTTCGCGCTCGGGGCCGAGGGCGTCCAGGTGGGTACGCGCTTCATGTGCGCGACAGAATGCACCATCCATCCGTCGGTCAAGGCGGAGGTCATCAAGGCGAAGGACCGCGATACGGTGGTCACAGGGCGCTCGACCGGCCATCCCGTGCGGGTCATCAAGAACAAGCTTGCCCGGGAGATCATGGAGCTCGATCGTGAGAACAAGGCCGACGAGATCGAAGCGCTCGGTGCCGGCAAGCTTGCGCTGGCGATGCGCCAGGGCGACATCCAGATGGGAAGCCTCATGGCAGGCCAGGCGGCAGCTATGGTGACCTGCATCGAGCCTGCGGCGGAGATCATCGCATCGATGCTCTCAGATGCCGAGGAGATCTTGCGCACGTTGCCCGGACGGGTCGGCCTGTAGGGATGGCGCCGGCACTTGCATTCGTCTTTCCGGGGCAGGGCTCCCAGCGGGTCGGGATGCTCGCAGCGTTCTCCGGCGATGAGACGGTCAGGAGACTGCTCGATGCGGCCGAAGCGCTCTCGGGCCTCCCGCTCGCGCGCATCGCCGCCGACGGTCCCGATGCGGAACTCGCCGACACCCGGGCAGCGCAGCCGCTGCTCTACCTTGCCGACTGGTTCTGGGCCGCGAGGCTGGAGGCGCGAGGCATCGCCCCGTCCTTCGTCGCGGGGCATAGCCTCGGCGAGCTCGCGGCGCTGGCCTTTGCGGGCGTCTTCTCCGTGGAAGCCGGCCTCGAGCTCGTGGTGACACGGTCGCGGATCATGGCCGAAGCAGCCTCGGCAACACCCGGCACCATGGCAGCCGTTCTCGGCATGGACGGCGAGACCATCGCGAGTGTGCTCGACGGAATGAGCAGCGTGTGGATCGCCAACGACAACGCTGCCGGGCAGGTCGTTGTCTCGGGCACGCATGCGGGGGTCGAGCACGCGATCGCGGCTCTGTTGGCGTCCGGAGCCCGCAAGGTCGTACCGCTCAACGTTGCCGGCCCCTTCCACAGCCCGCTCATGTCGCAAGCACGCGATGCGTTCGCGGACGTCGTGGAGCAGGCGGCATTCGCCGATGCGCGAGTACCGGTACTGCAGAACACCCTTCCGGAGCCGACGCAGATCCGCAGTCGAGATTCGCGCGCGGCTGCGCGATCAGATCGTGAGTCCGGTTCGCTGGACGGAGACGATGGGCGCACTCGTGAATGCGGGCGTGACCACGGTGGTAGAGACAGGCCCCGGTGCCGTGCTGACCGGTCTTGCGCGGCGCGTAGAGGGTCTTACCGCGCTCTCCATTGAGGGGGACGGGGTAGAACGGGTGGAAGAGGTGATCTCGTGAGCAGGCGACTTGAGGGACGTGTGGCGCTCGTTACGGGCGCATCCCGCGGCATCGGCGCAGCCATCGCGCTCAGGCTCGCTGCCGAGGGTGCGACCGTTGCGGTCAACTACGCGGGTAGGGCGGACGCCGCAGCCGAGGTGGTGGCTGCGATCGAGTCCGCCGGCGGCAGGGGGAAGGCGTTCCAGGCCGACATCAGCGATCCCGTCGCGTGCACGGCGCTCGTGAATACGGTCGCAGAGGAGTTCGGCGCTCTCGACATCCTCGTGAACAACGCAGGCATCACGCGTGACGGACTGCTCGTCCGCATGTCCGATGATGACTGGAGTTCCGTCATCGACACGAATCTCTCGGGTGCCTTCTACGCGACCCGTGCTGCCGGCAAGATCATGATGAAGGCGCGCGCGGGTTCGATCGTGACCATCGCCTCGGTGGTCGGCCTGGTAGGCAACGCGGGCCAGGTGAATTACGCTGCCGCAAAGGCCGGTCTGGTGGGTATGACGAAGGCGGTGGCACGCGAGCTCGCCTCGCGCAACGTCCGGGCGAATGCGATAGCCCCCGGGTTCATCGCGACCGAGATGACCGATGCGTTGCCCGATTCGGCCCGGGAGGCCGCTGCAGCTACCATTGCGATGCGGCGTTTCGGCACACCGGAAGACGTGGCGTCTGCTGTGGCGTTTCTGGCCAGCGACGATGCGTCCTATATCACCGGTCAGGTCATCGCCGTCGACGGCGGCATGACGTTCGTATAGAGGCCGGATCCACGCGAGAAGCGCGGAAGGAGGTGTTTCGTATGGAGCACGAGGAGATCTTCGTCAAGGTCAAGGAAGTCATCGTCGACCAGCTTTCGGTCGAGGAGGACGATGTGACCGCCGATGCGTCGTTCTTCGACGACCTGGGTGCCGACTCGCTCGACATCGTCGAGCTCGTCATGGCGCTCGAGGACTCGTTCGGCATCTCCATCCCGGATGAGGATGCAGAGTCGATCAAGACGGTCGGCGACGCGGTGGACTACATCGCCGCCAACATGGAGTAGCGCGGCTGTACGCGGCCGCTTCGGGGCGGCGTCACCGGCTCGTTCGGCTGACGCCGCCCTAGAGACACGGAAGGTACCCCATGGATATGCCCCCGCTCGTCATCGGCTCGAGAACCGCCCGACTACCCATCGTGCAGGGCGGCATGGCCGTCCGCATCTCGCTCTCGCCGCTTGCCGCCGCGGTCGCGCAGGCCGGAGGAGTCGGCATCATCGCCGGGTCAGGGCTGACGCCGGCCGAGTTGGCCGCCGAGGTCCGCGCCGCACGTGCTGCCACCGATGGCGTGATCGGCGTCAACATCATGGTGGCCGTGCGCATCTTCAAGGACCTGGTGCACGCCGCCCTATCCGAAGGCGCGGACCTCATCGTCGCCGGCGCAGGGTTCTCGCGCGACGTCTTCGGCTGGTGCAAGGACGCGGGCGCGGAGATGGTGCCGATCGTGGGCTCTGCCCGCGTGGCGAAGCTGTCCGAGAAGTTCGGCGCTTCGGCGGTCGTTGTTGAAGGCGTTGACGCCGGCGGACACCTCGGCACGGATCGGCACGTGGACGACCTGCTGCCCGAGATCCTCGAGGCGGTGAGCATCCCGGTGATCGCGGCGGGCGGTATCTGCACCGGCGCGGACATCAAGCGCATGCTCGACGCGGGTGCTGCGGGTGTGCAGATGGGGTCGCGGTTCGTCGCGACCACGGAGTGCTCGGCGGCCGACGCGTTCAAGGCGATGTACGTGGCTGCAACCGATGAAGACATCGTGCTCACGACAAGCCCCGTGGGCCTGCCGGGACGCGCGATCCGCAACCCGCTCACCGAGAAGCACGCGGCGGGCGATTACGAGCGTATCGAGCGGTGCCGCGCATGCCTGAAGGAGTGCGGCAAGGAGTACTGCATCATCGACGCGCTCGAGAAGGCCCAGCGCGGCGACGTCACCACCGGACTGGTCTTCGCCGGCACGTCCGCTGCGCGGGTGCACGACGTGGTTCCGGCAGCGGTGGTCATCGATCGACTGGTAGCCGAATGGCGTGCAGCCGAAGAAGGAGTCGCATCATGAGGCGAGTCGTCGTCACCGGGCTCGGCGTGGTGTCGCCGGTCGGCGTTGGTGTGTCCGCCACGTGGGAGTCGATCATCGCGGGCAAGAGCGGCATCGCACCGATCACCGCGTTCGACGTGAGCGCGTATCCGACCCGGTTCGCGGGGTACATCGACGGCTGGGACCCGACGCCGTGGATCGACGCGAAGGAAGCCCGCCGGATGGCGCGCTTCCAGCAGTTCGCCGTCGCCTCGGCGCTGATGGCCGTCGAGGACTCGGGCCTCGTCATCGACGAGTCGAACGCCGAGCGGGTGGGCGTGATCGTGGGTTCCGGCATCGGCGGCCTCCAGACGATGGAGGAGCAGAAGGCGGTCCTCGACGAGAAGGGACCCGGGCGCGTCGAGCCCGTTCCTCGTGCCGATGATGATCGTGGACCTTGCCGCGGGGCACATCTCCATCAGGCTCGGTGCCAAAGGCATCAACTACGCGCCTGTGTCGGCATGCGCCACGGGCAACCACTCGATCGGTGAGGCGGGGGAGGCCATCGCGCGCGACGACGCCGACGTCATCATCGCCGGTGGATTCGACTGCGGCGTGACCCCGCTCGGGCTCGCAGGATTCTGCGCCGCGCGATCGCTGTCGACCCGCAACGACGACCCCCAGGGGGCGTCGCGTCCGTTCGACGCCGATCGCGACGGTTTCGTGATGGGCGAGGGCGGCGGCATCCTGGTGCTCGAAGAGCTCGAGCACGCACGGGCACGCGGCGCGCACATCTACGCCGAGCTCGCCGGGTACGGCGCCTCGGCCGACGCATACCACCTCACGGCGCCTGCGCCGGACGGCAACGGCGCACGACGGGCGATGATCAAGGCGCTCGACCGCGCGGGGATGAACGCGGACGAGGTCGGCTACATCAACGCGCACGGCACGTCCACCGAACTCGGTGATGCTGCTGAGACCGGTGCGATCAAGGCGGTCTTTGGCGCAGATGCCCCGCCGGTTTCGTCCACCAAGTCGATGACGGGACACCTGCTTGGCGGCGCCGGTGCCCTGGAGGCGGTGGTTTGCGCCCTCGCGTTGGAGCGCAACATCCTGCCGCCCACCATCAACTACACCACGCCCGACCCCGCCTGCGACCTCGACTACGTCCCGAACGAGGCGCGTGAGGCGCGGATCGACGCGGTCATGAGCAACTCATTCGGATTCGGCGGGCACAATGCGTCGCTGCTGTTCCGTCGTCATGGCGGCTGATACGCCTGTGGAGGACGCCCGACTTGCAGATGCCGAGCGCTTGCTCGGCCACGCGTTCTCGGATCGCGGCCTGCTCCGCACCGCGCTCACGCACCCTTCCTACGCCGCGGAGCACGCCGACGCGGACACGTACGACCGAATGGAGTTCCTCGGCGACGCGATTCTCGGGTTCGTCGTCTCGGAGCACGTCTACTCGGCGTTTCCGTCCGAACCTGAAGGCAGTCTGACGCGCAGGAAGCACTACGCCGTTGCGGGTGATGCGCTTGCCGGCGTTGCGGACTCGCTGGGACTGTCCGGCTACGTGCTGCTCGGTAGTGGCGCCAACGCGGCGGGCGAGCGCCAGCGGGCATCCGTCCTCGAGAACACCGTGGAGGCGCTCATCGGCGCCATCTACCTCGACGCGGGTCTCGATGCGGCCCGGTCGTTCGTGCTTCGAGTCCTCGGGCCACGTCTCGAAGCGCAGGACGTTCCGGATGTGGACGCGAAGAGCGCGCTTCAGCAGTGGACGCAGTGGCACAGCGGCAGCCTGCCGTCGTACCGCATCGTGGACGTCGCCGGTCCGGTGCATGCGCGCACGTTCACCGCTGCCGTTGCAGTCGATGAAGAGGTTCTCGGCATCGGCTCGGGACCGAGCAAGCAGGCGGCCGAGAAAGCTGCGGCGAACTACGCGCTCGACGTCTTGCATGGACGGCGAGAGGCCCCGCCCGAAGCCTGATACGCGGGCCCCGCGACGTGGCCGAAGGCCCCAGTTCCTGTGGTAGGATACGGTGCGTTGTCTCGGCACGCAGAAGGCTGGCGGCCGTCCCCATCAGCAGCGGAGAGAGCCCAGATTTGTACCTGAAGTCGCTTACCTTGAAGGGGTTCAAGTCCTTCGCCGACCGTAGCCGACTGAGCCTGGAGCCCGGCGTCACCGTCGTGGTCGGCCCGAACGGCTCGGGCAAGTCGAACATCTCGGACTCGATCCTCTGGGTTCTCGGCGAGCAGTCCGCCAAGGCGCTGCGCGGCAACTCGATGGAGGACGTGGTCTTCGCGGGCTCCTCGGCACGTCAGGCCGTGGGTATCGCCGAGGTCGATCTGGTCCTCGACAACCGCGATGGCACGCTCCCGCTGGAGTTCGCCGAGGTCATGATCACCCGCCGGATGTTCCGCAACGGGGAGAGCGAGTACCTCATCAACCAGTCGCCATGCCGGCTTCTGGACGTGCAGGAGCTGCTGCACGACACGGGGCTCGGCCGCGATACCCACTCGATCATCAGCCAGGGTCGTCTCGATGAGATCCTGAGCTCCAAGCCGGAGGACCGCCGCGCGCTCATCGAAGAAGCCGCGGGCGTCCTCAAGCACAAGAAGCGTAAGGACCGGGCGGTGCGCAAGCTTGCGGCCATGGACGTGCATCTCGACCGCATCAGGGACGTCCTCATCGAGATCGACCGGCAGCTGAAGCCGCTGCAGCGCCAGGCCGACAAGGCCCAGGAGTACCGCGGCATCGAAGCGGAGCTTCGCGATCTCGAGGTCGCGCTCGCCGTCGGCGATCTCCGTTCGCTTCAGGAGTCGTGGGACGGTGTCGAGAAGCGCGAGCGTGAGCAGGACGCGGAAGTGGAGCTCGCACGGTACCGTCTGGCCGAGACCGAACGGGAGCTGTCGAAGTTCCAGTCCCTCCTCGAAGAGAAGGGACTGTTCGTCGGCGACCTCTCGGAGCAGCGGCGGCGCCTGCAGTCGGTCCTCGAGCGCACCAACTCGGGACTCCTGCTGCTTGAGGAGAAGGGCAAGAATCTCGTCGAGCGTCTCTCGGAGATGCGCCAGAAGATGCACCAGAGCGAGACCCGCCTTGCGGGCCGTTCACGCGAGTTCGAGGAGATCGCCGAGGAGCGTGCGGTCACCGAGGCGAAGATCCAGGCGCTGTACAACCAACTCGGTGAGCTCAGGCGCGAGTCCGAGACGGTCAAGAAGGAGCGCCTGGCGGCCGATGAGACGCTCTCGATGGTGATGATGGAGGCACGCAAGGCCCGAAAGGACGTCGATGACGCCCGGTCAGAGCTTGCCGATATCCAGCAGGCGATGTCCGGATTCGCGATCGAGAGCGACATGCTCGCGGAGCGCGCCAAGACCGTTCGCGACCAGCGCACCGCGCTCATGCAGACGCTGTCGGCGACGGCGTACTCGCCTCGATCAGCTTGCCGCGAAGCTCGAGCACAGTCGCAAGGAATCGGTGCTCGCCGCCTCGGACGTGGACAAGCGCGTCCGCCTGGTGGAGGGGCGGCGTGCCGCGCTCGACAAGGTCCGCGAGGAGCATCAGCGAGGTCCGTGCGGAAGTCCGCGCGCTCGAGGAGGTCGATCGCGCGTTCGAGGCCGCATCGCCTGCACTCGCGTGGCTGCTCGCGAGGGACCACGAGGTACCGGGCGTTATCGGACCGGTGACCGACCACATCACGGTGCCGGAGGAGTACGAGCGTATCGTCGAGCGGGTGCTTGGGGCGGATGTCTTCTGCGTCTTGCTGAAGAGCGCGAGCGATGTTGCGCCCACGGTGGCGGTGCTCGAAGAGTACGGTGCTTCGGACTTCTCGCTGGTTCCCGTGGACATCGCGCAGGTGCCCGTTCTGCCCGAGGACGGACCGGGAGTCCGGCTCGTGGATGTCCTCGGCTGTTCGGACGATGTCTGGAACGCGCTCAACGCCCTCATCGGCGACGTGCGCGTCGTTGACACGCTCGACGAGGCCCTCGCGGCCGATGCAGGTCCCTGGCGTCTGGCCACCCGCGCAGGTCATACGGTGTGGCCTTCCGGCCGAGTGCGCGTCGGACCGAACCTCGACGACGACACCGGCGTCCTCGCGCGCCGACGGGCGCTGGTGGATCTAAAGGACCGCATGGCGGCCCTCGACACCGAGGTCGGTGCCGCCGAGGCACTGTCCGTGGAGGCCACGGAGGCACTGGCGGCCGCGCAACAGGACGCGCTTGAGATCGAGCAGCGTATCGCAACGCTCGGTGGGGAAGAGGCATCGCTTAGAGAGGACGCCGGGCGTATCGAGCAGTCGGTGACCGACGCCGACACGGAGGCCGCGGGCATCGAGCTCAGGCTTCGCCAGATCGAGGAGAAGACCTCGAAGGGCAGCCCCCAGCAGCGTGGTCTCGCCGAGCGCATCGAGCAGGGGATTGCGCGCATCGAGGAGCTCGAGGACGCGGCCATCGCGCGCCGCGAGGAGCGGGACATGCGCTTCCGCGAGGAGTCGGAAGTCGCCTCGCGGCTCTCGGCATGCCAGGTCGAGATCGCGGCGGTCTCCGAGCGTGAGATCCACCTGAAGCGGCGTTTCGCGTCGCTCACCTCGGAGACGAGCGAGCTGCAGCACACCGTCGCACAGTCCAGCATCACGACGGAATCGCTGGAGATCCTCATACTGCGCATCCAGCCGCTCCACGACGTGTATGCCGAGCTTCTCGAGCGCGCCGAGCATTGGGCCGAGCGCCTGAGGGACCGTGCGCGGTTCGAGCAGGCGGACTCGGAGTCGCTTCGTCAGACCATCCATGGCGGTCAGGATGGCGTGCGCGCCGCTCAGGCGGCGGTCGAGGCGGCGAGCGGCTCCATGGGCGACGTCCGCGTCGAGAAGGCCGCTCTCGAGGTCCAGGTCACCGCGGCCGTGAAGCGCATCGTCGAGGACCTGGGCGTGCCGATCGAGCGTGCGCTCGAGGTGCCGCAGATGAAGGACCGCGCGGAGGCCGCCGATCGTGCACACAAGCTGCGGAAGCGGATCGCCAACCTCGGTCCCGTGAACCCGATAGCGGTCGAGGAGTTCCAGGGTCTGCGCGACCGGCGCGACTTCATGCAAAGCCAGCTCGACGATCTGCTCTCCAGTCGTAAGGCGCTGCAGAAGGTCATCACCGCGATCGACCGCAAGGTCCGCGACCGCTTCCTTGAGACGTTCGAACTCGTGAACAACCACTTCCAGGACGTCTTCGCGGTGCTCTTCCCGGGCGGTCATGCGTCGCTCACGATGACCGAACCCGACAACCCGGAGGAGACCGGCGTCGAGGTGGTCGCACAGCCTCGCGGCAAGCGCCTTCAGAAGATGACGCTGCTCTCCGGCGGCGAGAAGTCGCTCACGGCCCTGGCGCTCCTGTTCGCGGTCTACCGCACCCGGCCGTGCCCGTTCTACATCCTCGACGAGGTTGAGGCGGCGCTCGACGACACGAACCTCCGCCGGTTCATCGCCTTCGTTGACAGCCTGCGCACGCACACGCAGTTCGTGGTCGTCACGCACCAGCGGCGCACCATGGAGATGGCCGACGTGCTGTACGGGGTCTCGATGCAGGCCGATGGCGTGAGCAAGGTCGTGAGCCAGAAGCTCGAGCGGGTCGTGAGCCGGGGCAAGCGCATCGTGACTGAGCCGTGGTACAGGCGTATCGGTGACGGTCTCGCGAAGACCAGAGGCGAGCTTCGGGGCCATCTGAACGTGTTGCTCCGCCGTGGTCCGGATCTGGACGCCGCCTTCTGGGAAGAGCTCGAAGACGCTCTGCTTCAGGCGGACATGGGCATCGCCGCGACCACCGAGATGGTCGAGCGGCTCCGCGATCTGGCCGCGCGCGAGGCGCTTCCCGATGCAGCGTGCGGTGATCGCTCGTCTTGCCGAGGAGGTCGCCGCCGAGGTCACGGTGTCCGGCGAAGACCCGTTCGCCATCCCGGAAGCGACCATCCTCGTGGTGGGCGTCAACGGTACCGGAAAGACCACGAGCGTGGGGAAGCTTGCGAAGGGCCTGGCCGAGTCGGGGAGGCGGGTCGTCATCGGCTCGGGCGACACGTTCCGGGCCGCCGCCATCGAGCAGCTGCGCATCTGGGCCGAGCGCGCGAACGTTCCGGTGGTCGAGAGGCCGCACGGGTCGGACCCGGCGGCGGTCGTGTTCGACACCATCGCGGAAGGGCGCGAGCGGCACGCCGACATGATCCTCATCGATACCGCTGGCCGCCTGCACACCTCGGCGGACCTGATGGCCGAGCTCGTGAAGGTCAAGCGTGTCGCCGAGCGTGAGAGCCCGTTCCCGGTTCGGACCGTGCTCGTCATGGATGCCACCACCGGACAGAACGGGCTCGATTCAGGCGCGCGAGTTCGATCGGGCCCTGTCGCTCGACGCGCATCGTCCTCACCAAGCTCGATGGCACGGCGAAAGGCGGCATCGTGGTGGCCGTCGCCCGGGAACTCGGGCTCCCTGTGGTGCGCATCGGCGTGGGAGAGGGCCCTGACGATCTGGAACCGTTCGATCCGGGCGTGTTCGCCGATGCCCTCGTCGGCACGGTCGGTTAGAGTCCCGTGGAGCCGCCTCGCCTCATCGCGTGGCGTTCCACCGATCGCCACTTCCTGCCGATCGTGGCGATCCTCGTCGCGGTGCTCGCTGCGCTCGTGACGTTCCTGTATGTGGTTCACGACGTGCGCAAGATCGATGGTCCCTCCATGGAGCCGACGCTCCTGCAGGCCGATCGGGTCCTCGTGAAGCGCGGCTACGGCGCACCGGAGGTCGGCGACATCGTGTCGTTCACCGCGGTGGATCGCAATGGCACAGCGGTCCGGTTGATCAAGCGAGTCGTCGCGCTTCCTGGGGATCAGGTGGAGATCATCGGCGATTCGGCGTACGTGAACGGCGAGTTGTCTGCCGCGGCACCGCGCGCCATCGTCGGCAATGAGTCGTACAGACTCGGGCCGATGACCGTGCCCGAGGACAGCGTCTACGTCCTCGGCGACAACAGGCCGATCTCACTGGACAGTCGCTATCTGGGCTTCATTCCGGTGTCGTCGATTGCGGGCGAGGCTGTTGCGGTGATCCTCCCGCCGGCGCGCATCGGTGGGATTGACGAGTGACGTGCGCCATACGTAGGGTGTAGCCCTGTCCTGACCCGGGAGGCTCCGTGTTCGAGAACCTGAGCGACCGTCTCCAGGCGGTCTTCTCCAAACTGACCGGCCGCGGCGTCCTGTCCGAGGCCGATGTCGATGCCGCGATGCGCGAAGTGCGCATGGCGCTGCTGGAAGCGGACGTCAACTTCAAGACGGTCAAGGAGTTCGTTGCCCGCGTGCGCGAGCGCGCGGTCGGCCAGGACGTGATGAGGAGTCTCACGCCGGGTCAGATGGTCGTGAAGATCGTCCTCGAGGAGCTCACCGCGCTGATGGGGGGCTCGGAGTCGAGGCTCGTCTTCTCGGGCAGGATCCCGTCCGTGGTCATGCTCGTGGGACTGCAGGGCTCAGGCAAGACCACCGCTTCGGCGAAGCTGGCGAACCTCCTCCGCAAGCAGGGCAAGAGCCCGTCTGCTCGTGGCGTGCGACGTCTATCGCCCGGCGGCCATCGACCAGCTCGAGGCCCTCGGCCGTCAGCTCGAGATCCCGGTCTACCGTGGCGAGGGCACCGACGCGGTCGCGATAGCCGAGGCGGGCGTCCGGGAAGCGATCGCGCACATGCGCGACCTGGTCATCATCGACACGGCGGGTCGTCTGCATATCGATGAGGAGATGATGGCCGAAGCCGCGGCCATCAAGGCCGCGACCAGGCCCGACCAGGTGCTTATGGTCATCGACGCGATGACGGGCCAGGACGCCGTCACCGCTGCAAGCGCGTTCGCCGAGCGCGTGGACTTCGACGGCGTCATCGTCACCAAGCTCGACGGCGACGCTCGCGGCGGCGCCGCCCTCTCGGTGCGTGCCGTCACCGGACGCCCGATCAAGTTCGTGGGAGTGGGGGAGAAGCTCGACGCGCTCGAGCCGTTCCATCCCGGAGCGGATGGCCAAGCGGATCCTGGGCATGGGCGACGTGGTCACGCTCATCGAGAAGGCGCAGGATGCGTTCGACGCCGATGAAACGGCGGACATGGAGGAACGGCTGCGGAGCGGGGTGTTCACCCTCGACGACTTCCTGGCGCAGCTGCAGCAGGTGCGCAAGATGGGCTCGCTCTCGGACATCCTGAAGATGATCCCCGGCGCGAACAAGCTCCCCAAGGACGCCGAGATCGATGAGGGTGCCCTCGCACGGACCGAGGCCATCATCCAGTCGATGACGCTGGTCGAGCGCGCGAAGCCGTCCGTCATCAACGGCGCCCGGCGGGAACGCATAGCCGCAGGCGCGGGCGTGCGGGTCTTCGATGTGAACCAGGTACTCAAGCAGTTCGCCCAGACGCAGAAGATGATCCGCCAGATGCAGACCATGGAGCGTCAGGGCAAGCGCGGGAGGAAACGCCGCGGCTTTGGGATGCCCGGCATGCCCGGCTCGATGTAGTATTCGCGGGACGCCCGGCCGCTTTTGACCCCCGGGTACTTCTCTCGTATCATTAGTCGCTGCTTTTGCTCAGGAGTGGCCCGACCGGGCCACCTACACGGAGGTGAACGTTTTGGCAGTCAAGATCCGCCTTGCACGTGCAGGCGCGAAGAAGGCCCCGTTCTACCGCGTCGTCGCCGCTGATTCGCGTGCGCCGCGTGACGGCCGGTTCATCGAGATCCTCGGCCGCTACAACCCGCGGACTGATCCCTCGACGATCGAGCTGAACGTGGAGAAGATCGACGCTTGGATCGCCAAGGGCGCTCAGCCGAGCGAGACCGTCGCACGGCTGCTCGCTATCGCCAAGAACCCGGAGGCGGCGGCCCCCACGAAGGAGTCCGCTCTTCGAAGAAGGCCCAGGCGAAGGCCGAGGCTGAGGCGAAGGCCGCTGCCGAGCCGCCTGTTGCCGTAGAGGCTGCCGGCCGAGGCCGTTGTCGAAGAGGCTGCGGAGCCCGAGGCCGTTGTCGAAGAGGCTGCGGAGCCCGAGGCGGCCGAAGCGGTAGCAGAGGCATCCGAGGAAGCGACCGAAGAGGCGGCTGAGTAGCCGTGTCCGGCGCAGCGGACGTCGACTCCCTGGTCGAGTATGTGATCACGTCGCTCGTGGAGCACCCCGAGGACGTCAAGATCGACAAGCGCGTCGCGGGGGAGGCCACCACGTACGACGTGACGGTCCACCCGGACGACACCGGGAAGGTGATCGGCCGGCAGGGTCGTGTGATCAAGGCGATCCGCGTGCTCGTTCGGGCCGCAGCTTCGGTCGACGGTGCCGACGCCACAGTCGAAGTCGTCGGCTGAGCGCATGCCCGTGCCGTATCGACGGCTGGGTCGTGTGATGAAGGCTCACGGTACTGACGGTGAGGTCTCGGTCGTTGTGGCCGGGGGCCTCACCGCTTTGCGTCCGGGTACGGACGTGTGGATCGTCCCGCCCCCCGAGACCGGGGCGCACATGCGCCAGATCGCGGCTGTCCGAACGGGCCCGAAGGGGCCGCTGGTGCGACTCTCCGACATCGATTCGGCAGCGAAAGCCCACGAGATCGTGGGGAGATGGCTGCTCGGGCGCGGCGAGGAGCCGGAGGTGACGGACGTGAGCGACATGCTCATCGGCATGCGGGTGCACGATCGGGCGCGCGGGGACATCGGAGTGGTCACCGACGTGATCGTCACCGGAGCCAACGACGTGCTCGTGATCGATGAGGGGCCCTTCGGCCAGGTTCTCGTCCCGGTCATCGACGATGTGATCCTCGGTATCGATGAGACCTCGCGCGTTATCGACGTTGCCCTGCTCGATGGGCTGATCGACGAGGATGACCGATGAGAATAGACATCATCACGATTCTGCCGGAGGTGTTCGGTCCAGTGTTGGATGCGTCGATCGTGGGCCGTGCGCGTGCGTGCGGCGCGCTGGACGTGAGCGTGCACGACCTGCGCGATTGGACGACGGACCGGCACAGAACGACCGACGATTCCCCCTTCGGAGGCGGTCCGGGCATGGTCATGAAGCCCGAACCGGTCTTCCGCGCGCTCGACGACGTGCTCGAAGAATCCGAGGAGCGCCCGGTCGTGATCGTGTTGTCGCCGCAAGGAGAACCGCTCCACCAGGGACTCGTGAGGGAGCTTGCGGCCCGCCCGTGGGTTATTCTCATCTGCGGGCGGTATGAGGGATTCGACGAGCGCATCCTCGGCAGGGCAGACAGGGAACTCTCGCTCGGCGACTACGTTCTCACCGGCGGCGAACTGCCGGCTCTGGTGCTCACCGACGCGGTCGCCCGACTTCAGCCCGGCGTGCTGGGAGATGAACAGTCGGCACTCGATGAGTCGTTCAGCGAGGGCCTCTTGGAGTATCCTCAGTACACGCGTCCGGCCTCCTTCGAGGGGCTGGACGTTCCGGATGTTCTCCTGAGCGGAGACCACCGGCGCATCGCCGAGTGGCGGCGCCGCGAATCGGTGAGACGCACCGCAGAGCGGCGCCCGGACCTGATAGCGAGCGCGCACCTCTCTGATGAGGAGCGGACGTTCGCGCAGAAGATCATCGACGAGACAGAGTAGGGACAACGTGACCGACGAACGCGAGGACGACGCGAAGCTCGAAGACGAGGACGTCTACGACGACGACTACGACGACGAAGCCGACGAGGACAGGCCCGTCTCGTTCGCGCGCTGGCTGGGCGAGCTCGTCCTCATGGTGGCGCTGGCATTCCTGCTGGCGACCGGCATCCGCACATTCGTCATACAGCCGTATGTCGTACCGACGGGTTCGATGATCCCGACGATCGAACTGCAGGACCGCGTGATCGCCAACAAGTTCGTGTACCGCTTCTCGGAGCCGGAGCCGGGCGACGTCGTGGTACTCGACGACCCCACCGGCAACGTGACGACGCTCATCAAGCGGGTGATCGCCACCGAGGGCCAGACGGTCGACTTCGTGGATGGCCTTGTCGTCGTCGACGGGGTGGTGCTTGACGAGCCGTACACCCACGGACTGCCGACGGAGCCTATGTCGCAGCAGATGCCGTTGACCGTGCCGGAGAACAGCGTGTGGCTCATGGGCGACAACCGGACGAACAGCGCGGATTCGCGCGTGTTCGGCGCTGTGGACCTTTCGCAGATCAAGGGCAAGGCGATCTTCTGCTACTGGCCAGTGGACCGCATGGGGTCGCTGTAGGGGTCGTTGCGTGGCTGCTGGGCGCTGGGCTATACTGTCGGCTCGTGCCTCGAGCACCCTCCGCAGATCATCATGAGAAGAAGAGGAACGTGTAATGGATAAGGTCCGCGCGATCGAGCAGCAGCAGCTGCGTGAAGATATCCCGGCGTTCGGTGTCGGCGATACGGTCAAGGTCATGTACAAGGTCGTCGAGGGCAGCCGCGAGCGCGTCCAGCCGTTCCAGGGCATCGTGATCCGTCGCCACGGCGCGGGTAATCGCGAGACGTTCACGGTCCGCAAGATCTCGTTCGCGGTCGGCGTGGAGAGGACCTTCCCGGTCCACTCACCGAAGATCGTGAGCCTCGAGGTCGTCTCTCGCGGCAAGGTTCGCCGCGCGAAGCTCTACTACCTCAGGGACAAGGTCGGCAAGGCCGCCCGCGTGAAAGAGCTGCGGTAGTCTTCACCGGATCGACTTCTACGTATGCCCCGGGACCTCCTCCCGGGGCATACGTGTCTTCGGGGCGGTACACTGCACGCATGGAACACCAGTCCGTCGCCACGATCAGAGCGCGCCTGTCGGCATGCCCGGCGCACGATCTCACTCTCGTCATCGCCGAGGTTCGCGACGACCCGCGTGCGGGCGTACGCGACGCGGTAGCGAGCGCGGAGAAGCGCATGGCGTGCTGGCATACGGAGCGACGTCGTCTCGAGGCGCTTGCAAGCGCCGAGCTGCAGCTGCTGGACCGGGGTGTCCTTGTCGTCGCGGGAGTCGATGAGGTCGGGCGCGGCGCCCTCGCGGGTCCGGTCTCGGCCGGGGCATGCGTCCTGCCGAGAGACCTTGGCTCGAGGGGCTCGATGATTCCAAGCGTCTGTCGCGCATCGCCCGCGAGCGGCTGTTCGCTGAGATCGAGCGGACCGCCATCGCGGTGGCCGTCGGTCACGCCGAGGCGGCCGAGATCGATGCGGTCGGCATCGTGGAGGCGACCGTGGTGGCGATGCGGCGCGCGCTCGCGGGGCTGGGCCTGGAGATCGGGCACGTTCTCGTGGACGGAAGATCGGTTGCACTCGGCGTGCCATGCACGGCCATCGTTCGCGGGGACTCCTCGGTACGTGCGATCGCCGCCGCGGCGATCTATGCGAAGGTCACTCGCGATGCCCTGATGCGTGAGCTCGACTCCGAGTACCCCGGCTACTGCCTTGCCGACAACAAGGGCTACGGCAGCCCCGAGCATCTGGCGGCGCTCGCTGCGATGGGTCCGTCGCCGGTCCATCGTCGTTCGTTTTCCCCGTGCTCGCAGCCCGCCCTCTTCTGACGTTGTACTCGCGTTAAGAGCCGGCTACACCGGTCATGCGACGCTCTCTTCCGACGAAGGGAGCGTCATGAACAGGGTGGAGACCGGCAGAAGGGGCGAGGACGCGGCGGTCGCGTATCTCGAGCGGGCGGGGTTCGAGATCGTGAACCGCAATTGGCGTGACGGCAGGGGAGAGCTCGACATCGTCGCACTTGACGGTGAGACGCTCGTCATCTGCGAGGTGAAGACCCGGTCCGGTACGTCGCACGGGACGCCCGAAGAGGCCGTGTCGCTGGCGAAACAGCGGCGCCTGGTCCGCCTGGCCCGCTCATACATCGCGGGAAACGGGCTCGAGCCGTGTCCGGTCCGGTTCGACGTGATCAGCATCGACGTGCTCCGAGAGGACCGTGCACTCCTGCGGCACCACAGGGCCGCATTCGAGGCAGAGTAGCGTGCAGGCCACAATCGCGACCGCGACGCTCATCGGAGTCGATGCGGTGCCCGTCGAAGTCCAGGCCGACGTCTCGCCGGGCCTCCCCGTGTTCGGGATCGTCGGGCTGGCAGACGCCGCTGTTCAGGAGGCGAGGGACCGGGTCCGCGCGGCGCTTCGATCGTCGGGATACGACTTTCCCAACGCCCGTGTGATCGTGAACCTTGCACCCGCGCCCCTGCGAAAGCACGGCACGGGATTCGATCTGCCGATCGCGCTCGCCGTCCTGTGCGCCACGCGTCAGCTTCCTGCGGATGCGTTCCAGGAGGTCTCGGCCGTAGGCGAACTTGGGTTGGACGGGACGGTGCGGACCGTTCCGGGGATGCTGGCGCATGCGCTTGCCGCTTCGGAGCAGGGAAGGGACCTTCTGGGACCGGCGATGGCGAGTGGGATCGTCGGCGCGGTCCCGGAGCTGCGCTACCGTCCTGTGTCGAGCATCGGCGGGGTCCGGATGGGACTACCCGCTGAACATCGGAGTCGCGACGTGCCGGCGATGGAGAGCGTCGCTCCCGCGGTGGATCTCTCGGACGTCGCGGGTCACGCCGCCGCGAAGCGGTGCCTTGAGATCGCCGCGGCCGGCGGGCACAACTTGCTCCTCGTCGGGCCCCCGGGGTCGGGCAAGACGATGTTGGCCCGCGCGCTGTGCGGTCTGCTGCCCCCGCTCACTCCGGCCGAACGGCTCGAGGCCGCAGTCGTGCACTCGGTCGCCGGGAGAGACCCGATGCCGAGTCTCTCGGGCATCCGTCCGTTCCGGGCGCCACACCACTCGTGCAGCATCGCAGGCCTCGTCGGGGGCGGAACGCCCCCGCTGCCGGGAGAGGTGTCTCTCGCGCATACGGGAGTCCTGTTTCTCGACGAGCTCCCGGAGTTCGGGCCTGCGGCCCTCCAGGCGCTGCGTCAGCCGATAGAGGAGGGTGCGGTCACCCTCGTTCGGGCCAACGGTGCCATCAGGTATCCCGCGCGCGTCACGCTGGTGGCAGCCATGAACCCATGCCCCTGCGGGTACGCGGGAGATCCCGAGCGTCAGTGCACCTGCGCTCCCGCTGCGGTCGATCGTTACGGGAATCGTGTCGGCGGTCCGCTGTACGACCGGATGGACATGTCGATCAGGGTCGACCGCGTGGATCCGGCCCTTCTGATCGGGCGTGCAGAGGTCAGTGAGCGAACGGACACGGCTCGGACACGTGTGCGGAATGCGCGAACGTATGCGCATGAGCGGCCCTCAAGGGACCTTCGCAGGAGCCTCGATGCTGAAGCTCGCCGGTTGCTCGAGACAGCGGCACGACAGACGCACCTCTCGGGCAGGGCGGTCACGCGCCTGATGCGCGTCGCACGCACGATCGCAGACCTGTCCGAGGAGCCGACGATCACCGAGGCGCACGTGAGCGAAGCCCTCGGCTATCGAGCCTGGGAGTACCGATGAACGGTGAACGTTTCGTCTTGGCGCTGGGAAGTCCGGAGTATCCCGAACAACTGGCAGAAACACCCGACCCACCGAGGATGCTCTACGGGATAGGCGATCCGGGCGCGCTCGTTCCCGGTCTCGCAGTCGTAGGGGCACGGCGGGCCACCCCGTACGGACTGCGAGCGACTCGTCTTCTCGCAGGCTGGGCCGCCTCCAGGGGCGTCACGGTGATCTCGGGCGCGGCGATAGGGTGCGACTCCGAGGCCCACCGGTCGGCACTCGATGCTCCGGGCGCAACGGTGGCAGTCCTTGGGTGTGGTCCGGACGTGGACTATCCCCGCAGGTCGGCTGCGCTGCTCGAGACCATTCGTTCACGATTCGCCGTCGTATCGGAGTGTCCGTTCGGCCAGCAACCGCTCCGGTTCGCGTTTGCACGTCGGAATCGCATCATCGCGGGGCTGTCGTCGGCCGTGCTCGTCGTCGAGGCCGGACTTCCCAGCGGGACCTTCAGCACCGCAGACGCGGCTTTGGAGGCAGGCCGCGACGTCATGGCCGTACCGGGTTCGATCTTCTCTCCGGAGTCGCGAGGCTCCAACAGGCTGATCAGGCAGGGGGCTGCTGTCGTGAATGATGTGGCGGACCTGGCCAGCAGTCTCGGGCTGCAGGGCGTCGGTGCCAAGGTCGGGACACAGGGGGGTGACGCCGTGGTTCGCGCGCTTCGCGCGGACCCCATGCGACCGGACGACCTTGCACGGGCGCTCGGAATCGACATCGTGGCGGCAGCCAGAACGCTTGGATCCCTCGAGGCGCACGGGCTGATCGCCCGCTATCCGGACGGACGATACGGAGTGAGGTGAGGGTGGCCCGTCCGGCCGTGCCGTACAATGGCCGGGATGCAGGACGGGAAGGTGTGGATGGACACGGTAACCATAATCGGCGCGGGTCTGGCCGGCTCCGAGGCGGCGTGGCAACTCGCAGTTCGTGGCGTTGCGGTGGAGCTCATCGAGATGCGTCCGGGGCGGATGACTCCGGCTCACGAGACCGGGGGGTTCGCGGAACTCGTCTGCTCGAACTCGCTCAAGAGCGACGATCCTTCCACGGCCGCAGGGCTTCTCAAGCGCGAGTTGGAGGCGCTCGGATCACTGGTGCTCGCCGTTGCGCGTGCGGCAGCCGTTCCGGCGGGCGCTGCGCTCGCCGTCGACAGGGTGCGCTTCTCGGAGCTGATCACGGAGATCGTCGGGGGTCATCCGCTGGTGACGGTCACCCATCATGAAGCCGATTCCATACCGGACGGAGACGTGATCGTCGCAAGCGGTCCGCTCACGAGCGCTGCGCTCGAACCCGCACTATCGGAGCTTATCGGTGAGTCCCGCCTGGCGTTCTTCGACGCTGCCGCGCCGATCGTGGACGCGGAGACGATCGATCGAAGCCGCGTGTTCGCCGCGTCGCGGTGGGAGAAGGGCGGCGGACAGGACTACCTGAACTGCGCGCTCACCCGCGACGAGTACGCCGGCCTCATCGCAGAACTGATCTCGGCGGACAGGGCGCCGCTGCATGCGTTCGAACGCTCCCAGCTCTTCCAGGCGTGCCAGCCCGTTGAGGAGATAGCCCGAACGGGCGTGGACGCCCTGCGCTTCGGGGCGCTCAAACCGGTGGGCCTGGTCGATCCGGCGACGGGTGAGCGTCCGTACGCCGTGGTCCAGCTCCGTCCCGAGAACCGGGATGCTCTGGCGTACAACGTCGTCGGCTTCCAAACCAATCTCACCTTTCCCGAGCAGCGCCGGGTGTTCAGACTCATTCCGGGCCTGGCCGAGGCCGAGTTCTTGCGTTACGGAGTCATGCACCGCAACACCTACATCGACGCGCCGCGGCTGCTCACGAGCGGACTCGCGCTGCGCGGAGTGCCGCGCGTGCGCATTGCCGGTCAGCTCTCGGGAACGGAGGGGTATCTCGAGGCCGCCGCAAGCGGCTTGGTGGCCGCGCTCGACGTCTGGTCGTCCCGCACGGGCGCGACAGGATTGGACCTGCCTCCCACGACTGCGCTTGGGGCCCTCGTGCGCTACGCGACCGACCCGGCGACCGACCCCTACCAGCCGATGCACGTGAACTTCGGGCTCGTACCGCCGCTGGCGCAGCCGGTCCGCGGCAAGCGCGCCCGGTACGCCGCATATGCCGAGCGCGCGACGCGCGACCTGGCCGATGCGCTTGCCGACCGCGCCGACATGCTCATCCAGTCTCCGACTGATTCTCTCGCTGAGACACCCCCCGGGGGTGTCCGATGAGCGAACGTGTCTCGCCCGAGACCCTTGTCGATGAGTTCCTGACCCATCTGCGCGTCGAGCGCAACCTCTCGCCGAACACACTCAAGGCGTACGCCGAAGACCTCTCCTCGTTCCTCTCGTGGGCCGAAAGGGAGGATGTCCACCCGCTTGATGTGGATCATCGGCGCCTTCGGCGATACCTGGCCGAACTCGATCGTGCCAGGTACGCGAAGCGCACGATCGCCAGACGGCTTGCGGCGGTTCGCTCCTTCTACCGCTATCTCGTCATGCGCGGCTATGCGTCCATGAGTCCGGCGGCGGTTCTTTCCACTCCGCGGTTGCCGCGTGAGCTGCCCTCTGTCGCTCCCGTTCAGTTGCTGAACGACCTGCTCGACACGCCCGACCCCACCACGCCGCTCGGGCTTCGAGACCGGGCCATCCTTGAACTGCTGTACGCCACAGGGGTCCGCGTTTCCGAACTGACCGGGCTCGACCTCGGTGATGTCGATCTCACTGGGGGCACGATCCGCGTCATGGGCAAGGGGTCCCGCGAGCGCGACGTGCCGATGCATCCGGCAGCCGTCCGACGCCTGCGCGAGTACCTCTCGGAAGGACGCGCCGCACTCCAGGGATCGAGCTCAGGAAGTGCGTTCTTCCTGAACCGGCTGGGGACCCGACTCACCTCCGGCGGAGTGCGCCGGATGCTCGACCGGCACCTCACGACGATCGGTGCGGCCGCGCAGATCACACCCCATGACCTGCGCCACTCGTTCGCGACTCACCTGCTGGAGGGTGGCGCGGATTTACGCACGGTGCAGGAGCTGCTCGGCCACGTTGCGCTCTCAACCACCCAAATCTATACTCACCTGAGTACGAAACACCTGCGTGACGTACACAAAGGGGCGCATCCTCGGGCCTGATGGAGGGCCACACCAAATGAGATCCGATCCCAGGACGGACCTTGCTGCTGCATGGGCAGCGTTCAAGAACGATGGAGACCCTGTAGCCCGGGAGAACCTCATACTCACGTATTCGCCTCTGGTGAAGTACGTGGCAGGCCGTCTTTCGTCTAGTCTCCCGCAGACGGTCGACACCTCGGACCTCATCTCCTACGGGGTGTTCGGGCTGATCGACGCGATCGAGAAGTTCGACACCGACCGCGGGATCAAGTTCGAGACCTACGCGATCGCCCGCATCAAGGGCGCCATCATCGACGAGCTTCGCGCCATGGACTGGGTCCCGCGTTCGGTCCGTGCACGCGCGAGGGAGTTCGAGGCGGCGTACGTGGCTCTCGAGAATCGCATGAAGCGGGTCCCGGACGATGCCGAGGTCGCAGCGGAGATGGGCGTATCACCCCGGGAGTTGCAGGCCATCTTGGCCAAGCTGAGCTACGCATCGGTCATCTCGTTCGAGGAGATGTGGTCAGGCGGCGCTGAGCGCGACGAGCATCAGGATCCGCTCGGTGCGATCGCCGACGAGCGGGCCGAGGATCCCGTCGACGTGTTCGAGAGCGCCGAGGTCAAGGAGATCCTCTCGGGCGCGATCGAGCGGCTTCCCGAGCGGGAGAAGACCGTTGTGGCGTTGTACTACTACGAGGGCCTCACGCTCAAGGAGATCGGCACGGTGCTCGGCGTCACTGAATCACGAGTGAGCCAGCTGCACACTAAGGCTGTTCTCCGACTTAGGGCACGTCTTCATGCCGCTCAAGGGTTCGTACCTGCAACGTAGGGGCACTCACAACACAGAGAGCCCGTTCACGAAGGGGGAACCGTGACAGCGAAACGCATTCTCGTTGTGGAGGACACCGAGCTGCTGAGGCGCATGTATCGGGACCGTCTCATCCAGGACGGCTACGAGGTGCTCGATGCGGCTGACGGGCTGGCGGCGCTGAGCATCCTTCGTGATGAGCACTTCGATCTGATCCTTCTCGACCTGATCATGCCGCGAATGGGCGGGATACAGGTCCTCGAGGCTGTGAAGCAGGACCCGCGCACGCAGTCGATTCCCGTGGTCGTCCTCACGAACCTCGGCGAAGAGTCGACCATCGAGCACGCCGTCTCGCTCGGCGCAGTCGACTACCTCATCAAGAACGAGACCCGGCCGGCTGACGTTGCCGAGAAGGTGAAGCTGGTCCTGGATGCCTACGCGGTGGCCGAGGGGACGTCGGATGCGTTCATCATCTATCCCGATACGACCCGGGGAGATGTCGACGCGATCGTGGAGCACGCCCAGCTGAGGCGCCGGCTGTGGTGTCCCGCCTGTGAGAACGAACTCGCGCTCGAACTCGTGCCGGATCCCAAGCGAGCCGGATGGTACTCGGCCCGGTTCATCTGTCCTTCCTGTGGACGCACCTACTCCGGTTCGTGATGACGACCCGCTCGGTCAGGTGAACCACACCGCAAGCCAGGATCCTCCGGCCACCGCCCCTGTGGTCCGCGACCAGGGTCTGGATGCAGTTCGAGGTCTCGGGATCCTCCTTGTCGTGATCGGGCATGCGCTGATCAGGGCGCTCGATCCCGCGCTGCCGGGCACGGCCTCCGCTGTCATGCTGTCGGGCATCGGGTGGGTGAGGATGACGCCCGGGGTCGATGCGGCGCTGACCGCTATCTACTCGTTCCACATGCCGCTGCTCGCGTTCGTCTCCGGTCTGGCGTTCTCGCGCTCGTCCGTCGGCTACGGACGCAGCTTCCTCGGTCGCAGGGCGGCGGGTCTCCTCGTACCCTACTTCGCCTGGCTGGGCGTCGCATGGCTGGTGGTGGGCGACCGAACGCCGGCCGGACTCCTTCGCTTCTTCGGAAGCGCCGCCATCGATCCTCAGTCGCCCGGAGCGCTGTGGTTTCTGTACGCGCTGTTCGCAAGCTCGGTCGTTCTCGCCGCCGTGATGGCGCTTGGCGGTTCGGACCGTGCGCTGGTGGCCAGTGCCGCAGTCGTGGGACTGGGCGGCATGCTGCCGCTCGGTGCGTACAGCAACGTCCTGGGCTTGAGCGACGTCGCCTGGCTGTACCCGTTCGTTGCCGCCGGAGTCATCGTTGCGCGTCACCGAACCTCGCTCGAACGGTCCCGCCTGCTCGTCCCGCTCGCACTCGTGCTGTGGACGGCATCGTTGCCGTTTGTGTGGCCCGTTGTCGTCCCGGGGCCGCGATGGTGGTTTCCCGGCGTCACGGCCGCTCTTGCACCCCTCGGCACCTCGGTCGCCTCGCTTGTCGCGAAGGCGCTCTGGGCCCTCGTCCGCGTCGCGGGAGCGCTCGCGGGGACGTACGTCGCATTCTGGCTCGGAACGCGTGTCCGAGGCGCGCTGCTGACCGGGTGCGCATGGCTCGGAAGGCGCACGCTCGGCGTGTACGCGACCCACAGCCTCATCCTGCTTGCACTCGCACCGCTCGTGGCCCCGCTCGCCATCGCCGCACGCGTGGTCGCGCTGATCGTCTTGGCCCTCGTCGCGGCCCTCGCCATCACCCTGCTGCTCGAGCGTTGGGGTGTCACCCGGAAGGTCTTCCTGGGCAGCCGCGCGTAGCTGTGGTATCCTCACTCCCGCTCTTATCACACACGCCCGTGGATTCCGCGCGAGGTGCCGAACCCTTCGAGGTCGGTCGCTGTCGGGAGTAGAAGCGGGCGGAGGAACGAACCGAAGAAGGAGGCACCACCATGTCCGTTTCCATGAAGGCCCTGCTTGAAGCCGGAGTCCACTTCGGCCACCAGACGCGACGCTGGAACCCGAAGATGAAGCCGTACATCTTCACCGAACGTAACGGCATCTACATCCTCAACCTCCAGCGCACGCTTCGCGAGATCGACACCACGTACAAGTTCGTCCGTGACATCACCGCGCGTGGCGGTTCCGTTCTGCTTGTCGGCACCAAGAAGCAGGCCCAGGACCCCATCCGCAAGGAAGCCGAGCGCTCCGGTCAGCCGTACGTGAACCAGCGCTGGCTCGGTGGAATGCTGACGAACTACGTCACGATCCGTGGCCGCATCAAGCGCATGATCGAGCTCGAGACCATGGAAGAGACCGGCGCGATGGCGCTGCTCCCCAAGAAGGAAGCCATCCTGCTCCGCCGTGAGCTTGAGAAGCTCCACCGCGATCTCACCGGCATCCGCGAGATGTCCGACCTGCCCAGGGCGGTCTTCGTCGTGGACACCAAGCGCGAGGCCATCGCAGTCAAGGAGGCGCGCCGACTCGGCATCCCGCTGATCGGCCTTGTGGATACCAACGCCGACCCGGACGAGGTCGACTACGTGATCCCGGGCAACGACGACGCCATCCGTTCGGTGGCGCTCATCTGCAAGGTGATCGCCGACGCCGCGCTCGACGGCCGTCGCGCCGCCGGGCTCTCGACGCCCGAACAGGACGCCGAAGCCGAGGTTCAGGTCGCAGCGCCCGCCGAAGAGGCAGCTCCTGTGGCCGAAAAGGCGGTTCCCGTGGCCGAAGCGGCTCCTGTTGTTGAGGAGCCTGCGGCTGAGGCCGAGCCGCGGTTGAAGCGGAGCCTGCGGCTGAAGCAGAGCCTGCGGTGAAGCAGAGCCGGCGGTCGAGGCCGAGGTCGTTGCAGATGCTGAGGCCGCACCTGCAGCCGAGTAGGCCGCTCGTACTGATACATGACACCGGCGCTTCGTGACGCCGGTTGAGGAGGACCGATGGAGATCACTGCTGCACTGGTAAAGGAGCTTCGGGAGACGACCGGAGCCGGAATGATGGACTGCAAGAAGGCGCTCACCGAGGCCGACGGCGACATCACTGCTGCCATCGACGTCCTGCGCACCAAAGGACTCGCCGACCTGGCCAAGAAGGCCGGTCGCGCGACCAACGAGGGTGTCATCGGCGGCGTCCGTCAACGCTGACGCAAGCGTGGGCGCGCTTCTCGAGATCAACTGTGAGACCGACTTCGTCGCGCGCAACGCCGCGTTCAAGTCGTTCGTGATGCGAGATCGCCGACGAGATCGTCGCTACGGCGCCGGCCGACGTGGACGCCCTCATGGCCCAGACCTACGGTGCCGCGGCCTGAGATCACGGTCGAGCAGCGCCTCGGCGAGGCAGTGAGCAAGCTCGGCGAGAACATGGGCGTCACCCGCTTCGAGCGCTACGAGGTCAGCGGCGACGCCGGTTGCATCGCTGTCTACCTCCACGGCGTCGGCAACATCGGCGTCATGGTCGAGGTGACCTCCACGTCTCCCGACGTTGCGCGCAGCGAGATCGCCGCATCGTTCGCCAAGGACGTGGCGATGCAGATCGCTGCCACCTCGCCGATCTCCGTGCGCCGCGAGGAGGTCCCGGCCGACGTTGTCGCTCACGAGATGACGCATCTACAAGGCCCAGGCTGCCGAGACCGGCAAGCCGGAGCCGATCCAGCAGAAGATCGCCGAGGGCCGCCTCGACAAGTTCTACAAGGAGTTCTGCCTGCTCGAGCAGTCCTTCGTGAAGAACCCCGATCAGACCGGTGAAGCAGTACGCCGAGCAGGCCTCGAAGGAGGCCGGCGGACGCGCTCGACGTCGTGCGCTTCGTCGCGCATGGTGCTCGGCGAGACCGGCACGGAGCCCGAAGGCTTCCTGCTGCTGCTAGTGTTGTCCGAATGACAACGGGGCGGTGCGATGCACCGCCCCGTTGGTCTATCATCGCTTAGGGCTGCTCTGGCCCGAGCTTCGCGTCGTAACGATGAGGGAGGACCAGTGACGGCATACCGGTACAAGCGCGTCTTGCTGAAGCTCTCCGGCGAGGCCCTCATGGGAGACGCAGGCTACGGTATCGACCCGCAGGTCCTCGACTCCATCGCGCGGCAGATCAAGGACGTTGCGCATGATGGGGTGGAGATCGCCATCGTGGTCGGTGGAGGGAACATCTTCCGCGGGCTTGCCGCGTCCGCACGGGGCATGGACCGCGCGCAGGCCGACTACATCGGCATGCTTGCCACCGTCATGAACGCGCTCGCACTCCAGGACGCGATGGAGGCGCAAGGCGTCTTCACGCGGGTCATGTCCGCCATCGAGATGAAGGACGTCGCCGAGCCGTACATCCGCCGCCGCGCCATCCGCCACCTGGAGAAGGGCCGCACCGTCATCTTCGCCGCGGGCACCGGCAACCCGTACTTCACGACCGACACCACCGCCGCGCTGCGGGCGCTCGAGATCCACGCCGAGTGCATCATGAAGGCCACCAAGGTCGATGGCGTCTACGACGCCGATCCCGATGAAGGTCCCGGGCGCGAAGAAGTTCGACGAGCTGGCCTACATCGACGTTCTCAACCTCGGCCTCAAGGTGATGGACAACACCGCCATCAGCCTGGCCATGGACAACAACCTGCCGATCATCGTCTTCAACATGGAGCGGGAAGGCAACATCGCAGCCGCACTTGCGCGGCGAGCCGGTGGGGACCATCGTTCGAGGAGGCGTGTGATGACGACGAACAGCGTGAAGGAAGCCGCGGACCGCATGGACAAGGCGCTCGTTGCGCTCGGCCACGAGTTCGGAGGCGTCCGCACGGGTCGCGCGTCGGGCTCGATCCTCGAGAAGGTCAGCGTGGAGTACTACGGGTCGCCCACGCCGCTCAACCAGATCGCATCGGTCAGCGCTCCCGAGCCCCAGCTCGTTCTCGTGAGCCCGTACGACAAGTCGGCGCTCAACGCCATCGAGAAGGCCATCCGCTCGGCGGACCTCGGACTGAACCCGTCGAACGACGGCATCGTCATCCGGGTGCCGTTCCCGCCGCTCACCGAGGAGCGCCGCAAGGAGCTCGTCAAGCTCTGCAAGCACTACGCAGAGGAGGCGCGCGTGGCCGTCCGCAACATCCGGCGGGACGCGAACGACCACTTCAAGCGCCAGGAGAAGGACCACGAGATCTCCCAGGACGACCTCCGTCGCCTCGAGACCGAGACGCAGAAGGCCACCGATGCCCGCATCGCTGAGATCGACGAGATGCTCAAGCGAAAAGAAGCGGAGATCATGGAGGTCTGAGGCACCGATGTCGCCGACACGAGCATCGCTCGAGGCCGCCTTCACCACACGTACCGACCGCGAGCTGCTCGGTCGGCTCGATATCGAGTCCGTCCCGCGCCACGTGGCCATCATCATGGACGGCAACGGTCGCTGGGCGTCCAAGAGGGGAGTGCCGCGGATCCTCGGGCATCGCGCCGGGGCCAAGGCCATCCGCGAGTCCATCGCCGCATGCATCGAACTCGGCATCGAGTACCTCACCATCTACTCGTTCTCGAGCGAGAACTGGCGCCGTTCGGCCGAGGAGGTCAGCGGCCTGATGGGGCTGTTCGTCGAGGTCCTGGAAGCCGAGATCGGCAACCTGCATGGAGCAGGGCGTCCGCGTTCGCGTGATCGGCAGCGACGAGGGCATGCCCGCAGACCACCATGGAGGCCTTCCGCCGCACCGAGCACCGCACGGCGGCCAACGGCACGCTCGACCTGGTGGTCGCGCTCAACTACGGCGGGCGCATGGAGATCACCGAGGCGGTACGCACCATCGCCGCCGAGGCAGCGCGGGGAGAGCTCGACCCGACCAGCGATCGACGAGGACACGATCGCCGCCCAGCTCTACACCGCGGGAGTCCCGGACCCGGACCTCATCGTTCGCACGAGCGGCGAGATGCGCATCTCGAACTTCCTGCTGTGGCAGCTCGCATACTCGGAGATCTGGGTGACGGCTACCCTGTGGCCCGACTTCAAGCGCGGCGACCTGCTGCGCGCGGTCGTCGACTTCCAGAAGCGCTCGCGCCGGTTCGGTGGTCGCTGATGTCCTCGACGTACTCGCCGATTTGAGCGTCGCGCGCCGGCACGGCCATCCTGCTTGGGAGCGGTCGTCCTCGTGCGCGGTGTTCTGGGGCGGAGTCGATCGGCCTCGCCGCCGTCGATCGCGGTCGTGGCGGCGCTTGCCACCACCGAGTTCTACGCGATGGTCCGCCGCGAGCGGCGCCTGCCGAGCGAGCTCATCGGCCTCACAGCGGTCATCGCGATGCCGTTCGCAGCGGCCGGCCTACGGCGCCGTCGGGCTCACGGCCGTTGTCGGCATCCTCGTCATCAGCGCGTTCTTCTGGCACGTGATGATCCGCCAGTCCGTCTCACGGACACGGGCGTCACCCTCTTCGGCGCCGTGTATGTGGGCTTCACGCTCGCGCACCTCGTCCTCATCCGGGAGTTCGACTACGGCATGTGGCTCGACGTTCGTCATGATCGTGAGCATCTGGGCGAACGACTCGTTCGCGTACATGGCGGGCTCGGCCTTCGGCCGCCACAAGATGGCGCCGCGCATCTCGCCCAAGAAGTCCTGGGAGGGCTTCGTGGCGGGCACGCTGGGGACCACCGGCGTCTGGCTCGCCGCAGCGCTCTGCCGGGCGTCGATCTCCCGTTTGGCTGGTGGCTCGCTCATCGGTCTCGCCGCCTCGATCGCGGCCGTCATCGGCGACCTGGCCGAGTCGCGGATCAAGCGCGAGGTCGGCGTGAAGGACTCCGGCACGCTGCTGCCCGGGCACGGCGGGTTCCTCGACCGCTTCGACAGCTTCATCATGGTCGCGATCGTCACGTTACTACATGCTGTTCGCGGCGGGTGTCCGATGAGCCGCCTCCGCGTCGCGATACTCGGCTCGACCGGGCTCGATCGGCCGGCAGGCGCTCGATGTGGCCGCGCGCTACCCCGACCGCATCGAGGTCGTCGCGCTCGCCGCGCACTCGAGCGTGCACTGCCTCGCCGAGCAGGCGCAGCGCTTCGGCGTGACGCGCATCGCGCTCGGCGACGCCGGAGGCTGCCGAGGCAGCGATCGCGCGAGTTCGGCGCGCCGTGGCGCAGCGGCGCCGAGGCCCTCGAGGCGCTCGCCGGCGATGGCGCCGCCGACATCGTGCTGAACGCGCTCGTGGGTGCGGCCGGACTCCGCGCTTCCGATCGCCGCCTGAGGTCGGGCGCGCGACTCGCGCTCGCCAACAAGGAGTCGCTCGTCGTGGGCGGCGAGCTGCGTCACGCGCTCGGCGCTCGGACCGCATCGTGCCCGGTCGACAGCGAGCACTCCGCGATCTTCCAGTGCCTGGTCGGCGAGCCGGCCGACGCGGTCGCGCGCATCTGGCTCACCGCCTCGGGCGGCCCCTTCCGCGGCGCCACGCCCGAGCGAGCTCGCACGCGGTCACCGCTCGAGGAGGCGCTCGCGCACCCGCGCTGGACGATGGGCCCCAAGATCACCATCGACTCGGCCACGCTCATGAACAAGGGTCTCGAGGCCATCGAGGCGCACCACCTGTTCGGCGTCGGCGTACGACCAGATCACGCGTGGTCGTGCACCCGCAGTCGTGCATCCACTCGATGGTCGAGTTCGCCGACGGCTCGGTGAAGGCGCATCTCGGCGCCACCGACATGCGCGTGCCGATCCAGTACGCGTTCAGCTACCCCGACGCTGGGAGGCGCCGGTGCCGCCGGTGGACTTCGCGACGCTCGGCGCGCTCGACTTCGAGCGACCCGACCCGGACACGTTCCGGTGCCTGCGCTCGCTCTCGACGCGGGCCGGAGGGCGGCACGATGCCCGCGGTCGCTGAACGCGGCCAACGAGGTCGCGGTCGCCGCGTTCCTCGACGGGCGCGCTCGCTTCGACGACATCCCGCGGGTGGTCGAGCAGGTCATGACCGCGCACGTGAGCGGGGCCGGTCGACTCGCTCGAGGCCGTCGAGGCTGCGGACGCATGGGCGCGTCGCGAGGCCGCGAGCGCTCCTCAGGTGACGTGTGGCGCGCGGCTTGCTCGCTAGCGTCGGGTACGTTCATCTCCGAGACGAGGAGTGCAGATGCTTGCAGTCGCTTCGGAGCAGCTAGAGACCGCCCTGCTGGGGCATCGTCACGTTCTCCATACTCGTGGTCTTGCACGAGATGCGGTCACTTCCTGGCCGCGCGCGCGTTCGGCGTGAAGGTCCACGAGTTCATGGTCGGCCTGCCCGGACCGGCGCTGCGGCTCCACACGAAGAACATGGACTGGGGCGTCACCGCGGTGCCGCTCGGCGGCTACGTCCGCATCGCGGGCATGGAGCCGGGTGCCGAAGACGAGCTCCTCGGCGAGGCGCTCGTGGCCGTTAGGGACCGAGGCCCGCTCGACGCTGCGGCGCTTGCCGCCGACGCTCGGCGTGCGCGCAGCCCGTGCCGATGCCATCCTGGTCACGCTTGCCGACTGGAAGGCGATCTCTGCCGACGACGACGATCGCTACACGCTCACCGTTGACGGCGATGTGCCCGGGCTCGACGCCACGGGCATCGCGGCTCAGGCGCGCAAGGCGACCTACCGCGGCCAGTCCACACCGAAGCGCGATCGTCGATCCTTGCGATGGGCGTCATCATCAACCTCGCTGTCGCCATCCTCACTTCACGATCGTGCTCTCGGTGTGGGGCTACTACGCCAGACCACGCGGATCGACTCCGTCGAGGAGGACACCCCGGCCGAGGCGGCGGGCCTGCGCGTGGGCGACACGCTCGTCGCGCTCGACGGCGAGCCCGTCGAGCGCTGGGACGAGTTCCAGCTGGCGATGAGCGCCACCGAGCCGGGGCGACGAAGGTCACCGTCGACGGTCCTGCGCGACGGAGCGCGAGCAGGACATCGCGGTCACGCTCGGCGCGATCGCGACGGGCACGGCTTCCTCGGAGTCGGACCCACGAGCGTAGCCGTAGGCCGAGCGTCCTCGAGAGCCTCGGCGAGAGCTTCCGTTACGTGGGGCTCGTCTTCGTGCCATCGCGCAGCTCTTCGATCCCGCCACCTTCCAGGGCACGGTCAAGTCGTTCACCGGCGTGGTGGGCGTCTCGGTCATGGCCGCGGAGGCCGCCGAGGCCGGGCCGCTCTCGTACGCGTGGCTCGTCGCGATGCTGTCGCTGTCGCTCGGCGTGATGAACATCCTGCCGATCCCGCCGCTCGACGGCGGCAAGATCGTGGTCGAGATCGTCGAGCGGCTCATGGGCCGCCCGCTGTCCCGGGCAGGTCTCGCTCGGGTTCAGCTCCGTGGGCGCGCTGCTGCTGTTCTCGCTGATCGGCTACCTGATGTACGCTGACATCATGCGCTACATCGTCTGAAGGGCGCGCACGGCGCGTGATCGACCACGCAGGCCATCGAGAGGTGCGTCTCGCGTCGAGGCGGTCGGTCGGCGCGTGCCGTGGGCGGCGGCGCGCCGGTCGCCGTGCAGTCGATGACCAACACCGACACGCGCGACGCCGCGGCCACGCTCGCGCAGATCGCGCGCCTCGCCGATGCGGGCTGCGAGATCGTGCGCGTGCGCCATCCCGCACGCCGACGCGCTCGACGGCTTCGAGCGCGATCGTGCGGCATCGCCGCTTCCGGTCGTGGCCGACATCCACTTCGACCACCGCCTCGCGATCGAGGCCGCCGCGCCGGGGCGCCGCGAAGCTGCGCATCAACCCCGGCAACATCGGCGACCTGGCGCGCGTCGACGCCGTGATCGACGCGGCGGGGGAGGCCGGCATCCCGATCCGCATCGGCGTGAACGCCGGCTCGCCTCGCCGCCGAGTATCGCGACCGCGACTGGCCGCTCGCCGAGAAGCTCGTCGCGAGCGCCGTCGCCTTCTGCGAGCACTTCGAGGACCGCGGGTTCGACCGACATCGTCGTCTCGGCCAAGGCGTCGTCCGTGCGGCGCCACCATCGACGCCTACCGCCTGCTCGCCGACGCGATCGCCGTACCCGCTGCACCTCGGCGTGACCGAGGCCGGCACGCGCGCTCGCGGGCACCGTGAAGTCCGCCGTCGGCCTCGGCATCCTGCTCGCCGAGGGCATCGGCGACACGCTGCGCGTCTCGCTCACCGCCGCACCCGAGCGAGGAGGTCCGCGTTGCGTGGGAGATCCTCGCCGCGCTCGACATCCGCCGCCGCGGGCCCGAGCTCGATCTCGTGCCCCACGTGCGGCCGCTGCGAGGTCGACCTCATCCCGATCGCCGAGGAGGTCGAGCGGCGTCTTCGCGACGTGCACACGCCGGTCAAGGTCGCCGTCATGGGCTGCGTCGTGAACGGGCCCGGCGAGGCGCGCGACGCCGACGTGGGCGTGGCCGCCGGCAAGGGCGTCGGCCTCGTCTTCGCGCAGGCGAGCCCGTGCGCAAGGTGCCCGAGGCCGAGATCGTCGACGCGCTCTTCGAGGAGATCGCGCGCCTCGACGACTAGCCTCGCGCTGCTGCTTCGTCGTGCGGTCTGACGCCCGCTGCGGTATCCTCTCCCAGGTGATCGTCCACTCACCTACACACAGGGGGAAAGCCATGAGCGAGAAGATCCGCATCGCCATCGTCGGCGGGGGCCGCACCGGAGCGCCGCTGCTCGAAGCACTCAGCGCACTGCCGTACATCGAGATCACCGGCGTTGCCGACCACGACTCCGCCAGCACCGGCGCCCGGTTCGCTCAGGACAACGGCATCTTCTACACCGAGCACGCCAGCTCCTCGGCGCGAAGGCCGACGACATCGATCTCATCATCGAGGTCAGCGGCGACCCGATGGTCAAGCCCGCGCTCAAGGACGCCTTCCGCGCGCAGGGCAACACCGAGACGATCATCGTGCACGATCTCGTCGCCCGGCTCGTGATGACGCTCGCGACCGGCGCCGATGAGCTTGCACCCGAGCATGCACCCGAACGATCGCGGCATCGGCTGATCGTCGCACGCGTCCCCGTATCGAACCGAAGAAGGAGCCGCATGACCGTCGCGCTCAAGATGACCGCACGCTGTACGCCCCCACGCTCAAAGAGGACCCCGCCGAGGCCGAGATCGTCTCGCATCGGCTGCTGCTGCGCGCCGGCATGATGCGCAAGGCCGCCGCGGGCATCTACACGTTCCTGCCGCTCGGCTAGCGCTCGTCGCGCAAGGTCGAGCAGATCGTGCGCGAGGAGATGGACGCGATCGGCAGCCAGGAGATGCTGATGCCGGTGGTCCAGCCCGCCGAGCTGTGGCGGGAGTCCGGCCGCTGGGACGTCTACGGCCCCGAGCTCGCGCGCCTCAAGGACCGCCACGGCCGCGAGTTCTGCCTCGGCCCCACGCACGAGGAGATCATCACGGCGACTCGTGCGCGACGAGGTGCGCTCGTACCGCGAGCTGCCCGCTGTCGCTCTACCAGATCAACACGAAGTTCCGCGACGAGGTGCGCCCGCGCTTCGGGCTGCTCCGCGGCCGCGAGTTCATCATGAAAGACGCGTACTCGTTCCACGCGTCCGAGGCGTCGCTCCAGGAGCACTACGACGCGATGGCCGGCGCGTACGGGCGCATCTGCGAGCGGCTGGGCCTTGCGTGGCGCCCCGTGGAGGCCGACTCCGGGCAGATCGGCGGCAAGGTCACGACCGAGTTCATGGCACTTGCCGAAAGCGGCGAGGCCGCGCTCGTCTACTGCGACTGCGGCTACGCGGCCAACGTGGAGGCCGCCGAGACGGTCGTGCCGTCGCACGCCGCAGTGCCACGACCCCGCGCCGCTGGAGCGCGTGCATACGCCCGGCGTGCAGCACGATCGCCGAACTCGCCGCGTTCCTCGGCGTGGACGCCCACGACACCGTCAAGACCATGGCCGGCACGCACGGGCGACGGGCAAGCTCGTCTTCCTCTGCGTGCCCGGGCGACCGCGAGCTCAACGCGCTCAAGGCCGAGCACGTCGGTCCCCGGCGTCGAGCTGCTCGAAGAGGACGACTTCGCCGCGTTCGGCATCCCCAAGGGCTCCCTCGGACCTGTCGGCGCGCCCGAGGGCACGCTCGTCGTCGCCGACCGTCGCTCAAAGCCGAGCGTCGCTTGGGCCGTGGGCGCGAACGAGACCGACTACCACCTCATCGGCGGCATGCCCGGGCGCGACTTCGCGGTCGGCGTGTGGGCGGACCTCGTGACCGCCGAGCCGGGCGACGGCTGCCCGCGCTGCGGCGCACGCTCCAGGCCGCCCGCGGCATCGAGGTCTCGCAGGTCTTCCAGCTCGGCACCAAGTACTCGGAGACCATGGGCGCCACGTTCACCGACGAGGCGGGCGAGGAGCACCCCTTCATCATGGGCTGCTACGGCGTGGGCATCACGCGCTCGCTTGCCGCCGTGATCGAGCAGCACTACGACGAGCACGGCATCGCGTGGCCCGTGAGCGTCGCGCCCGCCGAGGTCGCGGTCCTGCCGCTCGCTGCCGACGGTGAGGTCTTCGAGGTCGCCGAGACGCTGTGGAGCGAGCTCGCCGAGGCCGGCATCGAGGTCGTCCTCGACGACCGCGACGAGCGTGCGGGCGTGAAGTTCGCCGATGCCGACCTGATCGGCTGGCCCTACCAGGTCGTGGTGGGCAAGAAGGGCCTTGCCGAGGGCGTGGTCGAGGTCAAGGACCGCGCCACGGGTGAGCGCGAGACCGTGCCGCTGGCCGAGGCGACCGCGCATGTCGACGGCGCTCGTGACCGCCGCGCGCGCCCGTTTCGCGCACTCCTAAGACCGCTCTTGAGGCACCCCGTCGTCTTTGACCGGCGGGGTGCCTGTGCTACAATTCCTTCCGAACGACACATGTCCCGTGGCGAGAAGTGGGCTTACCCCCGCTTCTTTTGTTCTGGAAGGAGGTCCGAGCGTGTCTGTGAGTCTCGTGAACGAGCTGATCGCCCTGCTCGAGCCTCTCGCCCAGGACAACGGGCTCGAGCTTGTGACCGTTGAGGTCGTCCGGCGGCCAGCGCCATCAGACCGTGCGGGTGTTCCTCGATCGCGAGGGCGGTATCGATATCGACGCCATCGCGAGCTGCGAACGCCTGGGTCTCCGAGGCGCTGGACTCGGTCTCCCGCCTGAACGGGGCCTACACGCTCGAGGTCTCCTCACCGGGTATCGAACGCGTTCTTCGCAAGCGTGACGGACTTCGCCCGCTTCGCGGGTGAGCAGGTCACGATCCATGCGCTGCGCACCATCGATGGCCGCTCGCGCTTCACGGGGCAGCTCATCGGTCTTCAGGACGACGACGTCGTCGTCGAGTTCGACGGACAGGAACATCGCGTGCCGTTCGACGCTATCGAGCGTGCGCGCTTGAAGGCCGACTTTGGCGAAGTCGGCGGAAGGAACGGGTAGCTCATGGAAGCCGAGCACATCAATCTGATGGACGCTCTGCGCGAACTCGCGCGCGAGAAGAACATCGACGTGAACGATCATGCTCGAGCGGCTCGAACAGCAGCTCGCGTCTCACGTACCAGCGCATCCTCGACACCGAGAACGAGTGCACGGTGAAGATCGACCGCGAGTCGGGTCGCATCTTCGTCTACGAGCTCGTGCCGGTGGGCGGTACCGAGGAGGAGCCTGTCTTCGAGTCGCGTGACGTCACGCCTTCGGACATCTCACGCTTCGCCGCGCAGGCCGCCAAGCAGGTCATCACGCAGTCCATCCGCGAGGCCGAGCGCGAGCAGATCTTCGAGGAGTACGCGGACCGCATCGGCGACAGCATCACCGGTACGGTCCAGCAGTCCGACTCCCGCTACACGCTCGTGAAGATCCGCGAGGGCGTCGAGGCGCTGCTGCCCTCGGCCGAGCAGCCCGGCAACGAGCGCTACGAGCACAATCAGCGCCTCAAGGCGCTCATCATCGACGTGCGCAAGACCTCGAACGAGCCTTCGATCGTGGTCTCGCGGACGCACCCCAACCTGCTCAAGCGGCTCTTCGAGCTCGAGGTGCCCGAGATCTACGACGGCATCGTGGAGATCAAGAGCGTCGCCCGCGAGCCGGGGCTGCGCTCCAAGGTCGCCGTCTCCTCGCGCGAGCCGGGTCTCGACCCGGTCGGCGCGTGCGTGGGCCCCAAGGGCAGCCGCGTCCGCATGGTCGTGGCCGAGCTTCGCGGCGAGCGCATCGACGTGGTGCCGTGGAACGACGACCCGGCGACGTTCGTGGGCAACGCGCTGTCGCCGGCCAAGGTCGCCCGCGTGCTCGTGAGCGACGACGACCACACCGCAACCGTCATCGTCCCCGACGACCAGCTCTCGCTTGCCATCGGCAAGGAGGGCCAGAACGCCCGCCTCGCCGCCAAGCTCACCGGCTGGCGCATCGACATCAAGAGCCAGGTGCAGGCCGCCGTCGGCTGGGATCGCCGCGCTTGCCGAGGCGGAGAGCGCGCGCCGATGAGGGCGACGGCCGCTGCGTCGCGGTGACGAGCACCGGCGTATCCGCTGCCGCAACCAGGCCCGCCCGGGTACCCGGTTCTGCGGCGTGCACGAGAAGGAGGGCGCGAGCTAAGCGATGGCGTCCGCAAGACCCCGCTGGGACGTGTGTCGCGTGCCGGCGCGAAGCCGACAAGCGCGAGCTCGTGCGGTTCGTCCGGCACGCCGACGGTGACGTCGCACGTCGATCCGACCGGGAAGGCCAACGGTCGGGGAGCCTCGGTCTGTGCGGACCATGGCCTGCTTCGAGGCCGCGGTCGCAAGCAGGCGGCTCGCGCCGGCGCTCCGCGCGAGTCTGAGTGAAGAAGATGTGGAGCGACTGAGACAACGAGTTCGAGGAGGCCCTGCCTAAGCGCAGCGCGGCCGACTCGCGATCATGGACGGTGACGACGCATGCCCGCAATGCGCGTACATGAACTCGCCAAGGAGTTCGGGATGACCTCGAAGGAGCTCCTCGACCACCTTGCAGCGCCTCAAGATACCCGGCCAAGAACCACGCATCCACGCTCGTCGAGGCCTACGTGGACAAGATCCGCAAGGACCTCGCACGACGAGATCGCCGAGCCAAGCAGGCCGAGATCGAGGCCGAGCGCATCCGCGAAGAGGCCGAGCGCCAGGCCGCGGAGGAGACGAGCGGGCACGCGAGGCCGAAGAGCGCGCCAAGCGCGACGCCGAAGAGGCCGAGCGTCTCGCAGCCGAGGCTGCACGCCGCGCCGAAGAAGACGCCGCCCGCAAGGCCGAGGAAGAGGCGCGCGCGAAGGCCGACGAGGAGCAGCGTCGCCGCGAGGCCGAGGAGCACGCCAAGCGCGACGCCGAAGAGGCCGTCGCAGGGAGGCCGAGCAGCGCGCCGCTGAAGAGCGGGCGCTGCTCGCCGAGGCGGCCGCCAAGGAAGAGGCCGCCGAGGCGACCGCTACCGCCAGATGGCCAAGGACGCCGAGGCCGCAGCGCCGGCTGCTCCCGCGAACCTCATCACCGAGGCCGCCAAGATGGTCCAGAGCGACTCGGACAAGCGCAAGCGGAAGACCAAGAAGCCGTCGGGCAAGCGCGAGGCAGCCGACGCACGCGCACATCGTCGCGCGACGACAAGCCGCAGGTGGCGGCCGTTGCCGTCACGCTCGTGCAGAACTCCACGGTGGCCGAGTTCGCGGACGCCGCAGGCGTCACGCCGGGCGAAGTCATCAAGCGCCTCATGATGCTCGGCGACATGCACACGGTGAACCAGCCGATGAGCCGCGACGCCATGGAGATCCTCGCCGAGGACCTCGGCATCGAGGTCATCGTGGTCTCACCTGCCGAAGAGCAGGGCTTCGTCGTTCGAGGACGACCCCGCCGACCTCAAGCCGCGCCCGCCGGTCGTGACCGTCATGGGTCACGTCGACCACGGCAAGACGTCGCTGCTCGACGCCATCCGCGAGACCGGCGTTGTGGCCACCGAGGCCGGCGGCATCACGCAGCACATCGGCGCGTCGGTCGTCGAGCAGCAACGGCAAGCAGATCACCTTCATCGACACCCCGGGCCACGAGGCGTTCACCGCCATGCGTGCCCGCGGCGCGAACATCACCGACATCGTCATCCTCGTGGTCGCCGCCGACGACGGCGTCATGCCGCAGACGGTCGAGGCCATCCACCACGCCAAGGCCGCGGACGTGCCGATCATCGTGGCCGTCAACAAGATCGACAAGGACGGCGCGAACCCCGAGCGGGTCAAGCAGATGCTCACCGAGCACGAGATCGTGCCCGAGGAGTGGGGCGGCCCGAACATCTTCGTGAACGTGTCGGCCAAGAAGCGCATCGCCATCGAGGACCTTCTCGAGATGATCCTGCTGCAGGCCGACGTGCTCGAGCTCAAGGCGAATCCCGACACGTTCGCAAGCGGCGTGGTCATCGAGGCGAACCTCGACAAGGGCCGCGGCCCGGTCGCGACCGTGCTCGTCCAGCGCGGCACGCTCCAGGTCGGCGACGCGATCGTCGCCGGCACGGCCACGGCCGCGTGCGCGCGCTCGTCAACCCGATCGGCGAGACCGTCGAGACCGCAGGCCCCGCCGACCCGGTCGAGATCCTCGGCCTCTCGAGCGTGCCGTCGGCCGGAGACGACTTCAGTGTCTTCGCCGACGAGCGCGACGCGCGCAACCTCGCCGAGGAGCGCGCGCTCAAGCAGCGCCTCCTCGGCTCACGAGCGCAAGAGCCACGTCACCCTCGACGACCTGTTCGCGCGCATCCAGGAGGGCGAGATCAAGGACCTCAACCTGGTCGTCAAGGCCGACGCCCAGGGCTCGATCGAGGCGCTCAAGGACTCGCTCGCCAAGATGGACCAGGACCGAGGTGCACATCAACGTCATCCACTCCGGCGTCGGCGCGCATCACCGAGAGCGACGTCATGCTCGCCGACGCGTCCGACGCGATCATCATCGGCTTCAACGTGCGCCCGCGCCCAAGGCCAAGGCGCTCGCCGAGCAAGGACGAAGGTCGACATGCGCCTGTACCGCGTCATCTACAAGGTCATCGAGGACATCAACGCCGCCCGCGTGGGCATGCTCGCACCCGACGATCGAGGAGCAGGACACGGCGCACGTCGAGGTCCGCGAGCTGTTCAAGGTGCCGAAGCTCGGCGACGATCGCCGGCTGCTTCGTGCAGGACGGCGAGATCTCGCGTGACGACCGCATCCGCATCGTCCGCGACGGCACGATCATCTACGACGGCAAGATCCACTCGCTGCGCCGCTTCAAGGACGACGTGAAGTCCGTGAAGGAGGGCTACGAGTGCGGCATCGGCATCGAGGGCTTCCAGGACCTCAAGGTAGGCGACATCATCGAGTCGTACAAGACGATCGAGGTCGCCCGCGAGGAGTAGCACCCATGAAGTGCACACCCCGCACCCGCAAGCTCGGGGAGGCGGTCGCGAGGCGCTCGCAGAGGTGCTGCGTGACGACGTCGCGGACCCGCGTGTCGACCTCGCCACGGTCACGTCCGTCCAGGTCTCATCCGACCTGGGCGTGGCCGACGTCTACGTCACCACGCACGGCGACCAGGAGCGCTACGAGGCGCTGCTGGAGGGGCTGAACTCAGCCGAGGGAAGGATCCGGTCCGGGCTCGCGCGCCGCGTCAAGCTGCGCATCACGCCCGTGCTGAGGTTCCACCTCGACACGTCGGTGGACCAGGGCATGCGCATCTACGAGGCCCTCAAGGACGTTCCGCCTCCGGCCTGGTGGACGGCGAGTAGTGCCGCCATGGCTCCTGCCGACACGCTGCAGGCGGCTGCGGCCATCCTGCGTGACGCTCCGCACGTGGTCATCGGCGTCGCACGTGGATCCCGACGGCGACGCGATCGGCTCGTCGCTCGGTCTTGCGTTCGCGCTCGAGCAGCTCGGCGTGCCGGTGACGCTCGTGCTGGGCTCGGGCGAGCCGCTGTCCGGCCACCTACGCGTTCCTGCCGGGCTCGGAGCGACTCGGTGCGCCACCTGCCGAAGTGGACGGCCCGTACGTCTTCGCGGCGCTCGACAGCCCCGACGTTCGTCGGCTCGGCGCGGGCACGGTCCTTGCGGAGCGCGCGCGACGGCTGCGTCGCTCATCGACCACCATCCCGACGCGACGCGGTTGGGCCCGGCCGACGTGCTCGACAGCGGCGCGGCCGCCACCGGCATGCTCGTCTGGCAGCTGCTTGCCGCACCTCGGCGTCGACGCCCAACGCGCGGATCGCCACGTGCCTCTACACGTCCGCTGCTCACCGACACCGGGCGCTTCAGCTACTCGCAACACCACGCCGCGACACACTGCGCGCAGCGGCGGACATGGTCGGATGCGGGCGCGCACCCGCACGACATCTACACGGCCGTCTACGAGAACCGCTCGGCGCGGCGCGCAGCTGCTCGTGGGGCGTACGCTCGCGCGCGTGACCCTCGCCAACGGTGGCCAGGTGGCGTACTCGTGGATCACCGAGGACGACTTCGCGGCCACCGGCGCGCTGCCGGAGGAGACGGAGAACCTCATCGACTTCGTGCGCGCCGCTCGGCGGCGTGGACGTCGTGTTCCTCGCAAAGGTGAACGGCACCACTGTCCGCGGGAACCTGCGCTCCAAGTCCGACACCGACGTGAGCGCGGTCGCCCGCATCCTCGGCGGGGGAGGCCATCGCGCGGCGGCAGGGTTCACGCTCGAGGGCGACCTCGGACACGCTGCTCGCGCGCCTGCTTGCCGCTGCTTCCCGGGGGCCAGAAGTGAGGCGCGCCGTGGGGGCGACGGATCTCGCCGGCGTGCTGCTCATCGACAAGCCGCAGGGCACCACGAGCCACGACGTCGATCGCGGCGCGTCCGCGCGCGCCACCGGCGAGCGCCGGATCGGTCACGCGGGCACGCTCGATCCCATGGCAACCGGCCTGCTCGTCGTCCTGTCGGCCCCGCCACCCGGCTCGAGCAGTACCTCGTGGGCCACGACAAGCGCGTACGAGGCGCGCATCGTCTTTGGCGCGGAGACCGACACGCTCGATGCCGAGGGCGTGGTGACCGACGTCCGCGCCGGTGCCCGCCGAGGTGTCCGACCCCGCGTGGGCGAGCGAGCTCCTCGAGGGATTCCTCGGCGAGCAGGAGCAGATGCCGCCCGCGTACTCGGCGATCAAGCGCGACGGCGTGCGCCGCGCACCGCATCGCGCGCGCGGGCGGCGAGCCGGTGCTCGACCCCCGGCTCGATCACCGTCTACGCGGCCGACCTCGCCGGCATCGACAGCACCGCTGCCCGCCTGGGACGTGGTCTTCTCGGTCTCCAAGGGGCACCTACATCCGCTCGCTTGCGCGCGACATCGGGCGGGCCGCGGGCACGCGCGCGCATCTCGGCGCGCTTCGGCGCACGCACGTGGGCCTGGCGAGCGTCGCCGATGCGCTCACGCTTCCCGACGCGGTGGACGCCGCCGAGGCGGGGACGCTTCCCGAGCGCTTCTCGCGACCCGGTGTCGCTCCTCGGCTTCCCCGTCGCTCGAGGTAGCCGCGGAGCTCGTGCGAGACGGCCGGCCGCTTGCCGACGACGCGCCTCGTGCCGAAGGCGACGCGCGTCGCGGTGGTCACGCCCGAGCGGCTGCTCGCGGTCTACCGCAGGGCAGGGGAGCAGTCTGTCCCCGAGTCCGTGCTGCCGCGGGGGTCACGACGATGACGCGGACGCGCTGCCGTGATCACCCACGAACGCGGCATGCACGAGCTCGGCCCGGCCGTGATCGCCATCGGCGTCTTCGACGGCGTGCACATCGGCCACCAGGCGCTCGTGACCGACACGATCGCGCATCGCGCGCGAGCGGAACTCGGCCGCGTGCGTGCTCACCTTCGACCGCGACCCCGACCAGGTGGTCACGCCGTCGCATCCGCGCCAGCAGCTCACCACGCTCGAGGACAAGATCGCGTTCCTCGTCGCAACCTCGGCCCGGACGTGATCCTCGTCGTCCCGTTCGACGACTGGCTCGCATCGCTCACGCCGGACGACTTCCTGCATCGACGTCCTGCGGGACGCCGCCGAGCCCGTGGCGTGCGTGGTGGGCTACGACTTCCGCTTCGGCACGCATGCGTCCGGGGACGCGGAGACGCTCCGTGCGCTGGGCTCCGCTCCACGGCTTCCAGGTGATCACGCATGCGCTCGTCCACGCCGACGGAGCGCCCGTGACCTCCACGCGCATCCGCGCGCTGGTGGCGCAGGGCGACGTAGCGGCGGCGGCGGCGCTCCTCGGCAGGCCGCACCGGCTGCGCGTGCGAGGTCGTGCACGGCAAGCGCATCGGACACGAACTCGGCGCGCCCACCGCGAACCTCACGGTGGCGCACGAGTTCGCGGCTGCCGGCGGCGGGCGTCTACGCCGGGTGGGCCACGGTCGGCGCCGAGCGCGTACCCGGCGGCGATCTCGGTGGGCATCCCGCCGACTTTCCCGGAGGCCGACGCTGCGACCTCGAGGCGCACCTCATCGGCTTTGACGGCGACCTCTACGGCCAGCGCATGACCCTCGAGTTCGTGGAGCGCCTGCGCGACCAGCGGCGTTCGCCTCGACCGAGGCGCTCGCCACGGCGATCGCCGATGACGTGGCGCGCATCGCCGCACTCCTCGGCGGCGATAACCGCAGCATAGCGGTGCGCACGGCACCGTGGGCCTGTGCTATACTTCGCGGGCTGTAATGACCCGGTCCCTGGACTGACGACTCACCACCGTCTCTCTCGGCGCCGGGCGACTCCTCAAGAAAGGTGAACAGAGAATATGCCACTGCCCGAAGGACGTCAAGTCGTCATCATCGCCGACCACGCCCGCACCGAGGGCGACACCGGCTCCGCCGAGGTTCAGATCGCGCTGCTCACGCAGCGCATCCGCGACCTCACCGAGCACCTCCGCACCCACTAGCACGACCACCACTGCCGCCGTGGGCTGCTCAAGCTCGTCGGCCAGCGCCGCAGACTGCTCAACTACCTGAAGAAGAACGACATCGAGCGCTACCGCGCAATCGTCGCGAAGCTCGGTCTCCGCAACTAAAGAGCGGAACCACGTGAAGGCGGGGATGACCCCGCCTTCACTGACGTAGGGGCACGAGGCCCCGCATGATGAGGCTGGGCCGCATGGGGCGGACAGCCGGAGAAGAGGAAGAGGATGGGAAAGGTAACAAAGACCTTCGAGCTGTACGACCAGCAGTACACGCTCGAGACCGGAGAGCTGGCCAAGCAGGCCGGCGGCGCCGTGTTGGTACGACAGGGTGACAGCGTGGTGCTGGTCACCGCCACCGCGAGCAAGGAAGCGAAGGATCTCGACTTCTTCCCGCTCACGGTCGATTTCGAAGAGCGCATGTATGCTGCGGGGCGTCTGCCCGGCGGCTTCGTCAAGCGTGAGACGCGGCCGAGCGAGAAGGCCACCCTCACGGCACGCATGATCGACCGCCCGATCCGCTCGGCGTTCGCGAGCAACTTCCGCAACGACGTCCAGGTCATCGCCACCGTGCTCTCGGCGGACCAGGAGCACCAGATTGACGTCATCTCGATCATGGGCGCGTCGGCAGCCCTCAAGGCCGCCGGCCTCCCGTTCGAGGGCCCGCTCGCCGGCGTGCGCATCTGCCGCGACGACACCGGCGAGTTCCTCGTGAACCCGACCTTCGAGGATGCCGAGGCGTCCGATCTCGACCTCGTGGTGGCCGGTAGCCGCGACGCGATCTACATGGTCGAGGCGGGCGCGAACGAGGTGTCCGAGGAGGACATGCTCGAGGCGCTCACGTTCGCGCAGGAAGCCATCGGCGAGTTCTGCGCCATCCAGGAGCAGTTCCTGGCCGAGCTCGAGATCACCCCGATGGTCGTGAAGCTCGACGAGCCCTCCGAGGAGCTGCGCGAGCGGATCTTCGCCGCAGGTGCCGAGAAGATGCGCGCCGCGCTGCACAACCCCGACAAGCACGCCCGCATGGACGCCGTCGCGGCCGTCAAGGACGAGCTCAAGGCCAGCTTCACCGAGGACGAGCTCGACGCGTCCGGCAAGCACATCAAGGCCCTCTCAAGGCGCTCGAGAAGAAGACCATGCGCGACATGGTCCTCGATGAGGGCGAGCGCGCCGACGGCCGCAAGGCCGAGGAGATCCGTCCGATCAGCTGCGTGGTGGACTACCTGCCGCGCGCCCACGGAACCGGCCTCTTCACCCGCGGTCAGACCCAGGTGCTCTCCGTGCTCACGCTCGGCATGCTCAACGAGTGGCAGCGCATCGACACGATCGACGTTGCCGACGGCAAGCGCTACATCCACCACTACAACTTCCCGCCGTTCTCCACCGGCGAGACGGGCTTCATGCGCGGGCCGAAGCGCCGCGACATCGGCCACGGTGCCCTTGCCGAGCGTGCGCTCCTCCCGGTGGTTCCGCCGGAGGAGGACTTCCCGTACACGATCCGCATCGTCTCCGAGGTGCTCGAGTCCAACGGCTCCAGCTCCATGGGCTCGGTCTGCGGCTCGTCCATGGCGCTCATGGACGCCGGCGTGCCGATCAAGGCGCCGGTCTCCGGCATCGCGATGGGCCTCATCAAGGAGGGCGACCGCTACGCGATCCTCTCCGACATCCAGGGCCTCGAGGACTTCCTCGGCGACATGGACTTCAAGGTCGCCGGAACGCCTGCGGGCATCACCGCGCTGCAGATGGACAACAAGGCCAAGGGCCTGTCCGTCGAGCATCTCTGCGGCTGCGCTCAACCAGGCCAAGGCCGGTCGCGCGCACATCCTGCCGAAGATGAATCGAGGCGATCGCCGAGTCGCGCGACGACCTCAAGGAGTACGCGCCGCGCATCATCACCATCAAGATCCCGACGGACAAGATCCGCGACGTCATCGGGCCGGGCGGCAAGGTCATCAAGGGCCTCGTCGAGGAGACCGGCGCCGAGATCGACGTGAACGACGACGGCACGATCTACGTGGCCGCCCGCGACGCGCGTGGCGCCACTGCGGTCGACCGCATCCGTGCGATCGTGCGCGACGTGGAGCCGGGCGAGAAGTACACCGGCCGCGTGGTCTCGATCCAGCCGTTTGGCGCGTTCATCGAGCTCATCCCGGGCAAGGACGGCCTGCTGCACATCTCCAGGATGGCCAAGGGCCGCATCGCGCAGGTGGAGTCCGTGCTCAACATCGGCGACGAGGTCGAGGTCGTGGTGCTCGAGATCGACGACCGCGGCAAGGTCTCGCTCGACCTCATCGACAAGTTCGACGTGCCGGAGGGTGCCGAGGCACCGCCTTCGCCGCGCCGTGACGACCGCGGTCACAGCGGTGGCCACAGCGGCGACCGCGATCGCAAGCCCCGCCGTCGCGACTAGTACCTGAAGAACATCGTCAGGCGGCCTGAGGTGCGCACATGCGCCTCGGGCCGTCGGCGCTTACCAGCCGAGGAACCATAGGAGCCTGAAGATGACCTTCTACGACAAGACCGTCCTGCCGAACGGCATCACCGTGATCACCGAGCCGATGGACACGGTGCGCTCGGTCACCCTCGGCATCTGGTGCGCCGTGGGCAGCCGCGACGAGACGCCCGATGAGGCCGGCATGTCCCACTTCATGGAGCACATGATGTTCAAGGGCACGCCCACGCGTTCAGCGTCGGACATCTCCGAGGCGTTCGACCGCCTGGGCGCGGAGCTCAACGCGTTCACCAGCAAGGAGTACACCTGCTACTACGCGCGGCTGCTCGACCAGCACACGGGCGACGCGGTGAATATCCTCGGCGACATGGTCGTGAACTCCACGTTCGCCGATGAGGCGTGCACGTCCGAGCGTGAGGTCGTGATCGAGGAGATCGCGCGCTACGAGGACCAGCCCGACGAGCAGGTGCACGAGCTGTTCGCGAGCACGCTCATGCCCTCGCACCCGCTGGGCCTCCCGGTGATCGGCACGCGCGAGACGGTCGGGTCGTTCGACCACGCGCGGGCGAAATCGTTCCACGACAGCCACTACACGATCGGGCAACGTCGTGGTCGCCGCCTCGGGTGCGCTCGAGCACGAGGACGTGGTCGCGATGGTGCGCGAGAAGCTGAACCTGCCCGAGGGTCCCCGGAGCCAGCGCGTGCACGCGGTGCCGACGACCGAGCCGCGGCTCAAGGTGGTCACCAAGGACACCGAGCAGGCGCACATCTGCTGGGGCGTTGCCGGACTCACGTCGCGCGACCCCGACCGCTTCAAGGCCGCCGTGCTCGACGCGCGTCCTCGGCGGCGGCATGTGCTCGCGCCTGTTCCAGGAGATCCGCGAGAAGCGCGGCCTGGCCTACGCGGTCTACTCGTACCACGCGCAGTATCAGGACACCGGCCAGTTTGCCGTCTACGCAGGCACGCGACCGGACAACGCCGTGGAGGTCATCGGCCTCATCCGCGACGAGATCGCCAAGATGACCGAGAGCGGCATCACCGCCGACGAGCTCGACCGCGTGCGCGAGAGCATCAAGGGCCAGATGATCCTCGGCCTGGAGAGCACGCGCGCGCGCATGACGCGCCTCGGCAAGGCCGAGGTGACCAACGGCGAGCTGCTGTCGCTCGACGAGATCGTGGAGCGCATCGACGCGGTGACCTGCGAAGACGTGCACACGATGGCCAAGCGCCTCTTTGACGGCAACCACGCGCTCGCCATCATCGCCCCGTTCGGGGAAGATGCCGTAGAGCACCTGCTGTAGGGGAGGGCGAAGCGATGATCAGGGTACTCGTGAGCGGAGCGGCCGGGCGCATGGGCCGCGAGGTCGTGCGTGCGGTGCTTGCCGAAGACGACCTGGAGCTGGTGGCCGCGGTCGATCCCCAGCACGCGGGCGAGGCGCTGGGCGAGGGGACCGACCTCACGGTCGCGGGCGACCTTGCGGGCACGATCGCGGAGTGCACGCCGGATGTGGTGGTGGACTTCACGCACCCGAGCGCGGTCGAGGACAACATCCGCACCACGCTCGCAGCGGGCGTTGACTGCGTGGTGGGCACCACCGGCCTCTCGGAGTCCGCGCTCCACGCGCTGGCGGCCGGGATCCCGGATGAGACCTGCCTCTTCGTGGCGCCCAACTTCGCGATCGGCGCGGTCTCGATGATGCGCTTTGCCGCCGATGCCGCGCGCTTCATGCCGCACGTGGAGATCATCGAGCTCCATCACGACCGCAAGGCCGACGCGCCGAGCGGCACCGCGCTTCGCACCGCATCGCTCATCGCCGATGCGCGCGAAAGCGTGCCTGCCGCACCCGGACGCGAGACCGAGATCGCCGAGGGCGCCCGTGGCGCGCTCGTACACGACGTGACGGTGCACTCCGTGCGCCTGCCCGGGCTCGTGGCGCACCAGGAAGTGCTCTTTGGCGGGCAGGGCCAGACGCTCTCGATCCGCCACGATTCGATCGACCGCACGAGCTTCATGCCCGGCGTGGTGCTCGCCGTTCGCAAGGTCGGGGGACGCAACGGCCTCATCGTCGGCCTCGAGCACCTGATGGAGGAGTAGCGTGGTGTCGATGCGCCCCGTGATCGTGATGAAGTTCGGCGGCACGTCGGTGGCCACACCCGAGGGCCGCTCGGCCATCGCAAGCCGCGTGACCGAGGCGCTCGAGCTCGGCAAGGCGCCGGTGGTGGTGGTCTCGGCGATGGGCCGCGCGGGCGCGCCGTACGCCACCGACACGCTGCTCGGGCTCGTGGCCGAGCTTCCCGCCGATGCGCGCGAGCGCGACTTGCTGGCGTCGACCGGCGAGCTCATCTCCGCTGTGGTGGTGGCGCACGAACTGCGGCAGGCGGGCATCGACGCAGCCGCGATGACCGGCGCCGAGGCGGGCATCGGCACCGACGGCGTGTACGAGAACGCGTCGATCACCGACATCTACCCGGCCAGCCTGCTCGAAGCCATCGCGCTCGGGCGCGTGCCCGTGGTGGCCGGCTTCCAGGGCGTGGCGCCCGACGGGCGCGTGACCACGCTCGGCCGCGGCGGCAGCGACACCACCGCGTGCGCGCTCGGCGTGGCGCTCGAGGCCGAGGCCGTGGAGATCTACACCGACGTGGACGGCGTGATGACCGCCGACCCGCGCACGCGCGCCGATGCGGTGGTGCTCGATGTGATCAGCGCCGACGAGCTCTTCCAGATGGCCAAGCACGGCTCGCGCGTGGTGCACACGCCGGCGGCCGAGCTCGCGCTCTCGAGCGGCCTTGCCGTGCGCGTGCGCAACACCTACACCGATCACCCCGGCACGCTGGTGGCCGACATCGCCTCGTACCGCCCCGCGAGTGTGGCAACGGCCGTCTCGCACGCCACGGGCATCGCGCGCGTGCGGGTGAGCCTGCCCGCCGAGGAGGGGAGCCCCGAGCACACGGGAGCGCAGGCGCGCGTGTACCGCGCGATGGCCGACGCCGGCGTGTCGCTCGACATGTTCACGCCCGCGTGCGACTCGCTGCTGTTCACGGTGCCGGCGGCCGACGCTCGGCGACGCCACGGCGGTGCTCGCTCGACTCGCGCCTCACCCACGAGGTCCGCGACTCGCTCGCCAAGGTGACGCTGGTGGGGGCCGGGATGCACGGGGTGCCCGGCGTGATGGCGCGCCTTGCCGAAGCGCTCGACGAGGCGAACGTGCACGTGCTGCAGACGGCCGACAGCCACACCACGATCTCGGTGCTGGTGCCCGCCGAGGATGCCGAGAGGGCCGTGGGGGCGCTGCACGAAGGGTTCGGGCTGGGGGAGTAGGGGGCTGACGGATCGCGAGCATACACGGACCGCGTAACCACGCAGCCATCACGCGGCCACGTGCAGGTCTTTCACCCCAAGCGCCGAATGCAGAACATGGGTACGCACGAGTGAAGGCGTACGCAGTCTGCTCAATTGTGGGTTAGCCCCAATCCTCATTCTCATCACGCAGCACAGCGCTTCGCAGGTTGTGTCGCCTGCCGTGTCACACCGTGCCTGTAGAATGAACTGATATCCGCGACGCTATCCTTGGGGGGAGGTCGAGTAGGGCGTGTCCAAACGGGCAGCGAACGACTTACAGGGAACGGAAGCCGCCGCGGCCAAGTCTGCCATGGCAAGACGCGAAGCTTTCGTTACCGAAGTCGGACGGACAATAGCGGCTCGGCATGCCACGGATCGTGAGTCTTTCGTGCTCGGACTCTCGGGCAAGTGGGGAGAGGGAAAGACCTTCTTCCTGTCGCAGCTCGAGGACGACCTGGACTCCGGGACTTTGAGGTCGTCGACTTGAACCCGTGGAAGTACGCCGCTGGTCGAGTCGCGTTCCTCCGTGCCTTTCTGGTCAAACTGCTCGAAGGGCAGTCACTCTGGTCGCGCTGGTGTGCTGCTGGACGCCTCACGCGTCACGGTGCCTTCAAGGATGCAATGGTTATGGTGCTCCCACGCCGCTACCTGCTCGACCGTCTCAAGACAGACGTCACACGACAGCGCATCTCGATCACCCGACTCGTCACCCTGCTCGCGTCCTCTTGCTGGCGTCGTGGGCGTACTCGAACAGATTCGCGACGCACCTCCAGCCCTTCGTCGACCAGTACCGGCTGGTCATCACAGTCGTCCTGGTGCCGGTCGTGATCTGGCTAATCCAAGGTCTCGTGAACAGTCAGGCGAGCAGCAAGGCTGCCACCGCGATCGACGAGTTCGATCGGATCGCGTGGCTTGCGCTTGGAGCGCCTACCCTTGCGGTCGGCCTGCCCAAGAAGGGCTGGGGCGTCCGGAAGGTTGTGGTGTTTGTTGATGACCTCGACCGGGTCACCGCTGACGTCGCTCGTGGTGTGCTCGACAACTTGCCGGACGCTTCTTCGACAAGCCATGGCTCTCGTTTGTGGTCACCGGAAATCACTCCGTGCTCGAAGACAGTCTCGGGCGAGAACTGGAGCCGAACGACGAGGCCGAACAGCCCGACGCAGGCCGGCGCTTCATGAAGAAGGTCTTCAACCTCTACTGGCGCCTTCCGCAGCCAGTTCGTTCGGACTTCGAGGTGTTCGTTGTGCTTCAGCTCAGCACAAGACATGTAGAGATCGAAGCATCTATCCCCAAGGCCGATGATCGGGCGCTACTGCGTCAGACACTCCTCGACTTCTGTGATACGAACCTCCGGCTAGTCATCCGCACTCTTGACATGCTCCTATTCAGCCTGCAGCTCGTGAGGGCGCAGGCGACGGCTGCGACAAACGACGACGAGCGGGACAGCCTGAACGAGGTTCTGAAGTCGCCGATGCTTCTATCCCGTGTGCTGCTCATACAAGATCGGTGTACACCGCTTTTCGACCTCCTAGTACAACAACCGGCTCTGCTGGTCGAACTGGCCCGAAGCGTTTCACTCGCAAAGGCCAAAGCGACCAGTGAAGGAGAGCAAGATCCCGTGGGCGAGTTCATCAAGGCCCACGATGCGCTGAAGCTCAACGAAGCGCAGGTCAGCTTCCTGAAGCGCTTCGCGTACCAGGCTCCGCTCTTCTACGAGTCGACTGGCGGCGGCCAGATCGTTACCAACCCCGGCCCTTGGCTGCATCTTGCAGGCGATCTGAGCTTCACAGACGCCAGCGGTCCGACGCCAGAGGACTTCATGCGGGACACCGTTAACCTCAACTCTGAGTCAGTCTCGGCAGCGATCTCCGTCTGCTCCGAGTCGAAGGCCGACACCGTCGCGAACGAGACGATCCACCGGCTTGCTGACACGAGCGTGACCGTCCAGATCGACGACCGAGTCCAACCCCTGCTCTTCCTGCTGAGGCAGTGCCGCGACGCCAAGCTCGACGCACCGTTGGCTCGATCGATAGTCGCTTCAGCGGCAACGTGGCTCAACCTCCTCATCGACGGAGTCTCCGAGGCTCAGCGCACCGACATACTGGTTGGGTTCCTCGCTTGCTTGGACCACCAAGGCAGTCCCATCCCCGACGACGCCGAAACATCGATGGAGTTTCGGGACCCTGCTACGTTGCCGGCACTGCCTCGCGAGCCCTGCGGGCCTTTGGTGTCTGCCCTCATCTTGGACTGGCTGGTGACCTACTACCCACAGAACCCGGCGGACTGTCTCGCGCAGCTCGAGGAGCTCCTCCCGAACGTCGAGGCCAACTCACTCTCTCGCCTTGCCGACATCGCGCAACAGCTTGGGAGCGATCTGATCAGCGATGTGGATGCTGGCAGACGAACTCAACGTGCAATGATTCTGCACGTCTTCACGCCTGACGGTTCGGCACTGTTGTCATCGACGGTGTTCGCGGCGCTCGCCCAAGAAGATGTGTGGCAGTGGGCCGGCATCACCGCCGATGGGCAGCCGGCCTCCGTGCCGTGGACGTGTGCCGAGCTCCGCTCCGCCCTTGTCGACTGGGTGGCCGCCGCCCCAGACGCTCCTCAACTCGTGGACCGGCTGCGATACTCCGCAGCCAAGCTCGGCGATGTCTCTCGGGGTCCTGCTGGCGCCGACTGTATGCAGAACGCGATGGCGACCTGCTCGGGCTGCTCGACACGTTCGTCAGCGATGCGACCGTTTCCGGTCTCGAGATGCCCGAGGACGTTGCCACGGCTCTGTATCAAGACAGAGCGAGACTGGTCGACGAGACCCCGGATGAGGGACAGGCCGTGGGCCTTGCCGGAGTCCTGGCTCCCCAAACGTGGTTGTGGACGAACGTCGATCGCAGGGCGGCTGGTCAGCACTCAAGCCCATGGCGCACGCCCGAGCAAAGAGGCACGCGCTTCAGGCCCAACTGCGTCCATACTGGAATCGTGGGCCTAGCAGGAATGCGGATGGGGCTAACCCGCGGATCAACCCGACTCGCTTCGCTCGGGGGTTATCCGCAAAGTTCGTTACGCATACCATCTTCGTCGGGGAGGGCGAGCGATGGAAACTCGGGATCTGGATTCCTGGCAGCAGTTCGCTGAGTTGCATTCGCGACGTGCGTTCAGAGTACGGCACGCGCGAATGGGCTGATCGTTCGAGGCACAAGAACCCGGATCCTCTTCCGCGGCCAGGCCAACTCAACATGGGATCTCCTGACAACCCTGGAACGTCGCACGCGGAAGAAGTTCACAGTCGACAGCTACTCCCTGCGAGCTCACAGTTGCCTGAATGAGATAGCGTCACTCACCGGAAAGCGCTGGGACGTTCCAGGCTGGCCTGAGGTGAAACGTGAGATCAAGGACCGGCAGTCTGAGTACGGGCCACATCTCCCGGCCTACGACTTCCTGGTGTACCTGAGGCACCATGGGTTTCCGTCGCCGTTGCTTGATGGACCGCCTCGCCGTATGTCGCCGCATACTTCGCGTTCGTGGGGAGCGCCCGTCTATGAGAGTCGCGATGTACGTGTACATTGGACCCCAAACGGCTCGAAGACCTGGACCGGCAATCCACCGATGATTCATATGATGGGCCCCTACGTAACTACCGACGTTCGTCACTTCACGCAAAAGGCCTGGTATACAGTCGCGACTCAGTACTCTGAGGACGAGCCCAGGCACACCTTCAGGCCGCACGCTGAGGTATTGGACAGAACGACTCAAACCAGGACGTTCTCATCAAGATCACCATGCCGTTCTCGGAGCGTCGCACCGCACTAAAGGAACTCGAGGACTACAACATCAACGCATTCACGCTTTTCCAGACAGAGGACGCGCTTGTAGAGACCATGGCGGTGCGCCAGTTCGAGTTGGATGATGCCTAACCCGGGCGTCGAGCAGAAAGCGCGCCTGTGTGCGCTAGACTCGGGCAGGGAGTCGGCGGGGCGCGCTTCAGCTCGCGCCCAAAGACGTTAGACGAAGGGGCAAGTTGGGGGCGCCAGCAATGCTGACGCCCCCGGTTACGCTACGAAGCCTGCTCCCACCGGACAGCAAGGTCGACTGCGGCTGCCCTTATGGCCGCCACGAGGCTGTCATCGGGCGGTGCCTCGAGGTAGAGAACGCCAGTCCTGACATCCAAGACCGCCATGCGGCAGTCTCCCGGCACCGCGCTGCCCAATCCTTCGCGCATCACGGCGGTCATGACGGCGGCCTCATCCGTTGATATCGGTGAGCCCTTCGCGAAGTGAAGCTTCACGACGAGGCGCTCGCCGTCGACTTTGAGGCCCACCTCCGGGTTCACCCGCACGCAGGCCTCCTCACAGCGCCAGTCCGTCGCCGGTACAGGGAACCAGCCATCGATACCAGCGGCCGCCGCCCACGCAACATAGTCGGTCATAGCTTCGCCGATCACGTTGCGCTGCCGCGCGGACTGCTCCCGTTCGACGGCCGACTCCAGGGACTCAAGAGGCAGTCCCTGTTCATGCATCCGCACGATCGCACGGATCAGGAACCGATAGGGGTCGTAGATCGGCGGTACCCTGTCTCGATGGTCTGCCTGTGGCTTGAGATGAGGGTGGGGCGCTGGGCCGGACGTACGACGTACTCGGCGAAGCGCCGCAAAGTGAAACGTTCGTTTGGGTTCATTCTGACTCCTCGCCCGGGTCTTCCACGGACCCAGGTTTCGACTGTAGGGGCACAATCAGACCGTGCCGCACGGTCGCGCTGGGCGTTCTCCAATCTCTATGGGCAAGGAGTCAGGAGTGTCTGGAACCCGCTAGCTTCGAGAACGTGTGTTCTATTGGCACAGAACTCGATAGCGGGTAGATATCCAGTTGAGATAGCACTACCTGCGGCAGATCTCCAAGCCGTTCGGGCGATTGGCCCCGTGGACCAACACGGGGCTTTTCGCATGTCTCTAACACACGAAAGTATACATACCAGTGCATATTCCACAATAGGGGTTAGGACAGGCGGCTGGTGCTTTCCGACAAACGGTTGTGGATGCTCCTTGTCTAACAAGCGCTTCCAGCAGGCGCGCCACCTTGGTCTACACTCGGAGTCACAGGCGCCTAGCTGAAGCGCCGGACGTTAGCTAGGGCGTGGAGGGCTCCATGGCGCTGGTGCAGGGGGATTGGATCGCTTTGGTGGCCGCGGGGGTAGGCGCTTTCGCCGGCTCCGGTTCGGCCTTCTTTCTGGAGGAGCTGCGGCGGCGACGCGCTGAGAAGCGGCAGCAGCACTCCAAACTGCTGCAGGCGCAGTTTGCGGTCTCTATGCGAGGTGGATGCCTTGGTGAAGCTCCGCAACCAGTACCTGAACCCAAAACGGGACGACCCTGAGAGGACTCTGCGGTTGGTCCCGATCCAGCTCCAGACTCATCCGATATACGTTGACATGAATGACATCGCGTTCGTCGCTGCGGTCGATCGAGTTGAGGTTCTTGAGGAATTGCACTCTCGCAAGACTCCTACGAGAACGCGATCGGCATGCTACGGACCCGCAATGAGAGTTTGAGGCCGTATGCTACGGACCCGACGTAAAGACATCCGCATTCGACTTCGAGACCGGCGAAGCCGTAGCCCAACTCGACGCGCGCCGAGTACGCGAGTTGCAGGCGATGACTAATGGCGTATATGCAACAGTGGACGATGCCATTGACTTGGGCACAGCGGCAGTGCGCGCGCTTGAGGGAGTCATACGTCGTCGTCACCCAAAGCAGAAGATGGTCGGAATCACAGTCGCTGACGACGCCTGCTAACCAGCGCATCCAGCCGACGGCGCAAGCGGTACTCTACGAAGTGAGGCGCACGGCCGCGGCTGATGCGCATAGACGTTAGGCACACAGCACCTTCGGCACTTGTTTGCTCCGCGTGAGAGAATGGTCCAGGCTCCTGGTCGCATGAACGAGAAGGGGCGTGGGGATCTCAGGCTCGACGAATCCGAGGGAGGGCCCGTGAACATACCGATCCAGCGCCGCTGGCGTTCATCGGCTTCCTTTGCCTGGCGATCGGCGCCTTCATGGTTCTTGCCGGACTGGATATCATCAGGACTCAGCAAGTCACGGTGAAACAGGGGCGTCGCACCTGGATTGTAGGAGTCGTCTTCGCCGTTGTGGGCCTGGCCCTGCTGTATCCAGAGCTCATTACGCCGGACACCGAGTCTGCCGATGACGGTGGCGCAGCGTCTGCCCCCGCGGCCTCTACCGAATCAGACCCGACCGATGTCGACGACGGGGCCGCGGGCAGTCGACGGACTCGGACGCTGAGCCTGCGGCTGTGGGCGCCGACTGGAGCGCCGTCGACTTCGAATTCCCCAACGATGGTCTTTGGACCGAATCCGAGGATGGAAGCTACACCGCCGTTGGATCGGCCAACACGATTGCCTGGTCCAAGGAGACCTTCGAGGGGATCTGGACATTCTCGCTGGAGGTCTCCTCGTCCAGTTCCTCTTCGGCGGCGAACGTCATCGTCTACGGAAACGGAACGTTCCTGTCGAAAGGGAACCTGATCTTCACGCTTGCCCGGATCTCCTGGGCATTTCGGAGACTTCGATATTCGAAGGTGCAGGTGGGACATACCTCCATTCCACCCCGGCCAGCCTCGACCTGCGGGACCAGGTCCATACCATTCTCATTACCGTCAAAGACGGCGAGGCCAGCATGTCCCTGGATGGCGAGGGAAGTCGGGACCGTCTTTCTTGATGACGAGATCAGATCGGAAGAGGGAAGAATTGGCCTGCTGAAGATCTGGGAGGTTTTGGAGAATCTCGTTTCAGAACATCAGGGTGAGGGCTACTGAGCCATAGAGTCGTTGGGCAGGCAAGTGTCCCATGGCCGGCATTGCCGCTGCCTGAGAACCTCCTGCCTGATGCGCGCGTCCTACGGGATAGGGAGGACGACCCGCTCGAACATCATGATCGGAGACGTGATGGCCCGATTCATTCGATCGACTGCATTGCTGGTCGCAGCGCTCCTCGTGCTGACGGGTGTGGGTGCGTGCGCGGCCGATGCTGCGCGCTCCAAAGCCGAGACTCTCGCGGACGAGTACGGCCTCCACATCGCAGGCGAGCCATCGGTGACCGAAGTCGCACTCCCAGAGGATTTGGTTACCCCTCCCTGGGGTTCGATAGAGACGGCCGTCAACAGCGCAGGATACGACCTGGAACCATACGGAGGTTCGACACTCACGCTCTCCAGCTACCCACTCCAGGAGACCCGGGAGGGCCTGTCTCTGACACTACACGTCCTTGAGGACGGGGAGCGCGTCGTCGGGGCGTATGCCACGGTCACGGCCGACAACCCCGTGTACCAGCCGATACCAGGAGTGGTCAGTCTCAACGAGTTGACCGCGGAGTGACGGCTGCCGCTGGCAGTCATCGGTACGTCAGCACACTCCGGACGGCACCACAGTCAAGGTAACCTCCTAGCAGCAACCACCCCTCCATTCGGCGGTCAGGCCCGCTCTGTGGCACAATACTTCGGATAGACACTCACCAGTCCGGCGTGCGCGCTGCGCCTTGACCCAGGGGCGACCTCCTATGACCGAGCCTCGTTTCGGACGACTTCTCACTGCCATGGTCACGCCGTTCACGCCTGATGGCGAACTCGACCTGCCTCGCGCCCAGGAGCTCGCGCTCCGCCTGCTCGACCAGGGCACCGAAGCGCTCGTGGTATGCGGCACCACCGGTGAGTCACCCACCGTCTTCTACGACGACAAGATCCGCCTGTTCGAAGCGGTGCTCGAGGCCGTGGCCGGCTCGGCGCCGGTCATCGCAAACGCCGGCGACAACTGCACGGACGACTCGGTGGAGTTTGCGCAGCGGGTCGTGAAGCTCGGCGTGGATGCCGTGATGGCGGTAGTGCCGTACTACAACAAGCCGCCGCAGGAGGGCCTGTACCGCCACTTCGGCGCGATCGCGAGTGCGGTCGACGTGCCCGTGATCCTCTACAACATCCCCGGGCGCTCGGTGGTGAACCTCGAGGCGGCAACCACGCTTCGGCTGGCGGCGGACTTTGAGAACATCGTGGCGGTCAAGGAGGCCTCCTCCAACCTCACGCAGATCGCGTCGATCATCGACGGCTCGCCGGTAGGCTTTGAGGTGCTCTCGGGCAACGACGAGGACACGCTCCCGATGATGGGCCTCGGCGCCACCGGCGTGATCTCGGTGGCCGCGCACGTGGCGGGCCCGCAGCTTGCCGAGATGCTCGCCGCACAGGCGGGTGGCGACCACACCCGCGCGCTCAAGATCCACCTCGAGCTGATGCCGCTGTTCAAGGCGCTGTTCATGACCGCCAACCCGATCATGGTCAAGAAGGCGCTCGACCTCGCCGGATTCCCGGTGGGCGAGTGCCGTCTCCCGCTCATCCCCGCAACCGACGACCAGACCGCCGAGATGGTACGCATCATGAGCCACATCGGCCTTCTCAACGACTGATACGCGGTCCGCACGGATCGCGTTGCACCACGCCTACTGACTGACACGACAAGGAGCACACACAGCCTTCTATGACATCTAAGAAGAATCGCCTTCGCGTCATCCCGCTCGGCGGGCTCGACGGCATCGGCAAGAACATGACCGTTCTCGAGCTCGGGAACGACATGATCGTCATCGACGCGGGACTCATGTTCCCGGACGACGATCACCCCGGCATCGATCTGATCCTGCCGGACTACAGCTACATCCTGCAGCGCAAAGAGAAGCTGCGGGGCATCATCATCACCCACGGCCATGAGGACCACACGGGCGCGCTGCCGTACCTGCTCAAGGACCTCGGGGCACCGGTGCCCGTGCTGGGTACCAAGCTCACGCTCGGCATCATTGCGGGCAAGCTCGAAGAACACCGCATCAAGAAGCCGAAGCTGCGCGAGATCAAGGCTGGCAGCCACGTGAACCTCGGCATGTTCAGCCTCGACTTCTTCGCCGTGAACCACTCGATCCCCGACGGCGTGGCGGTCTACGTGCGCACACCCGTCGGCTCGGTGCTCCACAGCGGCGACTTCAAGCTCGACCAGACGCCTATCGACGGGCGGATGACCGACTACGCAGGATTCGCGCGCGCGGCCAAGCAGGGCGTCACGCTGTTCATGAGCGACTCCACCGGCGCGGAGCATCCGGGACACACGGCATCCGAGGCCGAGGTCGGCACTACGCTGCGCACGATCTTTGCCGCCGCCGAGCAGCGCATCATCGTGGCCTCGTTCGCGAGCCACGTGCATCGCGTGCAGCAGGTGTGCGACGCGGCGGTGGCTAACGGCCGCAAGGTGGTGGTCACGGGCCGCTCGATGATCAACATCACCAAGATCGCCCGCGACCTGGGCTACCTGCACATCGACGATGACGACATCATCGACGCCTACGCGATGGGCAACATGCCCGCCAACGAGGTGGTGGTGCTCTGCACCGGAAGCCAGGGCGAACCGCTCTCGGCGCTCGCGCGCATCGCCAACGGCGACCACAAGACGGTGCAGATTCAAGAGGGCGACACCGTGGTCATCTCGGCAAGCCCCGTGCCCGGCAACGAGAAGGCCGTGAGCCGCGTGATGAACCGCCTCTACCGGGCGGGCGCGCACGTGGTGCACAAGGGCATGGCCAAGATCCACGTGTCCGGCCACAGCTCCGCCGAGGAACTCAAGCTCATGCTCAATCTCGTGTCCCCGGACAACTTCATGCCGATCCACGGCGAGATGCGACATCTGCACGCGCACGCGCACCTCGCGACCGCGGTGGGCATCCCGGAGGGTAACGTGTGGGTGCTCGACAACGGCGACTGCCTGGAGATTGACGAGACCGGCGTCCACCTGGGCGAGCGCGTGAACTCCGGCGTCATCTACGTGGACGGCCTCGCGGTGGGCGACCTCGGCCAGGTGGTCCTGCGCGACCGGCAGGCGCTCTCGAGCGACGGTTTCGCCCTCATCGTGGTAGCGATAGACAACCGCACCGGCGCCCTCGTGGGCGACCCGGAGCTGGTGACCCGCGGCCTCGTGCTTGGCGCGGACACCGCCGAGGCGCTCAAGGGCGTACATGCGCGCATCGACAAGGTGCTCAAGAAGACCGCCGCTGAAGGCGCCACCGACGAGGCGGTCATCAAGAAGGCGCTCCACGACGCCGTTTCGCAGTACGTGTGGGAGACCGCGCGCCGCCGTCCGATGATCATCCCGATCGTCATGGAGGTGTAGGTGGGCGTCCTCGAAGCGATCGTCCTGGGGATCACCCAGGGCATCAGCGAGTTCCTGCCGATCTCGAGCGACGGGCACCTCATCTTGGTGCCCGCGCTGTTCGGATGGGACCGCTTCGGGCTGGGCTTTGACGTGGTGCTCCACGCGGCCACGCTGCTGGCCACCATCGCGTACTTCCGCGCCGACGTGTGGCGCCTGATCACAGCACTCTTCAGCAAGGCCGCCGAGCGCGCGCGCGACCGGCGCCTCGCACTCGTGCTCATCGCCGCCACGGTCCCGAGCGTGATCGTGGCGCTCGCGCTCGAGCCGCTCGTGGACCAGGTGGAGACGCTCCCGATGGCCACGCAGGTGACGATCGTCGGCATCTTCCTGCTGGTCACGGCCGCGCTGCTGGGTGGCGCCGAGCTGATCGCCCGCCGTTCCTCGGCGCGCATCGCCTCGGCCGAAGACGTCCCGCTCAAGCGCGCGCTCGCGATCGGACTCGCGCAGGGCTTCGCGGTTGCGCCCGGGCTCTCGCGCTCGGGCACCACGATCGCGGCGGGAGTGGCGCTCGGTATCCAGCGTGACGAGGCGGCGCGCTTCTCGTTCCTGCTCTCGATCCCGATCATCGGCGCGGCCACCGCGAAGAAGATCCTGCTCGACGTGATCGTGGGAGGGGAGGCCCTTCCGGCCGCCGCACCGCTTGCCGCAGGGCTCATCACCACGGCGATCGTGGGCTACGGCGCCATCGCACTTCTGCTCGCCGTACGTCCGAAAGCACTCGCTTTGGGCGTTCGCCATCTACACCGCAATCGCAGGTACCGCCATACTGGCCATGAACGTCCTCACGTAAGACGCACAGGGAGACCCGCATTGGCCACTGGCCGCACCTCATCGAGCAACAAGAAGCCCGTGAAGGGCACCGCTCCCGCGCGCACCGGCCGCGGAGCCGCGGCGCCCGCACCCACACGCGTGCTGGATGACGACAGCCGGCACGAGATCATCGGGATCGCACTCGCCGCGCTCGCGGTCGTCTTCGCCATCAGCGTGCTCACCGAGACGGCGGGCGTGGTGCCCCGTGCGATCGCCACGCTGCTGAAGCTCGGGTTCGGCGTGGGGGCGCTATGCGATCCCGTTCGTCTTCCTCCTGTGGGCGGTCACGTTCTTCCTCACCTCCATCCGCATCGACGAGTTTCGCGTGGGCCTCGGGATGGGCATGGTGCTCGTCTCGGTCCTCGCCATCTACTCGATCGGCAACGACCCGCTCACGCAGTGGGACCAAACGATCGTTTCGGCGTCCGGGGGCTACATCGGCGGCGCGCTCGCGTGGGTGCTCCGCACGCTCCTCGGCTCGGTCATCGCGTACGTCATCGCCGTCGCACTCGTGCTCGTGGGCCTCGTGGTGGCCGGTCTCTCGATCACCGACGCGCTCGAGCGCCTGCGTGACGTCGTCCGCAAGCCGGTCGCAAACGAGGAGCCCCGCGAGGAGATGAACCGCCGCCGCGCCGGCAAGACGGTGCCGCTCCAGGACTTCGAGGAGCCGCAGGGCTTCGAGCACCAGGCCGCCGAAGCCGCCCGCGGCGCCAAGCCCCGGCGTGGACCGGACCCCGAGGTCGCTAAGCCCACGCTCCCGCACCTCGGTCGCGACCGCGCGCGATGGAGGGCTTCGAGCTCCCGCCGCTTTCCGCGCTCGTGCGCACGCCCGAGACCACGGCCGCGCACAAGGCCTCGGAAAAGGAGCTCCGCCACACCGCGGGGCTCATCGAGCAGACGTTCGCGACATTCGACATCATCGCGCGCACGGTCGAACTGGATCCCCGGCCCCACGGTCACGATGTTCGAGGTCGAGATCGCCAAGGGCGTGAAGGTCAACCGCGTCACGGCGCTCTCCGACGACCTCGCGCTCGCGCTCGCGGCCCCCACCATCCGCATCCTGGCCCCGATCCCCGGCAAGAGCTACGTGGGCATCGAGGTGCCCAACGCTGGCCGCACCACCGTCACCCTCGGCGACGTGCTCCACACCGGCCTCGTGGCCGATCCGCGCCCGCTCATGCTCGCCATCGGCAAGGACGTGGCCGGCGAGCAGATCGCAGCGGACCTCGCCTCGATGCCGCACCTGCTGATCGCGGGTTCCACCGGCACGGGCAAGAGCGTGTGCATCAACGCGCTCATCATGTCGATCCTCATGCGGTCGACCCCGGCCGAGGTCCGGCTCATCCTGATCGACCCCAAGCGCATCGAGCTCAACCTGTACAACGGCGTCCCGCACCTCTACGTGCCGGTGGTGACCGAGGCGAAGGAAGCGGCCTCGGCACTGCACTGGGCCGTGGGCGAGATGGAGTCGCGCCTCAAGAAGCTCCAGAAGGCGGGCGCGCGCAACATCGGCGCAGTACAACGCGGCCGTGCGTGCCGGCAAGGGACCCGAGGGTGGGGAGGAGCTGCCGTACCTCGTCATCATCATCGACGAGCTCGCCGACCTGATGATGGTGGCCGCCAGGGAGGTCGAGGACTCCATCTGCCGCATCGCGCAGCTTGCGCGCGCCGCCGGCATCCACCTCATCGTGGCCACGCAGCGCCCGTCGACCGACATCATCACGGGCCTCATCAAGACCAACATCACGAACCGCATCGCGTTTGCGGTCTCCTCGGGCATCGACAGCCGCGTCATCCTCGACACGTCCGGCGCCGAGAAGCTCGTCGGGCCTCGGCGACATGCTCTTCTCCACGCCCGCGTGGCCCAAGCCCAAGCGGATCCAGGGCGCGTACGTGACCGAGGAGGAGATCAACGCGGTCGTGGAGCACCTCAAGGGGCAGGCCGAGCCCGACTACCACGAGGAGATCCTCCACCTCAAGGTCACCGGTGCCACGCGGCACGCTCGAGAGCTCGGACGACGACCCGCTGCTGTGGGAGGCCGCCGACATCGTGGTCACGAGCGGGATGGGCTCCACCTCGCTCCTCCAGCGCCGCCTCAAGGTCGGCTACTCGCGCGCCGGGCGCATCATGGACATGCTCGAGATGAAGGGCATCGTGGGCCAGCCGGACGGGAGCAGTCCGCGCGAGGTCCTGGTGGACATCGAGGAGCTCGAATCGCTCAAGCTCTTCGAGCGCGAGGAGCGCGATGATGGCCTGTAGCAGCTTCAGGGACGGCGGTGCTCCATGCCTGTAGGCGAGAAGCTCGCGGCGCTCAGACGCGAACGCGGCAAGACGCTTCCGGATCTCGAAGACGCCACCAAGATCATGGGGCGGATGCTCTCGGCGCTCGAGAACGACCGCTGGGACGAGCTGCCCGATCCGGTGTATGTCAAGGGCTACATCCAGAACTACGCCCAGTACCTCGGGTGATCCGCGAGCCGCTGCTCGCCGAGTACGAGCGCGACACGACCACGCAGCCGGAGCACGCGCCGCTCCGCCGCATCCCCGAGCGCACGGTGGTGCCGCACCGCCTCGACGTGCACGACATCCCGAGGCAGGCGTGGATCGCCATCGCGGTCGCCGTGCTCGTGGTGGCGCTCATCGTCTGGGGCATCTCGGCGCTGCATGTCGCGCGACGAGGACGCCGACGCCCATCGCGCCGGAGACGACCGCCACCGCGCGCCGCGATACCGAGACACACCGTCTCCGGAGGCGGTCACCGAGGCACGTCACCGAAGGCGCGTTCAGCCTCAAAGTGCGAGATCGCCGAGGGGCCAGTCCTCATGGCTGCAGGTGCGCGTGGACGACATGATCGCCTACGAGGGCACGATGCCCGGCGGCGAGTCCAAGATGTGGACCGTCACAAGCTCGGCAGTCGTCCGCATCGGCAAGCCCGCGGCGGTGACGCTCACGCGCGACGGTCAGCCCGTTGTGGTGACCGCCGGCCGCCGAAGGCATCGCGCGAGCTCACCCTCACGACCGACACCGAGTGACCCGATTCCCTTACAGGAGGACCCATGGCCAAGGACCAGAGCTTCGACGTCGTCTCACAGGTGGACCTGCAGGAGGTCGACAACGCCGTTCAGCAGACCGTCAAGGAGCTCACGCAGCGCTACGACCTGAAGGACAGCGGATCCACCATCACGTTCGACCGCACGGCCGGCACGATCTCGCTCGCCGCGCCGAGCGACTTCGTCCTCGGCCAGGTCAAGGACGTGCTCGAGTCGAAGCTCGTTCGCCGCACCATCGATCTCAAGGCCGTGTCGTGGGGCAAGATCGAGACCGCCTCCGGCGGCAGCTCGCGCCGCGTCGGCACGATCGTCAACGGCATCGAGGCCGAGCTCGCGCGCCGCATCAACAAGGAGATCCGCGACGAGAAGTTCAAGGTCAAGGTGCAGATCGAGGGCGACAAGCTGCGTGTCTTCAGCGCCAGCAGGGACGAGCTCCAGGCCGTCATCGGCTTCCTCAAGGAGCGCGACTACGGCATCCCGCTGCAGTTCGTGAACTACCGGTAGCAGCCGTGTCCCGCCGCACCGGCGATAGCCTTCGTCACCCTCGGCTGCCCGAAGAACGAGGTCGACTCCGACCGCATGGCCGCCTCGTCGCGTCCTCGGCGTACCGCGCTCGTCGACGACCCGACGACGCCGACGTGGTCGTGCTCAACACCTGCGCGTTCATCCAGGAGGCCACCGAGGAGTCGATCGCCGAGGCGCTCGCGCTCGCGGGGGAGTGGCGGCCCGCTCGCGAAGGCCGCGCGCTCGTGGTCGCGGGCTGCATGCCGTCGCGCTACGGCGACGACCTCGCCGAGGCGATGCCCGAGGTCGATGCGTTCGTGCCGGTGGCAGACGAGCACTCACGTGCTCGCGCGTGCTGGAGGGCCTCTCGAGACGCCCGCCGAAGCCTGACGCCGGGTCCCTGGCGCGCACCGCGCGGCCGGCCACCGCGTACCTCCAGGTAGCGACGGCTGCCACCGCGCGTGCGCGTACTGCACCATCCCCGCCATCCGCGGCGCCTTCGTCTCGGACGCCGTGGACCGCGTCCTCGCGGAGGCGCGCGCTGCTCATCGCAGGCGGCGCCCGCGAGCTCGTGCTCGTGGGCCAGGACATCGCGGCGTACGGCAGCGACCTTGCCTCCGGCGACACGACCTCGCCGGCGCTCGTGCGAGCGCCTCGACGCGCTTCGAGGGCGACTTCGCATCCGCCTGATGTACGTGCAGCCCGACGGCGTCACCGACCGGCTGCTCGAGGCCATCGCCGAGAGTCGCCGTCGTCTGCCGCTACCTCGACATGCCGCTGCAGCACGCCTCGGCCGACCGTGCTCGCGGCGATGGGGCGCACGCGGCAGCCCGGAGCGCCACTCGCGCTCCTCGAGCGCGTCCGCGCGGCGCTGCCCGACGTGGTCCTGCGCACCACGGTGATCGCCGGCTTCCCCGGCGAGACCGAGGAGGACGCCGAGGAGCTCGAGCGCTTCTCGCCGAGGCGGCGTTCGACTTCGTGGGCGTCTTCCCGTTCAGCCCCGAGGAGGGCACGCCCGCGGCGTCGCTGCCCGGCGCAGGTGCCCGAGCGGTCAGGCTGCGAGCGCGCGCAGCGCCTGCGCGACGTCGCTGACGAGGCCGGCTTCGAGCGCGCGGCCGCGCTCGTCGGCACGAGTGCAGCGACGTGCTCGTCGAGGGCGTGGAGGAGGGCGAGCTCGTCGGCGCGGCACCGCGGCCAGGCGCCCGAGGTCGACGGCATCGTCGCTGGACGCGGGACTCACCTGTCGGCGCGTTCGCCGATGTGCGTATCATCGACTGCTGCGGCTACGATCTGATCGGGGAGCTCGCTATGATCCGCAACCTGAACCTCGCCGAACAGGATCACCCTCGCGCGCATCGTGCTGATCCCGGTGTTCCTCGTGGTGCTGCTCGGCGAGTTCCCCGAGTCGTCGGCCGTCCTGACTGGTGGCGCATCGCGCAGCCCTGGATCGCGGCGCTCATCTTCATCGCGCTTGCGGCACCGACGCCGTGGACGGCTACGTCGCGCGCAGCCGCAACGAGGTCACCACCTTCGGCAAGTTCATCGACCCGCTGGCCGACAAGCTGCTCGTGACCGCCGCGCTCGTCGCGCTCGTCGACCTCGACCGCGCTGCCCTCCTGGATCGCGATCGTCATCATCAGCCGCGAGTTCATCGTCAGCGGCCTCGGATGGTCGCCGTCGCCGAGGGCCAGGTCATCGCGGCGTCCGAGCTACGGCAAGATCAAGACGGTCCTGCAGATCATCGCGATCGTCGGGTTCATGCTCAAGGATAGCCGGCTCCTGCGCAAGCGCTCTTCGGCGCCGAGTGGCATGGTGGACTTCGGCTGGCTCGCGTGGGTGATCGATGGCGCGGCCGTGCTCGATGACCATCGTCTCGATGATCGACTACTTCTATCACGCGCGGGACATCCTGACCGGTCCGTGGGACCGTGACCAGACGCGAGGACGCCTGAGATGGCGGAGCTTCCTGCCGCAGCCGATCGTCACCGTGGGCACCGAGCTCACGACCGGGCTCGGCAGTCGACACCAACACCGCCGAGATCGCACACGCGCTCGACCGCGGCGGGCTACGACGTGCGCGAGACGCGCATCGGTGCCCGACGACGCGGCACGTCGAGGCCGCCCTGCGGCGCCTCATGGGCGCCTGCGGGCCTTGTGGTGGTCACCGGCGGGCTCGGGCCCACGCACGACGACATCACCCGCGAGGCGGCCGCGCGCGCGCTGGGCGGTCGACTTGCTGCGCGACGAGACGCGTCGAGAACATCGCTGCGGGCCCTGGCCGCGCGGCACAGCAACGCCGCAGCGCGCGCAGGCTGTCCGTCAGGCCGACGTGCATCGACGGCGCCCGCGTCCTCCCCGCCCTGACGGGCACGGCGCCCGGGCAGGTCGTCCGCACGGCGGGGCCACGCTCGTGCTGCTGCCAGGCCCGCCGGCCGAGATGCGGCCCGCTGCTCGGCAGCTATCTCGCCGCAGCGCGCCGCGCGACGCCGCCCGGCGCGGCTGCGCTGCACGGGCATCACCGAGTCCGACGCCCAGCGCCTCGTGCAAGCCGCGCCATCGCGCCGTTCGCGTGTCGATCTCACGGTGCTCGCCGCACCCGGCGACGTGGAGGTCGTGCTCTTCGCCGGAGACGGCGACGCCGTCCGACCTGCCGGCTCGCCGCCGCGGCCGCGCCTGCGCGCGCTCGGCGACGCGCTGCTACTCGACCGACGGCTCCTCGCTCGCCGAGACCGTGGTCCGCCTCGCGCATCGAGCGCGGCGAGCGCATCGTCGACCGCCGAGTCGTGCACCGGCGGCATGGTCGCCGCGGCGCTCACCGACGTCGCCGGCGTCCTCCGCGGCGTTCTGCGGGCGGCGTCGTGGCGTACGCGAACGAGGTCAAGATGGAGGCGCTCGGCGTGCCCGCGGGCCTGCTCGCGCAGTTCGGCGCGGTGAGCGAGGAGACCGCGCGTGCGATGGCCGAAGGAGCGCTCGCGCTGCCGGGCTCCACGATCTCGGTCGCCGTCACCGGCATCGCCGGTCCCGATGGCGGCACCGCCGACAAGCCCGTGGGACTCGTGTGGTTCGCGCGTCGCGCACGCCGAGGTGGCCGCGTGACGGCGCAGTCTCGCGCATCTCCCCGGCGACCGCGCCGCCGTGCGGCGCAGGGCCGCGATCGTCGCGCTCGACTTGCTGCGTCGCGACCTCGCGGAAGGGTAGGCGGCGTGCCTCGTGCCTTCCTCGCCATCGGCTACCGATCGCCGTGCGACTCCACGCTCGCTTCGTGCCGCGAGGCTTTTGTGGCCGCCGACCCCGAGTGGCGAGGCGAGAAGTGGGTGGCCGAGCCCAACCTCGCACGTCACCCTTCGCTTCCTCGGCTCGGTGCCCGAACGCTGTCGTGCCGCTCATCACCCGGTCGGTTCGCTCGGCAATCGAGGACCTCGAGCCGTACCGGCTCCGGCTCGGACTCGTCCGCGCCGTTCCGCGGCCGCGCTCCGCATCGCTCGTGTGGGTCGCGCCGCGAGGTGCCGCACGACGAGACCACGATGCTTGCCGAGCGCATCGCAGCCGCCACGTCGTTCCTCGAGTTCGAGCCCGAAGGCACGGGCGTTCAAGGCCCACGTGACGCTCTGCCGGGCGCGCCGTCCGCGACGCGTGAGCACCGAGGCCCTCGACGCCGTGGAGCACGTCTTGCAGGCGCGCGGACGAGCGCTCCGCGTGCGTGTCAGTGCGGGAGGTTACGCTCTTCTCGTCGGTGCTCACACCACGTGGCCCGGTCTACGAAGAACTCGCGATGATTCCATTCGGAGGATGATTGACATCGAACGTATGTTCGTGTAGGTTCGTGTCAGCCTTCAGGGGGTCGCACAGACGCGATAAGGAGCGGGATCCCACACATGGAACGCGAGAAGGAGAAAGTACTCGATCTCACCAGGGAGCAGATCGAGCGCAAGTTCGGCAAGGGCTCGCTGATGCGCCTCGGCGAGCACGCCGCACTCCAGGTCATCGATTCGATTCCCACCGGTTCGCTCGCGCTCGACGCCGCACTGGGCATCGGCGGCGTCCCGCGCGGGCGCATCGTCGAGATCTACGGTCCCGAGTCCTCCGGCAAGACCACGCTCGCGCTGCAGATCATCGCCGAAGCGCAGGCCGCCGGTGGTGTCGCGGCCTTCATCGACGCCGAGCACGCGCTCGATCCCGCCTACGCCGCCACGTCTGGGCGTGGACATCGACGACATCCTCATCTCCCAGCCCGACACCGGCGAGCAGGCGCTCGAGATCACCGACATGCTCGTGCGCTCGGGCGCGATCGACGTCATCGTCGTCGACTCGGTCGCCGCACTCGTGCCTCGAGCTGAACTCGAGGGTGAGATGGGCGACGTGACAGTCGGCCTCCAGGCGAGGCTTATGAGCCAGGCGATGCGCAAGCTCGCCGGCTCGCTCAGCAAGTCGAACACGACCTGCATCTTCATCAACCAGTTGCGCGAGAAAGTCGGCGTGATGTTCGGAAGCCCCGAGACCACCTCGGGCGGTCGCGCGCTGAAGTTCTACGCGTCGATCCGCATCGACATCCGCCGGATCGACTCCATCAAGCAGGGTACGGACAACGTCGGCAACCGCGTTCGCGCCAAGGTCGTCAAGAACAAGGTCGCTCCGCCGTTCCGCCAGGCCGAGTTCGACATCATGTTCGGGCAGGGCATCTCCAAGGAGGGGAGCCTCCTCGACCTCGGCGTGGAAGAGGGCCTCGTCCAGAAGTCCGGCGCCTGGTACACGTACGGCGAGGAGCGCCTCGGCCAGGGCCGCGAGGCCGCCAAGGACTTCCTGCGCGAGCACTCCGACCTGCGCGACGCCATCGAGGTGCAGATTCGCGACCACCTCGGTCTGCCCGTCAACGGGTAGTGTCGCAGCCTGCCGCACCGGCAGAGACCGATGCACCCGCCGGGGAGGACGCGCAGAAGGACTAGCATCGTGGAGCCTCGATCCGCTCGTCGTCACCGGAATCCGTCACGCACGGACGCGGCTCCCGTCGAAGGACTCTCGTACCTCGACGGAGACCAGTGGACCACGCTGCCAGTCGAGGTCCTTCGGGACCTCGACCTGCGTGAGGGCGACGTCGTCGACACGTCCGAGCTCACGGACCGGATCGCTTCGATCGCGCCCGGTCCGTGCTCGCGAGCGCGCGCTACGGCTGCTCATGTACCGCGAGCGGAGCTCGTTTGAGATCACCCAGCGCCTGCGCGACGACGGCTATCCCGGCAGATGTCGCCATTCCCGCTCACAGAGGACCTCGCTCAGGACGGGGCCTCGTGGACGACGAGCGCTTTGCCGAGTCCTACGCTCGCGCGCTCATCCAGGCCCGCGGGTACGGTCGCTCCCGTGCGCTGCGCGAGACTTGCGGCCCGTGGAATCGCCCCGGAACTCGCCTTGAGCGCCCTGGAGGACTGGCGCCCGACGAGGGCGAGGACGCAGCGTGCCCGGGCACGTGCCCGGTCGCAGGCACGCCCGAGCGACACCGTCGATCGGCTCGCTGCACGCCTTATCCGCCGCGGCTTCTCGCAGTCGGTCGCTCTTCGCGCCGCACGGGACACACTCACTGCGCTCCTTGATGAATCGTCCCCGGCCGACGGCGTTTAGCACGCCGTTTGTGCTGCTCAGAGCCGCTACCGTGCTTGACGAAACACGGGGCGCGCGAGTACCATGAGCGCGGCAAATGTGATCGAGACGGCACCGCTACGCGGTCGCCGTGTCGTGTGTGGTTCTTCAGCTATCAAGCACGCTACCGCCCTCAAGGGCGGTTCGTCGTGCATACTGCGAATACGGAACCCACATACGCCGATCTCATGCGCCGGGCGATTCGTCGTTCGGCGTTTTCGCGTCACAAGAGCCGCTGACATGAACGAATACGGATGTTCACGGTAAGGGAGGGGCGCCTCATGGGCTGGCTTTACGCACTCGTGCTCGGCCTCGCAGCCGGCGTCGTCCTCGGCTTCGTCATCAATCGCTTCGTCGTCTCCGGTAAGGCCGACCAGGCTCGACAGCTCGCAGAGCGCGTGCTCGCCGACGCGGAGAAGCAGGCCGAGACGATGAAGAAAGAGATGCTCCTCGAGGCGAAGGACGAGATCTTCCACCTCAAGGCTCAGTCCGAGGAGGAGAGCAAGGAGCGCCGCAAGGACATCACCGCGATGGAGGCACGTCTGCTTCAGCGCGAGGAGTCCATCGAGCGCCGCGCCGAATCGCTCGACAAGCGCGAGCACCAGCTGTCCAGCCAGGCTGGGCAGATCGCCAAGCGCGAGCAGGAGCTCGACGAGGCTATCGCCGAGGAGAAGTCCCGGCTCGAGGCGCTCGCCGGCATGTCCTCGGACCAGGCGAAGACCGTCCTGCTCGACCGCATCAAGCAGGACGTGAGCCACGACGCGGCGATCGTCATCCGCGAAGCGGAGCAGCGCGCCCGCGAAGAGGCGGACCGCAAGGCCCGCAACATCATCGGCATCGCCATCGGCCGGGTCGCCGCGGACCACACCGCGGAGTCCACGGTCTCGGTCGTCCACATCCCGAGCGACGACCTCAAGGGCCGCATCATCGGCCGCGAAGGCCGCAACATCCGCGCCTTCGAGCAGCTGACCGGCATCAACCTCATCATCGACGACACGCCCGAGGCGGTCATCCTCTCGAGCTTCGATCCGGTGCGGCGTGAGGTCGGGCGCATCACGCTCGAGAATCTCATCGCCGACGGCCGCATCCACCCCGCGCGCATCGAGGAGATGTTCAAGAAGGCCGAGGTCGCTCGTGGACCAGCAGGTACACGAGGCGGGCGAGCAGGCCGTCTTCGACGCCGGCGTTCACAACCTCCACAACGACATCGTCCGCACCCTCGGCCGGCTCAGCTACCGCACCAGCTACGGGCAGAACGTGCTCAACCACTCGCTCGAGGTCTCGTATCTCTCGGGCGTGATGGCCGCCGAGCTCGGACTCGATCCGACGCTCGCCAAGCGCGCAGGGCTTCTCCACGACCTCGGCAAGGCCATCGACCACGAGATCGAAGGACCGCACGCGGTCATCGGCGCCGACCTCGCTCGCCGGCTCGGCGAGAACAAGGAGGTCGTCCACTGCATCGAGGCGCACCACGGCGACGTGGAGCCGCAGACGGTGGAGGCCGTCCTCGTGCAGGCCGCCGACGCCATCTCGGCGGCTCGCCCCGGCGCTCGTCGCGAGACGCTCGAGAGCTACATCAAGCGCCTCGAGAAGCTCGAGGCGCTGGCCGAGGCCCACAAGGGCGTGGAGAAGTCCTACGCGATGCAGGCCGGCCGCGAGATCCGCGTCATGGTCAAGCCCGAGGAGATCTCCGACGCCGAGGCCACGCTCATGGCGCGCGACCTTGCCAAGCAGATCGAAGAGGAGCTCCAGTACCCCGGCCAGATCAAGGTCATGATCATCCGGGAGAGCCGTGCCATCGACTACGCCAAGTAGTGCCGCCACGGCCTCCTGAACGTGCACTGCCCCGAGGGGACCGCTTGCGGTCCCCTCGGTCTTGAGAACCGGCCGCTCCCGTGGCACGCTGGGAGATGTGATGAGCGAACACGACCCACTCATAGACTTCGTCACATCGGTCTCCGGTGACGGCTACTTGAAAGTCGAGGAGTCGCTCGGCGACGGTTACGTGCGCCTGCGCGTACCCGAGGCCGAGCGCCGGCAGGCGAAGCACGACATCCGAGCTTCGAGGACGTCGTCATCGAGCTCCTGCGCAACGCCCGTGACGCCCACGCGCAGCGGATCTTCGTTGCCACCACCCGGGACGGCGCAACCCGCAGCCTCACCATGCTCGACGACGGGATCGGTATCCCCGTGGCCCTCCAGGACACCATCTTCGAGCCGCGTGTCACCTCCAAGCTCGAGACCATGGTGATGGACCGGTGGGGCGTCCACGGCCGCGGCATGGCGCTCTTCTCGGTACGCGAGAACGTCAAGGAGGCCCGGGTTGTCGCCTCCGCGCCGCACAAGGGGGCCGCGGTCACCGTGCTTGCCGACACGGCGCGAACTCACCGAACGCGCGGACCAGTCCACGTGGCCGATCGTCGAACTCGACGAGGCCGGCTCGCCCGCACGTGACCCGCGGCCCGCACAACATCGTGCGCCGGCTCGTGGAGTTCGCCTGCGAGCATCCCGAGCTCGAGCTCTACGTGGGCACGCCCACCGAGGTGCTCGCCACGCTCTACGCGCTCGGCCGCGAGCGCCTTGAGACAGCCGACCTCATGTTCTGCGACGATCTGGAGCGGCTCGTGGTCTGGCAGCGGCCCGCCGCCTGCGCTGACGCCAGCCGAGCTCGAGGAGGTGGCCGCGGCCATCGGCCTTCCGGTCTCCGAGCGCACCGCGCACCGCATCCTCGCCGCGGATCTTGCGCCGCTCGAGCCGGTGCTCGCACAGCTCACCGCCGAGGAGGAGCCCGAGGCCAAACCCGGCCCCGGACATCTACCGCGACCGCCGCTCGCTGCACATCCACCACGGCGACCTCGCGGCGTTCCGGCAGGAGCTGGCGCGCGCGTTCGACATCCTGGCCGAGCGCTACTACCTCAACCTCAAGGGCGAGCCGAAGATCACCGTCGGCCGGGACACCATCAGCGTCCGCTTCCCTGTCGAGAAGGACGACTGACCGCGCAAGCGTCCTGCGGACACCCAGGTGATGCGTTCGGCGGCGCTGATGCGCTATACTCCGTACCACGCCGCCTCCAGCGGTTGCACCAGCATCTGCACTCCCGTCACACCAGCGGACAGAGCACGAGACACAGCTCAGCATCACAGCACAGGAGGCGCCGTCACTGTGGAAGTCCTTAAGGTCTCCACCAAGTCCAGCCCCAACTCCGTTGCAGGAGCGCTCGCGGGCGTCATCCGCGAGCAGGGCGTCGTCGAGATCCAGATCGTCGGCGCTGGCGCACTCAACCAGGCCATCAAGGCGATCGCCATCGCGCGCGGCTTCGTTGCGCCCATGGGATACGACCTCATCTGCACCCCTGCGTTCGCCGACATCGAGATCAACGGCGAGGAGCGCACCGCGATCCGCCTCCTCGTGGAGCCGCGCCAGCCGCATCGCCCCTGATCTCCATGTCCGGCCCTGACCTCCATCTGCATTCCACCGCGTCCGATGGCACGCGCTCACCGGCCCAACTCGTCTCGCTCGCACACGAGGTCGGCTGCCCCGCGATAGCGCTCACCGACCACGACACCGTGAGCGGCATCGCCGAAGCGCATGCCGCAGCCGACCATCTTCCCGTCACGGTCATACCCGGCGTCGAACTGTCGGCGGGCTACGGCGATCGCGGGATGCACATCCTCGGCTATCACATCGACCACGCCGATCCGCGACTGGGGGCCAGACTCGCCGAGCTCCGTGCCACGCGCCTCGAGCGCGCGGAGCGCATCGTCTACGCGCTCGCCCGCGACGGATTCTCGATCTCCGTCGCCGACGTGCTCCACGTCGCCGACGGAGGATCCATCGGTCGCGCCCACATCGCCCAGCTGCTCGTAACCACCGGACAGGTCTCGTCCGTGGCCGAGGCGTTCAGCACCCTCCTCGGCAAGACGGCTCCCTACTACGTTCCCAAGCCTGTCCTCGATCCCGAGGAGCTCATCGGCTGGGTGCGCGAATCCGGCGGCGTCGCGGTCCTCGCGCACCCCGGCCTGAGCGGCGTTGACGACCTCGTGCCGTCCCTCGTTCACGTGGGACTCGCCGGCATCGAGGCGTACCACCCGTCCCACGACGCCGCCGCGCAGGAGCGCTACGCCGCGATGGCCGCGGCGCTCGGGCTGATCGCGACCGGCGGCTCCGACTTCCACGGGCTCGATCGGGCCGGCGACCGCCTCGGCTGTATGGACGTGCCGCTCCACGTGGTCGACGACCTGGACCGCGCGCGGAGGCAGCCTCGATGAAGACGTACTTCGTGCGGACCTTCGGGTGCCAGATGAACAAGCACGACTCGGAGCGTATCGCTGGTCTGCTTGCCGCCATGGGGCTCGTGCCCGCTCCGGACCCCGAGACGGCCGACGTGATCGTCTTCAACACATGCTGCGTCCGGGAGACCGCCGACGACCGCCTCTACGGGCAGGTCTCGTCTCTCAAGGCGCTCAAGACCGGAGGCCGGCCCGACGTGCTCATCGCGGTCGGGGGATGCGTGGGCCAGCGCGATGGCGCCGAGGTCCTCAAGCACGCGCCACACGTGGATGTCGTCTTCGGCACGCACAACATCCACGAGCTCCCTTCGCTTGCTCGAGGCTGCCGAGGCAGGCCGGCCTGCCGTGAGCGTTCTGGAAGTCGGGAGAGGGGTTCGCGAGCGATCTCCCAGGCCCGCGAGCACCCCTGGCATGCGTGGGTGTCGATCACGGTGGGCTGCGACAACCACTGCGCGTACTGCATCGTCCCCACGGTCCGCGGCGCGCGAGCGCAGCCGCCCGCTCGAGGACATCGTCGCCGAGGTGGAGCGTCTCGTGGCCGACGGCGTCGTGGAGATCACGCTGCTCGGCCAGAACGTGAACTCCTACGGGCGCGACCGCTACGGAGAGCCCCGCTTCGCCGCGCTGCTCGCATGCGGTGGCAGCAACAGGCATCCGGCGGATCCGGTTCGCCACGAGCCACCCGAAGGACCTCTCGGACGACACGATCGCCGCGATGGCCGGGATCCCGGCGATGATGCCGTTCCTGCACCTGCCCGTGCAGCACGGCTCGGACCGCGATGCTCGAGGCGATGAACCGCAGGTACACGGCCGAGCAGTACCTGGCGGCGGATCGCCGCGGCCCGGGCCGCCGTGCCCGACATCGCGCTCTCGACCGACATCATCGTCGGCTTCCCCGGCGAGACCGAGGACGACTTCGGCAAGCACGCTCGACTTGGTCGAGGCGCGTCGGGTTCGACCATGCCTTCACGTTCATCTACTCGCGTCGGGAGGGGACGCCTGCAGCATCGCTTTCCGACACGGTTCCCCGCGAGGTCGCGCAGGAGCGCTTCGACCGTCTCGCGCTGCTCGTGCGCACGCTGTCCTTGCCGCCAACGAGCGCGAGGTCGGTGCCGTGCGCGCATGCCTCGTCGAGGGCGCCTCCAAGCGCGAGGCCACGGTCCTCGCCGCGCGGACGCCGCACAACCGCCTCGTGCACGTCCCGCTCGCCGCCGGGGTCGGATGCCGGAGAGTTCGCCGGCAGCGTGCGGGACGTCCGCATCGTCTCGGCTCATCCCTGGTTCCTCACCGGCGAGTTCGCCGACCCCGCTCGCGTTAGCCGCCGCGCCCACGCGGGAATGCTCACGGTGGCCCGGGAGGTGAGCCTTGTGGACACGTCCGTACTCGGCATCATCGCGCCGCATCCGCCCATCATGGTGCCCGAGGTCGGAGGCGCGCGCGCACAACGTCACCGACGACTCGGCCGACCGCCATGGCAGTTCGCGGCACGCGCTCTCCACGCCTTCGCTCCTGACGTGATCGTGCTGATGTCGCCCACATGCACCGCTCGCGCGGGATGCGTTCGTCATCGACTCCGAGCGAACGGCTCGAGGGCGATCTCGGTCAGTTTGGCGCCCGGGACGTGCGCATCGAGCGCTCCGGGCGACCCTGCGCTCGCCGCCGCGATCATCGAAGAGGCGGCCGATGACGGGATCCCTGTCGATCCCGCGTTCGGTAAGCCCGCTCCTCGATCCCGGCGTCCTCGACCACGGCGCGCTCGTGCCACTGAGCTTCCTCGACCGCGAGGGCCGCTACCCGCTCGTGGAGATCTCGCTCGCGTTCCTTCCGCTCGCCGACCATCGCGGGCTCGGCGCGCGCGATCCGGCGGGCGGCCGACCGACTGGGCAGGAGGGTCGCATTCGTCGCGAGCGGCGACTGCAGCCATCGGCTGACGCCACGACGCGCCTGCCGGCTACTCCCCGCGAGGCGCGGAGTTCGACGCCGAACTCGTGCGCATCCTTTCGGCAGGCGCGTACCGGGAGCTCGAGTCGCATCGACCCGACACTCATCGAGGCAGCAGGGGAGTGCGGCCTGCGCTCCTTCATCACGCTCGGCGGATTCCTCGAAGGATGCGACGTCGCACACCACGCGTGCTCGCCTACGAGGGGCCGTGGGGCGTGGGCTACCTCACCGCGATCGCCGCAGCGCCCGAGCTGCTTGCGGGTCTGGCTACGCCCGACGCCGGCACGCAAGGGCGGGATGCCCGGCTCCGACGAGTCCGAGCCGGTCTCGCTCGCGCGCCATACCATCGAGACGCTACGTCCGCGAGCGCCGCGTCATCAGCCTGCAGGCCGCCGCAGGGCTGCTCGCATCACGTCACGGAGCCTTCGTGAGCCTGCACCGCGGCGGCATGCTTCGTGGCTGCATCGGCACGATCGCACCCAACGCAACCGACGCTTGCCGAGGAGATCGTCCACAACGCCATCCAGGCGGCGACCGCCGATCCGCGCTTCCCACCGCTCCGCGCCGACGAACTGGCCGACCTCGACATCTCCGTCGACGTCCTGCAGCCCGCCGAGCCTGCCGCGATCGAGGACCTCGATCCGCGCATCTACGGCGTGATCGTCACCGCCGACTGGCGGCGGGGACTGCTGCTCCCGGATCTCGAGGGCGTCGACACCGTGGAGGACCAGATCGAGATCGCCTGCCAGAAGGCCGGCATCGGTCCTGCATGAGAGCATCCGCCTCGAACGGTTCCGCGTCGACCGCTACCATTAGCGCGTGACCACTCCGTATCCCATCGCGATCGTCGGCCCCACGGGCGTCGGCAAGAGCGCCATCGCCGAGGTCGTCGCGCTGCGCCTCGGCGGCGAGATCGTGAATGCCGACTCCATGCAGGTCTACCGCTGCATGGACATCGGCACGGCCAAGACGCCGCTCGCCGAGCGCCGAGTGCCCCATCACTGCCTCGACCTCGTCGATCCCGGCGAGTCCTACTCCGCGGCGCTCTACCAGCGTGATGCGCGCGCCGCCATCGAGGAGATCCTCGCGCACGGGGCGGTTCCGGTGGTCGTGCGGCGGCACCGGGCTCTACGTGCGCGCCGCCTCGACGAGTTCGAGTTCCCGGCCGGCGAACTCGAAAGCGACACCCGACGCGCGCTTGAGGACGCGGGCGCAGCTGCTCGGGGCCGCGGCGCTCCATGCCGAGCTTGCGGGCTCGATCCACGCCTCGGCAGCGCTCATCCATCCCAACAACGTCCGACGGACGGTCCGCGCGCTCGAGATGCTCGCCGAGGGTCGTTCGTACGCGGACCAGACGGCCGGCTTCGCCAGCACGGACAGGCCACTATCCCGCAACGCGCTTCTTCGGCCTCACGATGGACCGCCCGACGCTCTACGAACGCATCGACGCGCGGGTCGACGCGATGATCGCTGCGGGGCTGCTGGCCGAGGTCGCTTCGCTGCTCGCAGCGCGGCTATCGGGATGCGCTCACGGCCGCACAGGCGATCGGCTACAAGGAGCTCGTCCCGGTTGCCGAGGGCCACATGCCGCTCGCAGAGGCGGTCGCAGGCAGATCAAGCGGGCGTCCAGGCGCTACGCGAAGCGCCAGCTCACCTGGTTCCGCGCGGATTCGCGCATGACATGGCTCGATGTCACCGGACTGTCGCCTGACGCCGCCGTTGACGCGCTGCTCGACCTGCTAGAATCGGCCAAACGCTAGCGGCGAGGAGGATCCACCCGTGCAGCTCGAATTCGCCAAGATGAACGGGCTCGGAAACGACTTCATCATGATCGAGGACCTGGACGGCACGCTCGACATGTCCGCCGAGGCAGTCGCCTGGTTCTGCGACCGTCACTTCGGCATCGGCGCCGACGGCCTCATCCTCGTGCGACGCGCGGTCAGCCCCGACGCCGATTTCGCGATGCACTACTTCAACGCCGATGGCTCGCTCGCAGAGATGTGCGGCAACGGGGCGCGTTGCTTCACCAAGTACGTCGTGGACCACGGCCTCGTGCCTCAAGATGCCTCGTCGCTCGTGATCGAGACGCTCGGCGGGCCGCGTCCGGTGAACTTCAGCCGTGCCGAAGACGGCACGATGGAGTTGGCGACGGTGGATATGGGCGTCCCTAAGCTCGCGCCCGCGGACATCCCCACGCTCCTCGAGGGCGTCCAGGTCTACGAGTGCCCGATCGAGACGCCTGCGGGAGTGCTGAAGGTCACTGCCGTGAACATGGGCAATCCGCACGTGGTCATCTGGGTCGACGATGTGGAGACCGCTCCGGTCGAGTCGGTCGGCCCCTTCTTCGAGCAGCACGAGCTCTTCCCCAAAGGCACGAACGTCGAGTTCGCACAGTTCGTGGCCGACGACACGATCGGGTGCGGGTCTGGGAGCGGGGGGTGGGCGAGACGCTCGCCTGCGGCACGGGTGCGTGCGCGGTGACCGTGGCAGGCACGCTCTCGTGCCGGATCGGCCGGGACGCCACCGATCGAGCTGCCCGGCGGAGACCTCACCGTCCGCTGGCACGAGAACGAACATGTCTACATGACCGGCTCGGCGGCCGTCTCCTTCACCGGCTCGATCGAACTCCCCGAAGACGACGCAGTAAGCGCCATCACACCCGTGACGCCGCTGCACGCTCTGCTACCATGTCCAGAAACCATCGCACCAGACGAAAGGGATGACGTACGTTGAGGATCGCAGACCGCATGGCCAACCTGCCGCCCTACCTGTTCGCCGAGATCGACCGCAAGAAGGCCATCAAGGTCGCCGAGGGCGTGGACGTCATCTCACTCGGCATCGGGGATCCCGACATGCCGACCCCGCAGCGCATCGTGGACGCGATGGCCAAAGCGATCGCCGTCCCCAGGAACCACCAGTACCCCGCGTACGCCGGCTCGAAGCCGTACCGCGAGGCTTGCGCCGAGTGGATGAACCGCCGCTTCGGCGTCGAGCTGAACGCCGACACGGAGGTCCTCGCGCTCATCGGCTCCAAGGAAGGCATCGCGCATCTCTTCCCGGCCTTCATCAACGTGGGTGACTACACCCTCGTACCCGGCGTGGGCTACCCGGTCTACTCGACCGGCGGCGTGCTCATCGGCGGCGAGACCCACTACATGCCGATGAACGACGGGAACGACTGGCTGGCCGACTTCGAATCGACGCCGGCCGACGTGCTCGCCAAGGCCAGGATGATGTTCATCAGCTATCCCAACAACCCTGCGGCCGTCGCGGCACCCGTCGAGTACTTCGACCGCGCGATCGCGTTCGCCAAGCAACACGACCTGCTGCTCGTGCACGACAACGCGTACTCCGAGATCGGCTTCGATGGCTACCTGCCGCCGAGCCTGCTCGAGCGCCCGGGCGCGCGCGACGTGGCCATCGAGCTCTTCAGCTGCTCCAAGGCGTACAACATGACCGGCTGGCGTGTTGCGTTCGCGTGCGGAAACGCCGAGGCCATCAAGGCGCTCGGAACGGTGAAGAGCAACATCGACTCCGGCATCTTCACCGCCGTGCAGGATGCGGCAATCGAGGCGATGCTCGGCGCACAGGACGACGTGGCCAATATGCGTGAGGTCTATCAGCGTCGCCGCGACGTGGTCCTCGCCGCGCTTCCCGACATCGGCCTGAGCGCGCGGGTCTCTGCCGGCACGATCTACGTGTGGGCACGCATCCCCGAGGGGTACACCTCGGCCGAGTACGCCGGCCTCGTGCTCGACAAGGCGGGCGTCATCGTACCGCCCGGCAGCGCATACGGTCCTGACGGCGAGGGCTACATCCGCATCTCGCTCGCCACGCCCGACCACCGTCTTGCCGAGGCGCTCGAGCGCATGAAGACCGCCCTCTAAGGAGCACCCCCAAAGCATGTCCCGCGATACCTATGAGGTCACGAGCGATGCCGGGGAGCGAGCCGTCCTCGTCGGCATCGACCGGTCCCGCTCCGACGGCTGGACGCTCGAAGACGATCTCGCGGAGCTCGGAAGGCTCGCCGATACCGCCGGGGCGACGGTCGTTGCCACCATTACCCAGCGCATGGACCGGCCGAACCCGCGCACGTTCATCGGAGCCGGCAAGGCGGAGGAGGTCGACTCGGTCGCTCAGGCCGAGACCGCTACCGTCATCATCTTCGATGACGACCTCACGCCGAGCCAGCAGGCGAACCTCGAGGGACTGCTTCCGCAGGTCCGCGTGATCGACCGGACTCAGCTCATACTCGACATCTTCGCGCTCCACGCGGTCAGCCATGAGGGTAAACTGCAGGTCGAGCTTGCGAGACTCGAGTACCTTCTCCCGCGACTGCGCGGGATGTGGGGCCACCTCGAGGCCGAACGCCTCGGAGGCGGCAAGGGAGCGCGCTTCGGTGCCGGTGAGTCCCAGCTGGAGAGCGACCGGCGTCTCACGCGCAAGCGCATCTCGGAACTCAAGCGCGAGCTCAAGACCGTCGCTCGCGCCCGTGACATCCAGCGGACCTCGCGGGCACGGTCCGGGGTCTTCCGGATCGCGCTGGTGGGCTACACGAACGCAGGGAAGTCGACGCTCTTGAACGCCCTCACCGACGCCGGGGTTCTCGTGCAAGACCAGCTCTTCGCCACGCTCGACGCTACCACGCGGAAGCTGGGCCTCCCGGACGGCCGCGAAGTGACCCTCACCGACACCGTCGGCTTCATCAACAAGCTGCCGCACGGGCTCGTGGAATCGTTCAAGTCCACGCTCGACGAGGTTCGCGAGGCCGACTTGCTGCTACACGTTGTGGATGCCTCGCACCCGAACGCGTCGGCGCAGATCGAGGCGGTCCGAGTGGTTCTCGAGGAGCTCGGCACCTCGGCCAAACCGCAGCTGGTCGCCTACAACAAAGCCGACATGCTCACGCCCTCCGAGCAGGTGCACCTCGCCTCGCTGCCTGGAGCGGTTGTGATCGCGGCGGCCACGGGCGAGGGTCTCGATGCGCTGCTCCAGCGGATATCCGTGCTCGCGGCACAGGGAGGACGGCACCTTAGGGTGCTCGTACCGTACGATCGGGGCGACCTCGTGCGTCTCGCACACGACGCGGCGCACATACTCTCGGAGGAGCACACTGCCGAGGGGACGCTGCTCGCACTCGTAGCACCTGCGGAGATCGCGTCGCACTTCGACGCATTCGCCACGGACGGGGAGAGCGGCTAGATCCTTCGGAAGAGCGCGACGACCTTGCCGAGGATCGCGAAGTCGACATGCTCGTCCGCGAAGATGGGGTCCATGCTGCGATTCTCCGGCTGAAGACGGACGCGATCTCCCTCGAGGAAGAAGCGCTTGACGGTGGCCTCTTCGTCGAGCATGGCCACGACGATGTCGCCGTTGGTGGCGGTCTGCTGCTGGCGCACCACCACGAAGTCGCCGTCCAGAATGCCGGCCTCGATCATGCTCTCGCCCTTGACGCGGAGGATGAACGTCTCCTCGCCGGCGAATGACGCGGGGAGGGGGAGCGTGGCCTCGATGTTCTCCGCCGCGAGGATCGGGGAGCCCGCAGCCACCTGTCCTACGAGCGGAACGGCCTGGACACGCTCGTAGTCGATACCTCGCTCGGTGTCGCGGTAATCCAGGACCTCGAGCGCGCGCGGCTTCGAGGGGTCGCGCCTGATCAGACCCTTCGCCTCCAGCGCTGCCAGATGCGAGTGAACGGTGGACGAGGAGGACAGCCCGACCGCCTCACCGATCTCCCGGACCGACGGCGGAAACCCACGTCGGTGGATCTCGGCACGGATGAAGTCGAGTATCTCGCGCTGCCGCGCGGTGAGCTCACGCCTGTACGCCATGGAGACCCCCTGCGCTGAAGGACGGGTTCTGCGCATCAGTGTACGTCACCGGGTTCTGTGGTGCAAACACACGTTCGTATTTGCTCTTGCGTATCGAACAGGTGTTCGGTATCGTATGAAGCGAACGTATGTTCGGCCGTACGGAGAACGCGTGTCAGACCCGGCGGTTAGGGTGTCGCTGTAACCGCACGAACGGAGGGACGGGTCATGCAGCACGTCATCGGGATCACATCCGCACACGGAGTGCCTGTCACTGCACCCACTGTCGGCGAGCGCGTACGCGGCGCGCAGCGCGGTCGTCGCAGTTCGCGCCTGACGCTTGAGCGCAGAAGCGCCCTTGCCACTGCCGCCGTCATCGCACTGGTGATCGCGTCTGTATCCGTCGCTGCACTCGCGATGCTTGCCGATCCGCAGCCTCCCGCTCCAACAGGCTGGACCAGCGTCTCCGTCGAGCCGAACGCGTCGCTGTGGACTCTCGCATCCGCGCATCCGGTGGAAGGACTCTCCACCCCGGAGACCGTACAGCTCATCGCGCAGGAGAACGGGCTTGCCACCGGCATGCTGCAGGTGGGGGATACCCTGCTCGTCCCGGCCACGTCCTCGTGCGCCACGGCGCTCGCACAGCGCTAGCGGATTCCCGCAGCTCAGAACCTCCGTGCCGGCCGGTCGACCCCGGCGGCCCCTGGTGTTGTCGCCCCATATCTTGTGTGCTAGGCTTTCGGCAGTCCTAGATATGGGGGATACGCCGATGAAGTGCCCGTTTTGCGGTCACAGCGAGACCAAGGTCGTCGATTCTCGCGATTCTGACGCCCAGGACGCCATCCGCCGACGTCGGGAATGCCTTGAATGCGCGAAGCGCTTCACGACCTACGAGCGACGTGAAGATATGCCGCTCATGGTCCTCAAGAAGGACGGCTCCACCGAAGCGTTCGATCGCGGCAAGCTCCTCCGCGGCCTGGCGGTGGCCACGGCAAAGCGCCCCGTGACGCCCACTATCCTTGAAGCCCTGATCGACGACATCGAGTCCGAGCTACACAACGCGATGCAGTACGAGATCCCTGCCAAGCAGCTCGGCGATATGGTCCTTGTCCGGCTGCTCGAGCTCGACAAGGTCGCGTACATCCGGTTCGCGTCGGTGTACAAGGAGTTCGCGGACCTGGACGGCTTCACATCCGAACTCAAGAAGCTCGGATGACCACTCGCACACCCAGCTGACGAAGGGACAACGGGACTCCGGCCATGGAAGTGAAGCTCTTCGTACGCGATGACTGTCCCGAGTGCCCCGCAGCACGCGCAGCCTGTGAGGGGATCTCCAATCTCTCGATCTACGACGTGAGCGACATCAGCGGCATCACGGAGGCGTCCCACCTCGGCGTCACGGGCGTGCCGTCTATCGTGGTCGTCGACTCCTCGGGCCGAGTGGTCGCAGCCTGGCGCGGCACCACTCCTGACCCTTCCGATTTGCGCGCGGTACTGGCGAACTGACCCGATGCCACCCGTCACGATCGCCATCAAGCGCCTCGATCCCGACCTGCCGCTGCCCACGTACGCCCATCAGGGTGATGCCGGGCTCGATCTCTACGCCGCCGAGGACCGTTCGCTCGCGCCTCTGAGCGCGCACTCATCCCGACGGGTATCGCGATCGCGATACCCGAGGGTCACGCCGGCTTCGTTCAGCCCCGTAGTGGACTCGCACTCAAGCGCGGGCTGTCCCTCGTCAACACTCCTGGCCTTATCGACTCGCACTACCGCGGAGAGATCAAGGTCATCGCGATCAACCTCGACCCCACCGAGCCGCTTGCGATCTCGCGTGGGGAGAAGATCGCACAACTCGTCATCCAGCGCGTCGAGCATGCCACCCTCATCGAGGTCGACGATCTCGATGAGACGGCTCGCGGAGCCCACGGATTCGGGAGCACGGGTGTCTGAGCCCGTTCGCAGCTCCCGCGGTCGCACCGCAGCCGGTCGGGGCCTTCGCGCTCAGATCCACCGTATTCGCCGCAGCCTGTGGGAAGGGGGGATCGCCGCCGGCGGCATGACGCCTCATCGTGCGAGCGATGCGTCTCTGAAGGACCCGCTCGCCAAACCCGCCCGATCCGCCGTCCGGAGGGACCGGCCTCGGGTGGGAACCCACAAGGACTACGAATGAGAAAGGCTGATGCTGTGGAGAAGTTCTTCAAGTTCAGTGAACGCGGCACCTCGATCAAGACCGAGTTGATCGCGGGAATCACCACGTTCATGACCATGGCGTACATCATCTTCGTGAACCCGGGCATCCTCTCTGCCGCATTCGGCGAGACCGGTGCCGACTGGATCCCCGCTCTCGCTACCGCCACCGCGCTTGGTGCGGCCCTCATGTGCATCGCGATGGGCCTCATCGCGAACAGGCCGCTCGCGCTCGCGTCGGGCATGGGCTTGAACGCCGTTGTCGCGTTCAGCATCATCCTCGGCGCCGGCGTTCCGTGGCAGGTGGGTATGTCGGTCGTCTTCGTCGAAGGCATCGTCATCCTCCTGCTGGTGCTCACCGGGCTGCGCGAGGCCATCATGAACGCCATACCGATCAACCTGAAGCGTGCGATCGGCGTGGGCATCGGCCTGTTCATCACCTTCATCGGCCTGGTCGACGGCGGCATCGTCACCGCCAACCCGGCCACGCTCGTCCAGCTCGGCGACTTCAGCAAGCCCGCGGTCTGGGTCACCCTGATCGGCCTGGTCGCGATCTTCGCGTTCATGGCGCTCAAGGTGAAGGGCGACATCCTGTGGGGCATCCTCGTCGCTGCCGTGGCCGCGCTGATCTTCAAGGTCACGAGCCTTCCCACCGCTATCGTCGCAACGCCCGATTTCGCTACCTTCTTCGCGCCGTTCCAGACGCCTGAGGGGACCGACTCGATCGCGTTGCTGCAGGTCTTCACCCCCACGCTGCTGCTGTTCGTCTTCGCGGTCATGCTGACGGACTTCTTCGACACGATGGGCACGGTGCTCTCCGTGGGCGAGCAGGCCGGCTTCGTCGGCGAAGACGGCAAGGTCCCCGGCATCCGCAACATCCTCGCGGTCGACTCTGCCGCTGCGGCGGTCGGCGGCCTCTTCGGTGCCAGCTCCATCACGACCTACATCGAGTCTGCTGCAGGCGTGGCCGAAGGCGGACGCACGGGCCTCACATCGGTCGTCACGGGCGTCTTGTTCGCGCTGACGGTGTTCTTCACGCCGCTCATCGCCATGATAGGCGGATCGACCTCCATAACCGCTGGAGCGCTCATCGTGGTCGGCTTCCTCATGATGACCAACATCAGGGAGATCCCGTGGACCGACTTTGAGAACGCGTTCCCGGCGTTCCTGGTGATCGTCGGCATCCCGCTCACGTACAACATCAGCTACGGCATCGGCCTTGGCTTCATCAGCTTCGTGCTCATCAAGCTCCTCAATCGCAAGGCGGGCGAGATCCACTGGCTGATGTACGTTGTCAGCCTGGCCTTCGTCGTTCGCCTTCATCCTGCCCAGCATCCAGGCTGCGATCGGATAGGTGGCTGACGTGGCTGAACGCAAAGTCATCCAGACTGACGAGACCCTGCCCGTTCTCCAGGCGATTCCGCTTGCCCTGCAGCACCTCATGGCGATGTTCGGCGCCACGGTACTCGTACCGATCCTGACCGGACTCGACCCCGGCGTCGGCCTGATGACGTCGGGTATCGGCACGATCATCTACTTGATCTGCGTGCGCAATAAGATACCGAGCTACCTCGGATCGAGCTTCGCGTTCATCACCCCGATCATCGCTGCGGCGGGTGGTGCGGCCCTCATGGGCACACCGGAGTACAACCTGCCTGCCGCGCTCGGTGGTCTGGTAGTCGCCGGTCTCGTGTACGTCGTGATCGCCGGCGTGGTGAAGGTCTTCGGAACCGGCTGGATCAACAAGGTGCTTCCGCCGGCGCTCGTCGGTGCGGTCGTCATCGTCATCGGCCTCGGGCTGTCGGCCACGGCAGTGAAGATGTCCTTCTTCCAGTACGCCGACCCGGCCAACGGGCTCGAGCTCTCCCGCGTCATGGTCGCGGCCATCACGCTGCTGTCCGCGGTGGCATTCTCGAGCTATTTCAAGGGCTTCGCAAAGACCATCCCTGTGCTGCTCGGCATCATCGTGGGCTACATCGTGGCGATCTTCTTCGGCATGGTCGACTTCCAGCCCATCGCTGACGCTGCGTGGATCGGTCTCCCGACGCTCACGTATCCCACGTTCGACCTGGGGGCCATCCTCATCGTGGCTCCCGTGGCGCTCGTCGTGGTCGTCGAGCACATCGGGCACCTGCTCGTGATCAACGAGATCACCGGCAAGGACTTCACTCCCATGCTGCCGCAGTCACTGCTCGGCGACGGCATCGCGACGGCGCTTTCGGGCGCCGTCGGCGGCACGCCATCCACCACCTACGCCGAGAACATCGGGGTCATGGCCGTCACGAAGGTCTACGCCACCCAGCTCTTCTGGTATGCAGGCGCATTCGCCTTCGTCATCGGCGGCTTCATCCCCAAGTTCTCCGCCGCGATCAGCTCGATCCCGACTCCGGTCATGGGCGGCATCTCGTTGCTGCTCTTCGGACTCATCGCCTCGAGCGGCCTGCGTCTCCTCGTGGAGAGCGGCATCGACTTCAGCCACAGCCGGAATCTGATCATCGCCAGCGTGGTGCTGGTGATCGGTATCGGCATGGAGACCGGCGGCTTCACCATCCCGGTGGGGGACTACACCATCCCCGGCATGGCGCTGGCCACCGTGATCGGCGTCATCTTGAACCTCGTGCTTCCCCGGGAGAGCGAGGGGCTGGTACTCGACGCTCCGGACTTCACCGCGGAGCTAGCCGAGGAGGCCGCAGAGGCCTAGGGGAGACCCATTCATACGTCGCACCTCAGGCGTATGCGGGACCGGACGGCCCCGGACTGCGAACAGCGCGGTCCGGGGCCGCTTCAGCTGCCGGCCGCTGCGCATCCGCAAGCGCTGAAGGAGGGCAGACCGACTCCTGCGGGCTTATGGTAACTGTTGCATGAGCATGCAGTGGGTCATACAGCTCGCTCGCACCTTGATCCCACGCCCTGCCGAGGAGTTCTCTCCGATACCGCCGGCCGACGGTCATCGCAGGCCGCATCCGCAGGATCTTAGCGAGAGGTGCCGCAGGCGGTCACGCGCAGCTGGACGCCGTAACGATCGGACGCAGAGCGTCGGACGACACTCAGGGCGCCGAATACAAGCCACAGGACGTCATGCGGCCGCTCACACGTCCTCAACGCAGGGCTGAGGTCAGTGCCGGGTGCGGCTGATACCCGGCGCAACCCGCGTTCACACGGTCTCTCCGTGGTCGTCTGCTACGCCCGATAATGTATCTTATGGCAATTACAGTATACGGGCATCCAGACAACACGACAACGGGACGTTGAAGGGTTCCCCGGTCAACGTATGCCTCATCCCTGTTGGGGATAGAGACGATGCACCGGGCGGGCAACGAGCGTACGTACTGCAAGATGCGGGAGATCAGACCCAGCCTTCAGGGAAGTAGGCGTCCTCGAACTCGGACTTGGTCATCTCCTCGAGCTCCCCCTCCCGCTCCTCGAGCCACACGCGTGCCTCGGCGGGGTCGTCAAAGGTCTTGAGCGGGAAGGCGATCTCGTCATCGTCGAGCAGGACCGCTTCGATCGTGTGTGCCCGGTCGTCCACGATGTCGGCGTTTGGTGGTCTGCGGTACAGGATGTCCTCACGCCACTCGAAGTCGACTGCATCGGTCGTGTCGACCGTCATAACCCGCAGCCGGTAGAAGTCCGATGCCGCCCCGATGGCCCTGCTCACGTGCACGCTCCTCTACGGCTGAATGAGTTCCGTGTACCGTCCGCCGGCGGCCACCCATCCCTCGATGCCCTCCGCATCACGAACGTGGTACCACCCGATGCCCTCTTCGATGAACACGAGCTGCTGATCCGCCGAAAGCACCTTCACGACCGCTGCGGTCGTGGACGGCTCAGCCCGAAGGTTGAGGCCATCGCTCAGGACCTGCACGTACGGCTCGCCCTCGGGCACCACGCCTGGAGTCTGGGTAGCCTCGACCGTCGCCGTCGACTCGTTCGAATCCGCCGCAGTCCGATAGTCGGTCACGAACGACCACAGCACGAGGAGCACGATCAGGAGCCCGACCCAGGGCACGACGACCCGCACGATGCGTATCCCGGTCTTGGCGAAAGATGAGCGGTCGTCGTATGGCATGGCCGTCTTCTCGTCCTCCGTTAGATGTACAGGCCCCCACCGTACACGGACGAATCAGTCAGTTCGTACGCGGTCGATGCCGCTGCGATGTGGCCGTCGGCCTCCCGAAGCGCCGCGCGCGCGGGTTCCAGATCGAGTTCCACGAGCGCGTCGAGAACCGGCTCGCCCTCGCCGTCCCCTACCCTTCCGGCCTGCTCGGCAAGCGATGACGCCGCAGCACCCAGGCTGTCAGCCAGCGGCCAGAGCTTCTTAGGGAGCGCGAGATCCGCGAGTTCCGCGGACTCCATCTTCATACGTTCGGCGAATCTCACGGACCGCCCGGCGCTCCTCGGAGGAACCGTCTGCGAATGCAAGCAGGTCATCCACCGTGCCGCCCGCGAGTGCGCGAACGGCACCATCAGCGGTCTTGAGGGCCGCGCCCACGGCTTCGCGTCGGCCAAGCAGACCGACCAGGTATCGACGCACCTGGCGCCGCCAGGCCATTCGCGCGAACACGATGGTGGCGGCCGTGAGAACGGCCGCGGTGCCCGCGATGATCGCGTACGGAGTCCACCCGTCCAGCACGCCGTCTCCTAGCTTCGTGCGGAGCCCGCTACTGCAGCTGTCGCCGGTCGATGACACGGCGGGCCTTGCCTGCCGTCCGCTCTATAGTACCAGGCTCGACCAGCGTTACCTTAGCGTGCAAACCCACAGCCGAGGCGATCTGATCGCTCACCGTCCGCGTGAAGACGATCATGTCCTTCATCACGTCGGAGAACATCTCCTCGGCGACCTCGATCTGGATCTCCAGCTGGTCGAGCGCGCCGACACGGTCGACGATGATGACGTAGTGTGGCTCCACGCCCTCGACCTTCAGCAGAACGTCTTCGATCTGGCTCGGGAACACGTTCACACCGCGGATGATGAGCATGTCGTCCGTGCGCTTGCGCACCTTGCGCATACGGGCGTTCGTGCGACCGCACTCGCATGGCGTGCGGTCGATGACGGTGAGATCGTGCGTGCGGAACCGGAGCACCGGGAACGCCTCTTTCGTGAGGGAGGTGATGATGAGCTCACCTTCCTCCCCCTCCGCGCGCGGCTCCCCGGTCACCGGATCCACGACCTCGAACAGGAAGTGGTCCTCGGCCATATGCAGCCCGCACTGATGCTCGCACTCACCCGAGACGCCGGGACCCATCACCTCGGAGAGGCCATAGTTGTCGGTGGCAAGAATTCCCAGACGCCGCTCGATCTCGTCGCGCATCCCCTCACCGGACGGCTCGCCGCCGAACAGGCCGACGCGCAGCGGCAGTGCGTGCATGTCGATGCCCATCTTCTCGGCCACCTCGGCGATGTAGAGCGCGTAGCTCGGCGTGCAGACGATCACGGTCGTACCGAAGTCCTGCATCATCATCAGGTGTCGCTCGGTGTTGCCCGACCCCGCCGGGAAGACGGTCGCACCCACGCGTTCCATGCCGTAGTGCATGCCCCAGCCGCCGGTGAACATGCCGTAGAGGAAGGCCATCTGCACGCGGTCGCGCTCGGTCACACCCGCAGCCGAGGCGATACGCGCGGTGAGCTCCGACCAGGTGTTGAGATCGCCCCTTGGTGTACCCCACCACGATCGGCTTGCCGGTGGTGCCGGACGATGAATGGATCCGAACCACCTGCTCGAGCGGCACCGCGAACATCCCGAAGGGGTACGTGTCGCGAAGCGCCGTCTTGTCCGTCATCGGGAGGTGCCGCAGGTCCGCGAGCGACTTGATGTCGCGCGGCTTCACACCGCGGGCGTCGAGCTGCTCCCGGTAGTACGGCACGCGCTCGTAGACCCAGGCTACCGTCGACTGCAGCCGTCGCAGCTGGAGCGCCTCGAGATCGGGCCGGCTCATGGTCTCGTATTCCGGGTTCCAGATGGGCATGGGGTCTCTCTCCTACTCCTTGTTGTGCCACGCGCCAAGGTAGATCAGGCGCACATCGTCGTTCCCAAGCAGTTCGGCGGACGGTCCCTCGAGGACGACAGAACCCGTACGCATCACGTATCCCCGCTCGGCGTACCTGAGCGCGAGCTTCGCATCCTGCTCCACGAGCACCATCGTGAGCCCGGACTCCCGGAGACGGTCGAGTACCGAGAAGATCTCGGCGATGACCTTCGGCGCCAGGCCGAGCGACGGCTCGTCGAGCAACAGAACCGACGGATCGGACATCAGCCCTCTGCCGATGGCCAGCATCTGCTGCTCGCCGCCAGAGAGCGTCCCTGCCGGCTGCCTGATGCGGTCGGCCAGCACCGGGAACAGGTCGAAGACGCGCTCGCGGTCAGCCTGGAGGGCGCGCTTCGCCTCACGACCGGTCCGCAGGTACGCCCCGAGGGCGAGGTTCTCGTCCACCGTCATCGACGCGAAGAGCATGCGCCCCTCCGGGACGAGCACGATTCCGCGTCCTACGCGACGATGCACCGGAACCGCCGTCATGTCGGCGCCCTCGAGCATCACGCGTCCGGCACGGGCCGGCAGCACGCCGGCGATGACCTTGAGCAGCGTCGACTTCCCCGCGCCGTTCGCGCCCACGAGCGTGACGATCTCTCCCCTCCCCGCCCGCAGCGAGACCCCGTGCAGGACGGGAATACGCCCGTAACCGGCGATGATGCCCTCGACATCAAGCATCGGCGGCCTCCTCACCGAGGTACGCCTCGATCACGACCGGGTCCTTCTGGATGAGCCGCGGGGGTCCTTCGGCGATCTTCCTGCCCTCGTTGAGCACGACGATCTCGTCGCTGACATCCATCACGAGGCCCATGTCGTGCTCTACGACCACCAGCGTCACGCCTGTATCGCGTATCCGGCGGAGCGTGTCGGCAAGCTCGGCTGTCTCCGCGCTGTTCAAGCCTGCCGCGGGTTCGTCGAGCAGCATCAGCCGCGGCTGCGCGCCGAGACCGCGCGCGATCTCGAGCAGCCGCCGCTGTCCATGCGGGAGATCGCCGGCCTTCACGTCGGCGATACCGTCGAGCCCCACCAGCCGGAGCAGCCGGTGCGCCTCTTCGCGCGCAAGACGTTCTTCCGTGCGCACCTTCGGCAACACGATCGAGGCCGCCAGGAAGCCGGTGCGCATGCGCACGTGCATGCCCACGAGCACGTTGTCGAGGACCGTCATCTCGTCGAACAGCATCGTGTTCTGGAACGTGCGCACCACGCCGAGCTTCACGATGCGATGAGGCCGCAATCCCGTGAGCCTGGTGCCCTCGAAGGTGACGGTGCCCGCATCGGGCTTCTCGAAGCCCGTGAGCAGGTTGAATGCGGTGCTCTTGCCGGCGCCGTTGGGTCCGATCACGGCGTGGATCGTGCCCTCGAACACCTCGAAAGAGACCTGGTCGACTGCGGTGAGGCCGCCAAAACGCTTGGTGATCCCGTGCACCGACAGCATGCTCATGCGGCATCACCGGCCCTGGCGGCCGACGGGGCTTTGCGTGCGCGGATCCTCGCAACGACCGACCGCACCCATCCGGCCAGCCCGCGAGGCATGAACAGCATCACGAGGATGAGGACGATGCCGTGGATGTCGCTCTCCCAGTCCTGAAGCCACTCGACCACGCCCCGGGGCAGCCCGGGGACGATGGCGTCCACGTACGGTAGCAGCGTGAGCAAAACGGTGCCCGCGATCGCCCCGCCAAGCGACCCTGCGCCTCCAAGCGCAACCATCGTGACCAGCACGAGCGAGTAGTGCAACGTGAATGTTGAGGGTGACACGAACCCCACATAGTGGGCGTAGAGCACGCCCGCCAGCCCGCCGAGGGCCGCGGAGAGCACGAAGATCTGCACCTTCACGCGCACCGTGTCGATGCCGCAGGCCTGGGCGCCCATCTCCGAGCCGTGGATCGCGCGCAGCGCGCGTCCCGGTCGGTGACGGACGATGTTGGCCGCAAGCACCAACACCGCACATGCCACACCCCACACCAGCAGGTACTTTGCGGCGGGGGTCTCCGCAACGAGCGGTCCGATACCCGCCGGAGGGATGCCTCGAAGCCCGTTCGAACCACCGGTCACGGCCTCGGTCTCGGTGAAGAAGAACAGCATGATCTCCCCGAAGCCCAGTGTGGCCATGGCGAGATAGTGACCTTTGAGACGGAGACTCGGCAGCGCGAGCAACAGCCCGCCGAGCGCTGCGCAGCCAACTCCTCCGAGGAGCGCGAGAATCCACGGGGCTCCGGCCTTGGCGAGGTAGGCCGACGTGTACGCGCCCAGACCGTAGAACGCGGCATGGCCGAGCGAGATCTGACCGGCGTACCCGAACAGCAGCGACAGGCCGGTCACCATGATGAGATTGATCCCGACGTACGTGAGGATGCGCAGAAGGTACTTGTCGCTGACCGCGAGCGGGACCAGCAAGACGACCAGCACGCCCGCCACGATCATCACGCTTCGCAGCGCTGCCTCTCGCTTCACGCCGGCCACGGCTACACCTTGTCCTTGCGTGCACGCTGGAAGAGGCCCTGCGGACGGATGAAGAGCACAGCAAGCAGGAGCGCGAGTGCGACCACGTCTTTCAGCACAGACGAGAACGGGATGACGGCCTGTTCGATCAGACCGAGCAACAGCCCGCCCGCCACCGCAGCCAGCGGACTGCCCAAGCCGCCCAGGATCGCGGCGGCAAAGCCCTTCACGGCAAGGCCGGTCCCTATGTCGAACCTGGTCGACGTGAGCGGCGTGACAGCCACGCCCGCGAGCGCGCCAAGCGCTGCGGCCAACCCGAAGCTGATCATCACCACGCGCGCGGTATCGATGCCCATCAAACGAGCGGCTTCACGGTTCTGCATGCACGCACGCATCGCCCGTCCCAGACGCGTCTTGCTGTACAGGAACGAGAGTCCCGCGACCGCAGCGAGCATCAGCCCCCAGATCCAGAGCGTCTGGCGTTCGATGGCCGCTCCGGCCACCGCCAGAGACGGTCCTGCCGTGAACTCAGGCAGGGACAGCGCATCGCTCCCGAACAGATGTCGCGCGAGCGATGCGAACACCAGCGATCCGCCCACGGTGATGATGATGAGCGCCATCGGCTCGGCATCCTTGCGCGGTCGAATCGCTGTGAACTCGAAGAGCATGCCGATAGCGGCGACCAGCAGCACCGCAACGGGCACCGCAAGCACCATCGGCAGGCCGAGCCGGCCGAAGCCCATGACGCCGAGCATCCCGCCCAGCATGTAGAACTCGCCCTGGGCGAAGTTGATCACGTTCGTCGCTGCATAGACGATCGTGAAGCCCAGCGCCAGCAGCGCGTAGATGGACCCGTTCTTGAGACCAGCTATCACGAGCTGCAGGAGCTCCGAGCCATCCAACAGCGTTCACACTCCGCCCGGTCGCGGCCTACGTCGCAGGCTATTCCGCAAGCACCCATTCGCCGTTCTCGATGCGGTACATCACGATATCGCTGCCGCTCATGCCGTTGTGGTCGGTCGCCGAGAAGGTGAACGTGCCGCCGATCCCCGGAAGCTCCGACGTCCGCTCGATCTCGTCTCTGAGGTCTGTGGGTGTGAAACCCTCCTCGAGGCGCCGCATGGCCTCCACGACGATGTACAGGCCGTCGTACGCGTGCCCCGCGAAGTGGTCAGGCTTGACGCCGTACTCCTCCGTGTAGCGCTCGACGAAACCGGTCGCGACCTCGTAGGCCTCGCTCCCCTCGCCGTACGTCTCGGGCGCAAGCACCTTGCCGGCGAACGCGGTGACGCCCTCGCCCGCGTCACCCGCACCGTCGATGAACTCCTGCTTGGCGACACCGTGCGCGCACACGAGCGGGAGATCCATGTTCAGCTGCTGCATGTTCTTGGGAACGATGGACGCGGCGGCGACCGATGCCCACATCAGCACCACTTCGGCATCCGCGCCCTCGATCACCGTCAGCTGACCGGTCATGTCGGTGTCCGTGGGCTTGAAGACCTGGTCACTCACGATGGTAAGGCCGTATTCGGCGGCCGTCGCATTCACAAGCTCGCGCCCGTCCTTGCCGAAACTCGTGTCCTCGGTGATGAGTCCGACCTTCGCATAGCCCTCGTCCTTGAGGTACTCGAGTGCGAGCGGCACGATCAGGTCGGCGGTCCACGGCGTCTGGAAGACGAGCGGATCGAACTCGCGCGTGATGATGCTGGCGCTGCCGAGCGCTACCTGCGGCACCTGTGCGATGTTGATCTCATCGCGCATGGCCATGGACTGCCCGGTCCCGGTCGAGCCGATGATCGCAAGCACCTCGTCTTGCTCGATCAGCTTCGTGGTTGCTGCGATCGCCTGATCCACGTCGCTCGCGTCGTCTTCGATGAGCACTTCGAGCGGATGCCCGTTGATGCCACCGTCGGCGTTGATACGCGCCACTTCCATCTCGATGGCATTCTTCTCGGGCGTGCCGAGTCCCGACTGCGCGCCGGTGAGTGACAGAACCGCGCCGATGACGTAGGGGTCCTTCGTGACCTCCTCGGTATCACCGCGTCCGCTCTCTTCCTCGCTGCAGCCTGCGGGCAGCATCATGCCGAGCGCCAGGATCACCGCAAGTGCACAAACCGCCAGTCGCTTCGTCGTGCTCATCTGTCCGTATCCCCCGTCCACGTGGATCCGCCGTCATTGTCTGCGGGCGCGGCTGCATCCGACTCATTCGTCCGCAACCGCGCCCGCAGGGTCGTCCTTCTACTCGAGCAGCGTCCAGGCTCCCCCGGCCGCCTTGTAGCCGACGAGATCGTCGGCGGTCATGCCGTTATGGTCCGTCTCCGAGAACGTGAACAGCCCGCCGATGCCGGCGAAGTCGCTCGTGTTCTCGATCTCATCGCGCAGGTCAGCCGAGGTGAACCCCTCGTCGAGCCGCTTCATCGCTTCAACGACGAGGTACAGACCGTCGTAGGCGTGTCCCGCGAAGGTGTTCGACGGGGCCTCGCCATACTCCTCGGTGTACCGATCGATGAATCCGGTGGCCGCTTCGTAGCTCGGCGTGCCCTCACCGTACGCTTCGGGCGCGAGCACCTTGCCGGCGAACATGACCGTACCCTCGGCGGCGTCGCCCGCGCTGTCCACGAACTCCTGCCGCGCGATGCCGTGGCTGCCCACGAGCGGGATGTCCATGCCGAGCTGCGCCATGTTCTTCGGCACGATCGATGAAGCCGCAACCGACGACCACATGAGCACGACGTCCGCGCCAGCGCTCTTGATGACTGTCAGCTGACCGGTCATGTCGGTGTCGGTCGGCTTGAAGACCTGGTCGCTCACCACGGTGAGGCCGTACTCGGCTGCGGTCGCGTTCACAAGGTCACGACCGTCCTTGCCGAAGCCGGTGTCCTCGGTGATGAGGCCCACGCTGGTGAAACCCTCGTCTTCGAGGTACTGCAGCGTCGTCGCGACCACCAGCGCGTTCGACCACGGGGTCTGGAACACGAGCGGGTCGAACTCCTTGGTGATGACCAGGCTGCCCGCCAGAGACACCTGTGGGATCCCGGCGGCATCGATCTGATCGCGCATCGCCATCGTCTGCCCGGTGCCGGTCGAACCGATGATCGCGAGCACCTCGTCTTGCTCGATCAGCTTCGTGGTAGCGGCGATCGCCTGGTCCACGTTGCTCGCATCGTCCTCGATGATCACTTCGAGCGGATGGCCGTTGATGCCACCCTCGGCGTTGATGCGCGCGACTTCCATGTCGATCGCGTTCTTCTCCGGCGCGCCGAGCCCCGACTGAGCGCCCGTGAGTGAGAGGACCGCGCCAACGACGTAGGGCTCCTTCTCCTCCTCGGTCGTCTCCTCGGTCGTCTCGTCCTCGCCGTCAGTTGTGCACCCGACGAGCGGCATGCACACGAGCGCGATAGCGAGCGCGAGTGCGAGCCATTTCCGTACACCCATCCCCATCACCCCTCCTCAATCGTCGACCCGTCGCGATGTCCGGTCGCGTTCAGGCCTTTCCTACGGTCATACCGCCGCGATGTCATCCTGCGAGACCAGCCGCACCGGCCGGTCGGCAAGCAGCGGGAGCGCGCGCGACACGTCAGCCACATTGATCACCACGAATGTGGAGACGAGTGAGTAGACATACTCGATGTTGACCCCCGCATCGGCCACGATCTTCAGCACGCTCGCGAGGCCTCCGGGCTTGTCGGGCAGGTCGATGCAGATGACGGGGTTCTCGCGAACGGTGAATCCCGCCTTCTTCAGCGTATCGAGTGCGTCGTCGGGCTTGTCCACCACCAGACGCAGGATGCCGTAGTCGGCGGTGTCCGAGACCGAGAAGCCCCGTATGTTGATGCCGTTCTCACCGAGCAGACCGGTGACCTCGCTCACCCGTCCCGCCTCGTTGGCGATGAAGACGGACAGCTGTCGCACGTACATGTTCTCGGTCATAGCTCGCATACCCCTTCCGCACAGGCGTCCGAACCAAGCCGGAACGCACGCAGATTGGCTTCCACCGTCTTGGGCGGCACCCGGCCCTCGATGATCCGCTGCCAGGTCTCGATGGCGAACGGAAGGCCGTACGAGGCCGCGCCGAGCAGCACGATGTTCGCCGACCGCGGGCTTCCAGCCTCACATGCGAGCGCCTCGGCGTCGAGGAAGATCGCGCCCTCGGCATCGAGCGCCGGCTCAAGGCCCTCGGGAGCGGGCAGATCGCCGATGAGCACCGGTAGTGGCGCCACCGTGCGCTTGTTCACGACGAGCCGGCCACCGGGGCGCAGGTACCTCAGCGTGCGTGCAGCCTCGATCATCTCGAAAGCGATCAGGTGGTCGGCTACGCCCGGGTCGACCACGGGCGAATGCACGACCTCGCCGAAGCGGACCACCGTGTCCACCGAGCCGCCTCGCTGCGCCATCCCGTGGACCTCGGAGAGTTTGACGTCGAAGCCCTCGGCCACCGCGACCTTGGCCAGCACGTCTCCCGCAAGGATGGTTCCCTGTCCGCCGACTCCGGCGAGGACGACCGTGGTCACGCTCACGATGCACCTCCGAGGTCGCACGACGGGCCGACCTGCACGATAGCGTCGAACCTGCAGACCTGCACGCACTGCGCGCAACCCACACACAGCGACGTGTCGATCACCGCACGGTCGTTCTCGTCTCGCGAGATGGCCGGGCACCCCAGACGCACGCAGGCCGCGCACTTGGTGCATGCTTCCTCGTCGACCGCGTACGGCTCCTTGCGATCTTTCGTGATGAGGACGCATGGCGCCTTGGCGATGACCACGCTGAGGTGGTCGGCCGATGTCTCCTCCTTGAGAACCTCGAGCGTTCCGGCGAGATCGTGCGGGTCAACGGTACGCACCGACGCCGCACCGAGTGCACGAGCAAGCTGCTCGAGATCGACCGCCGGTGCAGTGCCGCCACCTATCGCCACACCGCTCACCGGGTTGCCCTGGTGTCCCGTCATCGCAGTCGTGCGGTTGTCGAGGATGACCACCGTGCCCGCGCTCCCGCTGTATGACATGTGGAGCAGGCCCGTCATGCCCGAATGAGCGAATGTCGAGTCACCGATGACCGCGACCACCGGGCCTTCGGCGCCGCCCGCAAGCTCCGTCCCGTGCGCCATGCCGATGCTCGCGCCCATGCAGACGCAGCTGTCCATCGCCTTGAGCGGCGCAAGGGCCGCGAGCGTATAGCACCCGATGTCGCCCGTGACCACGGCCCGCATCTTACCCAGCGCGTGGAACACCCCACGGTGCGGGCAGCCGGGGCACAGCAGCGGCGGGCGTGGCGGAAGGTCCGGGATGGCAGCACGGGTATCGGGCGCAGGGATGCCGAACGCCTGCCCTATCGCGACCGGCGAGAGCTCGCCGATAGCCGACAGCCCGGTCTCCACGACCTCGACCCCGAGGAGGCGAAGCCTCAGGCTCAAGTACGGCCCTAGCTCCTCGGCAACCGCGACACGTTCCACCTTCGAGATGAAGTCGAGGATGAGGCCGTCCGGCAGCGGGTTCGTGATCCCCAGCTTGAGCACCGAAGCCTCGGGAAGGGCCTCGCGAACGTACTCATACGCGATGCCGGAGGTCACGATCCCGAGCGCCGGCTCCCGCATCTCCACGCGGTTGAGTCCGGTCTCCTCGGCGAATGCGGCGAGCGCGCTCCAGCGTGCGTCGAGATCCACGCGCCTCATGCGTGCCATGCCAGGCATCATGACGTACTTCTGCAGCTTCTTCTCGTACGGGACCACGGGGCGCTCGGTACGCTCGCCGGTCTGTACCAGGGACTTCGCGTGCGAGACGCGCGTGGCCATGCGAACGATCACGGGGATGTCGCAGCGCTCGGAGAGATCGAAGGCCTCCCGAACGAACTCGAGCGCCTCCTGGCTGTCCGAAGGCTCGAGGACCGGCACATGGGCGGCCAGCGCAAGGTTCCGCGTGTCCTGCTCGTTTTGCGAGCTATGCATGCCCGGATCGTCCGCAACGAGGTACACGAGCCCACCGGTGACGCCGGTGTATGCCTGCGTGAAGAGCGGGTCAGCGGCGACGTTCAGCCCTACGTGCTTCATCGTCACGAGCGCACGCACACCGCCGAATGACGCACCTCCCGCGACCTCGGCGGCGACCTTCTCGTTCGGAGCCCACTCGCACGTGACGCCGTCGTAGCCGACCAGGTTCTCGAGCACCTCGGTCGACGGCGTCCCGGGGTACCCGACCCCGACCGCTACACCGGCCTCCCAAGCGCCCCGCGCGATAGCCTCGTTCCCCGACATCAGCACACGTGCCACAAGCACCTCCGTACGGATACGCCGCCGCCGAATGGCGAAGTTCGAAGAATCATAACACAGGGCCCATGCATCCAAGGGGATGCATGGGCCGACTTATGCCTGGTCAGATGGGTGGGAAACGCTACTGGCGCGAGGCCCCGACGTAGTCGCCGCGGCTCGCGACCCGCGCAGTCAACGAGTCCACTCGGACGACCGTCCCGGTGTACGGCGCGTGGACGTAGTTGCCGTCGCCGACATACATGCCCACATGGTGGACCCGATCGGCGTCGCCGCCGGTGCCGAAGAAGACGAGATCGCCGGGCTTCAGCAGGTCGAGCCGGTCACGGGCGATGTGCTGACCCGTCTGGTACTGCGACTGGCTGGTACGCGGAAGCGATATGCCGATCTGCCGGTAGCAGTACTGCGTGAGCCCCGAGCAGTCGAATCCGCTCGGCGACGACCCGCCCCAGACATACGGCACGCCGAGGTACCCGAGCGCCACGGTCACGGCCTCAGGGTATCCCGATCCGAGCGCCGATGGATCGCTTGCGGCACGCGCACCTGAGGATGTGTTCGAGCGGTTGGCGGCCGCAAGCGCCGCCTGCCTCGCACGCTCGGCGGCCAACAGACGCTGCCGCTCCTCTTCTGCTGCGATGAGCTCCCTGACCTCGCCGTTGAGACCGCCGACGAAACGTTCCTGTGCAACCACTTTGGCCTCGATGCTCGCCGCACGCGCGCTCGCTTCGGATTGGAGGGCCATCTGCTCGGCCTGTCGCTGCTCGAGCGCGAGCGCGGTGGCCTCCACGCGTGCCTTGGCCTCCTTGACCCCGGCGACCATCTCGGCATCCGAGCGGTTGATCCGCACTGCGAGGTCGAGCAGAGCCATGAAGTCCTCGAAGGAGTTCGCACCTAAGAACACCTCGAGCATGCTCGTTCCACCCCGTTTGTAGATGCTCGTGGCACGGTCGGAGAGCGTCGTGCTGGCCTCCGCGAGATCCTGCTTGGCGCACTCGAGTTGTTCCACGGTGACCCGGATATCTTCTCGGGTGAGCTCGAGCGACTCGGTGATGGCGTTGTACTCCTCTACCTGGACCTCGAGCTCGGCGTTCATCCGCTCGAGTTCGGCCTGCGCGACCGATGCCTCGGCCTGCTTGGCCTCGATCTCAGGTGTGCTGGGCGCGGCGAATGCAACCGCCGGAACGAGCGATGCGATGAGTGAGAGCGCGAGAAGAAGCGCCGCGCTGCGCGATGCCCTTGCGGTGGCGATCCGCATCCCAACCTCCGTGCTGCGATTGATAGTGTGTCCAGAGGCCGCCACAGTGGCCCGCCCGTGCTTGCCACTGCCTCCTGAGTGTATCACACCGCCTTATTGGCCTTCTGCTACCATTGGTTGCCGTGCGTGTGACCGGCACCGTGACCGGAGGGTCGATGCGTCGGATCCGCCTCATCAGCCGTGCATCGGCGATCGCGCTCGTCGCAGTCCTCGCCGCACCCGCGTACGGGCAGACCGCACCGCCGGACCCGTCGGTCCCGGCCACGCCTTCCCCGCTACCGTCGGCGCTCTCCATCCCGTTCGCCGGCCTGTCCGAGGACGTCACCGGCATCCGCGACGAACTCGATGCAGCCACTGCACGTGCGTTCGAGCTCGAGCAGCAGATGACCAGCCTCGATGAAGACCGGCGCGCCCTCGAGGAACGGCTTGCGGTGACAGCTCAGCGGCTCATCGAGCAGGGTCTCGCGGTAGACGAGGCCGACGCTCACCTGTTGGAGGCCAAGACGCGGTTCCGCGAGCGCATCGTCGGCGTCTACAAGCGCGGTTCCTACGACGTTCTCGAGCTGCTGCTCTCCTCGGACACCCTGGCTGAGCTCGCCTCGCGAATGGCGCTGCTCACGCGCATCGTCGAGGAGGACAGCCGCGTGGTCGCCGACCTGAACATCGCCGCCGCCGATGCCCGCTACCAGCAGACCGTCATGGCCGACCTTCAGGCGCAGGACCGCACGCTCGAGGCTGCGCTCGAGGAGCGCATCGCCTCACTCGACACCCTGCTCGCCGAGCAGGAGGCGCTTGTCGTGCAGCTGACAGTGGAGGCTCGCGAGGCGCTCCTCCAAGCGCGAAAGCTCAACGCGTCCACGCGCCAGCAGTGGCGCGACGCATCGATCCCGATCGGGACGGAGATTCCCCGGGCGACCGCCACCGTGGACGCCCATCCCGGCCTCGAGTACGTGATATCCGGCTACATGCCCCGCCACTACCGCTCCACCGGCGAGTCCTTCCCGGCGGTCTGCAGCTGGTACGGCCCGGGATTCAACGGGCGCGGCACCGCCTCGGGCCAGATCTTCAACGAGGACGACCTCACGTGCGCATCGCGCACCCTCCCCTTCGGCACCGTGCTCGCGCTCACGCGCGGCGACCGCCGGATCATCGTGTACGTGAACGACCGGGGTCCGTACATCGACGGCCGCGACCTGGACCTCTCGAAGGCGGCCGCAACCGCGCTCGGCTTTGGCGGCGTTGCGACCGTGCAGGTCGAGATCGTCGTTCCCGCCGAGTAGCAGACGCAGCCGCCCGGATTCACCGGACGGCTGCGGAGGGTACTGCGACCCGGGTCAGGTAACGTGGATCAGCGACACGATCTGCGGCTCGCCGAGCTTCGTGCGCCCGTCAAGGAAGTCGAGCTCGATGAGGAACGCGAATCCCGCTACCGTCGCGCCCATCTTCTCGGCAAGCACGGCCTTGGCTGCGGCAGTGCCGCCGGTCGCAAGCACGTCGTCCACGATGAGCACCACGTCGCCTTCGGCGAACGCGTCTGTGTGCACCTCGAGCGAGTCCGTGCCGTACTCGAGCGCATAGCTGTACGAGGTGGTGTTCCACGGCAGCTTGCCGGGCTTGCGCGCGGGCACGAAGCCGGCGCCCAACTTGTACGCGAGCGCGCCGCCGAAGATGAAGCCGCGGGCCTCGGCGCCCATCACCTTGGTGATCCTGGCGTCTGCGTACGCCTCTGCGATAGTGTCGATGGCGCCGCGGAAGCCCTCCGCGCTCGCCAGAAGCGGCGTGATGTCCTTGAAGACGATGCCTTCCGAAGGAAAGTCCGGAATGTCCCTGATGTACTGCTCGAGGTCCACGCGCTCCTCCTATGGTGTTGACGACCGTCCAAGTGTAGCGCAGCGCCGGGCCGCGACATGGCTCACATCATCGCAGCGAGCGCATCCAGTTGGCTCCTGGTGCCGAGCACGACCAGCTCGTCTCCCGCACGCAGCACCCGCCCTGAGGACGGGTTGCTGTCCATGGCCCCGCCGCTCGAGACAGCGAGGATGAAGGCACCTGTCACGTCCCTCACCCGTGCATCGCCGATGGCGCGTCCGGCGAGACTCGACGACTCGCCGATGTTCAGCGCCTCCAGACGATACTCCAGCTCGACGCTGTGGGTCACCGTGTCCAGATAGTCCGATACCGCCGGGTTGAGCAGGCTGGTGGCCATCCTGCGGCCGCCGATGACGTTCGGCGTGATCACGCGGTCTGCACCCGAGCGCAGGATCTTGCTCTCGGAGGCGAGTGATGAAGAGCGTGCGACGATGTAGAGCCTCGGGTTCATCCCGCGAGCGGTGAGCGCCACGAAGAGGTTGTCCGCGTCGGTGTCGAGTGCGGTCACCAGGCCCTTGGCACGCGTGACTCCCGCAGCCTCAAGAACCTCCTCGTTCGTCGCATCGCCCTGGAGATAGAGCCAGCCGTGCTCCTCGGCTTCGGCGATGCACTCTTCGCACTGGTCCACGACGATGAACGGAACGCCCTGCTCGCCAAGCGTGCGGCAGACGACGGACCCGACACGACCCATGCCGACGACCACGTAGTGGTCACGGAGATCCTCGATGCGCTTCGCCATTCGCCGTCCCTCCAGCAGTTCCCTCAGATGGCCTTCGACCATGAAATCGGCGATCGTACCGATCGAGTACGCGATGCCACCAACGCCCGCGAAGATGAGGGCGATCGTGAACCAGTGCCCAGCGGTCGACAGCGGGTTGACTTCACGAAAGCCGACGGTCGCGACCGTGATCACGGTCATGTACAGGCTGTCGAGCACGCTCCAGCCCTCGATCACCATGTAGCCGAGCGTCCCTGCGACGAGCACGGCGAACAGCAGGAGCGCGGCGGTCTTCGCGCGGCGCATCAGCGGTCCCAGATCTCGTCGTGAAGCGTGGCCACGTAGGGCAGATTGCGCCAAACGCCCTCGAGATCGAGTCCGTAGCCAACCACGAACCGATCCGGGATGGCGAACCCGCGGTACTCGATCGGCAGGTCCATGATCCGGCGAACGTCCTTATCGAGCAGCGTGCACACGGCAAGGCTCGCCGGCTTGCGGGCACGCAACACGCGTAGGAGGTAGTTGAGTGTGAGGCCCGTATCGATGATGTCCTCGACCATCAGGACGTCTCGGCCTTCGATCGTATCGTCAAGGTCCTTGGTGATCCGGACCGATCCGGCAGCGCCGGGACCGTACGACGACACCGCCATGAAGTCCACGGTGTGAGGAAGGTCGATTCGCCGACACAGGTCGGCAAGGAAAATGAGACCCCCTTTGAGCACCGTGATGAGGACCAGGTCACGACCCTGATAGTCCGCGGTGATCTGGGCACCCAGGAGCGCGACCTTCTCGGCGATCTCCTCGGGTGTGAGCAGGATCCTGTCGATCCGCGAGTCGGAGACGTGCGCCCTCATGCCTACTGCTCGCCGTCAGTGACCGCGTCCAGCCCGCCACCGTCCGCGTGATCGCGCTCGACCACGGGGATGCCGTACTTGAAGAGCAGCTTCCGGAAGTCCCGCTGGTACAGAATCCGCACCGAGATCTCGGGGTAGAGTTCCTTGACCCGTCTGATCTTGCGGTTCTTCTTCGTCACGAGCTTCTGACTCATGGTCGTGAGCTCGATGTACTGGTCGAACTCCGGAAGGTAGAAGTCGGGAGAGAACGATGCAAGCACGTTGCCCTGCTTGTCCCAGTCGAGCGGAAACGTCGTGGGCTCGTACTCCCAGGCGATGCGGTAGTAGTCCAGGATCTGCGCCGCCACGCGTTCGCTCGGGTGCGCGAACGCGGTCCTGGCGACCTTGTCCGATAGCGGCAGGTCCTCCGCGATGCTCTCGAGCGTTTCGTCGTGTGCAGCGTCAGTCATCGTGTTCAGGTCAGGTCCTCGAAAAGCCGGCCGACGGCCCGACGGATCATGTGGTCCTTGAGCTCACCGGTCTTTCCCATCAGGTCCACCAGCGTCTCCACCAGCTTCTGTCGCGCCTCAGGAGTGCGGTGCCGCATCCCGGGCATGAGGATCTGCTGATAGAACGCAGCCTCGCGCTCGGCGAATGTCTCGTACATGCGCATATGCCGGGGCTCGATGCCGAATCTGCGCAGCTCCCAGCAGGTGTGGGCCACTGCGACATCGGGTCCGGAGAGCTCCTCGCCGTGATCGCCCTGCACGAGCGTGACTATGCCGAAGGACCCGAGCTCCCTGATGAATGCGGTCGGAAGGCCGAGCATCTCCGGCACCCGCTCGAGCGGGATCGTCTCGGCGTCCTCAAGTGGCAGGGTCATAGCCTCGGCATGATCGACCGCAGGTCGCAACTCCGGAGGCATCTTTCCGCGGTCGAGGTCCTCGAGCTTCTCGCGGATCACCGCGAGCGGCATGAAGTGTTCCTTCTGGAGGCGCAGGACGAGTTCCAGCCGCTGGACGTCCGTGGGACGGTACTTGCGGTAGCCGCCCGGAGTTCGCTCCGGCGATATCAGGCGCTCATCCTCGAGGAAGCGGACCTTCGAGATCGTCAGGTCCGGATGCGCGGGGAGCAGCTTGTCGACGACTTCGCCGATGGTCAGATAGTCACGCACTGCCGGGCTCATCTCACGAGCCTCCCCCACTCAGGAAGACCATCTGAAAGCGGCCGATCTGCACGCTGTCGCCGCTCCTCAGGGTCGCATCGGTGACGATCACGTCGTTCACGTACGTCCCGTTGAGCGAGCCGACGTCCTCGAGCCGCACCTCGCCGCCGCTCACGTGGAGGACGGCGTGTACGCGCGACACGGTCACGTCGTTCAGGAAGATGTCGCTCTCCGGGTCCCGGCCGATGGTGATCTTCGGCAGTTCGAGGTAGAAACGCTCGCCGACCTCGACTCCCTTGCGAACGATCAGGACCGGTACCTCGGCAACGCCGACCTCGGACTCGTACGACGCTTCCGGGATCTCGCTCACGACCTCGAAGGAGGCGGTCGCGCCCTCAGCGGTGGCGCCACACTCGGCGCACACGCCGCCCTCGAGCGCTTGGGCGCCGCAGGCGGGGCACTGCTCCATGCTCACCATCTCCTCGCGGGCGTCAGCGATGACACCCGGTTGTCGTCAGCTCAGCAGTCCGAAGTCGCGGGACTTGAACGACTGCGCGATCTGCTCCTCGAGCGCCGTGACAACCTCGGGCGTCTCAAGCACCTTCGCCAGCCGCTCCTCGCTCAGGCGGTTCTTCACGTAGGGATCGGCCAACGCGTCGGTGAGCTTGCGCCCCGTGTGGACCTCCCGTATGACGTACTCGACCACGCGCTCCTCGACCGCATCGACGGCGAGCTCGTTCAGGAACTCGTGGATCTTCTCGGCGACACTCGGCACCCGGGCCTCCTTGTCACGACAGGCTCGCGTCCTGGCGGCCTGTCAGTCGTCCTCTTCGTCGTCAGCGGCCACGTCGTACCGCGAGACCCCGTGCAGATCGTTCGCAAGGATCTCGATCAGCCGCTCGATGTCGCTGCCGGACACGATGCCCTTGCCGGCATCGCGGTCCTCTTTGAGGCGGCGTACCAGCTCGGCGCGCAGGATGTCGATCTTCCCGTGCAGGACACGACGCCGGTAGCTGACCTTCTGCTCCTCTTCGTAGAGCTCATCGAGCAGCTGGCGCAGTTCGTCGAGCGACCGCTCCCGGAGATTCAGCAGTGCGTCGTCGGTGGCACCTCTGTCGCTCACCGTTCCTCCTCAGCCGATGGGGCGAAAACCGCCCTGTCTCATCAGGCGTCATTGTAGCAGACGCCGACGACACCACGGCTTCGACCTCTACTCGATGTCCACCTGCAGGCGTGCACGTTCCATGCTCTCATCGCCTACACGGACGGCCTCGCGATGTGGAACGCATCGGCCTGCTGTTCGGCTTCCCGTGATTCCGAGGTGTTGAGCGTGCCGAGCGTGAGAGTCGCGTCCAGCCCGCGCCCCAGACCGCGCAGCAACGCATCGGTGAGGCCGACGTCCTCGGGCCGTGCACCGAACACGCCGCTGATGGTGTCTGTCTGACGATCGAGCGCATCCGCGCCCTCCTCGCCGAGGCGGAAGACCCGCGCCTCCCGGGCGGCATCGCGCGAGATCACGAAGGAGCCGTGCTGGAGACAGCTCGCGCCGCTCCAGACCTGCGCGCTTCCCGACAGCTTCGCTGCGCCGAGCGACAGGTCCGCGGCGGTCGCATGCAGGTAGCACGCACCGGCCCCACGGTCTCCCCTCGGTCGCGGTGTGAGGTCCGCCGGAACGCCGATCTCCCGGTAGGCCTCCACCAGCGCGCCACACAACACGCGGTAGCTTGCGCTCACCCCGCGGGGCAGACCGTCACGTACGCCCGCGACGATCGAGTAGGTGATCTCGTCATCATGGAGCACCCCGCGCCCGCCGGTGGGCCGTCGACACACGCCGATGCCCTCGGCCGCGCAGACATCCAGGTCCACGTCATCGACCTTCTGGAAGCGCCCGAGCGAGACCGTCGGACGTTGCCAGCGGTACAGGCGCAGGGTCGGCGGAACCTCCCCGGACTCGTGCGCGTGCAGCATGGCCCGGTCGACCGCCATGTTCCACGCGCCATCGCCCGCATCGTCGATGATCAGACGCCACGTGGCAGTCATCTAGGCTTCCGCGTCCTCCACCGGTCGCCATGCAAGATCGGGGTGCTTCACCGCTGCGGCCTCATCGAGACGGCGAACCGGTGTCGAGTACGGCGCGCCATGCAGAAGGTCCGGATCGGCCGCAGCCTCTTCGGCGATGCGCATCAGCACCTCGGCGAATCGGTCGAGCGTCGCCTTGCCCTCGGTCTCGGTCGGCTCGATCATCATCGCTTCGTCCACGATCAACGGGAAGTAGATCGTGGGCGGATGGTAGCCGTAGTCGAGGAGGCGCTTGGCGACATCCAGGGTGCGCACGCCGTACTCCTTGCGCAGAGCGCTGCCCGACAGCACGAACTCGTGCTTGCAGACGCGGTCGTACGGCACCGGGAACGCCTCGCGCAGCACTTCTTTGAGGTAGTTGGCCGAAAGAACCGCCTGCTCGGCGACCTCGGTCACGCCGGACCCGCCGAGCGCACGGATGTAGGCATACGCACGCACGAGCACGCCGACGTTGCCGAGGAACGAACGCACGCGGCCGATCGAGAGCTCGGGGGTGACGAGGCGGAACCCGCCGTCCTCGACCCGTCCGATCACGGGTCCGGGCAGGAACGGCGCCAGTACGTCGGTGACCGCAACGGGGCCTGCTCCCGGCCCCCCGCCGCCGTGCGGTGTGGCGAACGTCTTGTGGACGTTGATGTGCAGCGCGTCAAACCCCATGTCGCCCGGTCGTGACTTGCCGAGGATGGCGTTCAAGTTGGCGCCGTCGCAGTACGCCAGCGCGCCGACCTCGTGCACGGCCGCGGTGATCGTCAGGATGTTCTCCTCGAACAGACCGAGGGTGTTCGGGTTCGTGAGCATGATCGCGGCCACGTCGGTGTCGAGCAAGCCGCGAAGGGCGGCGAGGTCCACCCCTCCCCGCTCGTTGCTCGGCACCTGCACGACCTCGTAGCCGCACATCGCCACAGTCGCCGGGTTGGTGCCGTGGGCAGAGTCAGGTACCAACACGCGCTTGCGCGGATCGCCGTTGGCTGTGTGGTATGCGCGAATCGTCAGGAGCCCGGTCAGCTCGCCGTGCGCGCCTGCGGCCGGCTGCAGCGTCACCGCAGGCAGTCCTGCGATCTCGCCGAGCGACTCCTGCAGCGTCCACATCAGCTCGAGGACGCCTTGCACGGTCGAGGCGGGCTGATACGGATGGGTGCCCGCGAAGCCGGGCAGCCGGCACGCCCACTCGTCGATCTTGGGGTTGTACTTCATCGTGCAGCTGCCGAGCGGGTAGAACCCGCTGTCCACGCCGAAGTTGGCGCTCGCAAGTCGCTCGTAGTGCCGCGCGATGTCCACTTCGGTCACGTGCGGAAGCGCCGGGAGCGCCGTGCGGGCACGGCCACCGAGCGCGCTATCGAGATCAACTGACGGCACGTCGAGCGCAGGCGCCTCAACGCACCGCGATTCGGCCGATCCACGCTCGAAGATCAGCGTCCCGGTGAGCAGCTCGCGCAGGGGTGTTGCATCGGCCCCGGTCACAGCGCGCTCACCTCCCCCACGAAACGGTCGAGCTCGGCACGCGTACGCTTCTCGGTCACGGCAAAGAGCACAAGGCCGGCGTCATCCGGCGAGAAGGCCGAAAGGTCGAGCCCGGCAAAGAAGCCGCGGGTCACGAGCGTGCGCTGCATCTCGGCCACGTCACCGCGGTACCGCAGCGCGAACTCGTAGCCGAACGGCGCCGCGAACACGCGCTCGAAGCGGCCCGTGCCCACGAGCGCGGCCTCAAGGTAGTGCGCCTTGGCGATGCACGCTTCCGCGATCCCGCGAAGACCCTCACGCCCGACCGCCGAAAGGTAGACGCCTGCCGCAAGCGCGTTGAGCGCATGGTTGGAGCAGATGTTCGAGGTGGCCTTCTCGCGACGGATGTGCTGCTCGCGCGTGGAGAATGTGAGCACGAAACCGGTCTTGCCGTCCACGTCAGTCGTGCGACCGGCCACGCGACCGGGCATCTGCCGCAGGTGCGCCTGTCTGCACGCGAAGACGCCGAGCCCCGGCCCGCCGTACGACATCGGACTGCCGAGCGGTTGCCCCTCGGCGACGACGATGTCGGCGCCATAAGACGCGGGGGGCTCCATCACGCCGAGCAGTATCGGGTTGGTGCCGACGACCAGCAGCGCTCCGGCGTCGTGCGCGAGCTCACCCAGAGCGCCGAGGTCGTCGAGCGTCCCGTAGAAGGTCGGCGACTCCACCATGACCGCCGCGACGTCATCAGCCAACTCGGCCGCAAGCGCCTCGGCATCCGCCAGACCATCCGCCCCGGCGACCTCGGTCACGCTCACGGTGCCCGCCTCGACGTACGTGGCGAGCGTCTGCCGCCACTCCGGATGCACCGTCTGCGACACCAGCACGCGCTGCCGCTTGGTCACCCGGCACGCCATGAGCGCGGCCTCGGCGAAGGCCGTCGCGCCGTCGTACATCGATGCGTTCGCGACCTCCATGCCGGTGAGCTGGCAGATCATCGACTGGTACTCGTAGATGGCCTGCAGGGTGCCCTGGCTCACCTCCGGCTGGTACGGCGTGTACGCCGTGAAGAACGCCGGCTTGCTGATGACCGAATCGACGACCGCCGGCACGTAGTGGTCGTAGCATCCGCCGCCGAGGAACGAGACCACATCGCTTGCGTCGGTATTCGCTTTTGCCAGCGACATCAGATGTGCCGAGAGCTCAACCTCGCCCATCGGCTCAGGCAACGCGAGAGGACGCGCGAGCCGCGCGTCCTCAGGCACATCAGCGAACAGGTCGTCGACCGAACCGACACCCACGCGTGCGAGCATGTCCGCCTGGTCTTCGCAGGTCACCGGGATGAAGCGCATGCGTCAGGCTTCTTCTGCGAGGAACGCCTCGTAGTCGTCGGCGTCCATCATGCCGTCGACCTCGGCGGGGTCGGACAGCTTGACCTTGATCATCCAGCCGTCGCCATAGGGCTCGGCGTTCACGGTCTCGGGAGCGTCGTCGAGTGCGTCGTTGACCTCGACGATGTCACCGGAGACGGGCGAATACAGCTCGGAGACCGACTTCACGGACTCGACCTCGCCGAAGGTGTCGCCAGCGTTGACCGGGTCGCCGGCCTTCGGCAGGTCCACGTACACGACCTCGCCGAGCTGCTCCTGCGCGAAATGCGAGATGCCGATCGTTGCCACGTCGCCGTCGACGCGCACCCACTCGTGCTCGCGGTCGTACTTCAGGTCCTTGGGATACATGGGACTCTCATGCTCCTTCGCAGCCGGGCGCTTACGACCGGGTGGCCGAAAGCGACGTGTCCTTCACGAACGGCGGGCGCGTGACGACCGCCGAAACCACCTTGCGCCTAACCTCGATCGTAAGCTCCGTTCCCTCGGCAGCCAACGCCACCGGCACGTAGGCGGTCGCGATGCCGTGACCGAGGGTCGGTGAGAACGTGCCGCTTGCCACCTTACCGACCGCGTCACCGCCGTGCAACACGGTGTAGCCGTGGCGTGGCACACCCCCGGAGACCGTGAGCCCGACCAGCTTGTTCGCCGGTCCGGCCTCGCGCACCCGGGCGATCGCCTCGGCCCCGATGAAGCCCCTCTTGGCCTTTGGCACGACCCAGCCCAGGCCCGCCGAGACGGGGTCGACTCCGCGATCCATATCGCTGCCGTAGAGCGGATAGCCCATCTCCAGACGCAGCGTGTCTCTCGCACCCAGGCCACACGGCGTCACCTCGGGGAAGCTCAGCAGCATCCGCCACACGGCAACAGCGTGGGCCTCGTGGCAGAACAGCTCGACACCGTCCTCGCCGGTGTAACCGGTTCGCGCCACCAGCACGCCGACGCCGCCGAGCGTCGCCTCAGCCAGTTCGAAACGCTGAGGCGCGACCCATCCCTCCTCGGCGAGCTCTTGCACGACCGAAAGCGCGCGCGGCCCCTGCACCGCGATGAGCGCGGTCCGGTCGCTCTCGTCGACCGCCTCGACACCGTCGGGCAGGTGCGACGTGATCCAGTCCCAGTCGGTCTCGCGATTCGACGCGTTGGCGACGATGAGGTACTCAGCATCCCCCGAGTGATAGACGATGAGGTCGTCGATGATGCCTCCGTCGTCGTCGCACATCATCGTGTACAGAGCGCTCCCCACCTCATCGATCTTGTCGAGGTCGTTGGTGAGAATCCGCTGGAGCGCGGGCTTCGCGTCCGTGCCGAAGAACCGAAACTCCCCCATGTGCGAAACGTCGAAGATGCCTACACCGCTGCGAACGGCGTTGTGCTCCTCGATGATCCCGGCGTACTGCACGGGCATCTGCCAGCCCGCGAAGTCGACCATGCGGGCGCCGAGCGCGACATGCTCCTCGTACAACGGGGTCTTGCGACTGCTCTCCGTCATGCAGGCTCCTCTCACAGCACGGGAACAGCCGAGGCCTGCAGGTCTCCGCCGAACACCCTGCGCCACAGTCGTGTGAACCAGATGCCGGCCGCATCCCAGGCGTCCGGTGCTGGAACATCGCCCGCCGCCACGATCGGCACCTGCGCGAGCAGTCGCTCCCCTTGAACCACCGTCAGCGTCCCGAGGCGCTGACCCGCAACGACCGGAGCCTCGACCTCCCTGATCATGTCAACGCGGCTAACGACCTCGCCATCGAGGTCGAAGACCGGCACCACCGCGTCCTCGGCCACCTTGGCGGTGACCGTACGATCGAGGTAGTCGGTCACCGGCACGAGAGCAGCGGTCGTCTCCTTCGAGGCCACCTGCGTCTCAGCGTAGTGCGCGAAACCCCAGTCGAGAAGCGTGCGCGCCTGCTCGAACCGGGCGTCCTCGGACGACGTCCCGAGTACCACCGCGATGAACGAGATACTCCCTCGTTGGGCCGAGGCGACGAGGCAGTAGCCGGCGTCGCTCGTCCATCCCGTCTTGACGCCCGTGGCTCCTTCGTATGTTCCCAGGAGCTTGTTCGAGTTGTCGAACGTGGTGGTGCGTCCACCGGCCGTTACGCTGACGCGCGGCATGTTCACGATCGCCGCGAAACGCGGATCGGCCATCGCAACGGTAGTGAGCGTGGCGAGATCCGCCGCCGACGTGTGGTGGCCGTCCTCATCGAGACCGTGGGGATTCGTGAATGCTGTGTGTGACAGACCGAGCTCGACAGCCTTCTCGTTCATGAGCGCCACGAAGGCGTTCTCATCACCAGCAACGTGCTCGGCAAGTGCGAATGCCGCGTCATTGCCTGAGCGCACCAGCATCGCCTCGAGAAGCTGCTGCACGGTGTAGCTCTCCCCGGCGACGAGACCGGCTTCGGCCTCCCCCACCCCCGCGGCACCTCCCGTCACCGTGACCCGTTCGGTCAGCTCGGTCCGGTCCAGAACCACCAGCGCGGTCATGATCTTCGTTGTGGAGGCCATCGCACGCTCTGCGTCCGCACCGCGGTCCCACAGCGTCCGCCCGTCACCGGTGCGCAGAGCACCCGCAGGCATAGACACCTCGGGCACAGCAGCGGCCAGCGCAGGATCGGCGTCGATCGACACCCCGCCCACCGATTCGGCTGCAGAAGCGATCGAGCTTGCTCCGAGACACGCGCACACGAGACAAAGCGCTATCATGAACCGGAGCGCGCGAGCGGATGGTTCGGGGGCACGGTGCACGCGCGACTCCTTCTCGTACGCGATCGGTGGGGGCATCGTGATTGTACGGTTTCGCGGTCTGACACGCACGCGCGGCGTCTGCCGTGCCGGACACATGCTCAACTCCAACGCTACGAATGCCGACACTGTGCCTAGGACACGGAGCACAAGAGCGTCAACGACGGGTCCTGACGATTGTGGGAGAGACTGATGAACCAGAGCGTGACCGCACGACAAGCCGATGAGGGATTCACCCTGCTCGAGGTGGCGTTCGTCGTGCTCCTCTTGTCCATACTGCTGGCCATAGCCATCGCGGCCTTCAGCGCCAGCTCCGACGCAGCGAACGCAGCTGCGTGCCGCAGCAACCAGGACACGTTCAACACGGCAGTCGCAATCGCCACCACAACCGACAGTGCCCCCGATGAACTGGCCGATCTGGAGCCGTACGTCAAGGACTTCGACGACAAGATCACGTGCCCCGAGGACGGGACCCCACTCGAATTCGATGCCGCAGCAGGCAGGGTTTCGTGCCCCAACCATCCGTAGTGACCGCCACGCCTGGCCAAAGGAGGCCGTACGTGAAGTACTCGCACTTCGAGGCACTCGCCCTCGTCCTGGGAACCGGCGCCATCATCGCGAGCATCTTCATCGCCCCGACTGTCACCCCACAGGCGGCGGAGATCACCGCGCAACTCCTGCTCATACTCGTGCTGGCGGGAGCACTCCACTGGGGACGCAACGGCGGATTCCTCGCAACGCTCGTGGCGATAGCGGTCTACGTGGCGATGCGCGTGCCACTCCTGCAGGACCAGGGCCTCTCGGACGACGTCCTCACCCTTCTTGCGACGCGCGCCGTCACCTACGCGATCGTGGGTGTCGTCGGTGGCGAGCTCTCCGGCCGCATCAAGTACCTCTTCGCGAGGCTCGAGAACGACAGCCTCATCGACCCCCAAACGGGCGTCTACAGCGCCCGCTATGCGGCTGACGCGATCATCTCCGGCGTCGGGCAGTGGGAGCGTTACCAGACCGAGTACTCTGTCGTGACCATCAATCTCGCCCGGGGCGTGTATGCGGCCCTCAAGGCGAAGACCGTCAGACACCTTATGCGCCAGGTCGCGGGATACGTCCGCAACGACATCCGTATGGTCGACGACCTTGCCGCCGGTGCGACTGGAACGTTCTACGTTATGCTGCCACGCACTGACGGCGCCGGCGCCGTGGTCGTGGCCGAACGAGTCGCGTCAGGCGTGCGAGGTCTCCTTGAGGCACGAGATGACGCAGTCACAGCCACGGTGCTCAGCGCGTCCAGTGGTGCGCTAGAGCTCAAGAAGCTTGCCGACGTGCTGAATCCAGCGGCAGCCGAGATCACGCCTCTCGACGTCACTGGTGACCGCCGTCGCCAGACCGATCCGAGTCAGGACCCGGTGGCGTAGACCTCGTCCTCGTCCAAGACGCGCATCCCGGCACGTCGCAACGCCTCGGTGACCGCGGCGACATCCTCGACGCGAAACACGTCGATCGCCGAGTTACCGCTCGGCTCGACGAAGCAGTAGGCGTACTCCACGTTGGCGCCCACGCCGCCGATCACCTCAAGGACGTCCGCGAGACCACCGGGCCGGTCGGGTACCTCCACCGCGATCACGTTCCCGACGCTCACGCTGAAGCCCGCCGTCTCGAGCGCACCACGCGCAGTCTCCGGACGGTCGCAGATGATGCGCACGATGCCGAACTCGGCCGTATCGGCCACCATGAGGGCCCGCATATTGACACCCGAATCGCCGAGGGCCCGCGTGAGCCCCGCCAGCCTGCCGGGGCTGTTCTCCAGGAACACCGTCAGCTGCATAACCATCGGCTACTCACTCCCCTCGTTGCGCAGGTCGACAACGCGCTTGGCCTTGCCTTCCGACCGCTGGATCGACTTCGGTTCCACGAGCTTCACGTCGAGGTTCACTGCAAGCGATGATGCGATCTCGGCCGCGACTCGATTGCGCAGCCGCTCGAGCGTCTTGACCTCATCGAAGGGCACATCCTGCCCGACCTCGACGTGAACTTCAACGTGGTCCATGCTCCCACGCTTCGAAAGCACGACCTGGTAGTGCGGAGCGACACCGGGAATGCCGACGAGCACCTGCTCGATCTGGCTCGGGTAGACGTTCACGCCCCGGATGATGAGCATGTCGTCCGTTCGGCCGGTGATCCGCTCCATGCGGCGGAAGGTGCGCCCGCAGGCACAATCGCCGGTAACGATGCGGGAGATATCCCGCGTGCGATAGCGCACGAGAGGAATCCCCTGCTTGGTGATCGTGGTGAAGACGACCTCGCCCTGCTCGCCGTCCGGCACGGGACGCAGCGTCTCAGGATCAAGGATCTCGATGATGAAGTGGTCCTCGTTCACGTGCAGTCCGTGCTGCTCGGTGCACTCGGCCGCCACACCGGGACCCATGACCTCGGAGAGGCCGTAGATGTCGATGGCCTTGAGGCCGAGAATCTCCTCGATCTGCGTCCGCATGCTCTCGCTCCACGGCTCCGCCCCGAAGATACCGGCCTTAAGCGGCAGGTCCCGGATGTCGATCCCCATCTCTGCGGCAGTCTCGCCGATCAGCAGCGCGTAGCTTGGCGTACACGCCAGGATGGTGGTGCCGAAGTCCTTCAGCACCTGCACCTGTCGCTTCGTGTTGCCGCCCGAGATCGGGATGGCCGTCGCGCCGAGTCGCTCGGCCCCGTAGTGCGCCCCGAGACCGCCCGTGAAGAGCCCGTATCCGTAGGCGATCTGCACGACGTCATCGGCCGCGCCGCCGGCCGACGCGATCGTGCGCGCCATGAGGTCCGCCCAGTTGCTGATGTCCGCGGCCGTGTAGCCGACGACCGTGATCTGTCCGGTCGTTCCCGAGGACGAGTGCACCCGGACGATCTCGCTCTGCGGGACCGCGAACATGCCGTACGGATACGCCTCGCGCAAGTCGTCCTTCACCGTGAAGGGCAGGTCAGCCAGACCCTCGAGGCCGCTCACGACCGGTGCGACGCCTGCTTCGTCGAACTTCGTGCGATACGTCGGCACGTTGGCGTACACACGCGCGAGCAGCGCATTGAGGCGCTCGAGCTGCAACGCCTCGAGATCCGGCCGCGCCATCGACTCCAACTCAGGCTGGAACACGCGATGCCTCCCCTCCCCACGCGTCGGTCCTCCCGACGCGTCCCCTACGGCGACGTCGTTGTCGGCGTTGACGACCCGGCCCCTGCCGTGCCGACGCGAACGACCTCCTCCGTTGCACGATAGACCGATTTGAAGGAGTCGGTACGGATCTCCACACCGTTCTTCTTCACGTGGCGGACGACGACGATCGTTCGCCCGCTGATGCCCTTCTCGTCCACGACTCGGCTCCCCGCCGGTAACGTCGGATCCGGAACCTCCTTGATCGGAGGGTTGACGATGTTCGTCCAGGCGCCGGTGTCGTACGTCACCTCGTAGCCAGGGCTGGTGCCGTACAGGGAGATCGTCACGGTCGAGTTCGTGTAGCCGGTCGCCACCAGGACCCAGTGGTCGGTGTCGTTCTGGAACTTGAAGTCAGGGCCACCCCAGGAAACGGTCGCATCGCGTCCGGTCGGATAGTGGCTGATGTACTGGGAGTGGTTCTTGCGCTCCACGACCGGCAACCCCGAGAAGAACACCGTGTTGAAGATCGTCGTACCCACCTGACAGATGCCCCCACCAAGCTGCGGCACGAGTTTGCCGTTCACGATCGCGTTGGCCTCCTGATAGCCCTTCTCGGCGGTCCGCTCTCCGATCGCCCCATTGAAGCTGAACGTACCACCGGGTGGGATCAGCGTCCCATCGAGCGCATCGGCCAGGATGTGGATGTTGTTGACCCTGGGTTTGTTCGAGGAGGCGTAATCCGTCGTGAAGGTCGAGATGCGCTCCACGATGCCCATGCTCTGGGCCTCCGCGGTGGTGATCTCGGGCTCCACGCGGTGCATCGTGAGCTCGGCACGGCGCTCGCCGTCCCCGGTGAGCACGGAGGTGAGCCGAACCGCAAGGTCGTCCGCATCGGCCGCAAGGCCGTCTTCTGCGGGGATGATGGTGACCACGCCGTTCGATACGCTGAAACCGGCGTCATGACCGGGCTTGCCGACCTCGGCGACCATAGGAAGCACCGTGGACGAGACGTCTTCGGACACCACGTACGCCTCGAGCATCGGGGGCTTCGCGCCATCGAGTCTGCGGAAGCCGATCCAGCCGCCAATGGTGTCCGGCGCGACCTCCCACGTCTTCTCGGCGTAGTAGAGCGTCAGTGGCGCCGAGACCATCTTGAGCGCGTCCTGATACGCCTGCTCGGCGCCCTCGGCATCGATCTCGGGCGCTATCGGCCCGAGCTCGAGCGAAAGCGTGCGCTCGGTTGCGAGAAACGCGTCAAGGAGACGTTCACGTGCATCCGTGAAGTCCACGCCGATGCCGTCGACGGGCTCGACGCGGGTGACCGAGGCGCCCTCGACCGTCACGCCCGCGTTCACGGCAGGCGTCGCGATCTCGGCGTTCATCGAGTCGATCAGCGCGCGGAGCGCCTCATCATCGCAGCTGAGCTCCATGGGAACGGTCACGCCGCCGAACAGCGCGCGAACACGTTCGACGAGTGCCGAAGCGACATCGCCCCTGCCTACCGCATAGGCGTCGCCAGCAAGCCCCGTCGTGTCGACCGAGAGTGCGACGGACTCGGCCGCGACTTCCCACGTCGCACCGCCGGCGGTGACCGCCACGGGCACAGACGCTCGCTCCGATACGTACGTCGCGATAGCAACAGTCGCGTCGTCGGGATGCTGACCGCCGACCGCCAGCTCGCCGACGTACACCCCGGGGTGAATCCGTCCTGCCGATGCGATCGCGTCGGCAGCAGCACCGATCACGACAACGGCGGCTAGTACGGAGACGGCGATAATCGCGATCCGTGCCGACAGCGGCAAGCGCGCGAGCCACCCGGGCATCCGCAGGCGGAAACGCGGCTGACGCGCTGTGCGTCGCGCGATTCGCGTCGTGCTCGTTTCACTGGTCGGTCCGTTGGTCATCGGGCGCTTCCGCTTCGGGGGTCTGCCTGGCAGTCCTGACAGTGGCGTTGAGCAGCAAGAAACCCGCCACTCATGAGCAGCGATGATACCGCAGCCCGGGGTCTTCCGTCACTTTGCGTTGCCCGGCCGTCACACCGCTACCCGTGCGCGATCGCCTCGTGGACGGCTTCTACATAGCGCGCCAGCGTTGCATCGGCCTGCTCCGGTGTGCCGCCCTCGGCATGCACGTAGACGACCGCCTCCGTGGCATGCGGCAAGACGAGCGCCCAACCGTCGTCGGTCGGGACCCGCACTCCTTCCACGACCGAGCCGACCTCGCCCAGCATCGCCATCGTGCGCATCACCGCCCCTTTGCGATCGAAGGGACAAAAGACGCTCTCCTGACGCAGATTGAACGGCGGCAGCCCGGCCACCACCTCATCGAGCGTGGTCTGCTGCGAATCGAGCATACGCAGCAGCATGCCGAAGGACATCATCGCGTCGTAGGCGGCGAGGAAGTGCGGGAACACGAAACCGCCTCGGCGAGAACCCGCAAAGCCGATGTTCGGATTGAGGGCCGCCGTTGACAGTGACCGACGCGAGGTGCCGGTTCGGCGCACGCCACGCCCACATGCGGTCGCGATGGTCTCGACCGCGCTCGATGCAGTCACAGGCACGGCGACGTCGCGTCCGATGTCCTCGGAAACCTCCGAGTCGCACCACAGCGCCACCATCGCGTGAAGTGCGGTGTCGTGGTCGAGGACCACACCGCTTCCGGTCACGAGCGTCACCCGCTCGGCGGTGGAGTCGATCGAGATGCCGAAGTCCGCCTGGAACACGTCGACCGAGTTCGCAAGCTGACCGATCTGGCTGTCCCGCTCGTCCGGCGCGAGGCGAGCATGCTCCGAGTCCACATATGCACGCATCGCGATGAGCTCTATCCCCCAGTCGCCCGCCGCCGACGGCAGCACGAACGAGGCCGGGCTCATGCCGAGGTCGGCCACCACCTTGAACCGGCGCGTCCGGACGTCGGAACCGTTGAGCGCGGAGCTCAGACCGCTGAGGTAGTACTCGAGCGCCCGCGCCGGATAGATGATCTCACCCACATCCTCGAAGAAGGCCCGGCGGAACTCCTGCCGGAAGTAGAGCCGCTCCACCTTCTTCTCGACACCGGTGGAGATATCGATCCCGTACTCGTCGTAGAAGTGGAGTTCGACCGACTGCGGATCGTTGTCGGCCGCGCAGACGTGGATACCGCCGACGGCCCTCGTGTCTCTCGTCGTGAAGCGCGTGATCGCCGGCGAGGCCACCCGCAGGTCGCGGGCGTGACAGCCGGTCGAGTTGAGGCCCGCGACCATCGCGCGCTTCATCATGCGCGCCGCCCGGCTCGAGTCGCGGCTGATCACCACGTGTCCCCGGCTCGGCAGGAGCGTCCCGTAGGACTGGGCAGCTCGCAGCGCAAGCTCGGGGGTGACATCGATGTTCACGAGCCCGGAGATGCCGTCAGCACCGAACAGCGCACGCACCCCGCGAGACTCCCAGATGAGCGAGGAGGTCACCATCGCGCCGGCGTCGATGCGCTTGAACGGGTACACCTGGACGTCATTGCCCACGGACGCGCCATGTCCCACGACACTCTCATCGCCGATGACCGCCCCGTTGCCGACACGCGCACCCGCACGGATGTCGACGCTTCGGCACAACACCGCGCCCTTGACCTGCGAGTGCTTGCCGACGAACGAGTCGTTCCACACGATCGTGTGGTCCGTTTCGGCGTCGTTTCCGATCAGGCAGTTGTCGCCGATGACCGTGTACGGACCGAGCTTCGCGCCCGCCCGCACCGTCGTGTTCGCGCCGATGACGACCTTCGGCGAGATCTGGACCGATGGATCGATGTCCGCCCCGGGTCCCACCCACACGTCGTCCTTCGTCCTGGCGCCCGGCACGTAGATCATCGCCTTGCCGTCGAGGATGTCGCGGTGAACCTCCACGTAGCCTTCCAGGCTGCCGACGTCGGCCCAGTAGCCGTCCACGATGCACCCGTAGAGTTCGTGGCCGTTCTTCATGAGCAGCGGGAAGAGCTCGGATGAGAAGTCGAACGGCTTGCCCTCCGGGATGTAGTCGAAGACCAGCGGCTCGACCACGTAGATGCCGGTGTTGATGGTGTCGCTGAAGACCTGCCCCCACGAGGGCTTCTCCAGGAAACGCTCGATCTTGCCGTTGTCGTCAGTGATGACCACGCCGAACTCGAGCGGGTCGGGGACACGCTTGAGCGCGATCGTCACCGCACCGCCGTGCGCCTTGTGGAAGTCGATGACCTCGGTGAGATTGATGTCGGTGAGCGCGTCGCCCGAGATCACGATGAACGTCTCCGTGAGCGCCTCGGCAGCGTTCTTCACCGACCCCGCCGTGCCGAGCGGGGTCTCCTCGATCGCGTAGCTGATGTCGATCCCCCACTCATCGCCATCGCCGAAGTAATCCTCGATCACCTGCGGCATGAACGCGAGCGTCGCAACGACCTCGTTGATCCCGTGATGCTGCACCAGGCCGAGGATGTGCTCCATCACCGGCTGGTTCACGATGGGGACCATGGGCTTCGGACGCATGCTCGTGAGTGGACGAAGGCGTGTGCCTTCCCCACCGGCCATCACAACAGCCTTCACGCCGATCTACCCCCGTCCGGCTGCGATCGCTGCGTCCCGAGCTCGGAGCGCGATCACGGTGTACTGGACTGCCGCCGATAGCGACAGAGCGATGCCCACGTAGACGAACCACATACCGAGCGCAGCGGGCTCTGCCCCGAGCCCGGGAAGCCATGATGACTCGATCAGTCGGGCGCCCCCCACTTCGGGCCACCCGGCGATGAGCGAGCTGAAGCCGGCGAACAGCACCGCTGTAGTGAGTTTCCCGGTGCGGGTGACCGGCAGGATGATGTGGTAGTGCTCCAGCGAGTACGCGCCGTACAACAGATACACGTCCCGGAGCACGAGCACGATGGGCACCCACAGCGGGAGCACGTCGATCAGGTACAGACCCAACACGCCCGACGCCAGCAGGAGGCGATCGACCAGCGGATCGACGATCTTGCCGAACTGCGTGACCGTGTGCGTCCGCCGGGCTATCTGACCATCGATCCAGTCAGTCGAGGCAGCGATCGCGTAGATGAAGAAAGCCGTCAGGCGTCCGCGCTCGCCGTCGGCGTCCACAAGCACTGTGAAGAAGAACGGAACGAGCAGCAGGCGCATGATGGTGATGAGGTTCGCCACCGAGTAGACCGTGTGGTGGACCTCCTCGACGACTGGCTGGGCATCAAGCTCCTCTACCACCACTCTTTCCTCCTGAAGTAGAGAACCATCCAGATCGCGATGGCGGCCATGGTGCCGATGATGGCTGCGAACGACCAGCTTGCCTCCGAAGGCGGCCACATCCCTTTGAGCACGTTCATACCGTATATGCCCGACATGAGCGTCAGCGGCATGAAGATGGTCGCGACCACCGTGAGTTGCTTCATGATGCCGTTCATGCGATTGCTCTGCGCCGATAGGTAGATGTCCATCGTGCCGTTCGCCACGTCTCGGTACGTGTCGATCTGATCGGCCAGCCGCGCGAGATGGTCGCCCGACGTCCTGGAAGTACATGTATGCATCCGGCTCGACGAACGCCTCGAGCCTGGCAAGCCCCCTGACCACGTCACGCTCGGGGCTCACGATCTTGTGCAGCCGAATGAGTCCGCGCTTTGCGGTGTAGAGACGCTGCAGGTACTCGGGACGTCCGTCAGTCAGCATGAGGTCCTCGAGCTGCTCGAGCTCATCAGAGAGCACCTCGACCACAGGAAAGACCTCGTCCACCGCCGAATCGAGGATCGCGTGCAGCGTCCACTCGGCGCCACGCGCGAGATGCGCGTCGGCGTGCCGCATGATGCGATCGAGCGCCGGAACGTCGGCGCGGTGGATGGTGACGAGATGCTCCTCGCCGAGAAAGACGTCGAGCTCGTGCGACTGCACGCCGTCCCCGATGACCATCTGCGGCAACAGCCAGATGAGGAATGTCTGCTCGCGGTATGTGTCGATCTTGGGACGCTGCGGGTAGTGGAGGCAGTCCTCCATCGCGAGCGGCGGCAGCGGGAAGCGATCACTTACCGCCTGCAGCGCAGCTCATCGGGCTCGCTCACGTCGACCCACACCGGGCCAACGAAATCGGCCGGAATCGAGTCTAGACCATCCGAACGCAGAACACCCTCGGTGATCCAACGGGCCGTGATCTGCGCCACTACCCCTCCCCCTGCCGACCGATGTGCCGTCGGCTCCCAGCATACCGCTTCCGCAGGCCGGAGGGTCAGTTGCCGATGACGGCGCTCGAGGCCTTTGCGTTGAGGAACTCGTCATACGTCTTCGTGAACGTCTGCGAGCCGTCGGCGCCGGTGAGCACGTAGTAGTAGTAGTCGGTATCGGCCGGTGCAGCGGCCGCCGTAAGCGCCGCAAGCCCGGGGTTCGATATGGGGCCGACGGGCAGACCGTCGTGGAGGTACGTGTTGTATGGGCTGTCCTCGTCGAGATCGTCGTTCGTGAGCGATGTGGTGCCTGCCGGCAGCGTGTAGAGTACCGTCGCGCACAGCTGGAGGCGCATCGGCTTGGCGAGGCGGTTGTAGATGACCGAGGAGACGAGCGGGAACTCCTCGGCCAGCTGCGCCTCCCGCTCGAGGATCGAGGCGATGATGACGACATCGACCAGATCGACGCCGCGCGACCGCGCGTAGGTGAGGTCGATGCCCGTCATCTGGCGATCGAAGTGATCGAGCATCATCTCGACGACCTCCCGCGCGGTGACGCCCGGCTTCACCGTGTACGTCGCTGGGAAGAGGAAGCCCTCGAGCGACCCGCCGTGCGCACCCTCGAGGTACGGATGCTCCGCAGCGAACTCAGGAGCGCCTGTCGTCACGAGCGCGAGCAGCTCGTCGCCGGGCACGCCCGCCTGGGCGGCGAATCGCTCGGCCACCTGCCTGGCGGTGAAGCCCTCGGGGATGGTCACGTCGATCGTGACGATCGGCGGTCCGGCAGAGAGTTGCTCGAGCACGAGCTCGTACGGCATGCCGGTCGCCAGATCGTACTCGCCCGCCTTCAGGCTGCCGTCGAGACCGCTCTCGCGTGCCTGGTACCGGAACATGAGCGCGCTGTCGACGACGCCCGCGGCAGCCAGCATGTCCGCGATCTCGGCCGTGGTGGCTCCCTGCTCGACGACCACGTGGACCGCCTGACCGGCGGCGACCTCGGTCTCGGGGTGGTAGAGCAGGTAACGGCCCACGGCCACACCTGCGACCGCGAGCAGCGCGATGACGACAAGCACCGCGAGCACCACTCGGCCCCACACGCGCCAGCCTCCCGAGCGCACGGCACGGGCGCGCCTGGGCGCACCGTGGCGTCCACGGGGTGAAACCGGTTGCCGACCGCCGCTTGCGACCGACGAACGCCGTGACCGCCCCCGCGCGTGCCGCGCGCTGCGGGCCGCACGCTCGGGCATCGTGGTCTCGCCGCTGACCTCGGGAGGGGCGGAATGCGGACCGACTCGCGGCTCGATCTCGCCGGATAGCCGCATACGTGCTTCGGCTCGGTCGCTCGTGCGCGACCTCGCCCGGTCAGATCCGTTGCCTCGTGCTGCTGAAGACGTCCGTCGCGTTGGCCGCCGACGATCGTCACCTGCGCTGCGCTCTCGCGCCATCTGCCGCCTTCCGGAGCATTGTCAGCGGAAAGTGTAGCAGCGTTGGAGGTGCCGATAAACGGCGAGACCGTGGCCGATTCGCGAGCGCCGCGAGCTGCGTTCCGCTGTCCGTCGGCCCGCGCCATGCGCGCTCAGACCGCGCGGAGTCTCCCCGCCGGATCCCATGACCCGCTCGGCAGCGACCAGGAACGCATCGAGGATGAGCGCGAGACCCGCGACGAGGACCGCCCCCTCAAGGGTCACAGCCGGATCGAGGTTCACGAGTCCGTTGATGATCGGCGCACCCAGTCCGCCGGCGTTGGCGACGGCTCCGATCGTGGCGGTCGCCACGTTCACGATCACCGAGATCCGCACGCCCGCCATGATGAGCGGGGCGGCAAGCGGCAGCTCGACTCGGAGAAGCCGCTGGCGGGGCCGCATGCCCATCCCGTCGCGCGCTCTCCAGCACCTCGGGCGACAGGCCCGTGAGGCCGGCCACCGTATTGCGCAGCACCGGCAGCACGCCGTACAAGGTGAGCGCGAGCACGGTCGGCTCGAGGCCGAAGCCCAGCAGCGGCACCGCCAGCGTGAACACCGCGACCGGCGGGAACGTCTGCCCGAGGTTGGTGAGGTCGGTCACCACGTCGAAGTAGTCCGCCCCCGCGGGTCGTGTCACGAAGACACCCATGCCCAGCGCCGATCAGCACCGACAGCGCGCTCGAGATGCCGACGAGGCGCACGTGCTGCCACACGAGTTCGAGCGGCGTGGCGTCCGGGTAGAGCACGCGCGTCTCGCCGGGGAACAGCGCGCCGAGGGCGCCCGCAAGCACGGCCGGGGCCGCGGCGACGGCCAGGTAGAGCGCCAGGCCGAGCGACGGCGCGATGAAGGGCTCTGAATCGCGTCATCCGAGGGGCCTCCGGAAGCGCTCGACGATCGTCTCGAGGCTCACGCTGCCGATCGGCTCGCCGGACTCGTCGATCACCGCGATCGCGGGCACGCCATGCTCGAGGATCCGCGCGAGCGCCTCGCGCATCGACGCCGAAGCGCGCACACCGCGCGTTCAGACCCGCACGCAGGATCCACCGGCCCGAGCGCCTCGGTCACCGGCGCGAGCGAGAGTCGCTTCAGAGCGCGCTCGGCGCCCACGAAGCCGCCGACGAAGTCGTCGGCCGGATATGCGAGCACCCGCTCGGGCGTATCGCGCTGGACGATCCGTCCCCTCGCGCATCACCACGATCCAGTCGGCCAGCCGGACCGCCTCGTCCATATCGTGCGTCACGAACAGGACGGTCTTGCGCAGCGTGCGCTGGATGCGGAGGAACTCCGACTGCAGCCGGTCGCGCGTGAGCGGATCGACCGCGCCGAACGGCTCGTCCATCAGCAGCACCGGCGGATCGGCCGCAAGCGCACGCGCCACGCCCACGCGCTGCGCCTCCCCTCCCGAGAGCTCCGCGGGGTACTTGCACGCGTAGGCACTCCGGCTCGAGCCCCATCAGTCCGAGCAGCTCGTGCACGCGCGCGGCCGACGCGCGCGCGGTCCCACTTCAGCAGCTGCGGCACCGTGCCGATGTTCTGCTCCACCGTCCAGTGCGGGAACAGTCCCACGCCCTGGATCGCGTAGCCGATGTGGCGCCGCAGGTCCTCCGAGCGGCAGCTCGCCGACGTCGCGTCCATCGACGTAGACGGTTCCGCTGTCAGGCTCCACCAGACGGTTCACCATTCGCAGGGTCGTCGACTTACCGCACCCGCTCGGCCCGATAAGCGCCGTCACCACGCCTTCAGGACCTCGAGCGTCACGTCGCTCACCGCGTCGCGTCCGGCGCCCGAGTAGCGCTTGCTCACGTGCTCCAGCCGGATCATCGGTCGCACGTCCCTTCGGCCGAGCTCCGTGAGGGCAGAAGCAGCCGCTGTGCGGCGCGCAGAGCGCCGTCGGCCAGGAGCGCCATCGCCACTATCGCGAGTGACGCGAGCATGATCAGATCGCTCGCCTGCTGCGAGAGGCCGCCGAAGACGAAGAGCCCGAGCGTACCGGCAGCCACGAAGGCGCCGAGCGTCGCGTTCCCGACGGTCTGCACGGTCGAGGTCCGCACGCCGCCAAGGAGCGCAGGCATCGCGAGCGGGATCCGCACCCGTGCGCATCACCTGCCACTCGGTCATGCCCATGCCGAGCGCGGCGTCCACCGTCGCGGGAGGAACGCCCTCGAGACCGGCGTAGGTGTTGCGCACGACCGCGAGCAGCGCGTACAGCGTGAGCGCGAGGATCACCGGCGCCCACCCCAGCCCGCCCACACCGAGGCGCTCGAACAGCGGCACGTTCGCGCCCAGCCACGAGAGCGGGGCGAAGAGCAGGCCGACCATCGCCAGGCCGGGAATCGTCTGGAATATGCTCACGACCGCGAACACGGGGCGTTTGAATGCCGGGCGCCGGAACGCGAGCACGCCGAGTGAGACGCCCGAAACGATGGCGATCGCCATCGATACCGCGGCGAAGAGCACATGCGCTCCCACCTCGGCCCAGAAGCGCTCGCTCTGGCTGGCGTACTCCTTGAGCATGCCGAGGTCCGCAAGCGCGCCGCTCCCCAGCAGAACGACGATGCCCACGGGTGCGAGTGCGCCGAGCACCGCGGCGAGTGCGCGCCGTTCCGCCAGCTCACGACGCGATGCCAGCACGACCATGTACCCCGCGATCATGCATGCCCAGGCACCCATGCCGATCGAGACACGCGCGAACTCCGGGCCGTCGGCAAGCAGCCGCTCGGCGGCCACCGCCGAAAGCATCAGCGTGCCGAGGAGCGCCACAGCGCCGAGCAACCCTCGCGCGGCCGATGCCGTCTCTCGCCGGTCGTTGCCGAGCGAGAGCACCACGAGCGCGACCCACACCGCTGCGATCGCTCCCAGCCACCACGGCCCAAGGGACGCAAGCGCCGAGAGGTCGTCGCCGGTCTGGATGCGGCTCGAGCGGAACGTGGCGAACGGAAGCGCGGCGAGCGAAGCCAGGCCGAGCGCAGCGCCGGTCATCCCGACGGCATGCACGCGCGGTCTGCGCGTGGAACGGACCTTCGTGTTTGCTGCACGCGGCGGCATCGCGTCCTACTCGATGAAGCCGCCCGCGATGAGAAAGTCGCGCGCCACTTCGTCGGCATCCTCACCGTTCACCTGGATGCGCGCGTTCAGCTCCTGCAGCTTCTCCATCGTGAGCGACGCCATCACGGGCTCGAGCAGGTCGGCGATCTCGGGGTACCGCTCCATCGATCTCGCCGGTGGCGATAGGCGTGGGCCAGTAGACCAGTTGCGCCTCGCGGTCGTCTTCCAGCACGACGAGGCCGAAGTCCGCAAGCGCACCGTCGGTCCCGTACGCCATGCCGAAGTTGACGCCGTCGGTCCCGTCGGCCACCGCCTTCTCGGTCGCCGCGGTGTTGCCGCCGGCCAGACGCACCTGCTGATCCGCCGTGAGCGTGTAGCCGTACACACGCTCGAACTCGGGGTTTGCGTCCAGGTTCGTGAAGAACTCGTCGCTGGCAGCCACCTTCGTGGTCTTGCCGGCTTTCACGTATTCAGTGAAGTCCGACATCGTCTCCAGACCCTGCTCTTCGGCGAAGTCCTCGCGTACGGCAATCGCCCAGGTGTTGTTCGCGCGTGCCGGCTCGAGCCAGACGATGCCGTGCTCTGCGAGGTCGAGTGACGCGACCAGCTCGTAGCCGGCCTCTCCGTCCTTGAACGCCGTCTTCTCGTCATCGCTGAGCGTGTCGCCGTAGAACCAGAACCCGCTGCCCGTGTACTCCGGGTAGATGTCGATCTCCCCGGCGATGAGCGCCTTGCGCACGACCTCGGTCGTGCCGGTCTGACTCTTGTCCTGGACCTCAAAGCCGTTCTCCTCGAGCGTCACCTTCACGATCGAGGAGATGAGCTCGCCTTCGGTGTCGATCTTCGAGCCGATGACGACCGGGCCCTTGAGCTCCTCGGCATCCGTCCCGTCTTCGGTAGACGTGCATCCGCCGAGCGCGCCGAACAGCAGCGCTGCAGCGAGCACCGCCGCCAGGGTCTTCCCGTGTCTTTGCATGTGGTACCTCCCTCGACTGAGGTGCACTGGACTCCCGAACAGCTGCCGAACCGCCTGCAGGGACGATACCCGTTCGCGCGATCAGTCGGGCAGCAGGTGCTTCAGCGAGGCCGTCACCGGACGGGAGCGGGGCACCCGAGGATACCCCGCTCCGGAACGCGCTTACAGCCGCTGCCGGCCGCGCGACCCTTAGCCGGTGACGTCACTCATCGGGATGCCGAGCGCGGCGGCAACACCCTCGCCGTAGGCTGGATCGGCCTTGTAGCAGTTGGCGATGTGCCTGACCTTGATCTCCTTCGGCGCATCACCCATTGCCCGGGCGGTGTTGCCGAAGAGCCGCTCCTGCTCGTCGGCTGTCATCAGCCGGAACAGCTTGCCTGGCTGCTCGTAGTAGTTGTCGTCGTCAGCGCGGAAGTCCCAGATGTCCGCAGCACCCTCGATGGCGAGCGGCGGGTTCTTGTACTCCGGCTGCGCCTCCCATTCGCCGTAGCTATTGGGTTCGTAGCCGATGGTCGAGCCGTAGTTGTCATCCACGCGCATCTGGCCGTCCCGGCTGTAGCCGTGCACCGGACAGCGCGCGGCGTTCACGGGGATGAGGTAGTGATTCACGCCGAGGCGGTAGCGCTGCGCGTCGCCGTAGCTGAACAAGCGCCCCTGCAGCATCTTGTCCGGCGAGAAGCTGATGCCCGGCGGTACGTTCGCCGGGTTGAACGCAGCCTGCTCCACGTCCACGAAGTAGTTCTCCGGGTTGCGGTCGAGTTCCATCACGCCGACCTCGATGAGCGGGTAGTCGCCCTTGTACCAGACCTTCGTGAGGTCGAAGGGGTTGTACGGCATCTTCGCCGCGTCGGCCTCCGGCATGACCTGGATCTTGAGCGTCCACTTCGGGTAGTCGCCCCGCTCGATGGCGTCAAACAAGTCGCGCTGATTGCTTTCCCGGTCCTTGGCCACGATCGCCTCGGCCTCGGCATCGGTGAGCGTCTCGATGCCCTGCTCGCAGACCCAGTGGAACTTCACCCAGAAGCGCTCGCCCCCGGCGTTGATCATCGAGAAGGTGTGGCTGCCGAAGCCGTGCATGTGACGGTAGCTCTTGGGGATGCCGCGGTCGCTCATCGTGATGGTGATCTGGTGAAGCGCCTCGGGCAGCGACGTCCAGAAGTCCCAGTTGTTCTTCGCCGAACGCAGGTTCGTCGCCGGGTCGCGCTTCACGGCGCGGTTGAGATCCGGGAAGTTGTGAGGGTCGCGCAGGAAGAACACCGGCGTGTTGTTGCCCACGAGATCCCAGTTGCCCTCCTCGGTGTAGAGCTTCACCGCGAAGCCGCGGATGTCGCGCTCGGCATCGGCGGCGCCCCGCTCACCGGCCACCGTCGAGAACCGGACGAACAGGTCGGTCTTCTTTCCTACCTCCGAGAAGATCTTCGCCCGCGTGTACTGCGTGATGTCGTTCGTGACCGTGAAGGTGCCAAACGCTCCGGATCCCTTCGCGTGCATCCTTCGCTCCGGAATGACCTCGCGGTCGAAGTTCGCGAGCTTCTCAAGGTACCAGACGTCCTGGAGCAGCATCGGCCCGCGCGGGCCCGCCGTCATCGCGTTCTGGTTGTCCGGGACCGGTGCCCCGAAGTTGGTGGTCAGCTTCTTCTTTGCCATGCCCCTACTCCCTCCATCGTTGCCGCACGAGACCGAACAGTGCATCTCGCGCTCCAGGCTGTCTCACACCGCAGTCACGCAGACCTCACGGATTCCCAACTACGCCGAGCACGCTCTGCACACCCCCTTGAACTGCACTTCCGTGGACTCCACCGTGCCGAGCGCCGTTGTCGCAGCGGGCGCCTGCACCTGGTCGAGCCCGATCTCCTCGATGTCGTAGACCGACCCGCAGCGAGTGCACACGAAGTGGTGGTGGCTGCGGAGGTTAGCGTCGTATCGTGCAGGCCCGGGCATCGGGCTGACGCGGTTCACCAGCCCCAACGCCACGAGAGCGGCCATCGTGCGATACACGGTGTCGATCGAGACGGTCGGAACCCGCTCCCTGACCGCGTCGTAGATCCGCTCCACGTCGGGGTGGACGTCGGTCCCCGCTATCTCCCGGACGATCTCAAGGCGCTGATGGGTCAGACGCAACCCTTCCGCCCGGAGCGCCTCAGTCAGCGACTCGATCCGACGTTCTGCCTCATCCTGGGGAACCTTCATGCGTACAACTCCTAGATAGGAATAGTACGCAGTAGTTCCCCGTTGCGCAGGGACTCCAAACACGTCGCCGCACACGACGCGGATCCGTGGCCTCTGGGCCGGGCCAGCAATCGAGGCACCCCGAAGGGTGCCTCGACAGGTCAGACCGCGACCGCTGCTTTCGACGGAGCATTCATCTTCAGTGCCCTCGTATACACTACTCACGGTGTACGTGTGTGAAACAGAATCTCCACGATGGAGAGAATTCTGGAGTGGACCGCACTCTGCCGCTTCTCGCCTCACAGAAGGGCCACTGCCATGAAGAACAGCCACACCAGTCTTCTCGTCACCCCGCTCGTGCTCCTGCTCGGTGTCGGAATCGCGTGGGCCGGGTCGCGAGGTGGTGCCATGATCGGTAGCATCCCCGTGTTCGCCCTCATAGTCGGGTTGATGTTCCTGATCCAGATCGTCGCGTTCATCCCGGCGTTCATCATGCAGAGCGAGCGCTTCTACGACATCACGGGCAGTCTGACCTACATCTCGATGACGCTGCTCGCGGCAACGCTCGCCGCCCCGCTCGACGCACGGACGATGCTCCTGACCGCGCTCGTGATCGTGTGGGCCGCACGGCTCGGAACGTTCCTCTTCCGCAGGGTGATGAAGGCCGGCAAGGACGGCCGATTCGACGACATCAAGCCGTCGTTCGTGCGGTTCCTCAACGTGTGGACGATCCAGGGGATGTGGCTCACGCTCACGGCCGGAGCTGCGCTCGCTGCAATCACCTCGGCCAAGCGCGTGGGCGTCGATGGGTTCATGATCGCAGGCGTGCTCGTTTGGCTCTTCGGATTCGCCATCGAAGTGATCGCCGACCTGCAGAAGAGCCGCTTCAAAGCCGATGCCGGCAACAAGGGCCGCTTCATCCACACGGGGCTGTGGTCGTGGTCACGTCATCCCAACTACTTCGGCGAGATCACCCTGTGGCTCGGCGTGGCGCTGATCGCGGCTCCCGCCTTGCAGGGCTGGCAGCTCGTCACGCTCATCTCCCCCGTCTTCGTCTTCCTGCTCATCACGCGGGTGAGCGGCGTGCCGCTGCTCGAGAAGTACGCTGACAAGACCTGGGGCGGGCAGGACGACTACGAGGCCTACAAGGCACGCACGTCGGTGCTCGTGCCGCTGCCGCCGAACAAGTAGCGGGCGACACCCGCCGGCGCAGGCTGCAGTTGCTACAGCGTCGTTGCCTGACGCAGTACGGCATGTTCAAGGACCGATGCGAAACGGGACGGCCAGATGGCCGTCCCGTTTCCTCTCGAAGAGCATGTCAGTCCGCATGCTCTGTCAAGTCCGGTCGGACTTGGTAAACGCGTTTGTGACCGCTGCGGCCCCGCAAGCCGGCTAGGGTTCACGCCTATCGATCCTACACACGCGGCTTCTCGGGTTGTGTCCTATGATTGGCCCATGTCGACGCCGACTCTCGCCACCAAGCTCTATGTCCCGCCGCTGCGGCCCAGCGTGGTACCTCGCCCCTGCCTGATGGAACGGCTGGATGAGGGCCTGCAGAGCAGGCTGACACTCGTGTCTGCCGCAGCCGGCTTCGGCAAGACCACCGTGGTCAGCGCGTGGGTCGCCGGCTGCGACCGTCTTGACCCAGCGATTCGTCCCGCATGGCTTTCCCTGGACGACGGGGACAGCGATCCGGCACGGTTCCTGACCTACCTCGTATCAGCTCTGCAAACGGCCGCCACAGACGTCGGGCAAGAGGTTCTGGGTATGCTCCAGTCCCCTCAACCGCCACCCACAGAATCGATGCTGTCGACGCTGCTCAACGAGATCTCCGCCCTCCCCCACGGTGTCATCCTCGTTCTCGACGATTACCACCTTGTCGACTCCGAGCCGGTGGATAACGCTGTCGCGTTCCTGCTGGAGCATCAGCCCCCGCAGATGCACGTTGTCATCGCCACCCGGGAGGATCCCCGTTTGCCCCTGGCCCGGTGGCGTGCCCGGGGTCAACTGACCGAGTTGCGCGCGGCCGATCTCCGCTTCACCGCCTTCGAAGCCGCCGAGTTCCTCAACCGGGTGATGAACCTCGATCTCTCGGTGGAGGACGTCACCGCCCTCGAGACCCGCACGGAAGGCTGGATTACGGGCCTACAACTGGCGGCACTCTCCATTCAGGGGCGGCCGGATTCCACCGGTTTCATACAAGCCTTCGCAGGCAGCAACCGCTTCGTGCTGGACTACCTGGTTGAGGAGGTGCTGCAGCGGCAGCCGCAGGCGGCGCGCAGCTTCTTGCTGCAGACCTCCATCCTCGACACGCTGTGCGGTGCCCTGTGCGATGCCGTCACAGGGCAGAAGCACGGCAGCGAGATGCTCGAACGCTTGGAGCGCGACAACTTGTTTGTCGTCCCCCTCGATGACGATCGTCGGTGGTATCGCTATCACCACCTCTTCGCCGATGTCTTGCAGGCGCTCACGCTCACGGAACAGCGCGATCAGCTGCCGGCTCTGCACAAACGGGCGAGCGAGTGGTACGAGCAGAACGACTCGCGACCCGACGCAGTCCGCCACGCCCTAGCCGCCAAGGACTTCGAGTGGGCGGCTGAGCTGATCGAGCGGGCGGGGTCGTCACTGGTGACGGGTTCGCAGACCGCCATGTGGCTTAACTGGGCGAAGTCCCTACCGGACGAGCTGGTCCGCGCTCGGCCGGTGCTTAGCGTTTGGCATGCTTACGCGCTGTTGGGCAGCGGCGAGCTGGAGGCTGCCGAGGTCCGTCTTGCGGACGCCGAGCGCTGGCTGGAGCCCGGTCCGGGCGAGCCGAGGGTCGTTGACGAAGAGGAGCTTCGGTCTCTGCTGGCGACGATAGCCGTAGCCCGCGCGTACAACGCGCATTCCGTCGGGGACGTGGCCGGCACCGTGAAGCACGCTCAGCGGGTACTCGAACTCCTGCCCGAAGGAGACCACGTTAGGCGTATGCAAGCGGCCGCGCTCATGGGGATGACGTATTGGGCCAGCGGCGATCTGGAGGCAGCCGACCGGCTGTTCGTCGACTACAGCCAAAGACTCCTCGCCGCCGGCAACATCTCTGCCGCGATCAGCGCCATGAGCGTCCTGCCTGACATCAGGCCGGCGTTGGGTCGGCTGCGTGAGGGGATCGACGCATTCAAAGGGTGGTTGCAGGTCGTGGTGGACCGGGGTGAGCCTCTGCCTCCGGAAGCCGCCGATCTGTATCGGGGGCTGGGAGAGTTGATCCTCGAACAGGGCGACCTGGCCGCAGCCGCGGCTCACCTGCTGAGCAGCGAGGAACTGGGCGAGCAGGGTGAGCTGCCGGTATGGCGTTGGCGCTGGCATGTCGCGCAGGCTCGACTCCACGAAGCACGGGGCGATTCGGAGGGCGCTCTCGGCCTGCTCGACGAGGCTCAGCGCCTGTTCATCAGGACGCCCTTGCCGGACGCGCGTCCCCTTGCCGCTCTGAAGGCCCGAATCTGGGCTTCACAGGGCAGGGTCACCGAGGCGCTGGAGTGGGTGCGTGAACGAGGATTGTCCGTCGACGACGATCTCAGCTACCTGCGCGAGTTCGAGCATGTGACGCTGGCGAGGGTGCTCATCGCCCAGTATGAGAGCGAGCAGTTGGATGGTGCCGCACAAGTCGCCGTAGAACTGCTGGAGCGCCTCCTGCATGCGGCGGAACAAGGCGGCAGGATGGGGAGCGCGATCGAGATCCTGGTGTTGCAGGCGCTCGCCCACCAGGCTCTCGGCGACACGTCCTCGGCACTCGCGCCACTGGAGCGTGCCCTGTCCCTGGCCGAGCCCGAGGGCTACGTCCGGGTCTTCGTGGATGAGGGCATGCCGATGGCCCGCCTGCTGCAGGAAGCCGCTTCCCGTGGGGCAGCGCCGGATAGCGCGAGGCGGCTGTTGGCGGCACTCCCGTCGGCCGGAAACGCCCACTTTTCGGAGGGCAAGGATCTCCTGAGCGAGCGCGAGAGCGAAGTGCTCCAGCACATCGCTGCCGGACTTACGAACCAGGAGATCGCCACCCGGCTGTATCTCTCGCTCTATACGGTCAAGGCCCATGCGCGCAGCATCTACGACAAGTTAGATGCCCACAGCCGCACGCAGGCCGTCGCCAGGGCGCGCGAACTGGGCATCCTGCCTCTCCTGTAGAGATTAGTCCCCTCGGTTAGTCCCTTCGACCGATGTCAGTGCCCTCGCACGCCCCCATGCTATTCAAAGGAGGCGCTCTGAAGACGCCTCAACCGGTGGCAAAGGACGACGAGGACAGTGACGGAGCGGCGAAGCCAGAGAACGAACCCGGATTGGCCCGCGGTCTACCAGATCAGGGTCGAGGGCCATCTCGGGCACGCGACGACAGGGTGGTTCGAAGACCTGTCTGTCGCGCTGGAAGAGAACGGCGACACCCTCCTCACGGGTGCCGTGGTCGATCAGGCCGCGCTGCACGGACTGCTGAAGCGGGTGCGCGATCTGGGCGTGCCACTCGTTTCGGTCAATCGCCTCGAAGTCGGCCCTCCGCCACGACCAACAGAAGAAGGAGATTGAGATGCGTACGTACCGAGGAAACGCAATCGCGGTGGGAGTCCTGTTCATTCTGTGTTCGGCCGCGTCCATCCTGAGCATCGTCCCGTTAGGAGGGCCACTGGTCGCCCCCGTCGATCTCGCGAAGTTGGCGGCGAGCAGCGACCGCGTGGTTGTGACCGCGCTCATCGAGTTCATCTGGGCCGTGACCGGTGCGGGCATCGCCATCGGGCTGTATCCGGTCATCAAGAAGTCCAACCCGGCTCTGGCCATTGGATCGGTCGCCGGCAGGCTGGTCGAGGGCGTGTTCGTCGTGGTCGGGGGCCTCGGGCTGCTTGCGCTGCTCACGGTGAGCCAGGAGGCCGTGGCCGCAGGTTCTTCCGGCTTGGCCACGGCGGCGACGGCGTCGAACCTGGTGCTCGCGGTACGCGAGTGGGTGCATGGGTACGTCGCGCTGATCCCGTTCCAGGTTGGAGCGTTCATGTACTACGTTGTGCTCTACAGGTCTCGGCTCGTTCCCCGTTGGCTATCGGGTTGGGGCCTCGCCGGGATCGTGTTGTTCGTGGTTTCGACCCTCATGGCAGGCTTCACGCAGGAGTTCGGCTTCACGACCCTCAACACCGTTCTCAACATCCCGATCGGTATCCAGGAAATGGTGCTCGCCATCTGGCTCCTCGCCAAGGGGTTCGATCAGCGGGCACTGGCTTCTATGGCCGAGAGCCAGGTGTAGGCGCCGAGGACGCGGCCGAACAGGAAAGGAGATTCGCATGTCAAATGCGGACGTGAGGTGGTTCCGTTCCAAGATCGACTGGTGGATGTGGCTGATCCTGGTCGCGTTGCCCGTCGTCGAGCTCGGAGGCCTGGTTGCGGCCCTCAGAAGCGGCGACGGTGAAGCGATCACGAGCATGGCTGTTGCGTTAGGGATGGTGGCGGCCATCTACGGGCTACTGGTGATCCCTGTCCGCTACGGTGTTTCGACTGACCGCCTGGTCATACGATTCGGGGTCGTGAGGCGGTACATCGACTTGGCCGCCATACGCGAGGTCTATCCGACACACAACCCCCTATCCTCCCCCGCCCTCTCGCTGGATCGACTCGCGATCCGCACTGGCGACGGGCCTCTCGGGACGAGCCTCATCTCCCCCGTGGAGCGAGAGGAGTTCCTCTCGGCGCTCGCCACCGCGACAGGTTTGGTTCGCGACAACGTCCGACTCGGGCGCCGCGGACGCGGAGACGACTCGGCCTCCGAGAGCCAGGTGTAGTCACATGGAGCCAAGCACTCGTCGCAGCATGGGAATGCAGAGGGCAGGCGGAATCGCGGCGCTCTACATCGCGATTGCGTACCTCGCGGCAATCCCCTACTTCGTCTTCCTGGTGAACTACCCCGGCGTGGTCGACCCGATCCAGAAGGTCGTCTTACTCAGGGACAACTACGCCAGCATGTACTGGATGCATGTCGTCTCGTTCCAGTTCGTCGCGCTCGCGCTGATTGTCGTAACGCTGGCGATCCACCAGCGCCTGAAGACGGCCGCGCCGTCGACCGCGCAGTTCGCGACCGTCGTGGGGCTCATCCGGGCGGGCCTGCTCCTGGCAAGCGTCATGGTGTTCAACTACGGAATGGGTGTGGTGGTCCGGCTCTACACCAGCGCCCCCGATCAGGCTGTGTCGGCGTGGCAGGTGATCGAGCCGGTGGCGGAAGCCCTGGGCGGATCCGGCGCCGAGCTCCTCGGCGGCGTGTGGATTCTGCTCCTGAGCACAGTAGCCCTTCGTGCGAAGGTGCTCCCACGTGCGCTGAACTGGCTCGGCGTGGGGATCGGCGCCGCTGGCATCCTTTCACTGGTGCCGGCCTTGAGCGTACTGGAAGTCGCTTTCGAGATCCTCCAGATCGTGTGGTTCCTCTGGCTCGGGATCGTCATGGTGCGAGCTCGACCGGACACGGCCGGCTAGGAGGAGTGGTGGAAAGAGACAAGCGATTCCCCTACCGGTACTTCGTAGTCACGTTCGCGTGGTCGTGGCTGATCTGGCTGCCGCTGGTTCTTGCGGGGGCAGGCGTCATCCCCCTGGGCAAGGACCTGCTTGGCGCGGTGACCGTGCCGTGGATCGTACTGGGCGTCTTTGGACCTGCCGTCGGGACGTTCTACTCGCTGCGGACACTGCACGGCAAGGGAGCGGTTCGCGAGTACCTGCGCGGCCTACTGGACCTTCGCTTCGGCTGGTGGGGGTGGCTCATACCCCCACTGGTGCTGGGCGCAACCACCTGGCTCGCGTGGATACTGCCGGAGCTCTGGGGAGCGCCGCGCTTGCCGATGCTGCTGCCTGCCGTGTGGACCTTCGCCCCGTACCTGCTGCTGATGGTCTTCCTCGGCGGCGGGCAGGAAGAGCTCGGCTGGCGCGGCTACATCCTGGACCCGCTGGAGGAGCGGCTGGGACCCTGGCTGGGCAACTTGGTGCTCGCGGTGGTCTGGGCCGTGTGGCACGTGCCGCTGATCTTCATCCCGGGGACCAGCCAGCGCTTCGCGCCGTTCCTCGGCTTCACGATCGTCCTGATCGGCTACTCGTACTTCTACGCCGCGGTGCGTGAGGCTGCCGGCAAGCGCACTATGGCGGGTCTCGTCGCCCACGGCTGGGGGAACGCGTTCGTCCCCCTGTTCCCCACGATTGTCATGGTCGAAGGGGCAGCGCAGCAGCGGTACTGGATCTGGGCGGGATTCACGCTGCTGGCCGGCGTGGTGGCGATGGTGGTCCGGTCGACGATGGCCCGAGGCGCGGCCGACGGCTGGTCCGCGGCTACCGGCCCTTCTCGGGGCGGCCCGGCGACTCCCCTAGCCCTCGACGCTGCCGAGAAGCCCGCGTGCGAGCGCTCGCACGCCGAACTCGAAGTCCTCGTGCAGGAAGTCGCCTGGGCACATGATCGACTCGCGTAGGTACGGGAACTCGTCGGCCGGGAATCGGTCGGCCATGGCCTCGAGTTCTTCGGGCATGGGCGGCGCCTGCAGGTCGTCCGACGCCACCATCGCGATGGTGCCTCGCACGGTGGCCGCGATCGCGTTCATGCCGGCCATCGCGCTGTTGGGCGGCAGCCCCGCGTCACGCAGGATGCCGATCAGTAGCTCGACCGGGCGCAGCGCCACCGGCGTGCTCGGACCGCGCGACATGATGATCGGCAGGGCGTTGACGTGCGCCAGCATCGCGTCGCGATAGGCGCTTGCGGCTCCGACGATACGCTCCTCGGCGGGAAGCGATGCGTCGTCGAAGGTGAGGTCTATCTCGGCCATCACGGCTTCCACGATGGCGTCGAGCAACGCGTCCTTGTTCGGGATGTAGTAGTAGATCGCCATGGGGTCCACGTCCAGCTCGGCACCCAACCGGCGCATCGAGAGCGCGTCCAGGCCATCGCGGTCCACGATCGTCAGGGCGGTGCTGACGATCCGCTCGCGGGTCAGCGGGGTATCGGGCGACTTCTTTCGCGCAGCTGTCATGGCGTCGGCCTATCGGCGTGGGGTCCGGATGGGTCGGCGGCGGGCTCGCCGCAGGCTTCCGGTCCCTGAAGGGTTGACATCTTGATTCTACACCGTAGAATGCGCGTATGTCACGTTCTACACCGTAGAACTCCGGAAGCAGGGAGCGGCCATGCGCATCGCCATAATCAACGGGGAGCCCGATGCTTCCTCGCCATTCAACGAGTATCAGCGCGTCTACGCCGAGCGCCTGACCGACGTCGGCAACGAGGTCACGACGCTCGACCTGCGCGATCTGGACCTGAAGGGGTGCTCGGGTTGTTGGGGCTGCTGGGTCAAGACGCCGGGCGAGTGCGTGAAGCAGGACGGCTCGGCGGTGGTGTGCCGCACAGTCCTGGCCGCGGATCTGGTGGTCTGGGCCTCGCCCATGCGGATGGGCTTCACCTCGGCGCTGACCAAGCGAGCGCAGGATCAGCTGATCCCGCTCGTTCACCCCTACATCCTGGTCGAGGGGGGCGAGATGCATCACCACGCGCGCTACGAGCGATACCCGCGCTTCGCCCTGCTGCTCGCCGCGGGCCCCGACACCGACGCCGAGGACATCGAGATCACCCGCCATATGTGGGCAAGGACCGCGCGCAACATCAAGACCGATCTCGCCTTCACCACCGTGACCACCACCCCCGCCGAGGAGGCCGCAGATGAGCTCGCTTCTGTTGCTTAACGGATCGCCGCGAGGCCCGCGCTCCAACTCCATGAAGATGCTGACCCGCATAGCAAGCGGCTGGACCGCGGCAGGCGGTGGCGGAATCGAGACGCTGCACCTCGCACATAAGGCCGATCTCGAGCGCGCAGTGGCGGCATACGCCGAGGCCGACGTGGTCATGCTCGGTATGCCGCTCTACACCGACGCGATGCCGGCGATCGTGAAGTCGTGGATCGAGCGGCTCGAACCGCGCGTGGGGGTCTCGGGCAATCCACCCATCGGGTTCCTGGTACAGTCCGGCTTCATGGAAGCGCTCCACTCGCGGCCGCTCGAGCGCTACCTCGCCAAGCTCGCGAAGCGTCTGGGCGGAGGCTACGCGGGCACCATCGTGCGCGGAGAAGGCGAGGCGCTGCAGGTAATGCCCGACGAGGCGAGCGCTAAGCTCTGGACGCAGCTGGAGCTGCTGGGCGGTCAACTCGCCGGTGCGGGTGTGTTCGAGACGGATACGCTCAAGCGGGTCGCTGGTCTCGAGCGCATGTCCCCCGCCGTCGCGGCCGTGGCCAGCTTGGCGGTCAAGCTTCCCATCGCCCAGATGTACTGGAACGGCTCGCTCAAGAAGAACGGGGCCTGGGACCGGCGCTTCGCAGCGCCGTATGCCGAGGAGTGCGCGAGGTAACGGTGCAGAGACCCCTGAAGGTTGATAGTGAGGGCCGTGGACCGACTGCCCGAACGTTCGCACGAAAGGCCGGGCGTGTCATGTTGATCGCCATCTCCGTCTTACTGGTCTCGGCGCTCGTTCTTGTGGGCGTCTTGCTGCTCCTGAGTCCCGGACGGCCGACGCCGTTTCTGGATGACAATGGGAAGCCGCTGGCGGGCAGCATCTCGGAGAAGACTCCGCGTCACCATCAATGGTGTCGAGCAGGGCATGTTCATCAAGGGCAAGGACGCGAGCAAACCTGTGCTGCTCTACCTCCATGGCGGCATGCCCGACTACTTCCTGACCGAGCGCTACCCCACGGGTCTCGACGAGGACTTCGTCGTGGTCTGGTGGGAGCAGCGCGGCTCGGGCCTGTCCTACAGCCCCGATATGGCACCGGAGTCCCTGACCACAGAGCAAATCGTGGCCGACACGCTGGCGCTGACCGACTACCTCCGCGAGCGCTTCGGTCAGGACAAGATCTACCTCATGGGGCACTCGGGCGGCACCTTCATCGGCATCCAGGCGGCGGCGCGCGCACCAGAGAAGTACCGCGCCTACATCGGCGTTGCCCAGATGTCCTACCAGCTCCGCTCCGAGCAGCTGGCGTACGACTACATGCTCGAGCGGTTCAAGGCGAACGGGAACGCCGACATGGCGCGGAAGCTGGAAGCGGCGCCGATCGGCGACTCGGTCCCCCTGCCGGACGCGTACAGCTCGGTCCGCGACGTCGCGATGCACGACCTCGGCATCGGCACGACCCACGACATGCGCTCGATCGTCACCGGTCTGCTGCTGGAGTCCTTCCGAAGCCCGGAGTACACGCTGGGCGAGAAGATCGGCATGTGGCGCGGCAAGATCTTCTCCGGCAGCCGGTTGTGGAACACGGAGCTCGCCACGGACCTGACCAAGAAGGTCACGCGGCTGGAGATCCCCGTCTACTTCCTGCATGGAACGTACGACTACACCGTCTCCTACCCGCTGGCGAAGTCCTACTACGAGCAGCTGGACGCGCCGGTGAAGGGCTTCTACACGTTCGAGCAGTCGGCGCACAGCCCCCTGTTCGAGGAGCCGGAGAAGACCTGCGCGAGATACTGCGGGCGGATGTACTGGCAGGCACAAGGGACCTAGCTGACCCCAGCGAGGAGGACTGATGGCCGAGGACGCGCGTTTCCCCTACCGGTACTTCGTGGTCACGTTCGCCTGGTCGTGGCTGATCTGGCTGCCGCTGGTCCTTGCGGGGGCGGGCATCATCCCGCTCGGACAAGATCTGCTTGGCGCCGTGACCGTGCCGTGGATCGTAATCGGTGTCTTCGGGCCCGCGGTGGGGGCGCTCTACTCGCTGCGGACCCTGCACGGCAAGGGAGCGGTTCGCGAATACCTGCGCGGTCTGCTGGACCTTCGCTTCGGCTGGTGGGGATGGCTGGCGCCCCCGCTGGTGCTGGGCGCAACCACCTGGCTCGCGTGGATACTGCCGGAGCTCTGGGGAGCGCCGCGCCTGCCGATGCTGCTGCCCGCAGTGTGGACCTTCGCCCCGTACCTGCTGCTGATGGTCTTCCTCGGCGGCGGGCAGGAAGAGCTCGGCTGGCGCGGATACATCCTGGACCCGCTGGAGGAGCGGCTGGGACCCTGGCTGGGCAACTTGGTGCTCGCGGTGGTCTGGGCCGTGTGGCACGTGCCGCTGATCTTCATACCGGGGACCAGCGAGCGCTTCGCGCCGTTCCTCGGCTTCACGATCGTCCTGATCGGCTACTCCTACCTCTACGCTGCGGTGCGCGAGGCGCCGGCAAGCGCACCATGGCGGGTCTCGTCGCCCACGGCTGGGGCAACGCGTTCGTCCCGCTGTTCCCCACGATCGTGATGGCCGAAGGCGCGGCGCAGCCGCGCTACTGGATATGGGCGGGCCTGACGCTGCTGGCCGGGGTGGTCGCCATGGTCGTCCGGTCAAGGAAGAAGTGGGCCAGCAGCCGAGGCACCGGCAGCATTCTGCGATAGCTGACATCGGCGTAGGGGGGCGGGGCTGACAGGGCAACAACGTGCGACTCCCTTCGACCCCCTAGCCGCGAACGCTATCAACCTGCGCTACTGCACCCTGACCATGATCGCCGGCGCCATGGTCTCGTCTCCAGTCTCGGCCGACCATATGTACATCGTGTTCACATCGGCAAACTGGATGACGTAGCTACTCGAGATCGCCCACATCCCGTAGTTCACCGGAGAGATGGTGAGGTAGCCTTGCGCGCCCAGCTCGTACTCGGCCTCGATCCAATTCTCGACCGCGGACGGATCGTCGGCGAGATAGAGGCTACCCCCAGTACCGGTCGTGGGCGGGAAGAATTGGTATGCGCTGCCGTAGGGTTGCCGCGTGTTCCCCTCCACGGTCTGCCACACGCCAGGAAGAAGGTCGATCTCGGTCAGAGTCGAGATGGCGGCCGGCTGCTCTGGCTGTGGAGGCTCTGGCTCGACTGCAAGTGGGTTGATCGGCCGTGGCTCGAGGGGAGTGTCAACCGGGGGCTGCTCGGGGTCCTCCGGAAGTTGGGGCGCATCCCAAGTCGGATCGTCGACCTTCGAAACGATTGTCGTATGGTCGCCGAAGACGGCGGGCCAAGCGACGACACCGACAAGCACGGCAAGGCCGCAGCTGGCAAGGCCGAATAGGACGACGGCAACGATGATCAGGACCCGCCGCTGATTCATGCGTTCCCCCTCCGAGACCGACGATCATCGTCGGCAGCCGAATCCACTCACCGGCAGTATGCGATACCTGCTCCCGACGAACAGCTGGGGGCGGCGCTCCCTTTCGGAAACACCGCCCCAGCTGAGTCTGTATGGTCGGGCTGACAGGATTTGAACCTGCGACCCCTTGACCCCCAGTCAAGTGCGCTACCAAGCTGCGCTACAGCCCGAATCTGTGCCACCCGAGGGCAGCGAAGCATCATAGTACGGCTCGCGCGACGTCACATCAAGCGCAGAATCGCCGCCGACAGCGCTAGCGCGCCATCAGCAGCAGTTCAGGATAGGGGTTCACGGCCTCGGGCCGATGGATTTCGAAGTGAAGGTGCGGCGCGCTCGCGCTCGCGTTCCCGGTGCTGCCGACGTACCCGATGACTGCCCGGCCACGACGCGCCCCGTGCCGACCTCGATCGTCTGGAGATGCGCGTAATAGTAGCGCGTGCCGTCGTCGGTCTCGAGCCAAAGCGTGATGCCGCCGAGGCTGCTGCTTCCCGAGGTCACCATGCCGTCCTTGAGCGCCACGACCGGCGTGCCGGCGGCAGCCATGATGTCGGTACCCTTGTGCCTGCGGCCGCCGCTGCGCGGGAAGCCCCAGCTGTCGATGTACTCGCAGTCGCCCGCAACCGGGAAGAGGCCGTATGCGGCGGCCTGTTCGGCCCTCACACGTGCAGCCCCGGCAGCCTGCGATGCCGCAAGAGCTGCCTGCGCGTCGGCAAGCGCGCCCTGCGCGACCTCGGCATCCTCCCGCGCCTCCGCGACCTCGGCCGCGAGCGTCGTGCGCTCGGCGAGCAGTGATGTCATCACACCCTCGATCGCCTCCCGCGTGCGGTTGGAGCTGGCGTCAGCCAGGCGTTCGCGCGCCGCATCGATGCGTGCGTCATGCCATTCGAGGGCGTTGACCACCTTCGACTCGGCCATGGAGGCCTCGGTCGACTTGGCCGTCAGTTCGGCGATCGTTGGAGTGCTGGTGGTGGTTGCGCTTGCCAGGGGCAGCTCCGCCGCCATTGCGGCCGCGGGCGCCAGAAGCGCGGTGACGATCAGTGCGGTCAGTGCGATGAACGTGCTTCTCACTACGTACCTCAATAGGCCTCCAAAGGCCGGGGACAGGTCCCCGCCGCGGCACGCGATCCGGCCTCGGCGGTCGTCTCAGGTACGCAAACCCGGTGCCACTTAGGCCTCACGCCGCCTCTGAGCAGCGCAAATCCACACCATCTCCACAGGATGGCGTGCGCTACCGGCGGTTCTCGTCCGTCTTGCGAAGGCGCCGCCACACAGGACGAGAAGCCGGTAGAGCGCATAGCCGAGGAGCGCTCCCGCCACATTGAGGATGATGTCGTCGATGTCCACAGAGCGTGTCTGCCCGAGCACGTCCACGAACCACTTGGCGAACTGAAGGCCCTCTATGGCGAGCGAGATGGCCAGACCGGCCGCCAGGATGCGCTTCCAGCCGTCGAGCTTGCGCCACGCCACCGGGCCGAGTGCCCCCAGGGGCACGAGCAGGAAGAGATTCCCGAGGAGGTTCGCCCAGGCGATACGTCCGAGGTCGCTCGCCAGATACAGCTGGATCGTCTTGAGCGGCACGAGGTTGATCGAGTTGCGCCAGTACGGATCGAGCCCCACCCCCGATCCGGGCGGACCGATCTCGACGGGCAGGAGCGTCATCGAGATGACCAGCGCCGCGTAGAAGACGCCGAAGAGGCGCGAGAGGATTGCGCGACACGCGGCACCGGTGAGCCAGCCGTGTACGACCAGCAGCACCCCGAGCGCAGCCCCGGCGAGGAACGCAGTCCCCGAGTGGATGTACAGCTGCGACCCGGTCACTCGGCGCGCCGGCCCCCGAGCAACGTCGCCACCCGGTCCACGATCGCTCGCGCGATCACGCGCTTCGGCAGAACGCCGAGACGTTCAACGCCGTCGCGGTCACAAACACCACGCTGTTGTCGTCAGTGCCAAAGCCGAGCGCCGGCTCGCTCACGTCGTTCGCCACGACGAGGTCGCAGCCCTTCGCGTCGAGCTTGCCTTCGCGTTGGCCTCAACGTCGGACGTCTCGGCCGCGAAGCCCACGAGCACGGCCCCCCGCCACGCGCGCCGAGCTCCGCGAGTATGTCGGGATTGCGCTCGAGCTCGATCGCCGCGGGCGCGTCGGTCTTCTTGATCTTGTCGGCGGCGGCCGCGCCGGCCGGAAGTCGGCCACGGCCGCCGACATCACGATCGCGTCGGCCGCATCCGCACGCGCGAGCGACCGCGTCCCGCATCTGCAGCGCGGTCTCGACGCGCACGACCTCACAGCCGAACGGGTCCGGCAGCTGCGACGGGCCGGTCACGAGGAACACGCGCGCGCCCCGGCGCGCGGCCTCCTCGGCGATCGCGAAGCCGGTCCTGCCCGAGGAGTGGTTGCCGATGAAGCGCACCGGGTCGATCGGCTCGCGCGTGGCGCCCGCGGTCACGAGACATGCTTCCCCGCCAGGTCGCGCGAGCGACCGAGCTCGGCCTCGATCGCCGCCAGGATGGTCTCGACGGATGCGAGGCGCCCCTCGCCCACGTCGCCGCACGCGAGCTCGCCGCGCCGGGCTCCACGAACACGACGCCGCGCGCCATGACGCCGCCACGTTGCGCTGGGTGACGTCCTTGCGCCACATGTGGGTGTTCATCGCGGGCGCGATCACGAGCGGCGCCTCGGTGGCGAGCGCGGTCGTGGTCAGCATGTCGTCGGCGCGGCCGTGCGCGAGCTTGGCGATCACGTTGGCGGTGCACGGTGCGATCACCATCACGTCGGCCTCTTCGGCGAGCGAGACGTGGTGCACCTTCGCGTCGGTTCGTCGTCCCACAGCGACACGGCGACGGGCTCGCCGAGAGCGTGCGGAACGTGAGCGGCGTGACGAAGCGCGTGGCGGCCTCGGTCATCACGACCTTCACGCGATGGCCGCGCTTCATGAGCTCGCGCACCAGCTCGCACGCCTTGTACGCGGCGATGCCGCCGGTCACGCCCACGACGACCGTCTTCTGTCGGTTCTGACACCTGCGGCACCTCCTCATCGACCCCCGCAGTATGCGACAGTACCCGCGCGGGGCACAAACGCACCGCCCGGGGTACAAACCGTTCCGTACCCGCTCCCGGACGCAAGGAGGCATCCCGTGCCACTTCCGCCCAAGGGCGGCGACCTGCACATCAAGATCGGCGGCGAGGCCGGCTTCGGCATCAAGGCCGCCGGACAGACGCTGGCCCGCTCTTCATGGACGCCGGCCTCGAGGTCTTCGACCTCACCGAGTACCCGTCGCTCATCCGCGGCGGCCACAACGCCTACACCCTCAGGGTCAGCCCGACGGCCTATCTGAGCCACGTCGAGACCGTCGACATCCTCGTCGCGCTCAACCGCGAACCCTCGACCTGCACCTCGACGAGACTCGTCGACGGCGGCGCGCTCGTCTACGATCCCGAGACACGTCGACCGACGGTGGCTGCCGAACCGCGACAGATCCGCCCGGTCGCCGGTGCCGCTCGACAAGATCGCTAAGGAGGCCGGCGGCGCCGATCATGCGCAACGTCGCGGCGCTCGGCGCGGTCCTCGCGCTCGTGCACTTCCCGCTCGACGTTCCTGACCGACTCGCTGCGAGCGCAGTTCGCGCACAAGTCGCCCGAGATCGCCGAACAGAACGTGGCGGCCGCGACCAAAGGCTACGAGTACGTGGCCGAAGCGCGCCGGCGCCTTCCGGATGGCCGTCGGCCCAAGCCGGGCGCGCCGCAGCGCCTGCTCGTGGACGGCAACGAGGCGATCGGCCTCGGCGCGCTCGCCGCGGGCATCGGCATGTACTGCGCGTACCCGATGACGCCCGCCTCCTCGCTGCTGCACTTCATGGCCGCACACGAGCGGGAGTCCGGCGTCGTCGTGAAGCACACCGAGGACGAGATCGCCGCCATGAACATGGTCGTCGGCGCCGCGTTCACCGGCACGCGCGCCATGTGCGCGACGCGCCGGCGGCGGCTTCGCGCTCATGGTCGAGGCGTTCGGCCTGGCCGGCGTGTGCGAGACCGCCGTCGTGGTGGGCGTGTTCACGCGGCCCGGACCGGCGACCGGCCTGCCCACCTGGACCGAGCAGTCCGACCTGCGCTTCGTGCTGCACGCCGCGCAGGGCGAGTTCCCCCGCGTCGTGCTCGCCCCCGGCGACCGCACGGAGGCCTTCGAGCTCGCCTGGAAGGCGTTCAACCTCGCCGACCAGCTCCAGACGCCGGTCGTCCTGCTCGGCGACAGCTACCTGTCGGACAACCGGCGACGCTGCCGTCTTCGACCTCGAGGCGGTCACGATCGACCGCGGGAAGCTCATCGCCGAAGGCGACGTCGCCGACCACCCTGAGGCTGTCGTGAGGCTGGGCGTACCTCAGGTACAAGGTCACCGACGACGGCGTCTCGACCCGCGCGCTGCCCGGCGTGACCGGCGCGATCCAGCTCGTCAACTCCTACGAGCACGACGAGTACGGCTACGGCGCCGCGGGCGAGCCGGCCGACACGCGCGCCGCCCAGAACGAGAAGCGCATGCGCAAGCTCGAACTCGCGCGCACGCTCGTGCCGCCGCCCGCGACGTTCGGCGCGCCGCCGGAGGAGGCGGACGTGTCGGTCCTCTTCTTCGGCACCACCAAGCGCCCCGTGCTCGAGGCGATCGCTGGCTCGAGCGCGACGGCGTGAGGTGGCCGTGCTGCAGGTCGTGACGCTGTGGCCCTTCCCCGCCGAGGAGGTCACGGCGTTCCTCGAGCGCGGCGAAGCGCACGCTGGTCATCGAGGGCAACTTCACCGGCCAGCTCGAGGGGCTCATCCGCGAGCAGTGCCTGCGCGACGTGGACGAGCGCTCCACCGCTACGACGGGCGGCCGTTCTCGCCCGAGATGGTCTACGCGAAGCTGAAGGAGGTGGCCGAGAATGCCTGAGGTCTGCCGAGATCACCGGCGCGCAACACGCCCACCTGGTGCCCCGGTTGCGGCAACTTCGACATGTAGCAGGCGCTTTCCGAGGTGCTCGCCGAGAGCGGCATGCGCTTTGAGGACTTCGCGATGGTGTGGGGCATCGGCTGCCACGGCAACGGCGCCGACTTCACGCGCGCAGGGCTTCCACGCCCTGCACGGCCGCGCGCTGCCCGCTGGCGACCGGCATCGCGCTCTCCAACCCCGACCTCAGGGTGATCGTGGAGATGGGCGACGGCGACGGCTACGGCATCGGCGGCAACCACTTCATCCACTCGTGCGGCGCAACATCGACATGGTCGCCATCGTCCACAACAACCAGATCTACGGCCTCACCACCGGCCAGGCCTCCCCCACCACCGACCAGGTCATGAAGACGCCGAGCACGCCGGGCGGCGTGCTCGAGGAGCCGGTGAACCCCGTGGGCCTCGCGATCGCCGCAGGGCGCGACGTTCGTGGCGCGCGGGTTCGCCGGCGACGTCGAGCACCTGACAGGCGCTCTATCGGCAGGCGATCGCGCACGAGGGCTTCGCGCTCGTGGACGTCTTCCAGCCGTGCGTGACCTGGAACAAGCTCAACACGTTCAAGTGGTTCCGGGAGCGCGTGTACAAGCTCGAGGAGCGCCAGGCTACGACCCGACCAACCGCACGCAGGCGTTCGACCTGTCGATGTCGACCTTCCACGAGCTCACCTGCGCGCCGGACGAGTGCAAGATCCCGCATCGGCGTGTTCTACCGCGAGGAGGACCGTTCACCTACCAGGACGGCCTGCCGCAACTCGACCGGCCGATGTGGAAGCATGCCGAAGCGCCGAGGGACATCAGCGCGATTCTCAAGAAGTACGAGTAGGCGGCGCTCTCGGCCCGGCACGGCGTAGACCACGCTGCGTAGTCCTCGGCGGGGGCCCGCACCGATGCGGAGGTCATGCCTCCGCATCGGCTTCCCCGCCTGCGGAGTGACTCCGCTTAGGTCTCGCCGTGCCGGGCCGCGCACCATCGCCATCTAGCCGATGAGGGTCACTCCAGGAAACGCCCCATGCGCCCGCCTGTCCGCTGAGTAGAGGTCGGCGCCCGACATCAGAGCAATCGCTGGAGCGCAGGCATCGTAGAAGTCGCAGTCGAGTGCGGCGGCCTGATCGAGCGCAGCCTGCAGAACGTGTGCGACTGGCGGCACGGTGACGATTCCCGCTGAGCGAAGAACTCCACTGCCTCGCGGGCGGATGCCTCATCGGTCTTTGCGGCGCACTGTGCGCAGGACCTCGTACACGAACAGGTCCGGGACGACGAGCGTCACCTCGCCTGCGGCAGCCCGGTGGAGCAGTGCAAGCGCCTCGTCTCGCCCCGACTTGGGCGTGAACCACTTCACGCCAACAGACGCGTCCAGGACGATCAAGCGACTACTCATCCGAGGGGCTCGATCGCTCCTCGATGATCCGCCGCACTACCTCAGCGTCGCTTGCACCCTCAGGAGCGTGGGTCAGGCCAATGAGGAACTCGCTCCCGCCGACCTCGGGCAGCCGATCGCTCTCGACCCACCGAGCCGCGATCCGATCGGCGATCGCGATCGCCCGCTCAACGCCTGTACGCCGCTCGGATTCGGCTCTCGTGGCTACGTACTCGGTCAACGCCTCCTGCACGACGGAGCTGCGGCTCCGTCCGAGCGCCAGCGCGTCGGCGTTCACGTGTTCGAGCAGGTCATCGGGTATGTAGATGTTCACTTTGGCCATGGCACGCTCCCAGAGGTACTACCTATGCGGTACTACCTCTGGAGAGTACCGCGGGAGGCGTGCGCCCGCAAGCCGAAGTACGGTCTAATCCTCGTTCGCTCGTCGTGCGAGTGGGCGCGTCCGAGTGCTATGCGGAGTCACTCCGCAGCCGGGGAAGGCGCCGAGGAGGCATGTCCTCCGAGGCGCCGCGGGCCCCCGGCGAGGACTACGTAGCACGGTACTCGGACGCGCCCGTCCGTCACAGCATGCTCTCCCACCAGGTCGCGAGCCTGTCCGCGTGGTGGCCGTAGACGAGCACGATGTGATTCCCGAGCGGCGCCGAGAGCAAGTCGCTCACGTCGCCACGCGAGAGCGCGATGCGCACCTGCGTGCGGCACAGGTTCTCGGCATCGCCGGTGGCCACGATCTCCCCTTCGGCGAGCCAGAGTGCGTCCATCATCGAGCCCCCGATGCGCAGCAGCGTGACCGGCCCGAGCGGCAGCATCCCCTGGATGCCGATGCCGAGGCCGGATTCGAAGTGCGAGCGCAGACGGTAGGCGTCCACCATCGTGCGCGGCACGGTGCAGTGCGCGAGGAGCAGCGCATTGGCCTCCTCATCGATCTCCGAGGGGTTTGCCATCCACGGCGTCTGCCCGGTGAGCAGTTGCGCCCACATCAGGCCGACCGTGCTGACCAGATCGCCCTCGCATCCCGCGATCACGCCGGTGTCGGTGAGCTCCGAGAGCGCGAAGCAGCCGCTCGTGCCGCGCTCAAGCACGATGTCGAAGCAGCGGAGCGTGAGCGCATCGAGGCGGTGCTCTCTCACGAGCACGCGCAGGCCTTCGTACACGCGCGCAACCGCGGTGAGGTCGTCCGCCGCAGGCTCGACCGTCTCGGTGGCATCTCGAGAGAGCGAGGCCACGCCCGCCTCCACGTCCGTCTCAGCAGCCGAGTCCATCGCAGCGGTCAGGTCGTCGAGCGGGATCGACACCACCTCGGGGCCCCACACTTCGGCGACGACCGTCGGGTCGGGCGAGCTGGCCACCAGCCAGTCGGAGGGCGCACCCACGAGTCCGATCCGCGCCGAGCGGAGCGTCGCACGCACGCGCAGGTCGTGAAGCGCGCTCTCGAGCGCGGCGAGGCCCTCGGCGTCGTCGGGACCGCGGAGGTAGACGATGCGCCCCTGCGTGCCGTCCTGGTGCAGCCGCGCGAGCACCTCGAGCGAGGCCGGGAGCGAGTTGTTGCCCGGGTGCGCCACGAGCAGCACCGGCTCGCCGGGGTGCGCCGCCTCACGCTGCTCGTGTGAGTCGAGCAGCGCGCGCTCGGTGCCGCCAGTGACCATCACGAAGCACAGCGGCTCCGGATCGCCGAAGTCCTCGGCATGCCACCGCACGCCGCCGAGGGATTCGAGCCGCGCCATGTAAGCGGCCACGACGGTCTCTTCCTGACCGGCACCGGCAAACGGCGGGACGACCGGAACGAACCCGAAACGTGCGGACATGACGGGACTCCTCGCGACGACGACCGGACAGAAGTGAACGTACCCATCGCGCGCGGGTCGTGTTCGGGTATGCTCGGCATCGGTGTTGCTGCACGCACTCCCACCCGCCCCGCTGGAGGCCCCCGTGCGCCGAACGCTCGTCATCGCACTCCTGCTGCCCGCTCTGCTCGCGGGCTGCTCGGTCGGGCTGCCTGAAGGCGTCATCTACCCGTCCATCACCCTCGACGAGACGGTCACCGACGACATCCCCGTCACCCACACGTTCCTCTTCGAGGGTCAGCAGGTGACACTCAACGTGACCGTGGACGGCAGCCTGTACGCGGGAGCGGTGGCCGCCCAGAAGACCGTCACCCGCTTCGGCAATGCGCGCGAGAACGACTGGATCGAGGACTACTGGCCGGCGTTCATCAACGAGGAGCACCAGGAGGCGTTCTACGCGTCGCTCCTGGCGGCGCTTCGGCAAGTGCGCGACAACGCGGGGCTCGATGCCGACCGGTATGCCGAGCTCATGACCGTCTACGCGCAGTCGCTCGCGTACCAGACCGACCCGGTTGAC